>NZ_JBFRGG010000003.1:0-733149 GCF_052115225.1 Mesorhizobium sp. 2RAF45 | reverse complement strand
GTGTCGGGCGACTTCGCCAAGCCTCGAATCGGATGGCCGTCCGGTTCGAGGCTCAGTCGCTTCCATCGCACAAAGTCTCCTCCGTGCAGATACAAGGGGTGTTCCAGCGGAGTGAGACGTTGGCGTTCCCTGGAACACCCCTCATCCGTTCGCCTTCGGCGATACCTTCTCCCACAAGGGGAGAAGGAAGAAACACAGCTCACGCCGCCTTGTCGCGGACCTGGTAGTCCTTGATGGTGGCGAAGCGGATCGCTTTCCAGCGCTCGGCTTCGTAGTTCAGCGAGAAAGCGTGCTGGGCCAGGAACACCGGGTCGTTATCGAGGTCCCTGGCGATGTCGCCGCGATGCGCCTCGATAAAGCGAAGCGTCTCGGCCTTGTCGTCGGCCGAGATCCAGCGGCAGACGGAAAAGCGCGACATTTCGAACTCGACCGGCAGCGTGTATTCGAAGTTCAGCCGCTCCTTCAACACGTCGAGCTGCAGGGCGCCGACGACGCCGACGATGGCCGGTGAGCCATCCTCGGGCGAGAACAACTGCACGACGCCTTCCTCGGCCATCTGGTGCAGCGCTTCCTTGAGTTTCTTCGCCTTCATGGCGTCGCCGAGGCGCACGCGGCGCAGGATTTCCGGGGCGAAGTTCGGCACGCCCCTGAAAAGAATTTCCTCGCCCTCGGTCAGCGTGTCGCCGATGCGCAGCGTGCCGTGGTTGGGAATGCCGACGACGTCGCCGGCAAAGGCTTCATCCGCCGTGACGCGGGTGCGGGCGAAGAAGAATTGCGGCGCCGACAGGCTCATCGGCTTGCCGGTGCGCACCAGCTTGGCCTTCATGCCGCGCTCGAGCTTGCCCGAGCAGACGCGCACGAAAGCGATACGGTCGCGGTGGTTGGGGTCCATGTTGGCCTGGATCTTGAAGACGAAGGAGGTCATCTTGTCCTCGGTCGCCTCGACCTTGCGGGTGTCGGCCTCCTGCGCGCGCGGCGGCGGGCCGAAGGCGCCGAGCGCCTCGATCAGGTCGCGCACGCCGTAATTGCGCAGCGCCGAGCCAAAATAGACCGGCGTCAGATGGCCCTCGCGGAAGGCATCGATGTCGAGGGGGCGGCACGCTTCCCGCGCGAGTTCCAGTTCCTCGATGAAGGCCTCGCGCTCGTTTTCCGGCAGCAGCCCGGCGACGCGGTTGGAATCGGGGCCGTTGACCGGCGTACGTTCCTTCTCGTCGTCGCCCTTGCGCACTGCGTTCAACGCCAGGTGATAGGTTCCGGAAAACGTCCTGCCGCGGCCGATCGGCCAGGTGATAGGTGCGGTGTCCAGCGCCAGCTTCTGCTCGATCTCGTCCAGAATCTCGAACGGGTCGCGGCTTTCGCGGTCCATCTTGTTGACGAAGGTGATGATCGGAATGTCGCGCAGCCGGCAGACTTCGAACAGTTTCAGCGTGCGCGGCTCGATGCCCTTGGCAGCGTCGATGACCATGACGGCCGAGTCGACCGCCGACAGCGTGCGGTAGGTATCGTCGGCGAAATCCTCGTGGCCAGGCGTGTCGAGCAGGTTGAAGACATTGTCTTCATACTCGAAGGTCATCACCGAGGTGACGACCGAAATGCCGCGCTCGCGCTCGATCTTCATCCAGTCGGACCGGGTCTGGATCTTGTCCTTCTTGGCCTTGACCTCGCCGGCAAGCTGAATGGCACCGCCGAACAGCAGCAGCTTTTCGGTGAGCGTCGTCTTGCCGGCGTCGGGGTGCGCGATGATCGCGAAGGTGCGGCGGCGCGCCACTTCCTCTGGTATTGTTTCGGGCATTCTCTGGGATTTCCGTGTGACAGGCCGGGCTTCTAGCAGCGTAGTGCCGGGCTGTCGACCGGTCCGGCGGCGCGGACGCCCCCGGATGCCATGGCTTGCCTCAGGCCAGCTCGCCCATCCGGTTCGCCAAAACGACCTCCGGAAGCCAGCTGGCGATGGCGCCGCCTATCGCGTCGGCATGATCCTCCTGCAGATAGTGCGCACCAGGCCCGAGATTGATGAAACCGCAGTTCTTCAAACCGGCCGCGAATTCGCGCGCGGCCTGCGGCCCGATCAGCGCGCCCGGATCGCCCGCGAACAGCAGTTTCGGATAGGTGGACAGCCGCAGCGCGCGATGGTCGTGCTGGCTGATGACGGCAACGTCGGCGGGCCGGCCTTCGATGGGCATTTCCCGGGGCAGGCGCAGCACCGGCTTGCGCGATTGCAGCGTCGGGAACGGTGCCCGGTAAGCGTCCATCTCGTCGTCACTCATCGTGCGCAGCACCGAGGCCGGCAGCACTTTCTCGACGAAGACATTGTCTTCCAGGACCAGCTTTTCGCCGACGCCGGGCGTGCGGAGCGCCTTGAACATTTCGCGGGCTTGCGGGCGCTGGTGAAAATCCTCCCAGCGCTCGAAGGGCCGGATGAATTCCATGAAGGCGAGGCCGAGGATGCGCTGCGGCCGCCTTGCCGCTAGATGGAAGGCAAGGGCCGTGCCCCAATCCTGCGCGACCAGCACAACATCCCTGATGTCGAGCGCGTCGAGGAAAGCATCGAGATAGCGGACATGGTCGAAGAAGCGATAGTCGATATCGGGCTTGCCGGACTGGCCATAGCCGATCAGGTCAGGCGCGATGCAGCGGCCGAACGGGGCGACATGCGGGATGATGTTGCGCCAGATATGGGACGAGGTCGGGTTGCCGTGCAGGAACAGCACGATCGGGCCGGACGCTCCCGCCTCGACATAGGACATGGTCGAATCGAGTGCGGGAATCTGCAAGCGTCTCGGCGCGGTGGCGACCGGCTGAGGCGGGTTGGCTTTCGAACTCATGGGGTCGGCTCCTTTGCAAACACCGTGCTGAAGATGACTTTCTTGAACCGCTCGAGCGGTTCGGGGCTGCGCTCAACCTTCATGCGCAGCATGGCGCCCTGCCAGGACGACAGCAGGAAGTCGGCGAGGTCCTCGGCCTCGAAGGTCTTGGCGATGTCGCCGGCCGCCTGGCCTTCGGCGATGCAGACGGCGAATGGCTGGCGCCAGCGCTCGAAGATGGCGACGAGCTGCAAACGCAACGGCTCGCTGTGCACGGCTGTCTCAAGGCTGAGATTGCCGATCATGCAGCCGCGCGCCCAGTCATGCGCCTCGAGCTTCGAGGTGATGACGTCGAGGTAGCGGCGCAGCCTGCCTATGGGCGGCGTGCCGTCCTGCGCCAGCGCAGCCTCGACCAGCCCGCTGACATAGGTGAAGTAGCGGTCCAGCACTTCGCCGACGAACGCCTCCTTGGAGGCGAAATGGTTGGTGAAGGATCCCGGCCTGGCGTCGGCGGCGGCAACGATGTCGCGCACGCCAGCGGCGGCATAACCTGAATTCCAGATGGTCCGGAAACCGGCGTCGAGAAGTTTTTCGCGGAGTGATTGTCTAGCCATGTTCAAATAATACGTACGTACGTATTGATGTCAAGCGCATATTTTTACCGTGTCCGATGTTGGCAAGCGACGAATGGGGTGGCACTGCAAGAGCGTCCTCCGCGGACAACAGGTAAAGGAGTGAACATGGCTGCGGTGAAACAAGTGATCGTCATAGGCGCCGGCATTATCGGCGCCTCGATCGCCTGGCATCTGACCAGGGCAGGAGCGCAGGTCACGGTCATTTCCGAAAGCGGCGCGGGTGGTGTCGCGACGCCCAATTCCTTTGCCTGGATCAACGCCAGCTGGGGTAACCCCGAAATCTATTTCCGGCTGCGCACCCGCGCCATGGCCGAGTGGAGGCGACTGGCGAACGAGTTGCCTGGGCTGCCGCTCGCCTGGTGCGGCGGGCTATGCTGGGACCTGCCGGCCGACCGGCTCGAAGCCTACGCGGCCGAACATTCTTCATGGGGCTATCGCATCGAACGCGTTGGCCGCGAGCGGGCGGCGCAAATCGAACCCAACCTCGTCGAACCTCCTGAATTCGCTGTTTATGTCGCGGAGGAAGGCGTGGCCGAGCCGGTTGCGACGGCCAGGGCCTTGCTGGCGGATGCCGAACGGCATGGCGCGGGGGTCATTGCCAGCACGGTCTCGGCGCTGGCCCAGGCCAACGGCAGGACGACCGGCGTGGACACATCTCACGGGCTGATTGCCGCCGACGAGGTGGTGATCGCCGCTGGCGTCGGCTCTCCGGACATCGCCGCGACGGCCGGCATCAAGCTGCCGATCGAAACGCCGCCCGGCCTGATCGTCCATTCGCGGCCCCACAAGAAGCTGCTCAACGGCCTGGTGCACGCCGAGAGGCTGCATGTGCGCCAGACGGCCGAGGGCCGCATCATCGCCGGCTCGGATTTCGCCGGCGGCGATCCCGGCCAGAACCCCGAAGCGACGGCGCGCGACCTGTTCGCGGTGACGAAGGCGGCGTTGCGCGGCGCCGAGGGGCTGGAACTCGATTTCCACACCATCGGCTACCGCCCCCATCCGATCGACGGCTTTCCGATCATTGGCCGCGCCGAGGGCATGGGCGGGCTCTATGTCGCGGTGATGCATTCGGGCATCACGCTGGCGCCGGCCGTCGGCCTGTTTGCGGCCATGGAAATCCTCGACGGCGAGCGCGACCCGCTGCTGGCGCCCTATGGGCTGTCGCGCTTTGCTCAATAAGCCGGCGGGCGGCGAAAGCCCCCGGTAAGCGGCTCAATGGCCGCAGCGACACCAAGCAGCCGCGCCTCCGACCAGCGTTTGCCAACCAGTTGCAGGCCGATCGGCAGGCCGTCGCGATCTTCTCCGCATGGCATGGAAAGCGCCGGATGGCCGCTGTAGTTGAAAACGGCGCCATAGGCCGGCAGCATCCAGTAGTCCTGATCCTTGCCGTCGACCTTGATCGGCGTGCCCGGCTCGCAATGCGAGAAGGCCGTGGTCATCGCCACCGGGCAGAGCAGCGCGTCCCAGTCGTCGAAAAACCGATCCCAGGCGAGAATGGATGTGTCGCGGCGGGCGAGCGCTTTGAACCAGCGCGAGATCGGTGTCGGTCGCTCCGGCGGCTCCGGCTGTGCGGCCTCCATCATCATGCCGATCAGCGCGCCGCCCTGTGCGAGATCGTCGTGCAGGTCGAGCTTATGCAGTTTCGCTTCCGCGACGAGGGCGCCGGCCGATTGCAACTGACTTGCGAGTTTTTCGACTGCGACGCCGATAGCGCCGGCCACCGGCAAGCCGGGGAAGGACGGCGCGAAGGCAATGCGCAATGTCTTCAGGTCGAGCTTCGGCGTGGTCTCGACCGGCACCGGCGCCAGATCGGCGTCACGCCCATCCGGCCCGGCGATGATTTGATAGACCAGCGACAGGTCATCCACGCCGCGCGCCAGCGGGCCGAGGCAGGACATCAGCCGCACGCTGCGTGCGGCATTGCCAGGATTTGGGAAGGCGCCGGCCAGCGAGACGCGGTGTTCGGTCGGCTTCAGGCCATAGACGCCGCAGAAGGCGGCCGGCAGCCGGATTGAATCCTGCATGTCGGTGCCGACATCGAACGGCGTCATGGCGGCCGCCACCGCCGCCGCGGCGCCGCCGCTGGAGCCGCCCGCCGTACGCTCAAGGTTCCATGGATTGCTGGTGCGCCCGAACAGCGGATTGTCCGACTGCCAGTCCGACAGCATGGTGGCGACATTAGTCTTGGCCATCAGCACACCGCCGGCCGCCTTCAGTCTCGCAACGACCGGGCTGTCGTGGCTCGCGACATAGTCGGCGAAGGGCGGGAAGCCGACCGTGGTTTTCATGCCGACGGTTTCGTGCATGTCCTTCAGCGTGAAGGGAACGCCATGCAGCGGCCCGGGCGTGGCGCCGCGCGCGAGTGCCGCGTCGGCCTTCTTTGCGCGTTCGCACGCGCCCTCCCTGTCGAGCGAGATGACTGCGTTGACGCCTTCATTGTGCCGGTCGATCTGCGCCAGATGGGCATTGAGTGCTTCGACGGCGGAGATTTTGCGCCGAGCGATGGCGGCGGCGAGTTCGACGGTTGAGGAGAAGACGGGATTCATGATCAAGGCTCCGGCTTGGCCGCTTGGTTGGAAAATGGCGGACAGCGGCACGACTTCAAGCGGAGTTGAGCATTCGGAGCTTGGCTGCGTTTGATCGGAATTGCGCCGGCCGTCTGTTGAGGTCGGTACTCTACGGCGCCCCCCCTCTGTCCTGCCGGACATCTACCCCACAAGTGGGAGATTAGCAGCTTCGGCGCTTCGCTCAGTCTTGCAACGTTGGAGATTGGCGAAAGCCGTCGCGACATCCGATCTCCCCCCGTGGGGAAGATGTCCGGGAGGACAGAGGGGGGCGCTGGCCCCCGGCGTAGCTGCAAGTGCGACTAGACGGCCACGGCCAGCCTGGCCGATGCGGGCGCGAAAGGACGGATGGCCATGCCATCCCCAGTCATGGTGACGAAGCTCGACGGCGGGATCGCCTGCCAGTCTCCACCCTCGCGATCGAAAGGTTCGGAGACGATGCAGCGGCCGCCGCCTTTGCGCAAGGAGGAGGTGTAGAGCGTCGGTGCATGGGCGTCGGTGGCATAGCGCACCGCGTGCAGCGCCTGCCCGTCCGAGAAGGCGGCGGTGAGTTTCAGTGCCGGTTCGAGGCCGGCGCGGCGCGAGGCGTCGAGCACACGGGCAGTGGCGCGCGAGACCGCGCCTTGCGGGTCGCCAGCCAATCCCTCGTCGATCATCAGCAGGAAGAACAGTTCGGAATCGGTGGTGCCTTCGCGCTGGTCGAAGACGGCGTCGGACAGCGAATTCTCCAGCGCGCGGCGGATCTTTTCAAAGCCGCCGATCTGGCCGTTGTGCATGAACGACCAGGGACCGGAGATGAAGGGATGGCAGTTCATGCGGCTGGTGGCGCCGCCGGTCGAGGCCCGCACATGGGCGAGGAACAGGCCGGATTTGATCTGCCGGCACAGGCTCTTCAGATTGGGATCGGACCAGGCCGGCAGGATGTCGCGGTAGAGGCCGGGCTGCGGCCGGTCGCCATACCAGGCGAGGCCGAAACCGTCGCCATTGGTCGGCGACTTGGCTTCCTGGGCGCAATGGCTCTGGGCGATCAGCGAGTGGCAGGGCGCCGTGAGAATGTCTTCAAGAAAGACCGCTTCACCGAGATAGGCCGCCCACCGGCACATCGCTTCTGTCGTCCTCTAGGCGCGATCCATGAGAGCCGCCGGCTCCTTGGTCGCGTGTGTGCCTCTGTTGTGCGTCCGTTCGTAGAGCTCGCGGACGATTCGGCTGGCGGTAGTCTCGAAGAGAAATGGCAAGAAAGCGTGAACGAGCGCGGCGCCCGCCGCCAGCAGCAGGCGCGAGGAGAACCAGGCGGCAAAGGCCATATGGCCGAAATAGGTTTCGCCGACCTTGGCCGGATGGGAAGTGAAGATGCTTGCGACCGACATTTAGATCCCCTTCAGCGCTTGCGTTCCGATATGAGTATCCTGACACGCTTCGTCGGTTCATCGGTCCCAAAATGTCCTTGTGTTTTGTCATTCCGCAGGACAAACATCCCAATATGGCGCTGGATATCGATGAAATAGACCGAAAACTGCTCGCCGAATTGCAACGCGACGGCACGTTGTCGGTCGACCAGCTGTCGGAACGGGTGGCGTTGTCGCGCAATGCCTGTTGGCGGCGCGTCAAGCGGCTGGAGGAGGATGGCGTCATCACCGGCCGCGTGGCGCTGGTCGATGCCGACAAGCTCGGGCTTGGCCTTTCGGTGTTCATTCTGGTCCGTACGTCCAACCATGATCCCGACTGGTTGCAGAAGTTTCGGGCGGCGGTGACCAGCCTTCCCGAGATCATCGGCGTCTACCGCATGTCCGGCGACCTCGACTATGTCCTGCGTGCCCGTGTTGCCGACGTGAAGGCTTATGACCGGCTCTACCAGCGGCTGATCGCCAAGGTGGCGCTGTCCGATGTGTCCGCCTCCTTCGTCATGGAGGAGATCAAAGAGACGACAATTGTTCCAATGGAAGTGCGCTAAAGCGTGCTCAGGTCATAGTGATGCCTGAAAGAAAGCCGTTGATAGCGGCGCGGGCGAATTGACCGAATCGGCAATCGCGCCGATAGGATCGATTTTATGCGCGCAGCCCTCCAAAACTCCTCCGTCATCGGTCCGACCGTCGGCTTCGTCAGATTGCCGCATGCTGAAGGACTTCCCCTCCCCGCCTACGAAAGCACCGGCGCCGCCGGCATGGATCTTCGCGCGGCGGTACCCGACGACCGGCCGCTGCTGATCCTGCCGGGAAAACGGGCTTTGGTGCCGACCGGGCTGATCCTGGAGATTCCCGAAGGCATGGAAGGCCAGGTGCGGCCGCGCTCCGGCCTTGCCTTCAAGCATGGCCTCACCGTGCTCAACTCCCCCGGCACGGTCGACAGCGACTATCGCGGCGAGGTGAAGGTGCTTTTGATCAATCTCGGCGACGAGGATTTTGCCGTGACGCGCGGCATGCGCATCGCCCAGATCGTTTTCGCCGCGGTGACGCAGGTGGCCGTCGAAGAGCGTTCGCTGGCTGGCGGCACGGCGCGTGGTGCGGGCGGGTTCGGATCGACCGGCACCGCCTGATGCAAATACCAAAGCTGGTTATCTTCGACTGCGACGGCATCCTCGTCGATACGGAGAATCTCGCCAATCGACGCCTCGCCGAATGGTTGGCGGCTGCCGGCTATCCGACAAGCTTCGAATATTGCCGCAAGAATTTCTCCGGCCGCAGCATGGCTTCGGTGCAGAAAGAGATCGAGGCGGCGACCGAGGTCCGGCTTGGCGCCGATTTCGTCGAGCGCTGGAATGCCGGCCTGCCGGACCTGTTTTCCCATGGCGTCGAGGCGATCCCCTATGTCCGGGAATTCATTGAGACGGTCCGCGCGGCCGGCATCCCCTATTGCGTGGCCACCTCGGCCAGGATTTCGAAGATGCACATCACACTCGGCCAGACCGGGCTGTTGCCATTGTTCGAACATGCGATGTTTTCCTCGACCATGGTCGGGCGCGGCAAGCCGTTCCCCGACCTGTTCCTGCATGCGGCCAAGACCATGGGCTTCGCGCCCGTCGACTGCATCGTCATCGAGGACAGCGTCGCCGGGACGCAGGCCGGTATCGCCGCCGGCATGCGGGTGTTTTCCTATCATGGCGACCCCTATTCCGACCGAGATGGCCTGATCGAGGCCGGCGGCATCCTGTTCGACGACATGCGCGAGCTGGCCGGGATGGTGCCGATCCACTGATCCGGTTCCGGCACGGCTGCACGATGCTGGAACCCGTGCTGCTAGAGCGTTTCACCGTTTCATGGAAACGGCGAACCGCTCTAACTCTTTGTTTTGACGCAATTCCAGGCGGAAAACCGCTCACACTTTTCCTGGAACTGCTCTAGCGTGAGTGGCCTGATCTTGGGGGGCGCTCATGCAAACGAACCTTTTCCGCTTCATCCTCGCCGTGATGCTGCTGCCGCTCTTGTGGACCGCGGCCGGCGCGCAAACCGTCAGCTTCCCGGATCTCGGCAGCGCCCTGCCCGGCCGCAGCGATGTCACCTATCTCGACCTGGCCAAATTGGTCATCCCGAGCCTCGCCTCGGACGGGAATGGTTTCTACAAGGGCGGATTGCCGATCGAGATGCGCCATGTCGAGGGACCGGATAGCGGCGGCTCGCCGCCAGAGACATCCAGCTTCCCCAATGCCGCCGTGCTTCCCATCAGGGCCGGCGGCCAGGACCGACTGGCGATGCTGTTCGACCTTGGCGACTCTCCCGACAGTGCAGAGGCTATGCTGTGCTGGCGCTCTACGACGTCACGGCCAAGCCGAAACTGCTCGATGCGGCCAATGTCGCGGTCGACCGCAGCACCTATTTTCGCGAGCCGAACAAGCTCTCGATCGGCGCCGGCGACGACATGCTGATCACCATGAGCACGCATTTCAATTCGAGCCAGGGCTATGTGATCACGCCGCTGATCATGGTCCGCGACGACAAATTCGAGCTGGTCGACATGATCTACACGTTCGACGAAAGGCTCTGCGCCTACAGCCGCAAGCAGGATGTGACCTTCCAGACCATCGCCGACGGCCAGCCCTATGCCGCCGTCAAGGTGACGGTCACCGACAGCACCGTGCCAAGCGATGAAAGCTGCGATGACGCGCCGCCCGAAGCGTCGTCGCACGACATTTCCGTTACCTATCATTGGGACAAGAAGACATCGCGCTACGTCAAGGATTCCGACGCGTTCGAGAAATTGGCAGCAGAGAACGAGAAACGCTTCTGAACCAAGCGCATTTATTTGCCCGGCCGAAGACGGCGCGATAGCATCCGCCCCCAAACACTTGTGATGGGGAGCATTCATGGACAAGGGCAAGATCTTTCGTGACCTGCATGCCTCGACTTTCGTCATGCCCAATCCCTGGGATCCGGGCACGACCAAGCTGCTCGGATCCTTCGGTTTCAAGGCGCTGGCGACGACCAGCGCCGGCTTTGCCTTTTCGCGCGGCCTGCCGGACGGCGCGGTGACCTTCGAGCAGATGATCCATCACTGCCGCGAGGTGACGGCGGCCACCGACCTGCCGGTCTCCGCCGATCTCGAGAAAGGCAAGGGCGACAGCGCCGAGCGGGCCGCCGAAACCATCTTCGCGGCGGAAGCCGCCGGCCTTGCCGGCTGCTCGATCGAGGACCACACCGGCGATCCCGACAGGCCGATCTATGATTTCTCCCACGCGGTCGAGCGCGTCGCGGCGGCGGCGGAGGCGGCGCGGGCCTTAAGACGCGATTTCGTCTTCACGGCGCGGGCCGAGAATTTTCTGTGGGGCAAGTCCGATCTCGACGACACCATCAAGCGGCTGCAGGCCTTCGAGAAGGCCGGCGCCGACGTGCTCTATGCGCCTGGGATCGGCGACGTCGAGATGGTGCGAACGTTGTGTTCGGCGCTCAGCAAGCCGGTCAACGTCATGGCGAAACCGGGCTTCACCATCGCCGATCTCTCAAAGGCCGGAGTGAAGCGCATTTCGCTCGGGCCGTGGCTGACCAATTTCGCCTATGGCATGCTGGAGACGGCGACGCGCGAAATCCAGCAGGACGGCACGTTCGGCTTCACCCGCGCCGCCATGCCGTTCGGCAAATTGCAGGCGCTGTTCGGCAAATCCCCGGATTAAACGGCGGCCGTCATAAGACGACCGTGGTCAGCGACGGCTTTCCCGCGCCGAAACCGCCTTGTGCAGATGCACCATCATGGCGGCGGCGAAGAGCGGCGTCAGCAAATTGAGCAGCGGCATGGCAAGGAAGGCCGCTATGACCAGCCCGGCGAGAAACACCGTGCCGGCATACTGCCGGCGCAAGGCCCTGGCTTCATCCTCAGGGCGAAAGCGCATCGCGGCGAATTCGAAGAATTCGCGGCCGAGCAGATAGCCGTTGACGATGAAGAAGGCGGCGATGTTGATACCCGGCACCAGCAGGAGCATGAGCGCCACGATGTTGCCGAGAATGACGACGCCGAAGAACTTTATAGCCAGCACCAGCGAGCGCAGCGCCGGCATGGCGCGCCCGACCGGGTCGCGGGGATAATCGGTGCGCTCGACCACTTCGGCGACATCGTCGAGGAACAAGCCGGCGATCACCGCCGTGACCGGCGCGACGAGCAGTGCCATGCCGAAGGCAAGGGCGATGGCCGCGATGATGCCGCCAAGCCAGCCGGCCCAGGACGGTATGCCCGGCAACAAGGTCTGGAGCCATGGTAAAGCCAGCCACTCGACAAGGCTGGTCAGGCCGAACCACAAGGCGACCAGCGCCAGCACGGTCAGGCCGAGCGTCTTGATGAACACGGCACGAAACGGCGGCGAGAGCAGCTCGAAGACCGCGATGCGGGCAGCGTCGAAAATCACCGTGTTTCACCCCCCGGGTCGCAGGACACCGCCGGAAGGCGGGACGCTTCCGAGATAGGCAGCGCGGGCCGCGAGCACAAGTAAATCGGGGCGTCTAACGGGCGAAGGCCGGCTTACGGACCGGAATGGTCATGGCCGCGACGCCGGCCACGACAAAAGCCATGCCGAGCCACGCCGTCGGCCCCAGGCTTTCGCCGAGGAAGACGGCGCCGATGCCGACGCCGATCGGCACGCGCAGATAGGCCTGCGACGTGGTGCCGACGGAACCCAGCGTGTGGATGAGGCGGAAATAGATGACGAAGGCAAGTGCGGTCGAAAACACCGACAGGCCGAGCAAGGCCAGGATCGACGCCGTCGATGGCGCGAGCGCCCAGGGCTGGTCGACCACCAGGCTGAGCGGCACCAGCATGACCGCGCCGCACAGCATCGAGCCTGCCGCCGGCAGCATCGGATCGAGACCCTTGAAGCTGCGGCCGAAAATGGCGGCCCCGGCATAGCAGATCGTCGCCACGACGATGGCGACCTGCGCCCACAGCTCGTGGCCGAGACCACCCAGCGCCTCCGTGCCGACAATAAGGCAGATGCCGGCTATGCCGGCACCGACACCGATCAGCTTGCGCACCGTGACCGGCTCGTGGCGGGTGATGAGCGCCGTCAGCAGGAAGGTGAAGATCGGCGAGGTCGCGTTGAGGATGGTGGCGAGGCCGGCATCGACCGAGCGCTCGGCCGCGGCGATCAGCGTGAACGGTATGACGCTGTTGAGGCAGGCCTGGAAGGCGAAGCGGCGCCAGATGGCCAGGTCGTGCGGCATCGCAAGTCCGCGCCAACGGATGACGGCGAACAGGATGCCGCCGGCGATCAAGGTGCGGGCGGCGATGAAAGTCACCGGAGGGATGGTTTCGACGCCGATCTTGATGAAAGTGTAGGAAGCACCCCACAGCACAGCCAGCACACCGAGCAATGCCAGGTCGGTTGTCGTGTCGTTCTTTGCGGACATGGGCCTGCCGTATTCCGATGTGATCGATCGGGCTGACTTGTAGGCAACGCCGCGAAGAAATGCTTCGTCCACGGTCGAATTGTCGTAGCGCCTGGCGTGTCGCGCTCCAGGGCTCGTTGCAATTCAGGTCAGGCCGGCATCACCTGAATAGCAACATGCCCTAGGCAAAGCCGCCGCGAATCGCTAAACCCGCGCCCGGCCAGCGTGACAAGAAGCCGGCTCGGGTTTTTGGCGGAGACATTGATGCCGGATTATGACGTGCTTTGCATCGGCAATGCCATTGTCGACATCATCGCCCAGTGCGAGGAGGCATTCCTCGAAACCAACGGCATCATCAAGGGCGCGATGAACCTCATCGACACCCACCGCGCCGAACTGCTCTATAGCCGCATGGGTCCGGCGATCGAAGCCTCCGGCGGCAGCGCCGGCAACACGGCGGCTGGCGTTGCCTCTTTCGGCGGCCGCGCCGCCTTCTTCGGCAAGGTCTCCAACGATGGGCTGGGCGAAATCTACGCCCACGACATCCGCGCGCAGGGCGTCGCCTTCGACACCAAGCCGCTCACGGGCGAGCCGCCGACGGCGCGCTCGATGATCTTCGTCACACCCGACGGCGAACGCTCGATGAACACCTATCTCGGCGCCTGCGTCGAGCTTGGGCCGGAGGATGTCGAGGCCGACAAGGCATCGGGCGCCAAGGTCACCTATTTCGAAGGCTATCTGTGGGACCCGCCGCGCGCCAAGGAGGCGATCCGGCAGACGGCCAGGCTGGCGCATGCGGCAGGCCGCGAAGTCTCCATGACGCTGTCGGATTCGTTCTGCGTCGACCGCTACCGCGACGAATTCCTCGAGCTGATGCGCTCGGGCACGGTCGACATCGTCTTTGCCAACAGCCACGAGATCAAGTCGCTCTACCAGACATCGTCCTTCGACGAGGCGCTGGCCAAGATCCGCAAGGACTGCAGAATAGCCGCCGTCACCCGCTCGGAAAAAGGCTCGGTCATCGTGCGCGGCGACGAGACCGTGGTGATCCAGGCGACGGCGATCCGGGAACTGGTCGACACGACGGGCGCCGGCGATCTCTACGCCGCCGGCTTCCTGCATGGCTATACGCAAGGCCGCGACCTCAAGACCTGCGGCGACCTTGGCTCACTGGCCGCCGGCCTGGTGATCCAGCAGATCGGCCCAAGGCCAAGGCAGAACCTGCGCCGCGAGGCGGAACAGGCTGGGTTGCTGTAGAGCTCCTTTCCCTTCTCCCCCTGTGGGAGAAGGTGTCGCCGCAGGCGACGGATGAGGGGTGTTCCAGGGAACGCCAACGTCTCACTCCGCTGGAACACCCCTCATCCGTCTTGGCGCTACGCGCCAATCCACCTTCTCCCACAAGGGGAGAAGGAAAAGCGGACCGCTTCTCACCGTCGCGCAGTTGTCACATATCGCTCCTACACGAAATCGAGAGCGTCCCGTGACTGACATTTCGGGGCGCCCGCAGTCAGATGGGATGTTGAAAAGATGCAAGACAGCAAGCTGTCGGGCGGCGCGATCCGTTGCCGCCATGATTTCCGTTTTCCGCAGTAGATATTCAGCAATCGGCCGCGGCTGAGGGAGGAGCGCACGCGGCCGGAAGACATGTGCATGAGCAGATTTCAGACAACCGGTCTTGGACAGGACGACTTCGCGGAGATGGTCGCGGAGGACGTCGAACGTGCGCTTGCCCATTATGACGAAGCGATAAACCAGTCCACCGTGGTCTCGGTCGGCAAGATCGCCGGCAGCATAGCATCCGCCGTCACCTTGCTGTCGCCAAAGCACCAGCGCGCCATCGACGCCATCCATGCCGACCTTCCCGGCCTTGCCTCGAAATTCGTGCGCGCACTGGCGGCCGAAGCCGCGCGCCGCAGCGAAGCCGGCGTCACCGATATGCCGAGGGCGTTGCCGGCCGATGAAACGCTTGCCCCGCCGCCACGGTCCGACGACCTCGAATCGATGCTGATCGAGGACTGGGCCGGCCGCGTCGCCGGCTCGACCTATCTGGAGGAAAACCTGCGCATCGCCCGCTCGACCCTGCACCGCTGGCAGAGGCGCGGCGACGTCATCGCCTTGCGCAAGGGCGGCCGCAAGCACGTTTTCCCGCTGGCGCAGTTCGTCGACGGCAGGCCGGTCGCCGGCATAAGCAACGTGCAGTCGCTGATAGGCAATCCGAGACTTGCCTGGCTGTGGCTGACGCGCCCGGCGGCACAGCTCGACGGCCGCGTTCCGATCGACCTGCTGCGGCAGGACCAGATCGAGGAGGTCGTCGAAGCGGCACGGGCGTTCGCGCCGGGCTGAAGCCGGCGATAGCTACGCCGTCTTGCGAAGACGAGGCCTGGGCGATGGCTGTTGTGGCGCCATTTCGCTCGCGGTGACGAGCCGGTTTCGGCCGCTCTTTTTGCCGATGTACATCAGCCGGTCGGCGAGCGCGATCAGCGCTTCGGAGTCGCCGGCTTCCGCCGGATACATCGCCACGCCAACGGTGCAACCGACCTGGATGGCGCCATTGGGCGCGGGGACCTTGATTCGCAACCTTTCCAGGATGCGTTCGGCGACGCGCACGGCCTTCTGCCGTGCCAGCTCGGTGTCGGCCGAGAACAGGAAGGCGAACTCGTCGCCGCCGAGCCGGGCGACGAAATCTGCGCTGCGCAGGATCGAGCGAAGCTGGCTCGACACACGCTGCAGCAGCGCATCGCCGGCCTCGTGGCCGAGCGTGTCATTGACTTCCTTGAACCGGTCGAGGTCGATGAACAGCAGCCCGGCCGCCTCGCCGGTGGCGCCGCAGCGGGCGACCACCGATTTGAGCTCGTTGTGGAACGCACGCCGGTTGGGCAGGTCGGTCAAGGCATCGTGGTTGGCCGAATGGTCGCTCTGCTGCTTCGCCACCTCGATCTCGCGCTTTTGCGCGGAGAGTTCCTCGTTGGCGGTCTTCAGATCCAGGACCAGCTGGGCGTTGAGGTCCTCGACGACCTTGCGGTCGCTGATGTCGACGACGAAGCCCTCCAGGAATTCGAGTTCGCCGGCTTTGTCCCAGACACCGCCGCCGATCTCGCGGACCCAGAGCGGTTCGCCGGCCCTGGGCACGATACGGTAGTCGACGTTCCAGTTGCAGCGCGCCTCGAGCGCGGCGTCGACGGCGGCATAGACCGATGGCAGGTCATCCGGATGGATGGCCGAGACATAGTCGCGCACCGCATTGTGGATGAAATCGCTCGGCCGATAACCGCTGACGGTGAAGATGCCGTCGCTGATATAGAGCATGGTGTAGGACGCGTCGTTGCGGCAGCGGTAGAGATAACCGTCCATGCGGCCGGTAATGCTGAGCAAGGCGTCCAGCCGCTCGTCGTGGTAGACCCCCGGGCCGGCCGTGGGTACGGAAACTCCGTCATGCTTCATGGCCGCACCCCCATTTAGCGGTCTGAGCGCGCCGTGGATGCCGTTACGGCATGCGGCAAGAGTTTCCGTATATCAGGTGAATCTTATCAATCTGTTATGGGGAGCCGACGGCGTTTCGAGCGCCGCCGGGTTCGAAGAGCCGGATCGTTGGCTTCCGCCTTCGACGCGGACCGGCCCTCAAGTCCCCGCCGTGTACGCCGCGATCGCCGCCATGTTGACGATGTCCGAGTCCTTGGCGTTCAGCGAGACGATCTGCACCGGCTTGTTCAGGCCGACCAGCAACGGGCCGATGACCGTCGAGCCGCCGAGTTCCTGCAGCATCTTGGTCGAGATCGAGGCCGAGTGGAAGGCCGGCATGATCAGCACATTGGCCGGGCCGGTGAGGCGGATGAATGGGTATTGCGCCATGGCGCGGGCATTCAGCGCGACGTCGGCGGCCATTTCGCCGTCATATTCGAAATCGACGCGGCGCTTGTCGAGGATGCGCACGGCTTCCTGGACGCGTTCGGAGCGCTCACCCTGGGGGTGGCCGAAGGTGGAATAGGCGAGCATGGCGAGCCTCGGCTCGTAGCCCATGCGGCGGGCAAAGCCAGCCGCTTCCTCGGCGATATCGGCGATCTGCTCGGCATTCGGCATGTCGTGCACGGCGGTGTCGGCGACCAGCACGGTCTTGCCCCGCGCAAGCACGATCGAGACGCCGATGACGCGGTGGCCGGGCTTGGCGTCGATGACGCGGCGGATGTCGTCGAGCGCGGTGGAATAGTTACGGGTCACGCCGGTGACGATGCCGTCGGCGTCGCCCAGCGCCACCATGCAGGCGGCGAAATGGTTGCGGTCGTTGTTGATCAGGCGCTGGCAGTCGCGGAACAGGAAGCCTTTGCGCTGCATGCGCTCGTAGAGATAGTCGGTGTAGATGCCGTTGCGGCGCGACAGCCTTGCATTGATGATCTCGATGCCTTGCTTGTTCAGGTCGATGCCGGCGTGCTTGGCGTTTTCCTTGATGACGTCGTCGCGGCCGAGCAGGATGGCGGTGCCGAGGCGCTGGTTCACATAGGAGACGGCAGCGCGCATCACCTGCTCCTCCTCGCCCTCGGCGAAGACGATGCGCTTGGGCTGGCGGCGGACGCGGTCGTAGATGCGCTGCAGGGTCGAGGCGATCGGGTCGCGGCGAGCCGACAGTTCCTGCGCATAGCGGTCGAGGTCGAGGATCGGCTTGCGGGCGACGCCCGACTCCATAGCTGCCTTGGCAACCGCCAGCGGAATGGCGGAGATCAGCCGCGGGTCGAACGGTACCGGAATGATGTAGTTGGGCCCGAATTTCGGCCGGTTGCCCTGATAGGCGGCGGCGACGTCGTCGGGCACGTCCTGGCGCGCCAGTTCGGCCAGCGCGCGGGCCGCGGCGATCTTCATGTCGTCATTGATGGTGGTCGCCCGTACATCCAGCGCGCCGCGGAAGATGTAGGGGAAGCCGAGCACGTTGTTGACCTGGTTCGGATAGTCCGAACGGCCCGTCGCCATGATGGCGTCGGTGCGGATCTCGGCCACTTCCTCCGGCGTGATTTCCGGATCGGGATTGGCCATGGCGAAGATGATCGGGTTCTTGGCCATCGATTGCACCATGGCGGTGGTCAGCGCGCCCTTGGCCGAGAGGCCGAGGAAGACGTCTGCGCCGTCGAGCGCCTCGGCAAGGCTGCGTGCCTCGGTTTTCACCGCATGCGCCGACTTCCACTGGTTCATGCCTTCGGTGCGGCCCTGGAAGACCACGCCCTTGGTGTCGCACAGGATGATGTTTTCGGGTGCGAAGCCCATCGCCTTCATCAGCTCGATGCAGGCGATGCCGGCGGCACCCGCGCCGTTGCAGACCAGCCTGGTGGTCTTCATGTCGCGGCCGGTGATCTCCAGCGCGTTGATCAGGCCGGCGGCCGAGATGATGGCGGTGCCGTGCTGGTCGTCGTGGAAGACCGGGATGTCCATCAGCTCGCGCAGGCGCTGCTCGATGATGAAGCACTCCGGCGCCTTGATATCCTCGAGGTTGATGCCGCCGAAGGACGGCCCGAGGAAGCGCACGCAGTTGATAAACTCGTCGGCATCCTCGGTGTCGACCTCGAGGTCGATGGAATCGACATCGGCGAAGCGCTTGAACAGCACCGCCTTGCCCTCCATCACCGGCTTGGAGGCCAGCGCACCGAGATTGCCGAGGCCAAGGATGGCGGTGCCGTTGGAGATGACGGCCACCATGTTGCCGCGCGTCGTATAGTCGAAGGCGCGGCTGGGATCCTCGGCGATGGCGCGCACCGGCACGGCGACGCCTGGCGAATAGGCGAGGCTCAGATCGCGCTGCGTCGTCATCGGCTTGGTGGCGACGATCTCCAGCTTGCCAGGCCGGCCCATCGCATGGAATTCGAGCGCTTCCTGCGCGCTGACGGACGGACCGTTGTTCTCGGTTTTCCTGGCCATGATGCTTTTGATTTCCTCGCCGGTGCAGCACCTCCTTGAAGCGGGTGCTTTGTTTCGGTCCGAATTAAGACCACGCGCCGCCGCGTGTAAACCGCCAGCGCGCGGGAATCGCAGGCCGAAGGACAATTGCGTGCAAACGATCGCCTCGGTCTTCCCCTGCTTTTCGAAGCTCCGGCATT
Source organism: Mesorhizobium sp. 2RAF45 (assembly GCF_052115225.1). NCBI lineage: Bacteria > Pseudomonadati > Pseudomonadota > Alphaproteobacteria > Hyphomicrobiales > Phyllobacteriaceae > Mesorhizobium > Mesorhizobium sp. 2RAF45. The sequence goes on along the minus strand of NZ_JBFRGG010000003.1, from coordinate 714,269 downwards.
AAACCCGGCCAACACATCTGCTAGCGTGCCGCGCCATGAACATGCACCTAGCGAATGAGCCCGACGCCCCCGAGGTGATGACGCCGCCGCCCGGCACGGCCGCCGTCACGCCGATGATGGAGCAGTTCATCGAGATCAAGGCGGCGAACCCGGATTCGCTCTTGTTCTACCGCATGGGCGATTTCTACGAGCTGTTCTTCGACGACGCCGAAAAGGCGAGCCGGGCGCTGGGCATCGTCCTGACCAAGCGCGGCAAGCACCAGGGCCACGATATCCCGATGTGCGGCGTGCCGGTGCATGCGGCCGACGACTATCTGCAGAAGCTGATCGGCCAGGGATTCCGCGTCGCCGTCTGCGAGCAGATCGAGGATCCGGCTGAGGCCAAGAAACGCGGTTCCAAATCGGTGGTGCGCCGCGACGTGGTGCGGCTGGTGACGCCGGGCACCATCACCGAGGACAAATTGCTGGCGCCGTCGGAATCGAGCTTCCTGATGGCGCTGGGCCGGGTGAAGGGCGGCAGCGACCATTCCTTCGCAATTGCCTGGATCGACATCTCGACCGGCGCCTTCCGCGTTGCCGAGACCACCGCCGACCGGCTGCTGGCCGACATTTTCCGTGTCGATCCGCGCGAGCTGATCGTCGCCGAGCCGGTGTTCCATGATCCCGAACTGAGGCCGGTGTTCGACGTGCTCGGCCGCGTCGCAAATCCACAGCCGCCGTCGCTGTTCGATTCTGCCTCGGCCACCGGGCGCATCGCCCGCTTCTTCGACGTGGCGACGCCGGACAGTTTCGGCACGTTCTCGCGCGCCGAACTGTCGGCGATCTCGGGCGCCATCGCCTATGTCGAGAAGACGCAGAAGGCCGAGCGGCCGCCTTTGTCGCGGCCGGAGCGCGAAGAGCAGGGCTCGACCCTGTTCATCGATCCGGCGACGCGCGGCAATCTCGAACTCTTACGCACGCTGTCCGGCAGCCGCGAGGGCTCGCTGTTCAAGGCGATCGACCGCACGGTGACCGGCGGCGGCGCAAGGCTGCTCGCCGACCGGTTGATGGCGCCGCTGACCGACCCGGCGGCGATTGGCGCACGCCTGGACTCGGTGTCGTTCTTCCGCTCCGAAACCCGGCTTTGCCAGGCGGTGCGGACGAGCCTGAAAAGCGTCGCCGACATGCCGCGTGCGCTGTCCCGGCTGGCGCTCAACCGCGGTGGCCCGCGCGACCTCGGCGCACTACGCGCCGGTTTCGAGGCGGCCGGCGCCATCGTCGAAATCTTCGCCGCAACCGCCCTGCCCCAGGAACTGGCGGACGCGATGGCCGCCATCCAGGCGCTGCCGCAGGCGCTTGCCCAGCATCTGACGCAGGCGCTCGGCGAGGAATTGCCGCTGCTCAAGCGCGACGGTGGCTTCCTGCGCGGCGGTTACCACCCGGAACTCGACGAGATGCGGGCGTTGCGCGACGAATCGCGAAAAGTGATCGCCGGGCTGGAGCGCTCGCTGATCGAGGAGACCGGCATCCGTTCCCTGAAGATCCGGCACAACAATGTGCTGGGTTACTACATCGAGGTGACCGCCAACCATCATGCGATCATGACCGGCAGCGATGGCGCCAAGGCGCGCTTCATCCACCGCCAGACCATGGCTAATGCCATGCGCTTCACCACGACGGAGCTTGCCGAACTCGAGACCAAGATCGCCAACGCGGCAGACCGGGCGCTCAGCATCGAACTGGCGGCGTTCGATGCGCTGACGGCGCAAGCCGTCGGCGAGGCGGAAAAGATCCGTGCCGGCGCCGATGCGCTGGCAGCGATCGATGTCTCGGCGGCACTGGCGCTGCTTTCGGAAAGCGAAGCCTGGTGCCGGCCGGTGGTGGATTCCAGCCTTGCCTTCGAAATCTACGGCGGTCGGCATCCGGTTGTCGAGCAGGCCTTGCGCCGTTCCGGCGACGGGCCGTTCGTCGCCAATGATTGCGACCTGTCGCCGGAGGGGAACGCCAAGAACGGCGCGATCTGGCTGCTGACCGGCCCGAACATGGGCGGTAAATCGACGTTCCTGCGGCAGAACGCGCTGATCGCCATCCTGGCCCAGACCGGCTCCTTCGTGCCGGCAACATCGGCCCATATCGGCGTCGTCGACCGGCTGTTCTCGCGAGTCGGCGCCTCGGACGATCTGGCGCGCGGCCGTTCGACCTTCATGGTCGAGATGGTCGAGACGGCGGCGATCCTCAACCAGGCCGGCGAACGGGCGCTGGTGATCCTCGACGAGATCGGCCGCGGCACCGCCACCTTCGACGGCCTGTCGATCGCCTGGGCGGCGGTGGAGTACCTGCATGAGAAGAACCGCTGCCGGGCGATCTTCGCCACCCATTTCCACGAAATGACCTCGCTCGCCGGCAAGCTGGCGCGGCTCCACAACGTCACCATGCGGGTCAAGGAATGGGAAGGCGACGTCGTCTTCCTGCACGAGGTCGGCAAGGGTGCCGCCGACCGCTCCTATGGCGTGCAGGTGGCGCGGCTCGCCGGCCTGCCGGAAGCGGTGGTCGACCGGGCCAAGCAGGTGCTGCACCAGCTGGAGGAAGGCGAGGTTTCCGGCAAGACCAACCGGCTGGTCGACGACCTGCCGCTGTTTTCCGTGGCCATGAAGCGGGAGGCGCCGAAGCCGGTGAAGAGCGACGCGCTCGGCGCCGCGCTGGGCGAGATCAACCCCGACGAGATGACGCCGAGGGAAGCGCTGGAAGCGCTTTACCGGCTGAAGGGACTGGCGGGGAAGTAATTAGATCATCTCCAGCCCACGCTTGCGCGTCGGTGGCGGGAACGCACGGTCGAGATCGGCGAGATCCCCAGCTGTGAGCTTTATGTCGAGCGCCGCAAAATTCTGGCGGACGTGCTCCTGGCTGCTGGCTTTCGGAATGGCGATGACGCCTTCCTGCTGCATCCCCCAGGCCAGGGCGATTTGTGCCGCGGTCGCATTGTGGCGGGCGGCGACGGCGTCAAGCCCAGTATTACGTGCCAGCGCGCCCTGCTCGACCGGCGAATAGGCCATCAAAGGGATGCCGCGCTTGCGGCTCCAGGGCGCCAGATCGAATTCGGGGCCACGTCGGACCAGATTGTAAAGCACCTGGTTGGTCTGGACGTTGCCACCGTCGGGCAAACCGGCCAGGTCCTCCATGTCCTCGGTGTCGAAATTGCTGACGCCCCAATGGCGGATCTTGCCGGCCCTCCTCAAGGCCTCGAAGGCTTCGACCGTCTCCGCCAAAGGCACGCTGCCCGGCCAATGCAGGAGATAGAGATCGATGCGGTCGGTGCGCAGGCGCTTCAGGCTGTTCTCGCAGGCGCGCTGCACGCCGGCGCGCGACGCGTTCGATGGCAAAACTTTCGAGACCACGAAGACCTCGGCGCGGCGCCCGGCAATGGCTTGCGCCACCACTTCCTCGGCGCCGCCGCTGGCATACATTTCGGCGGTGTCGATCAGCGTGAGGCCAAGATCGAGGCCGAGTTTGAGAGCGTTGACCTCATCGGCACGGCGACGCGAATCCTCGCCCATCTTCCACGTGCCCTGGCCGAGCACTTGAATGGCTTCGCCAGAAGGCAGTGTGGTGGTTCTGATGGTGGATGGCATGGCAGGCTCCGTTTGAGGCCGAATCGCATCATAGGGCGGGCGAGAGAATCCAGAGGCGTTCTCGCCCAAATCTCCCCGTCGCGAAAGGCTCACTTCACTGGATGCGCGGCGAGCCAATCCTGCATCTGCTTGATCTCGGCTTCCTGCGCGGCGATGACGCCTTCGGCGAGCTTGCGGATTTCCGGGTCCTTACCGTTGGCAAGCTCGACCTTGGCCATGTCGATGGCGCCCTGGTGGTGCGGGATCATGCCGCGGACGAAATCGACATCGGCATTGCCGGTGTATTTGACCATCATGTCCTTGTGCATCTTGTCCATCGCCTTCTTGTAGCCAACGGTGGCAGGGCTTTGCGCACCCATCGCCATGCCCGCCATGTCGTGTTTCATTTCTTCGCTCTGCGCCGGAACGCTTTCGAGGAAGACGGCGAGCAGCATTCCCGCCGCCATCAGCAAAAGCACGAGTTTCTTGGCCAAGGTCATTCATGGTCTCCTGTTGGTTGAGTTTCGTATTTGGGGGTTTGGATCAGAGTTTCAACGTTCGCAGCCGCAATGCGTTGGCGATGACCGAGACGGAAGACAGGCTCATCGCCGCTGCCGCCAGCATCGGCGACAAAAGCATGCCGGTGAGCGGATAGAGCACGCCTGCGGCGACGGGCACGCCAAGGACATTGTAGAGGAAGGCGAAGAACAGGTTCTGGCGGATGTTGCCGATCGTCGCCTGGGCCAGCGTGCGGGCGCGGACGATGCCGTTGAGGTCGCCCTTGACCAAAGTGATGCCGGCGCTTTCGACCGCGACATCGGCGCCGGTGCCCATGGCGATGCCGACATCGGCGCTGGCCAAGGCCGGCGCATCGTTGACGCCGTCGCCGGCCATGGCGACGCCGGCGCCCCTGCCGCGCAGTTCCTCGACCAGGGCTGCCTTCTGTTCCGGCAACAGGCCGGCGCGAACCTCGTCGATGCCGAGGCTTTTGGCGATTGCGTTGGCCGTGCGCTCATTGTCGCCGGTCGCCATGATGATCCTGAGTCCGCTGTCATGCAGCGCCTTGATCGCCTCGGCGGTGGTCGCCTTGATGGGATCGGCGACGGCGACGATGCCGGCCAGTCTGCCGCCGACAGCGACGAACATCGCCGTCTTGCCATCGCCCTGCAGCGCTTCTGCGCCGGCCGAAACGGCGGAAACGTCAACGCCGAGATCGCCCATCATCGCGGCATTGCCGAGCGCGACGGCCTTACCCGACACCGTGCCGGAAACACCCTTGCCGGTAACCGCCTCGAAATCGCCGGCGTCGGTGACGGTCGCACCGCGCGCCGCGGCGCCCTCGACGATGGCCTCGGCCAGCGGATGTTCCGAGCCCTTCTCCAGGCTCGCGGCGAGCCCCAGCAATTCGTCTTCGGAAAAGCCGGTTGCCACGACGACATCCGTCAGTTTCGGTCTGCCCTCGGTCAGCGTGCCGGTCTTGTCGACGATCAGCGTGTCGACGGAGGCGAAGCGTTCGAGCGCGGCGGCTTCCTTGATCAGCACGCCAGCATGCGCCCCGCGTCCGGTGGCGGTCATGATCGACATCGGCGTGGCGAGGCCAAGCGCACAGGGACAGGCGATGATCAGCACCGAGACCGCCGAGACGATGGCGAAGATCAGGCTGGGCTCGGGGCCGAAGACGGCCCAGGCGATGAAGGCCACAACGGCGACAAGGACGACGGCCGGGACAAAGTAGAAGGAAACGCGGTCTGCCAGCCCCTGGATCGGCGCGCGCGAGCGCTGTGCCTTGGCGACGAGTTCGACGATGCGCGCCAGCGTGGTCTCTGCGCCGATCCGTTCGGCACGCATGATCAGCGAACCTTGTTTGTTGAGCGTGCCGCCGGTGAGAGCGTCGCCCTCGGCCTTTTCGACCGGCAGCGGCTCGCCCGTGATCATCGATTCGTCGATGGAGGAGCGGCCTTCGAGCACCGTGCCGTCGACCGGCACGGCATCACCGGGCCGGATACGCAGGCGATCGCCAGCCTTGACGCTGTCCAGCGGCACATCGGCCTCGGAACCGTCTTCGGCCATACGGCGCGCGGTCTTCGGCGCCAGATCGAGCAAGGCGCGGATTGCCGACCCGGTCTTTTCGCGGGCACGCAATTCCAGCACCTGGCCGAGGAAAACCAGCGCGACAATAACGGCGGCGGCCTCGAAATAGACCGGCACCGCGCCGCCATGGCCGCGGAACTGATGCGGGAAGATGTCCGGAAACAGGGTGGCGACGACGCTGTAGATGTAGGCCGCGCCGACGCCTAGCGAAATCAGCGTCCACATGTTGGGGCTGCGGTTGAGGACAGACTCCCAGCCACGGTGGAAGAAGGGAAAAGCGGCCCAGAGCACCACCGGGCTTGCCAGGAGCAATTCTATCCAGACCTTTGTGCGATCATCGACCCAGCTTTCGAACGACACTCCAATCATTGGCGCCATCGCGACGATCAGAAGCGGGATCGACAGGACTGCGCTGACCCAGAACCGCCTGGTGAAATCGACCAGTTCGGGATTTGGCCCTTCATCGCCCGATGGCACGCCCATCGGCTCAAGCGCCATGCCACAGATCGGGCAGGAGCCGGGCTTGTCGCGGACGATTTCGGGATGCATCGGGCAGGTGTACTGCGTGCCCTTGGGCGCGGGCGGCGGTGCCGGCCTGTCGCCGAGATAAGTCTGCGGTGCCGCCTCGAATTTCGCCTTGCAGCCGGCGGAACAGAAATAGAAGCCCTGGCCTTCATGGCGCACGAAGTGCCTGGCTGTGGCACGGTCGACGCTCATGCCACAGACGGGGTCGGTGGCCGTGAGGTATTGTTCCGGCTCGGCCTGGAATTTCGAACGGCAGCGCTCGCTGCAGAAATGGTAGAGGCGACCGCCATGCTCCGATGTCGGCTTGCCGACTGCTGGATCCACGGTCATGCCGCAGACCGGATCGCGCAGAACGGCTGCAGTATCGGCGCCTTTCGGCGCGCAACAACTGCCGTGCGCGCCTTGTGCGTGGTGATCGCCGCGATGGTCATGGTCTGGGTGCGTCATTCCAAAATGCCTCTATGCCTCTGCCTGATCGCGGAGGTAGTGCTTCCAGTAACTGGAAGGTCAAGGGCTGTTCCGATTTTTTCGTTTCTGGCCCGGCATTGGCCGCTCACCCTGTACCAGGTGGCTACATCGTGTCGAAGCAAATGGCACGCGACGTCCTCTGTTGGCTCTGCCATTGCGGCATGATATCCACCCGAGAAAGATCAACAAACCATAGCATCACCTGTGCTTGAAGGCTCCCGCGGTGCTTGGCGGTTCCCGCCGGTTCGCTGGAAGCAAGGGTTTTGAAAAAATAGCTCGTGAAAATGAAGCGTCTGGTCATCAACCTCGATCGATCTCCCGAGCGGCTTGCCCACATGTCGAGGGAATTCGCCCGCATCGGCGTTGGGTTCGAACGGGTCGCGGGGGTCGATGGCAAGGAACATCCCGACCTGATTCTGCAGCCGCAGCACGCAATACACGCCACCCGGCCGCTCTCCGGCAGCGAAATCGCCTGCCTGCACAGTCATCGAGCCTGCTGGACGATCATTGCCCAGGATGAGGCCCCATACGGCGCCGTGTTCGAGGACGACATGGTCTTCTCCAGTAGGGCCGGGGCGTTGCTGGGCGATACGAGTTGGGTGCCGGCGGACGCCGATGTCGTGAAGCTCGAGACATTCTTCTCCACAACCGTGATCCAGAGGAGAAGGACCTCTGCCGGACATGGTTTTTCCATGGCCCGGCTCCGCAAGGGCCATCCGGGGGCCGGTGGTTATCTGCTCTCGCGGCGGACGGCGCGCGACTTTCTGGAGGCAACGGCGCAGGTCAGCATTGCTACCGATGATCTCATCTTCAACCCCGTCATGTCGGCCGGCAAGACCATCTACCAACTTGTTCCGGCGCTCTGCGCACAGGATCAATTCGTCGACGGAAGGCTGCCAAGCCTGCTTGACCACGAACGCGATGCCGCGCGGACCGCTAGCGGGCTTATGACAAGGCAGAGGAAGCCGATGACCGTGAGAATCAGCAGAGAGGCCGGGCGAACCGCACGGTGGATCGCCGATTTCTGCAGATTCCGGCAACGGATCGTCGTTCCCATCGATCCGATCGAGGCAACGGACTAGCCCGCTTGCCGGGCCACCAGAAGGCCCCATACCCAGCGCCGCGAAAACACGCTATAGACGCCGCCCAAATGGCAAGGCCGACTGATACCTATGGCGAAAATCTCCCTGAAGCTCGATGAACTGATCGACGGCGAAGCCTTGCGCCGCGAGATGACCGCGCTGACGACGGCCACGGCGGGTGACGGTTCGGGAGCCGCCGCCCGCGCCGGTGTGCTGCAGCTTCTCAAGGCCCGGCTCGCCGAAGGCCGGAGGATTGCCGAGGCCATGCTGAAGGAGGATGGCGGCGGCAATGCCTGCGCCGAGCGATTGTCGCATCTGATGGATGAGCTGATCCGGGCGCTTTACGATTTCGCGGCGACGCATGTGTACCGCGTGAAGAACCGTTCGTCGGCCGAACGCATGGCCGTCGTGGCGGTGGGCGGCTATGGCCGCGGCACGCTGGCGCCGGGATCCGACATCGATCTTCTGTTCCTCTTGCCCTACAAGCAGACACCGTGGGGCGAGCAGACCGTCGAATACATGCTCTACATGCTGTGGGATCTGGGCCTAAAGGTCGGCCACGCCACCCGCAACATCGACGAGTGCCTGCGGCTGTCGCGCACCGACATCACCATCCGCACCTCGATTCTGGAAGCGCGCTTCCTGTGGGGCGAACGCAAGCTCTATGACGAGTTGATGCTGCGCTTCGACCACGAGGTGGTGCGCACGACCGGCCCGGAATATGTCCAGGCCAAGCTCGCCGAGCGCGACGAGCGCCATGCCAAGGCCGGCGAAAGCCGCTACCTGGTAGAACCCAACGTCAAGGACGGCAAGGGTGGCCTGCGCGACCTGCAGACGCTGTTCTGGATCGGCAAATACTTCTACCGAGTGCGCACCGGCGAGGAATTGGTCGAAAAGGGCGTCTTCACCGAGGCCGAGTACCGCGAGTTCCAGAAGGCCGAGGACTTCCTGTGGGCGGTGCGCTGCCACATGCATTTCCTCACCGGCAAGGCCGAAGAGCGGCTGCATTTCGACATCCAGCGCGAGATCGCCGAGCGGCTCGGCTACACCACCCATCCCGGCCTGTCGGCGGTCGAGCGCTTCATGAAGCACTACTTCCTCGTCGCCAAGGATGTCGGCGACCTGACCCGCATCTTCTGCGCCGCGTTGGAAGAGGAGCAGGCCAAGCATGTGCCCGGCTTCAATCGCATCTTCCTCACCTTCCAGCGCCGCAAGCGCAAGCTTGCCGGCACGTCCGATTTCATTGTCGACAACCACCGCATCAACATCGCCGACGACCAGGTGTTCGAGCGCGATCCGGTCAATCTGCTCAGGCTGTTCTGGTTCGCAGACAAGCACGGGCTGGAATTCCACCCCGATGCGCTGAAGCTGCTCACCCGCTCGCTCGGCCTGGTCAACAAATCGCTGCGGCGCGACGAAGAGGCCAACCGGCTGTTCCTCGACATATTGACCTCCGACCGCAATGCCGAACTCAATCTGCGGCGCATGAACGAGGCGGGGCTGCTGGGCAGGCTGATCCCCGATTTCGGCAAGATCGTCGCCATGATGCAGTTCTCGATGTACCACCACTACACGGTCGACGAGCACCTGATCCGCTGCATCGGCGTGTTGGCCGAGATCGAGCGCGGCGATGGCGAAAAGGTGCATCCGCTGTCGCATTCGCTGATGCCCGGCCTGAAGAAGAGCCGCGAGGCGCTTTATGTCGCCGTCTTGCTGCACGACATCGCCAAGGGCAGGCCGGAGGACCATTCCGAGGCCGGCGCCCGCATCGCACGGCGCATCTGCCCGCATATGGGGATGTCGGCGGCGGACACGGAAACCGTCGCCTGGCTGGTCGAGAACCATCTCGTCATGTCGATGACGGCGCAGACCCGCGACCTCAACGACCGCAAGACCATCGAGGATTTCGCCTCGATCGTGCAGTCGGTCGAGCGGCTGAAGCTCTTGTTGATCCTCACTGTCTGCGACATCAGGGGCGTCGGGCCGGGTGTGTGGAACGGCTGGAAGGGCCAGTTGCTGCGCACGCTCTACTACGAGACCGAACTGCTGCTGACCGGCGGTTTCTCGGAAGTGTCGCGCGCCCAGCGCACGGCGGCGGCGCGCGAACGCCTGGCCGAGGCACTCGCGGACTGGTCCGACAAGGACCGCAAGCGCTATGTCGGGCTGCATTACGAGAATTATCTGCTCACGGTCGACCTGCCGGATCAGCTGCGCCACGCCGAATTCGTCCGCGAGGCCGACGCGGCCGGCAAGAAGCTCGCCACCATGGTCAAGACCCACCAGTTCGAGGCGGTGACCGAAATCACCGTGCTGGCGCAGGACCATCCCCGCCTTCTGTCGGTCATTGCCGGGGCATGCGTCGGCGCCGGCGGCAATATCGTCGACGCGCAGATCTTCACCACCGCCGACGGCCGCGCGCTCGACACCATCCTGATTTCGAGGGAATTCGACCGTGACGAGGACGAACGCCGTCGTGCCGAGCGTGTCGGCCGGCTGATCGAGGACGTGCTGTCGGGCAAGAGCTGGCTGCCGGAGATGATCGAGAAGCGCACCAAGCCAAAGCGCGGCGCCAAGGTGTTCAAGATCCCGCCACGCGCCGAAATCCGCAACGCGCTGTCGAACCGGTTTTCGGTCATCGAGGTCGAGGGGCTCGACCGCCCGGGCCTGCTGTCTGAGATCACCGGCACGCTGTCCGACCTGTCGCTCGACATTGCCTCGGCGCACATCACCACTTTCGGCGAAAAGGTCATCGACACCTTCTATGTGACAGACCTCACCGGCCAGAAGATCGACAACCCGACCCGCATCGCCACCATCCGCAACCGGCTGATGGCAGCGCTCGAAGGCATCGCGCCCGAACGCGGCGGCAAGGCCAAGGCGGCGGCCGAGTGACAGCCTCCATCACTTTGTCCCAATTCCGCAGGCAGTTCCCAAAAGCATGAGCCTCGTCAAGAAATTCGCAACGGTCGCTTCCGGCACGCTGATGAGCCGCGCGCTTGGTTTCGGCCGCGAGATGCTGATGGCGGCAGCGCTCGGCACCGGACCGGTGGCCGACGCCTTCAACGCCGCCTTCCAGTTCCCCAACACCTTTCGCCGGCTGTTTGCCGAAGGCGCGTTCAACGCCGCCTTCGTGCCGCTGTTTGCCAAGGAGATCGAAACGCACGGCACCGACGGCGCCAAGCGTTTTTCCGAGGAAGTGTTCGGCGTGCTGTTCTCGGCGCTGCTGGCGCTGACCATCGCCATGGAACTGGCGATGCCGCTGATCGTGCGCTATCTGGTGGCGCCGGGCTTTGCCGACACGCCGGGCAAATTCGAGACGACCGTCCTGCTGGCGACGATCATGTTCCCCTATCTCATCTGCATGTCGCTCGCGGCCATGATGGCCGGCATGCTGAATTCGCTGCGCCGCTATTTCGCGGCGGCGATCGCGCCCGCTTTCCTCAACATCATCCTGATCAGCGTGCTTGGCTATGCCTGGTATCACGGGCTGGATGCGCATGCCGTGGGCTTCAGCCTGTCCTGGGGCGTGCTGGCGGCGGGGCTCGTGCAGCTCGCCATCGTCTGGGTGGCGGTGCGCAATGCCGGCATCTCGATCGGCTTCCGCCGGCCGAAGATGACGCCGAACGTCAAGCGCCTGCTGATCCTGGCCCTGCCGGCGGCGATCACCGGCGGCATCACCCAGATCAACCAGTTGATCGGCACGGCGATCGCGTCGGCGCAGGACAGTGCGGTGTCCTCGCTCGCCTATGCCGACCGCGTCTATCAGCTGCCGCTCGGTGTCGTCGGCGTGGCGGTGGCGATCGTGCTGTTGCCCGAACTGTCGCGGGCGCTGAAATCGGGCAATCTCATCGAGGCCGCCAATCTGCAGAACCGCTCCGTCGAGTTCACTCTGTTCATGACCTTGCCGGCGGCGGCGGCGCTCTGGGTGATGTCGGAGCCGATCGTGCGGCTGGTCTATGAGCGCGGCGCGTTTGCCGCCAACCATTCGACCCCGACCGTGGCGGCGATCCTGGCGATCTTCGGCCTTGGCCTGCCGGCCTTCGTGCTGATCAAGGCCTTCACCCCGGGCTATTTCGCCCGCGAGGACACGCGCACGCCGATGATCTTCGCCGCCATCTCGGTGGCGGTGAACGTCGCCACCGCGCTGACGCTGTTTCCCAGGATGGGCGCACCCGGCATTGCGGTGGCCTCGGCCGTGGCCGGCTGGGTCAACGCGCTGATGCTGCTTGCGGTCTTGATCCGGCGCGGCCATTGGGGCCGCGACGTGCCGCTCCTGAAGCGCATTCCCCGGCTGGTGCTGTCGGCGGCGGTGATGGCGGTGGCGCTGTATTTCGCCGAGCACTGGCTGGCCGTCAGGCTCGGTCCCGGCTCGCCGCTGGTCGTCAAGGCGACGACGCTGCTGGCACTGGTGGCCGGCGGGGCGTTGCTCTACTTCGTCACCGCCTTTGCCACCGGCGGCGCCGATTTCGGCATGATCCGCAGAAACATCGGGCGTAAGGGATCGCCGCCTGTCGGCTGACGATCCCCGGACTCTTGATACTACCGGATGCCGTTCGACCGCCTTAATCCCTGTTGATATGCGAGAATCCCTGTGGATATGCGAGCGCTGAGGCGCCATCGCCTCCTCGTGTATTGCCTTTGGCGCCGACTGACAGCAGGACAAGCCTAGATTGCATTTGCCGCTAACGTTGGAGGGCTCGATGGACAGGCTGTCACTCGAAGATTTTGTTGATGACCAGCCTTGGGAAGACGACGTTCCGCTTCTGGAAGACATTTCCAGTGAAAATCCGATAGCGGGCGTGCGAATGCAGCGGCTGGTTACAAGGGGCGACAAGCGTGGCGAGCTTACGGTCCTCATGTCGGCACTGGTGGAGCCCATAAGCCCGCCGCCACATGTCTATCTGGTATCGGCCGAGGCGGGATCGATCAGGGCGTGGGTCTATCACAAGCGACAGTTCGACCGGCTCGCCTATACAAATGGCGACCTGAGGGTCGTGCTCTACGATCTGCGCGAGGATAGTCCGACCTACGAAAAACTGAAGGTCCTCGACGTCGGCGCGGCAAACAAGATCCTGCTGACGATTCCGCCCTATGTCGTTCACGGGATTCAGAATCGGGGCAGGAGCACCGCGACATTCATCAACATGCCGACAACCGTCTACGATCCTAAGCATCCGGACAAATCACGAATCCCCTTCGATCATCCGGGCATCCCTTACAAATTCGGATAACATGACCACGTTTTCCGTCATCATGGCCACCTACAATCGCGGCAGGCATATTCTTCCGTCGATCCAATCGGTGCTGAGCCAGACCTGTCGAGACTTCGAGCTGTTGGTGGTAGGCGATTGCTGCACTGACGATACCGCGGATGTGGTTCGGGCGCTCGCGTCTCCGCAAATCCGCTGGTTGAACCTGCCCGAGCGCGGCGGCAGCCAAGCCTTCCCCAACAATGCGGGCATAGAGATGTCGTGCGGGCGATATATTGCCTATCTCGGTCATGACGATATCTGGGCTCCGGACCATCTCCAGGCACTGGCAGATCTTTTCGGGCACAGCCCGCAGCCGGACTTTGTCGTGAGCGGCGCGATATTTCATGGCCCCAGGGCAAGCAATTTCCGGTGGGTGACCGGCATCTTCGACGAATCGGACACCGCTCTCAGGCACTTCTTCCCGCCTTCCAGTTTCGGTCACCGACGCGACGTCGCCGATCGAATTGGGAAATGGCGCCATCCCAAAGAGATCACAGCGCCCGTTGACGCGGATTTCCTTTTGCGGGCGGCAGGGTCCGGGATGAATTTTGTCTCGACACAGCGGATCACCGTCCACAAATTCGCGGCCGGCCACCGCTACCTGAGTTATACGAGCCACACTTCGGACGAGCAGGAGCGAATGGTCCGGCGAATGGCCCGGCCGGGATATAACGGCTTTCTGGCGTCCGAGCTGGCCAAGGCGAAGGCCGCCGGCGCCTACATGGTGGTCGTGCATCCGGATTACGGGCGCTATGAAAATGGTCAGGTTTCGAGTCAGAATGCGATGGCCAAGGGCGTCGTCCGCCCGGATCTGCGCAAGCTTAGACAGCGTGAGGTCATCAAGCAGGACAACTCGCCCAAAGCGCTCGATTGGTTTCCACTCCAAGCGGGCGGCGACTGGGTATTGTGGGTCGGCTGCAATCCGCGCCCAAAGCTGCTTGTGCCGTTCAAATATGCCGGCAAGGCGCGGATTCGCCTGGACATCCGGCACCCTCTACGCGAGGCGCTGACCAAGCTCAAATTGTCCGTAAACGGCCAGCTGGCTGTGGCAAGCCTTTGCAACGTGCGCCAAGAAGGCAACCTCTGGAACGCACAAGCGACGTTTGAAACGGCGCTGCGAAGGGACGATCATACGATCCTGGAGCTTCATCTCACCAGATTGCAAAGACCTGCGGCACGCAACGGCATCGGCGTTGGCGACATAGAGGTGAGCCCGTTGGGGTGGCGAAGCATTGTTGCAAAAGGCGCGCGGCTGCTGGCAAAGTTCCGTCCAACCCGCTGATAGCTCTTGCCGGTTTTTCACCCTTCGTCCATAAGCGCGCCGTCGCAAGACTTTCGCCGCGTGCGGTTTCCAGCCGCATGATCGGCTCCAAAAAGTCTGCAACTTTTTGGAATCACGCTTTTACGGCCCTCCACAAGCCATGAGGAAACCTATGTCCGCCTTCAAGCCACTCGTCTTCTCCGGCGTCCAGCCGACCGGCAATCTGCATCTCGGCAACTATCTCGGCGCCATCAAAAAATTCGTCGCCCTGCAAGAAACGTCCGATTGCATCTACTGCGTCGTCGACCTGCATTCGCTGACCGCGCAGCTCGTTTATGACGACCTCGCAGACCAGACGCGCTCGATCACCGCCGCCTTCCTTGCCTCGGGCATCGACCCGAAGAAGCACATCGTCTTCAACCAGTCGCGGGTGATGCAGCATGCCGAGCTCGCCTGGATCTTCAATTGCGTCGCGCGCATCGGCTGGATGAACAAGATGACGCAGTTCAAGGACAAGGCCGGCAAGGACCGCGAAAATGCCTCGCTGGGCCTGCTCGCCTATCCCTCGCTGATGGCTGCCGACATCCTGCTCTACCGCGCCACGCATGTGCCGGTGGGCGAGGACCAGAAGCAGCATCTCGAGCTGACCCGCGACATCGCCCAGAAATTCAACAATGATTTTTCCGACCGCATCGCCAGGCTTGGCGTCGGCGTCGAGATGCAGGTCGGCGAGGAGACGGTGAACGGCTTCTTCCCGATCACCGAGCCGGTGATCGGCGGCCCGGCGGCGCGCATCATGAGCCTGCGCGACGGTTCGAAGAAGATGTCGAAGTCGGATCCGTCGGACCTGTCGCGCATCAACCTGACCGACGATGCCGACACCATCTCGAAAAAGATCCGCAAGGCCAAGACCGATCCAGAGGCTTTGCCGAGCGAAGTCGACGGGCTGGAAAGCCGGCCGGAAGCGGAAAACCTTGTCGGCATCTATGCCGGCCTGGCCGAGATGTCGAAGGCCGACGTGCTGAAGGAATTCGGCGGCCAGCAGTTTTCCGTGTTCAAGCCGGCACTCGCCGACCTTGCGGTGGAGAAGCTGGCGCCGATCGCCGGCGAGATGCGCCGCATCGAAGGCGACCGCGCCTATGTCGACGCGGTGCTCAGGGACGGCGGCGAACGCGCCGGCGTGCTCGCCGAAACGACGATGAAGACGGTGCGCGACATCATCGGGCTGCTTCAGAGCTGATCCGCATCGTCAGTGCAGCGCACCATTCCGGCACAAGACATACTGGCCTAAGGTCGGCGGCTTGCCGCCGGTCGGCGGCGGTGGCAGATTGCGGCCGAAAACGCACTCGCGTCACTGATTTTGAAATCAGCCAGGGTTGGATATCAAGGGCAATGCGAATTTCAAAATCAGGGACACGAGCAAACGATTGATTTCTAGTGTCGTTTTTGATTTCGAAGTTCGCTCGGAGCGCGATATCGAAAGCAGGCGAACTTCGAAATCACGACACTAGGTAGATAGACATGGTCTCCAAACGCCTCAGCCGCGAAGCCGGTCATCGCAGGAAATTCCTGACGATCATCGACGATACGCCCGAGTGCGAGCGCGCCGTCGCCTACGCCTCGAAGCGGGCGCAGAGCACCAGCGGCACGCTGGTGCTGCTCTATGTCATAGTACCGGACGATTTCCAGCATTGGTTGGGCGTCGAGAAGATCATGCGCGAGGAGGCGAACGCCACGGCCCGCGCGGCTCTCGATGGCTATGCCAACAAGGTACGCCAGAAGCTCGGCATCGAGCCGGAGATGGTGGTGCGTGAAGGCAAGCCGACGGAAGAGATCCACAAACTGATCGAGGAAGACCAGGACATCGCCATCCTGGTGCTGGCGGCCGGCGCCGGCAAGGAAGGCCCCGGGCCGCTGGTCGGTGCCGTGGCCGGCAAGGGCGCCGCCTTCCCCATTCCGGTCACGGTGGTGCCGCAGAATCTGTCCGACGAGGAGATCGACAGCCTCGCTTGAAGCCCGCCCGGGATTCTGTCCCCCAGCCAGCAAAAACATTCCGCCAGCCAGCCGTTCGGGCGATGCGTTTCGCTTGAATGTCAAGCCGATAAGGCCTATTTAGAACTATTCCAAACTATCTGCCCGTAGCGGGCACGGAGACGGCCATGTTCATCCAGACCGAATCGACGCCCAATCCGGCGACGTTGAAATTCCTGCCCGGCAAGGAAGTGCTGATGGAAGGTACCGCCGATTTCCGCGATGCCGACAGTGCGGCAACGGCCTCGCCGCTGGCCGGCCGGCTGTTCGAAATCCCCGGTGTCACCGGCGTCTTCTTCGGCTACGATTTCATCACGGTGACCAAGGACGGCCCCGACTGGCAGCACCTGAAGCCGGCGATCCTCGGCGCCATCATGGAGCATTTCATGTCCGGCGCGCCTGTCATGGCGAAAAGCGGCCCGGCCGCAGAGACCAGCCAGACCGGCGAGTTCTACGACAAGGCGGACGAGGAACTCGTCATCACCATCAAGGAACTGCTCGACACCAGGGTGCGCCCGGCGGTGGCCCAGGATGGCGGCGACATCACCTTCCGCGGCTTCGAGAACGGCACGGTGTTCCTGCATATGAAGGGCGCCTGCGCCGGCTGCCCGTCATCGACGGCGACGCTGAAGCACGGCATCCAGAACCTGCTTCGGCATTTCGTGCCGGAAGTGCAGCAGGTCGAACAGGTCGCCTGACCACCCCCGTAGCCAGCACGATTTCAGTCGTAAAAAACAAAAAACCGGGCCGAATTGCCCGGTTTTCTGTTTGGGACGTCCGTTGTTGCCTAGACGGTCCGCGTACGAACTTGCCTTCTCGTTGGCCATGATCCCGCGAGGGATCCTGGTCCTTACATCACGATGACCTTGGCGCCGACCGAGGCGCGGTCATAGAGATCAATGATGTCCTGGTTCATCAGCCTGATGCAGCCGGACGACATCGCCTTGCCGATCGAATTCCATTCCGGGCTGCCGTGCAGGCGGTAGCCCATGTCGCCGCCCTTGTTGAAGAGATACATGGCGCGCGCGCCAAGTGGGTTCTTCAGGCCCGGCTCCATGCCATTGGCGAACTTCGCCAGTTCCGGCTGGCGCCTGATCATTTCGCGGGGCGGCGTCCAGGTCGGCCATTCGCGCTTCAGCGCGATATGGGCGGTGCCGTGCCATTCGAAGCCTTCGCGACCAACGCCGATGCCGTAGCGGATCGCGAGCCCGTCACCTTCGACGAAGTAGAGATACTTGTTCTGCGTATCGACGATGATGGTGCCTGGCTTTTCCTTGGTGTCGTAGTTCACTTCCTGCCGGTGATACTGCCTCGGCACCTTTTCGATCGGGATGCGCGGCAGTTGGTAGCCAGCATCGGTCACTGCGCCGTAGTCGTTGGAGAAGATCTGCCCGCCGATGGTGCTGCAGCCGGCGATGGCCGTGGACAGCGCCAATGCGGCAATTATTGCAAGCGACTTCATGCGCATGAGATGATCCGGTGCCCTGCCCAAATGTCAGCGGCACGAGTCGGCCGCTTTCTTGCGATCATTCATGCTGGCATTTGCTTTGCTTGCCAAGCGCACGATGCCTATATGCTGGGACTTACGTGCTGGTATGCGTATCAGTATGGCATTTCAGCAACAGCCTTCACCGGATTGTGAAGGAAATTCAATGGGCCTGACTCGCAGGCCCGGCAAAATCGAGGACCACGCCATGAATGTCGGCGATGCCGCCCATCGTTCAGGCCTGCCGGCCAAGACCATTCGCTACTATGAGGAGATCGGTCTGATCGCGCCGGCGCGCGCCGCCAACGGCTACCGCGACTATTCCGGTGACGACATCCATCGGCTGACCTTCCTGCGCCGCGCGCGCAACCTCGGTTTTTCCATCGACGATTGCCGCCAGCTGATGGCGCTGTACCAGGATCGCGGCCGCGCCAGCGCCGACGTGCGCGAGATCGCCGCCGCTCATGTCACGGCCATCGAGGAGAAGGTGCGCGAGCTGCAGTCGATGCGCTCGACCCTGCAGAAACTGATCCACGCCTGCCATGGCGACGAGCGGCCGGATTGCCCGATCCTGGATGACATGGCAGGGGCTGCGGCGCCTGGCGACAAGGCCGTCTCAGCGAGACCATAGCAGACCCTAGCAAGGGATTTTGGGCAGACCACCCAGCGAGATGGCTTTCCGGTCATGCGCCGCATTGGGCGCCATTGTTCGCCCTCTGCCGGCCAAGACGGCGCGCCATTAAGTTAGGCAATGCTTATAGACTCCTCGCCAGAGCGGCGGCATTCTCCTCTCGGGAGGGGGAGTGGACAAGTCTCGCTACGACAATCGTTCCGACCGCTGGCGAAGGCGTGCCAGGGGTCGCCGGCATTGGCGTCCCTCGCGCAACACCATCTGGTGGACATTGATTGCCGCGGCGATCGCCATCCTGGCCAGCCTGATCGCCGTCAAGGCCGGGCCGCCTCTCGTGGGCTGCAACATCAAGGGAAATATCAGCTACAATACGGGCGAGCGCATCTATCACGTTCCCGGACAGCAATATTACAACGAGACCCGGATCAGCCTGTGGAAGGGCGAACGCTGGTTCTGTTCGGAACAAGAAGCTCGAAAGGCTGGCTGGCGAAAATCAAGATTATGAGAACGTCCGGCCAGGTCCGGCCGAACCAGGGACTTCAGTCTTATTTGCGCGATCGCTAATATACATATAGGTTAATCAGCGCGGGGACAATCACACCCAAAGCCCAAACCCGCAATGGCCGGCGCAGCCCCCTTTAGACCCAAAGCCAAACTGCGCCGGCCATTCCGCCAGGCATATTCCTTACGTCAGTCCTTATATGTCGGCTAACTAAAGTAACGGAACGTCCAATGGACATTTGAGGAACTTAAAAGGTCCCCTCAGACCTTTGTACACCGGCACGCAAGACTTTAGTCTTGCCGCCCTCTAGTGAAGAGCGCAAGTTGATCGCCACGACATAGGGCTCCACAGAGATGAATACCAGACCGCCCCCAGCCGGATATTGCGCGATCACGGAAGGCCCCTAGGGCTGGGGTTCGCCAACCCAATCGGCCGGCAGAGAGCGATTGCGTAATCGACCATTGTTCCACGAGCGATCGTGCCTTGCATGCGCCGCTTGCAACGCACCCCGTAGGAACGACCCGGCACGCTCGCAGTCGGGGGGACATGGGGTCGTGCCGGGTCGTTGCGGGTCAGGCTTTTGGGATCGTCTCCGCACTGCCTAAGCTATATGCATATTAGCCACAGCTCAATTAAGACTGAAGTCCCGCCCACGGACTGCCCAGTTGCAGAGAGCAGAACCTGTTCCGTGCTGGTTCACGGGATGAATGTTTGACAGGGCCGATACACCCAAAAGAAGTCAGGATCGGTTCTTGAAGGCTTGATTTGAAGGGCATACCGTCAACCCAATGGGCTTGGTGACACAATGTTGAACGACGAAAAAGACAAGCAGTTTTGGGCTTTGGACCTGGACGCTCTGCGCAAGGCTTTCGACACGTACGTTCAAGAGCACAAAACCACGGCAGCGGAGTGGGGGGAACACGCCAAGCGGTTCCTCGAAAAACAACGCGTTCGTCAGCGCGAATCGAACTGATTCCCGGCGCAGGAGCCGCACCGGTCTTACAGTGGTAGCCATTCCCCTACGGCTGGGTAGCGCTAGATCGAATTTAACTCGTGCCCTTAGGCACGAAGAAACACGTCCATCTGAATCTGTAGTAGGCCTCGAACTTCGTATGGGGAATGATCGTTCGATAGAACGTCATTAAACGCTCACAGAGATGGTAGTGGTCATCAATGGAGACTTGGGCACGTTCCCTGGGGATAAACCACTCCGGCTCTTGTGGCTCATTGAGATAGGCAGGGCGGGGCAAGCGGACGTAATAGCCGTCTTTGGTCTCTCTCACGGCGCGAGAGTCTATCGGATGGCAATCTTTGTTGCCGCAGCAATCATAGCGCAGAACCGGATCTTTTTTGCCGGTATACCAATCGTGGGCATCTGCGTCGCCGGCCAAGAGAAGCCATGCCAGCGCGATCCATCCCCGTGGCTGTTTCATGATACCCCTCGCTTTTGAGGGCCAGCATATATTAGCTAGGCCTAATTGTCAGCGGGGATACGCCGGCCCGTCGAGGACCCGGCCAGGTTTGTCAAATATATAATCGCCATCACAAGGCGGGTTCAAACCGTGAACAAAATCTGGCATGGTGCCTGCCATGCCGATCATTTCCCCCATCGCAATCAACCCCCTCATCGACGGTCGCCAGTCGGAACGCGCCATGCTGGTGCGGCGCGGCGTGCAGCGGCTGCTCATGGCGATGGGCGCGCATGTGCTGCCTGAACTGTCGCTGGCCACCGGCCGTCGCGCCGACCTCGTGGCGCTGACCCGCCAGGGCGACATCTGGATCATCGAAATCAAATCCTCGATCGAGGATTTCCGGGTCGACCGCAAATGGCCCGACTACCGGCTGCACTCCGACCGCTTCTTCTTCGCCACCCACCCCGGCGTGCCGGCGGAGATCTTTCCGGAGGAGTGCGGCTTCATCCTCTCCGACGGCTATGGCGCCGAAATCCTGCGCGAGGCGCCGGAGCACCGCATGGCGGCGGCAACACGCAAGGCACTGATGCTGCGGATCGCGCGCGCCGGCGCGGCGCGGCTGCTGGCGGCGGAGCTGGCCGGCGTCTCGGTGCCGGCACTCGAGGGGGAGAGCGAGTAGTTCGCGGAACCGCGCCCCTACTCCGTCTCTTCTTCCGCTCCACCCGCGGCCGGCGCCATCAGCAGCACGGCAGCGCCGATGATGGCGGCGATGAAGGAGCCGGCGAGGATGCCGACCTTGACCGCGTCCTGCAGAGCCACATCGCTGGCGAAGGCGAGCAGGCCGATGAACAGGCTCATGGTGAAGCCGATGCCGCAGAGCAGCGAGATGCCGATCATATGCGACCAGCCGGCATGGGCCGGCAGGTCGGCCAGGCCGAGCCTTATGGCAAGTGCCGAGGAGCCGAACACGCCGACCAGCTTGCCGACCACCAGGCCGGCGGCGACGCCCAGCGTCAGCGGCTCTATCAGCGCGCCAAAACTCAGGCCGGCGAGCGAAACGCCGGCATTGGCGAAGCCGAAGATCGGGATGACGAAAAAGGGGACGATTTTGTGCAGGCCGTGCTCGAGCCGGTGCAGCGGCGAATGGTCGAGATCGTGACCGATCCCGGCGGAACGCTCGAGCGGAATGGTCAGCGCGAGCGCAACGCCGGCAAGCGTGGCGTGGACGCCCGATTTCAGCACCAATACCCACAGGATTGCGCCGAGCAGGAGATAGGGCACCAGCGTCATCACCCGCATGCGGTTGAGCACGACAAGCACCGCAATGACGGCGAAGGCGGCGCCGAGATAGATGAGCGACAGGCCGCTCGTATAGAAGATGGCGATGATGATGACGGCGCCGAGGTCGTCGATGATGGCGAGCGCGGTCAGGAAGACCTTCAGCGAAGCCGGCACGCGGCTGCCGAGCAGCGACAGCACGCCAAGCGCGAAGGCGATGTCGGTGGCGGTCGGGATCGCCCAGCCGGAGAGTGCCGCCGAATTGTTGCGATTGATGGCGACATAGACCAGCGCCGGAACCACCATGCCGCCGGCCGCCGCGATGCCGGGCAGGACGCGGCGTGGCCAGGTCGACAGCTGGCCGTCCAGCATCTCGCGCTTGATCTCCAGCCCGACGAGCAGGAAGAACACCGCCATCAGCCCGTCATTGACCCAATGCGACACGCTGAGCGGGCCGAGATAGGCATGGAGAACGGAGAAATAGGTTTCGGCAAGCGGTGAGTTGGCGACGATCAAGGCCAAGGCCGCCGCCACCATCAGGATGATGCCGCCGGCCGCCTCGCTGTCGAGGAATTCGCGGAAGACGGAAATCGGCCGCTGCTTCAAATCCTGCATGTCGCCTCCGTTAAACCGCGTCACTTGCGATGATGCTCAAACTCCGGCCTCCGGACAGTATCCGACCGTGCTTGGGCGTCTCAGAGACTGTTTCGAAATTCGCTCTGGCGAGTCATATGGTGGTGGTTTCGAGAACCGGAGCGGAGCGGACGTTCGGGTCCGTGAGCACCGGAAGCGCAGAAAACGCCATCAGATGGCCGCCAGAGTAGAATTTCCAAACAGTCTCATCGCGGGGCGCGCTTGGCCAGTATCCGCTGCAGCGTGCGGCGGTGCATGTTGAGCCGGCGCGCTGTTTCGGAAACGTTGCGCTCGCACATTTCGTAGACGCGCTGGATATGCTCCCAGCGCACGCGGTCGGCCGACATCGGGTTTTCCGGCGGTGCCGCGCGCTCGCCCGAGGTGCGGGTGAGGGCGGCGAAGATGTCGTCGGCGTCGGCAGGCTTCGACAGATAATCGACGGCGCCGAGCTTCACCGCCGTCACCGCGGTGGCGATGTTGCCGTAGCCGGTCAGGATGATGGTGCGGGAATCCTCGCGCTTCTCGCGGATGGCGGCGACGACATCGAGGCCGTTGCCGTCGCCGAGCCGCATGTCGACCACAGCGTAGGCCGGCGGATTGGCGCGGGCCTTGCCCACCGCCTCCTCGACGCTCTCGGCGGTCTCGACCACAAAACCCCTGGTTTCCATGGCGCGGGCGAGACGCGTGAGGAACGGCTTGTCGTCATCGACGATCAGAAGCGAGGTGTCCTCGCCTTCAACCATTGCGCCAATATTTTCATCGCCTGTCATCGTCGTAAGAATTCCTGCTGCCTTAATTTTACGCAGATATAGTTTTGCGCCGCTATTGTCCAATTTACGCAGTGTCAAACATGGTGGCCGGGGCCGTTTCCGGGTTCAGGAAGACCGATCTCGGCCACGAAATCTGCACCACGGCGCCCTCGCCCAGGCCGCTCGAATTGCGGAAGTCGAGCGTGGCGCCCGAGCGTTCGAGCAGAGTCTTGGCGATGAACAGGCCGAGTCCCAGCCCGCCGCCGGCCTCGGTGCCCTGGCGCGTCGACATATAGGGCTCGCCGATGCGATCGATGATTTCAGGTGGGAAACCAGGCCCGTCATCGATGATCGAGAAGGTGACGGCCGCCTCGTCCCAGCTCCAGCGCACGGTGACGCTCTTGCGGGCGAAGTCGACGGCGTTCTCGACCAGATTGCCGAGGCCGTAGATGACGCCCGGATTGCGCCGCCCGACCGGCTCCGGCCCGCTGCGTTCGCCCGGGCGGAGCTTGATCGAGATGCCGAAGTCGCGATGCGGCGCGGTGACCTCCTCGACCAGCGAGGTCAGCGGCAAGCGGGACAGATGCGCCTCGCCCTCCGACGACAGGCTGGTCAGGCGCTTGAGGATTTCGCGGCAGCGTTCGCTTTGCGAGCGCAGCAGCTTCACGTCCTCCCCGTATTTCGGGTCGCTGCCGAGCGCCTTTTCCATCTCCTTGGCGACGAGCGTGATGGTGGCGAGCGGCGTGCCGAGCTCATGCGCGGCCGCCGCCGCCAGGCCGTCGAGCGCCGAAAGGTGCTGTTCGCGCTGCAGCACCAGTTCGGTGGCGGCAAGCGCATTGGCCAAAAGCCGCGCTTCGGCGGCCACCCGGAAGGCATACATGGCGGTGAAGGCGATCGAGGACAGCACCGCCATCCACATGCCGGCGACATAGATGAAAGGCATGGCCAGCGGCGCGCCTTCATACCAGGGCAACGGCAGATGGAAGAACACCAGCAAGGTCGCCGCCAGCATCACCAACCCGCCGAGGATGGCGGTGAGGCGCAGGGGCAGCGACGTCGCCGAAATGACGACAGGCACGGTCATCAGCAGCGAGAACGGATTGGTCAGGCCGCCGGTCATATAGAGCAGGCCGGCAAGCTGCAGGCTGTCGAAGATCAGGATGCCGAAGGCGGCGAACGGCGTGAGCCTGTGCGCCGCCGGAAACCTGAAGGCCAGGAACAGGTTCATCCAGGCCGAACAGGCGATCAGCGCAAAACACAGGCTGACCGGGAGCGGAAATTTCAACCCATAGGCGACGACGAGCACCGCCACGCTCTGGCCGACAATGGCCAGCCAGCGCAGCCGGATCAGCGTGTTGAGGCGCAACCGCTGGCTCTGCTGGAAATCGGGCGCGTTCAGGATGTTGATCATGGCCATGGATTACAGCCGCTTGAGGGCAAGCGCTAGGTGCCGCGCGGTTTCGCGCGGGCGGTAGCCGCCGCCAGCAGCGGATTCTCCGGCCAGACATGTTTGGGATAGCGCCCGCGCATGTCGGCGCGCACGTCGGCCCAGGAGCCACGCCAGAAGCCGGGCAGGTCGCGCGTCGTCTGGATTGGCCGGTGCGCCGGCGACAAGAGTTCGAGCGTCAGCGGCACGGTGCCGTTGGCAATCGAGGGGTGGCGGTCGAGGCCGAACAGTTCCTGCACGCGCACCGCAAGCACAGGCCATTCGCCGTCATAGCGGATCGGCACATGGCTGCCGGACGGGGCGTCGAAATGCGTCGGCGCCAGCGCATCGACCTTGCGCTGCAGCTCGTGCGGCACGAGCGAGGCGAGGCCAGCCGAGACGACACCGGGATCGATGGCGGCCAGGGAAGCCGCCCCAGACAGGAAGGGCAGCAGCCAGTCGTCGAGGCGCTCGATCAGCGCTTCGTCCGACATATCGGGCCAGGGGGACCCAAGGCCACGATGCAGCCAGGACAGCCGCTGGCGCAGCGTCTCGGCCTCCTTGCTCCAGCTCAGCAGTGACAGGCCGTGCTCGCGCAACGCATCTGTTATGGCGCGGTCGGCATCGGCGCCTGAAGGAGCCGGCAGCATGCGTTCGGCGAGCATGATGGCGCCAAGACGCACGGTTTCGCGCACGCGCACGGCGCGACGCTCGCGATCGAAACTGGTTTGCCGGCGTGTTTCGATCCGGTCGGCCAGCGTGGCGCGGATATCGTCCTCGCTTATTGCCGCGGCGGCCGCGATGCGGGCATTCTGCGCCTTGCCCTGCAGGTCGGCGACAACCAGAAACGGCTCGCCGGCCAGCGGGTCGGCGGCATCGAGTATGGCGCCGGAGCCATTGGCCAGCACGAAGCGGCCGCGCTCGCCACGCGCCTTGGCGACGCGGTCCGGCCAGGCGTTGACGAGAAGAGAGCCCGCGGGTGCGGCTTCGCTGTTTTTCGTCCCACCCACCTGCCTGGCCAGCCTCTCCGCGAGTTGCCGCGCGGCGGTGGCGCGGGGCGATCTTTCCCCGCGAAAGCGCATCAGCCGCCGCTCCAGATCGGCGCCGTCGCCACCAAGGCCGCGTTCGGTGAGCAGCACCGCCAGCATGGCCGCCTCGCCCGCATGGCCGCTCCGCGCAGCTTCGGCGACCATATGTGCAAGCCGCACCGGCAGAGCGAGCTTGCGCATCGAAGCGCCCGCTTCCGTCAGGCGCCCCGCCTCGTCGATGGCATGGAGCGCGCGCAGCAGCACCCTTGCCTCGTTGAGCGCCGGCGCCGGCGGCGGATCGAGGAAAGCGAGGCCGGTCGGATCGGCCACACTAAAGGCGGCACAGTCGAGTAGCAGGCCTGAAAGGTCCGCTTCGAGGATTTCCGGCGGCGTGAAGGCGGGCAGTGCCGCGGTCTGTTCGGCGCGCCAGAGCCGGATGGCGACGCCGGCTTGCGTGCGCCCGGCACGGCCGGCACGCTGGTCGGCGGAGGCCTTGCTGACGCGCACCGTCTCCAGCCGCGTCAGGCCGCTTGCCGGCTCATAGCGCGGCAGCCGCGACAGGCCGGAATCGATGACGACGCGCACGCCGTCGATGGTGATGGAGGTCTCGGCAATCGACGTCGCCAGCACCACCTTGCGGCGGCCCGGCGGCGCCGGCTTGATCGCGGCGTCCTGCGCCTTGCCGTCGAGCTGGCCATAGAGTGGCACGATGTCGGTGTCGGCGCCGACCTTGCCGGCCAGCCGTTCGGCGGTGCGCTCGATCTCGCGCTGGCCGGGCAGGAAGGCAAGCACGCTGCCGCTCTCATCGGCAAGGGCGGCGCGGATCGCCTTGGCCATCGCATCCTCGATCGGGACGCCGGCCGGCCGTTCGTCGTAGCCTATGTCGACGGGGAAGGCGCGGCCTTCGCTTTCGATCACTGGCGCGCCCGACAGGAGCTTTGCCACGCGCGCGCCATCCAGTGTGGCCGACATCACCAGCAGCCTGAGATCCGGCCGCAACGCACCTTGCACGTCGAGCGCCAGCGCGAGGCCAAAATCGCCGTCGAGCGAACGCTCGTGGAATTCGTCGAAGATCACCGCCGAGACGCCGGGCAGTTCGGGATCGTCGAGGATCATGCGCGCCAGCACGCCCTCGGTGACGACCAGTATCCTGGTCCTGGCCGAGGTGCGGTTTTCCATGCGCATGGCATAGCCGACGGTCGCGCCCGGCTCCTCGTCAAGCAATTGCGCCATGCGGCGCGCGGCGGCGCGGGCGGCGAGCCGGCGCGGTTCGAGCAGGATGATCTTGCCTGTGCCCATCCACGGCGCATCGAGCAGCGCCAGCGGCACCAGCGTCGTCTTGCCGGCGCCGGGCGGCGCCACCAGCACGGCGCTGTTGCCGGCACCGAGCGCTTCGCTGAGCGCCGGGAGCACGGCGGATACCGGAAGCTCCGGCAGGGATCTTGTCGTCATCGCGTCCGCATATCAGCGGTCACGGTCACCGTGCAACCGGGGCGCCGGCTCAAAGCCGGGTGCGCGCAAACGGGTTCCAGCGCACGGTGCCGAGCCGCACCTCCTCGCGCACCATGGTCAGCAGGCCGGAGCCGCCGACGATCGCGAGGCCGACCAGCGTCAGCCAGTCCGGGTATTCCTGGAAGAACAGCGCGCCAAGGATCACCGCCCAGACGATCTGCGAATAATGCGTCGGCGCGATCCGGTTGGCGGGGGCGTATTTGGCGGCGAGCAGCTGCATGAATTGTCCGCCCGGGGTGAAGGCGCCGGCCATCGCCAGCCAGACGAGCTGTACGGCATTCGGCAAGGCAAATGAGGTGGCGGCGGCGCCAGCCCCGTTGAACAGCAGGCCGTAGCCGACAAGTACACCGAGCATCGAGGTGCGCTTTTCCTGCTGCGCGAGCGAGCGCAGCAGGATGACGCTGGTCGCGGCGAGGAAGGCGTTCACGAAAGCGGCAAGGTGGCCGAGGTTCAATTCACGAAAACCCGGCCGCACCACCAGCATCACCCCGGCAAAGCCGGCGACCACGGCCAGCCATCGCCAGGGGCCGACCTTTTCCTTCAGGATGACGGTGGACAGGATGGTGACCAGCAAAGGCGCCAGGAAGATCAGAGCGTAGACTTCGGCAAGCGGAATGTGCGTGAAGGCATAGACGCTGAGCACGCCCGACGCGATGCCGGCCCAGGCGCGCGCCTGCACCGCCCATGGCCGCTTCATGCGCCAGAAATCGAGCCAGCGCTCGCCCGCCGGGCGGGTGAAGAACAGGAAAAAGCCGGCAAACAAAGTGACGAAGAAGCCGATCTCGAAGACGGTAAACTGTCCTCCCAGGCTCTTGATAACGGCATCGCTGCCCGAATAGCTTGCATAGGCGATCAGGGCGAGCAGGATTCCGTTCGGCACGTTTTTCCATTTCCGGGAGAGAGTAGCTTGAAAATATTGGCGCTCGGTGCGCATCCGGACGACATCGAGATCTTCATGTTCGGTACGCTGGCCGCCTATGCGGCGCAAGGCGCAGAATTGACTTTTGCCGTGGCCACGGATGGGGCCAAGGGCGGCAAGAGTGATCCCGCCGTTCTCGCCCGCGTCCGTCGCGAGGAAGCCACGGCGGCGGCAGCGCTGCTTGGTGCTGCGCCACGCTTTCTCGACTTTCCCGATGGCGAGCTGGTGGCCGATGCCGCGCTCATCGGCGTGCTGAAAACGCTGATCCGCGAGACCGGGCCGGAGCTGGTGATCACGCATGCGCCCAACGACTATCACGCCGACCACCGCGCGCTGTCGGACGGCGTGCGCATAGCGGCTTCCTTCGCGGTTCCTGTGCTGCATGCCGACACGATGGGCGGTACCGGATTTGCGCCGACGCACTATGTCGATATATCGGCCTACCGGGATATCAAGTCACAGGGGATCCGCATGCACCGGTCACAGCGGCCGGAGCAATATGTCGAGAGGGCGCGCATCCAGAATGAATTTCGCGCCGGCCAATGCAACGCTGTCCCCGGTTCCCTGGCCGAGGCTTTTCGCTTCGAGCCTACATTTCCCTTCGCCGACATACGCGCCTTACTGCCGCCCGCGCCGCCGGTTCGGGCGGTGACGCCACAGACGAACCTCATCGGCGAGGCCGGCTGAGCGGCTGCCGGAGAAACATCCGGCGATCATTTCCAAACGATTTCAATCATTCCTTTCGTCATGTTGCGACGCAGCAACGAATTCGCTTGCGTTGTTTAGTAAAAATTGCATCACTAAACAAATTACTAAACATCTGCCGCGCTCCGGCGCCGCCATGTTTAGGCCTCTGAGGAGAGAGGTTGAGGGCTCTTGAAACCGTCATCCGGGCGCGTTTCGTAAATGGGAGGAAGGCATGAAATCGAGCTTGAAACTGGCGTTGGGACTGGCCTCGGCGATTGCAGCGTCGACAGCCGTCTCGAACGCCGCACACGCTGAAGACCTGACGCTCTGCTGGGCCGCCTGGGACCCGGCCAACGCACTTGTCGAATTGTCCAAGGACTTTACCAAGGAAACCGGCATCGGCATGAAATTCGAGTTCGTGCCGTGGACCAACTATGCCGACCGCTTCCTCAACGAACTGAACTCGCACGGCAAACTGTGCGACCTGATCATCGGCGACAGCCAGTGGATCGGCGGCGCGGCCGAGAACGGCCACTACGTCAAGCTGAACGACTTCTTCGACAAGGAGAAGATCAGCATGGACGACTTCGTGCCGGCGACCGTCGTCGGTTACTCGGAATGGCCGAAGAACACGCCGAACTACTGGGCGCTGCCGGCCATGGGCGACGTCGTCGGCTGGACCTATCGCAAGGACTGGTTCTCCAAGCCGGAGCTGCAGAAGGAATTCAAGGAAAAGTATGGCTGGGATCTCGGCCCGCCGGCGACCTTCGACCAGTTGAAGCAGATCGCCGAATTCTTCCAGAAGCGGCAGATCGACGGCAAGACCGTCTATGGCGCCTCGATCTACACCGAGCGTGGCTCGGAAGGCATCACCATGGGCGCCATGGACGTGCTCTACAGCTACGGCTTCCAGTATGAGAACCCGAAGAAGCCCTACGAGATGGAAGGCTTCGTCAATTCAGCCGACTCGGTCAAGGGACTGGAATTCTACAAGGCTCTCTATGATTGCTGCACCCCTCCGGGCGCATCGAACAGCTACATGGGCGAAGGCGTCGATGCCTTCAAATCCGGTCAGGTGGCGATGCACATGAACTTCGCCTTCACTTGGCCCGGCCTGCAGAAGGACGAGAATGTCGGTGGCGACAAGATCGGCTACTTCGTCAATCCCAAGGGTCCTGGCGGCGCCCAGTTCGCGCAGCTCGGCGGCCAGGGCATTTCGGTGGTTTCCTACTCCGACAAGCAGGAATCGGCGCTGAAATACATCAAGTGGTTCGCCAACAAGGACGTGCAGGCCAAGTGGTGGTCGCTCGGCGGCTATTCCTGCCTGAACTCCGTGGTCAAGGACCCGAAGTTCCCGTCCAGCCAGCCCTACGCCCAGGCCTTCCTCGACTCGATGGCGATCGTGAAGGACTTCTGGGCCGAGCCGAGCTACGCACCGCTGTTGCAGGCCTCGCAGAAGCGCTTCCATGACTATGTCGTCGCCGGCCAGGGCTCAGCCAAGGACGCGCTCGACGGCCTGGTCAAGGACTGGACCCAGGTGTTCCAGGACGATGGCAAGATGTAACCGGCTCCTCCCGAGCTAGGCCCAGGCGTCCCGTGCCACCCTTGGCACGGGACGCAGTTCAGATAAATTCCATCACAGAGACGACCCAAGTGACCGAAGCAGGACTGACCATGCTCAATGGGACCGTGGAGAACGTTGCCCGGGCGACCCCGGAACCGTTGGCCCGCAAGGTCCGGGGCATCAGCGACAAGGGCCTCGCCTGGCTGTTCATCTCGCCGACGATCCTGTTGCTGCTCGCCATCAACATCTTCCCGCTGTTCTGGGCGATCTATCTGTCCTTCACCAACTACCGGGCCAACCGGCCGAACGAAGTGGTGAAGAATCTCGGCTTTGCCAACTACCAGCGCATCCTCGGCGACCAGGACATCTGGATCGCCATGCAGACGACGGCGCATTTCGTGTTCTGGACCATCCTGTTGCAAACGCTGATCGGCTTCACGCTGGCCTGGCTGATCGACCGGAAATTCCGCGGCCACGCCTTCTGGACGACGCTGATCCTGGTGCCGATGATGCTGTCGCCGGCGGTGGTCGGCAATTTCTGGCGCTTCCTCTACGAGCCGCAGATCGGCCTGTTCTCCTATGTGATCTCGTTCGTCAGCGGCATTCCACCGACAAGCATCCAGATGCTCTCCAACGTGTCGCTGGCGCCATGGTCGATCATCATCGTCGATACCTGGATGTGGACGCCCTACGTCATGCTGATCTGCCTCGCCGGACTGCGCTCCATCCCCGAATATATCTATGAGGCGGCCGAGGTCGACCGCGCTTCCAACTGGCGGCAATTCTGGTCGATCACGCTGCCGATGGCGCTGCCCTTCATCATGCTGGCGGTGCTGTTTCGCGGCATCGAGAACTTCAAGATGTTCGACATGGTCAATCTCTTGACCGGCGGCGGGCCCGGCTCGACCACCGAGGTCGCCTCGATCACACTGAAGCGGCAGGCTTTCGAGAGCTGGCGCACCGGCTATTCCTCGGCCTTCGCCATCATCCTGTTCGTGGCGGTGTTCGGTCTTGCCAACATCTACGTCAAGGCGCTCAACAAGGTGAAGCAGAGATGAGCCTGACCACTGCCCATTCGGTCGTCGCACCGTCAGCGAATTCGAAGCGCGTCGCCGGCGCGATCATCATCGCCTACGCGCTGATCTCGATCGTGCCGCTCCTGTGGATCTTCGCCACCAGCTTCAAGACGCCGCCGGATTCGATCGCATATCCGCCGAAAATCGTGTTCCAGCCGAGCATCGAGGGCTATTGCAACCTGTTCACGACGCGGACGCGGCAGACGCCGGAATACATCAACTCGCTGGGTCCGGCGACCGGCTTCTGCGACGAGACCGTGCGCAAGCGCAACATGGTGATCGCCGGCCCGTCCAACTTCCTGCCGCGCTTCCTCAACTCGCTGATCATCGCTTTCGGCTCGACGTTCTGCGCCGTCTTTCTCGGCACGCTGTCGGCCTATGGTTTCTCGCGCTTCAAGGTGCCGCTCGCCGACGACCTCCTGTTCTTCATCCTGTCGACGCGCTTCATGCCGCCTATCGCGGTCGCCATTCCGATCTACCTGATGTACCGCGAGCTTGGCCTGTCGGACACCGCGCTCGGCATGATCCTGCTCTACACGGCGGTCAACGTGTCGCTGGCGGTGTGGCTCTTGAAAGGCTTCATTGACGAGATCCCGCGCGAATATGAAGAAGCGGCGATGATCGACGGCTATACGCGGCTGCAGGCATTCTGGCGCACCGTGCTGCCGCAAGCGACCACCGGCATCGCCGCGACCGCGATCTTCTGCCTGATCTTCGCCTGGAACGAATATGCCTTCGCGGCCCTTTTGACCTCGGGCACGGCGCAGACCGCGCCGCCCTTCATCCCGACCATCATCGGCGAAGGCGGCCAGGACTGGCCGGCTGTCGCCGCCGGCACGACAATCTTCCTGGTGCCGATCCTGGTTTTCACCATCTTGCTTCGCAAGCAATTGCTGCGCGGCATCACCTTCGGTGCGGTGCGCAAATGAGCATGACCAATCCCCTCAAACGCAAGTCGCGCTGGCCGATCTGGGCGCGGCGCGGCCTGATGGAAAACATCGCCACAGTGCTGATCGCCATCGGCTTCCTGATGCTGTTCCAGCCTTTCGCGCTGTCGCTCTACACCTATTCCTTCATCACCATGCTCGCCGGCACCGTGATGTTCATCATCGTCTCGAAGTTCCCGGAATAATCATGGCCGAGATCCGTGTTCAGCACCTGAGAAAGGCCTTCGGCGATTTCGTCGCCGTGCAGGATTCCAACTTCGTCGTCGAGGATGGCGAGTTCTTCGTCATGCTCGGCCCGTCGGGCTGCGGCAAGACGACGACACTGCGCATGATCGCCGGGCTCGAACTGCCCACCGGCGGCCAGATCCTGCTCGGCGGCGAGGACGTCACCATGCTGCGGGCGCGAGAGCGCGACATCGCCTTCGTCTTCCAGCTGTTCGCGCTCTATCCGCACATGAATGTGCGCAGGAACATCGGCTTTCCGCTCTTGGCGCAAGGCATGCCGTCGGCCGAAATCCGCGCACGTGTCGAGGAGACGGCAAAGCTCCTGCGCATCGACCATCTGCTCAACAAATCCGTCTCCGGCCTCGCCGGCGGCGACCGCCAGCGCGTGGCACTCGGCCGCGCCATCGTGCGGCGGCCGAAATGCTTCCTGATGGACGAGCCGCTCGGCACGCTGGACACCGAGTTCCGCGACCTCATGGTCCACGAGCTGCGCGAGCTGCACAACCGCATCCACGCCACCACAGTCTATGTCACCCACGACCAGATGGAGGCGATGTCGATGGCCGACAAGATCGCTGTGATGAACCACGGCGTCATCGAACAGTTCGGCACGCCGCGCGAAATCTACGACCGCCCGGCGACCATGTTCGTCGCCGACTTCATCGGCTCGCCGCCGATGAATTTTCTGGGCTTCGGCGGCGGGCTTACCAAGGGCGCCAAGGAGATCGTCGTCCAGGGCGCGAAGGTCGCGGTGCCAGAGGTGCGCGAGGATATCGCGCCGGCCGACATGGCGCTCGGCATCCGCCCGGAACACATTCGTTTCGACGATGCCTCGAAGCTGCGCGGCGCCATCTACGGCACCGAATATCTCGGCACCACGCAGATCGTCGCGGTGGAAACGGCCGACGGCATCATCAAGGCGCGGGTTCCGGCCGAGATCCGGCTCAACGCCGGCGATCATGTCGGCCTGGCGCTGAACAGCGCACGGCTGTCGCTGTTCGACAAGGGATCGGGCCGCGCGGTGAGAACCGCGGTCCACGACACCGCCTCTCAGGGGAGAGCGCAGCATGGCTGACGTGCATATCAAGAATGTGACCAAGAGCTTTGGCGAGCATGTCGCCGTCAACGGTCTCGACCTGCACATAGCAGACGGCGAATTCGTCGTGCTGCTCGGGCCGACCGGGGCCGGCAAGACGACGACGCTGCGACTGATCGCCGGGCTGGAACAGCCGGATGCCGGCATCATCGAAATCGGCGGCCATAATGCGACGACGCTGTCGCCGGCCGAGCGCGACACGGCCTTCGTGTTCCAGCAGTACTCGCTCTATCCGCATCTGTCGGTCTACGACAATCTCGCCTTCCCGCTGCGCTCGCCGGCGAGGAAGATCCCGGAGGACCAGATCCGCCGGCGGATCGAGGAGGTGGCGAAGATGGTGCGCATCCACCACAAGCTCGCCAACCGCTCGGCCAAGCTTTCGGGCGGCGAAATGCAGCGCGTCGCTATCGGCCGCGCTTTGGTGCGCAAGCCCGCCATCTATCTGATGGACGAGCCGCTGTCGTCGCTCGACGCCAAGCTGCGCGCGGATCTGCGGCTGGAGCTGAAGCGCATCCAGTCCGAACTCGGCGCCACCATGCTCTATGTCACGCACGACCAGATCGAGGCGATGACCATGGCCGACCGCATCGGCATCCTCGCCGATGGCGTGCTGGTGCAGATCGGCTCGCCGCGAACCATCTATTCGGAGCCGGCAAACCTGCATGTCGCGGCAAGGCTCGGCCAGCCGGCGATCAATCTTCTGCCAACCGGCCTGCTGCCCGATGGCAGCGCGCCGGTGGGCACCAGGACGATCGGCGCGCGCACCGAACATCTGACGATCGAAAAGGCCAGGAATGGTCATGCCGACGGCGTCGTCGACTGGGTCGAGCATCTCGGCGACCAGAACCACCTGCATGTGACCGTGGGGCCGAAGAAACTGGTGACGCTGACCGACCCCGACACCGATCTGGCGCAAGGCGACAAAGTGGTGATCCGCTACCGCTCGCCGCTCTATTTCGGCGCCGATGGACAAAGATTGATGTGAACGGCTTTCGGTGTTCCCAGCCGGGGCAACGCAGCTTCTGATTGACGATCGCGAATACGGGACGAATTCGATGAAGCACTTTTTCAACCGCAGGGAAACGATCGTCACCGAGGCGCTGGACGGCCTGTTGCGCACCAGCGGCTCGGACGACCTCGCGCGCCTCGACGGCTATCCCGAGATCAAGGTCGTGCTGCGCGCCGACTGGGACAAGTCGAAGGTCAGCGTCGTCTCCGGCGGCGGCGCCGGGCATGAGCCTTCGCATGCCGGCTTTGTCGGCAAGGGCATGCTGACGGCGGCGGTCTCCGGCGAGATATTCGCCTCGCCGAGTGTCGAAGCGGTACTGGCGGCCATCCGCGCGGTCACCGGGCCGGCCGGCTGCCTGCTGATCGTCAAGAACTACACCGGCGACCGGCTCAATTTCGGCCTGGCCGCCGAGAAGGCGCGCGCCGAGGGCTTTCGCGTCGAGATGGTGATCGTTGCCGACGACATCGCTTTGCCTGACATCAACCAGCCGCGTGGCGTCGCCGGCACATTGTTCGTGCACAAGATTTCGGGCCATTTGTCGGAGGCCGGCCATCATCTTGCCGACATCGCGGCAGCGGCGCGGGCGGCAGCAAAGGATATCGTTTCGCTCGGCATGTCGCTGTCGTCCTGCTCGATCCCCGGGCAGCCGCATGAAGACAGGTTTGGCGCGGACGACGGCGAACTTGGCCTGGGCATTCATGGCGAGCCGGGCGTCGAGCGGATTGCCTTGCAAAGCGTCGACAGGCTGGTCGCGATCATGGCGGAGCGCCTCGCGGCAGGGCTCGACCCGAAGGCAAGCCATGCCTTGCTGATCAACAATCTCGGCGCGGTGCCGCCGCTCGAGATGTCGCTGGTTGCCAATGCGGTTCTGGCCTCGCCGCTGGCCAAGACCCTCAAGCTGGCGATCGGCCCCGGCCCGCTGATGACGGCGCTCAACATGAACGGCTTCTCGCTGTCGCTGATCCGGCTCGATGCGGCGCGCGAGGCCGCCCTGCTGGCGCCGGTCGGCCCGCATGCCTGGATGCCGGCCAAGCCAGTCGCGGCGCCAGTCATCGTGCCGATGGCGAAAGCAGCCGGGCAAAGTGCGGTACACAAGGCCAGCCAGGATGCCGGTGCCAGGCGCCTGATCGTGACCGTCTGCGAAAAACTGATTTCACTTGAAGCGTCATTGAACGGGCTCGACGCCAGGGCGGGCGACGGCGACACCGGCTCGACGGTGGCGACCGGCGCGCGCAGCATTCTCGAGCGGCTCGACATGCTGCCTCTGGCGAACCCGGCGGCGACGCTCGGCGCGATTGGCGACATATTGAGCGCGTCGATGGGCGGCTCGAGCGGCGTGCTGCTGTCGATCTTCTTCACGGCGGCGGCACAGGCCCTCGGCGGCGGCGGCAGCTTGTCCAAGGCACTGCTTGCCGGCCTCGAGCGGATGACTTTCTACGGCGGCGCCAAACCGGGTGATCGCACCATGGTCGATGCGCTGGAGCCCGCGCTGAAAGCGCTCGACGCCAACGGGCTGGAAGAGGCGGCGGCCGCCGCCCGGCGCGGCGCCGAGGAGACGGCCGTCATGGAGAAGGCGAAGGCTGGACGGTCCGCCTATGTCGGCACCAAATTGCAAGGTGTGGTCGACCCCGGCGCCCATGCGGTGGCCGAGGTGTTTTCGGCCGCCGCCGCGCTGCTCGTCACGGCCTGACGCATGCAGCAGTTGTCGAATGACCGTTCTTTCGTTACTGCCGGCACAGTGGAAACCGGGATTTTGGGCGACATGGCGGCATTGAACCTTGCCAGGCTGATCGCGGTGGCCGCCGAGACGATTGCCGCTCACGCCGAGGAATTGACGGCGCTCGACCAGGCGATCGGCGACGGCGACCATGGGCTGAACATGAAGCGCGGCTTCGAGGCCGTGCGGGCCGAGGCTGATGCGTTCGCTGCCAAACCCTTGCCCGACGCGCTGAAGGCGATCGGCACCAAGCTGGTGATGACGGTGGGCGGCGCTTCGGGTCCCTTGTTCGG
Source organism: Mesorhizobium sp. 2RAF45 (assembly GCF_052115225.1). NCBI lineage: Bacteria > Pseudomonadati > Pseudomonadota > Alphaproteobacteria > Hyphomicrobiales > Phyllobacteriaceae > Mesorhizobium > Mesorhizobium sp. 2RAF45. The sequence continues at coordinate 677,782 of NZ_JBFRGG010000003.1, read as the reverse complement.
TACGCTGTTCATGGCGCTGGGCAAGGAGATTGCGGCGGATCCCGATCGCAACAATCTGGCCGCCGCCTTCGGCAAGGCGGTCGACGCGGTGGCCGCGCGCGGCAAGTCGCAGATCGGACAAAAAACCATGCTCGATGTGCTACAGCCGGTGCATGATGCCTTGGCCGGGGGAAAGACGGCGGCGGAAATCGCCGACATCGCCGACGCCGCCGCCGAAGCGACGGTGCCGATGAAGGCGCTGCGCGGCCGCGCCTCGTTCCTCGGCGAGCGCTCGATCGGCCATATGGATGCCGGCGCGCGCTCGACCGCGCTGTTGGTGCGCTCGGTGGGGCATGCGATCGGGGAAAGCGCATGAGCAATGTCGGGATCGTGATCGTGTCGCATTCGCCGCTGGTCGCGGAGGGCACGGCCGACATGGTACGCCAGATGGTGGGCGAAGAAGTGCCGCTTGCATGGTGCGGCGGAAACGGCCATGGCGGGCTTGGCACCAACGTCGAGGCGATCATGGGCGCCATCGACAAGGCCTGGTCGGAAGCCGGTGTCGCCATCCTCGTCGATCTCGGCGGCGCCGAGACCAACTCGGAAATGGCGGTGGAGATGATCGGCGAGCCGCGTGCGCAGAAGATCATCGTGTGCAACGCGCCGATCGTGGAGGGCGCGGTGATGGCCGCGACCGAATCCTCCGGCGGCGCCTCGCTGAAGGAAGTGGTGGCGACGGCGCATGAATTGTCGCCGTCGTGAATGAACGGGATTTCTGAAAAATGTCCGCAGCCGCCGAAGCGACCGTCCTGATCACCCACGATGTGGGGCTGCACGCGCGTCCGTCGGTGAAGTTCACCAAACTGGCCAAGACGTTTGCCGCCGACGTGGAAATCGCGCTTGCCGCCAACGGGCCGTGGTTCGATGCCAAGAGCATCGTCAAGGTGATGGCCGCCAAGGCGCCGAAGGGCACGGTGCTGCACATCAGGGCCAGCGGCAGCGGCGCCGATGATGCGGTGCGCGCGCTGATCGACCTAGTGCAGCGCGATTTCGACGAGGACGCCGGTCATGTCCGCTCGGCGTGAGGCTGGGGCGCTTCTTCGCCAGCCCGCAGGGAATGCGGGCCATGCGGATTGAGGGCGTTCCGGCCTCGGCCGGCTATGCCGAGGGGCCGCTGTTCGACCTGGACCGGCCGCCCGCCGTCTACGCAGGCAAAGCCACCGCTACGGAAGAGAAGACGTCGCTGGAAGCCGCGATCGGCACGGCAGTGAGCCGGCTTGCCGCCATGGCGGAGGCCGCCGACAGCGACGCCGCCGGCATACTCGAATTCCACATTGCCATGCTGGAAGACGACGCCTTGAGCGGCCCGGCCTTCGCATCGATCGCTTCCGGACAGACCGCCGACGTGGCATGGCGAGAGGCGCTTGATGCCGAGATCGGCGGTTACGAGGCCTCCGACCAGGACTATTTCCGTGCCCGCGCCACGGATTTGCGCGATATCAGGGACCAGGTGCTGCGGGCCCTGACCGAGGACGGCGACAGCACAGCGCCTACCGGTGCCATCCTCTGCGGCGAGGACATCGCGCCGACGCGCTTTCTCGAAACCGACTGGAGCCATGGCGGCGGCATCGCGCTGAAGGCGGGCAGCACGGCCAGCCATGTCGCCATGCTGGCGCGCTCGCGTGGCGTGCCGATGGTCGTGGGGCTGCGCGAAACACTTGCCAGTCTCGCCGGCACGGCACTGCTCGACGCCGAGCATGGCAGCATCGTGCTGGCGCCCTCGCCGGCTGAGATCGGCGCGTTCCGGCAGTCGTCCGCTTCCTTCGTCGCCCGCCAGGGCGTGGTCCGGCGTTTTCTGGCGCGGCCGGCTGTGACCAAGACCGGCACAGCGGTGCGCGTGCAGGTCAACATCGCCGATCCGTCCGATGTCGACGGCATCGACATCGCGACCTGCGACGGTGTCGGGCTGATGCGAACAGAGTTCCTGTTCGGCAAGAATTTGCCGGATGAGGAGACGCAATACCGCGCCTATCGCAAGGTGCTGGAATGGGCAGGCGAAAAACCGGTGACGATCCGCACCGTCGACGCCGGCGGCGACAAGCCGGTGCCGGGCTTCACCGTCGAGGAAGGCAATCCGTTCCTTGGCTTGCGCGGCATCAGGCTGTCGCTGGCACGGCTCGACATTTTTCGCGTACAGATCAGGGCATTGCTGCGCGCCGCGCCGCACGGCAATCTCAGGGTGATGTTTCCGATGATCGCCATGGCCGATGAATATGAACGCGCAGCCGCTCTGTTCGGCGAAGAGCAGGCAGTCCTTGCCGCGCGTGGCGTCACCCAAAAGATGCCGCCGCTGGGCATCATGGTCGAGGTGCCGTCGGTGGCCATCGCGCCGGAGGCGTTCGCCGGCGTCGCCTTCTTCTCGATCGGCTCCAACGATTTGACGCAATATGTGATGGCTGCCGCGCGGGATAACGCTGCTGTGGCCCATCTCAATTCGGTCCGTCATCCCGCTGTGCTGCGGTTGATCGGCTCAGTCACGGCCTTCGGACGGGAAAACGGCATTCCCGTCAGCCTGTGCGGCGATGCCGGCGGCGATCCGGCCGCGATCCCGTCGCTGCTCGAAGCCGGTCTGCGCGATCTTTCCGTCGCGCCGGCGCAACTCGCCATGGCCAAGTCGGCCATCGCGGATGTATCGGTCTAGGCGCGGCCGGCATGGTTGACATCAAACCCGAACCCGGTTCCGAAGAGGCGATCCGCGCCTACAAGACGATCCTGTCGCAGGTCATAGACCAGCGCCCGTCCGGCACGCGCCAGCGCCTTGCCGACGCGCTCGGCAAGCACCGCAGCTTCGTGACGCAGATTTCAAGCCCGGCCTATACAGTGCCCATTCCATCCAAGCATTTGCCGGCTATTTTCTCCGTCTGCCATTTCAGTCCGGCCGAGCGGGATCAGTTTCTCGCCGCCTACCATCAGGCGCATCCGGGAAAAATGTCGATCGCCGCGGGCATGCGCAAGACGCGGCATGTGTCGCTTGTCGTGCCGGATTTCGGCGACGACAAGCAGAATGCGGCGCTCGACCGGGCGATCAACGAATTCATCCAGAAGATTACCAGCATCGCCGGCAAGGGTGGCAGCTAACCGTTTCTTGCCGGGCTGTTTGGGAGGACGCCATGAAGAAATTTATGAACGCGGTGGACACGGTTTTGACCGAGAGCCTCGACGGTTTCGTGGCCGCCCACACCGATATCCTCGTGCTTGGCGAGGAGCACAAGTTCGTCCGCCGCAGGACGTTGCGGCCGGGCAAGGTGGCGCTGATCTCCGGCGGCGGCTCGGGCCACGAGCCGCTGCATGGCGGCTTTGTCGGCCATGGCATGCTGGACGCCGCCTGCCCCGGCCAGGTGTTCACCTCGCCGACGCCGGACCAGATGCTGGCAGCGGCGCAGGCCGTCGACAGCGGCGCCGGCTGCCTGTTCATCGTCAAGAACTACGAGGGCGACGTGATGAATTTCGACATGGCGGCTGAAATGTCTGATGGCGTCCTGCAGGTGGTGACCAATGACGATGTCGCCGTCGAGAATTCGTCCTACACGACCGGCAGGCGCGGCGTCGCCGGCACGCTGGTGGTGGAAAAGATCGTCGGCGCGGCTGCCGAGCATGGCCTGGCACTGCCGGTGCTGAAGACGCTGGGCGAGCGCGTCAATGCCGCGACCCGCTCGATGGGCGTGGCGCTGACCAGCGGCACCGTGCCGGCGGCGGGCAAGCCGACCTTCGACATCGGCGACGGCGAGATGGAATTCGGCGTCGGCATCCATGGCGAGCCCGGCCGCCGGCGCGACACCTTGAAGAGCGCCGACGCGATCGCCGAGGAGATCTGTACCGCGATCCTGGGCGATCTCGGCGACAAAGCGAAAGGACCGGCGCTGCTGTTCGTCAACGGCTTCGGCGGCACGCCGCTGATGGAGCTCTATTTGATGTACAACAGCGCGCGCAAAATTTTCGAGAAGCGCGGCGTGACGATAATCCGTTCGCTGGTCGGCAGCTACGTCACCTCGCTCGACATGGCCGGCTGCTCGATCACGCTCACCATGCTCGATGACGAGATGACCGGCTGGTGGGACGCGCCTGTCCACACGGCGGCGCTGCGTTGGGGCATGTAGAAATTCGAATGCGCGGCGATTCTCCCGGGAAAGAGCCATAGCGCTTCCGTTGGGAATGGCGATCTATACGCCATCACCTGCCCTCAGCGTGAATCACCCCAGAAATAGTCGTCACCACGAAGCCTGCGTCGACTCGCCGGACCGTTGCTTTTCTTCCCCTAAGTAAGGTAAGGACTCCCCGGGGTTTTGGGGAGATAGCGTATGCGTTACAACTGGGAGCGGGCTCCGACGACTTTCGAACGTCATCGGAAAGCGCTGGCGGCAGCCATTTTGATCTTCGGCGGCGTAGGCCTCATGCTTGTGGCCCTGCCGATCTAGTGCGGCCGGCATTTCGTCCCCTGAATTCCGTTTGTTAGAGCAATTCCAGGAAAAGTGGGAACCGGTTTTCCGTACGGAATTGCGTAAAAAAACAAAGAGTTAGAAAGTGTCGCCGTTTCCGTGAAACGGTGAACCTCTCTAGACGGCTATCGGCCGGCTTCTCAACGAGGCTGCCCGGTCACGGCGATGAAGCGGTGGTCGCGCCCTTCGAAGCCCTGGCTGAAGCGTTGCAGCAGCACGACGATCACCGCCGGTTTGCCGGAAGGCGAAAAGCCGATGATGCGCCTAGCCGCGGCATCTCCGGCCAGGGCGGTTGCGGTGGAGATCGCGAGCACCGCGCCGATCGTCAGCGCAAACACCGGTTTTGCCACGATCGATGCTGGATGGCGCATCGCTCAGATCCCTCTCCCGAGAAGACTTCACTTCACGATACGGCGCGCAAGGGGCCAAGCCGGGATCGGTTCATACGAAAATCAGGGAAGACAGCGCCGGAAAAAACAGCATAGGCTGTTGGCAAAGACGGCAAATGGTTTCCTGGGGAGGTACGGATGGCTTCACGCTATCATGAGGTCTATGACGGATGGAAACGCGACCCGGAACAATTCTGGGCGGATGCGGCCGGCGCCATCGACTGGTATTCGCCCTGGGACAAGGTGTTCGACGCCACCGCCGGCGTCTATGGCCGCTGGTTCACCGGCGCGACCTGCAACACCTGCTACAACGCCATCGACCGGCATGTCGCCGGCGGACGCGCCGACCAGATCGCACTGATCCATGACAGCGCCATCACCGGAACGGTGAAAAAATTCACCTACGCCGAACTCAAGCGCGAGGTGGTGGCGCTGACCTCGGTGCTGAAGAACCGGGGCATCGGCAGGGGCGACCGCGTCATCATCTACATGCCGATGGTGGCGGAGGCGGCCATCGCCATGCTCGCCTGCGCCCGCATCGGCGCCGTGCATTCGGTCGTGTTCGGCGGCTTTGCCTCGCATGAACTGGCCACGCGCATCGACGATGCCAAGCCGAAGGTAATCATCTCGGCCTCCTGCGGCCTGGAACCGGGCCGGATCGTCGCCTACAAGCCGCTGCTCGACAAGGCGATCGAGATGTCCCGCCACAAGCCGGACGCCTGCCTGATCCTGCAGCGCGACCAGCTGCGCTGCGAGCTGAAGGAGAATTTCGACATCGACTATGCCGACGCCGTCGCGCGCGAACGGGCGGCCGGCGCCAATGTCGACTGCGTGCCGGTGCTGGCCACCGACCCGCTCTACATCATCTACACATCAGGCACGACCGGCCAGCCCAAGGGCATCGTGCGCGACAATGGCGGCCACATGGTCGCGCTGAAATGGACGATGGAAAACGAGTTCGGCGTCAAGCCGGGCGAAGTGTTCTGGGCAGCGTCCGATGTCGGCTGGGTCGTCGGCCATTCCTACATCGTCTACGGACCGCTGCTGCATGGCAGCACCAGCGTCCTGTTCGAAGGCAAGCCGATCGGCACACCTGATGCCGGCACCTACTGGCGGGTCATCTCGGACCATGGCGTGGTCGCGCTGTTCACCGCGCCGACGGCGTTCCGGGCGATCAAGGGCCAGGATCCCCGGGGTGAGTTCGTTGCCAGATACGATCTGTCGAAATTCCGCACGCTGTTCCTCGCCGGCGAACGCGCCGATCCCGAAACCATCAAATGGGCGGAGCAGAAGCTCAACGTGCCGGTGATCGACCATTGGTGGCAGACCGAGACCGGTTCGCCGATGACCATCAACCCTGCGGGGCTCGGCCTGCTGCCGGTGAAATACGGTTCGCCCGGCGTGCCGATGCCGGGCTACGACATCTGCGTGCTCGACGATGCCGGCCATGAAGTGCCGCGCGGCACGCTCGGCAATGTCGTGGTCAAGCTGCCGCTGCCGGCCGGCTGCCTGCCGACGCTATGGAACGCCGACGCCCGCTTCCGCCAGGCCTATCTCGATGAGTTTCCCGGCTACTACAAGACCGCCGATGCCGGCATGATCGACGAGGACGGCTATCTCTACGTGATGGCCCGCACCGACGACATCATCAATGTTGCCGGCCACCGGCTGTCGACCGGCGCCATGGAAGAGGTACTGGCCGCCCATCCCGATGTCGCCGAATGCGCCGTCGTCGGCATCGCCGATGCGATGAAGGGGCAAATTCCGCTCGGCTTCGTGGTGCTGAACGCCGGTGTCGCTCGCGACGGCGGCACCATCGAGAAGGAGGTCGTGGCGCTGGTGCGCGAGCGAATCGGGCCGGTCGCCGCTTTCAAGACCGTGGTGACGATCAAACGCCTGCCCAAGACGCGGTCGGGAAAGATCCTGCGCGGCACCATGCAGAAGATCGCCGACAAGGAAGAATGGACGATGCCGGCGACCATCGACGACCCGACCATCCTCGACGAGATCACCGCTGCGATGAAGGCGCGCGGGATCGGGATTTGAGGCTGATGCGGCGAGTGGTTTCGCACAGTCTGTCCTTGCCGGTTGGTCAATCCTGATCGGAAAGCAATACTTTTGTTGTGCAATGCAGCAAGCCACCCTACAGTGTCTCGCGGGGGGCCATCCGACGGTGCGGTATGGCTCAGCAAAAAATCACGTTTGGCGGCGTCGACATCCTGCGGTTTCTCGCCGCCGTTCTGGTCATGGTCTACCACTATGGCTTCTGGGTGTGGGCTTATCCCGATGGCATTTCGGCACAAGCCACGGGCGGCATGCCGGCACAGCCTGGCATAGGCGCCTGGGTCGGATCCGGATGGGTCGGCGTCGAGATCTTCTTCGTCATCAGCGGTTTCGTCATCGCCTTCAGCGCCGAGAAGTCGACGCCGCTGCGGTTCTTCGAGGCCAGGGTGAAGCGACTGGCGCCGGCGGTCTGGATCTGCGCACCGGTCACCGCCGTGCTGCTTCTCGCCATCGGCCTGAGCTGGCCGACCGATGCTGTGGTCAGGCTGGTCCGCACCGGCCTGTTCGCGCCCTATGGTCCCTGGGTGGACAGCGTCTACTGGACACTCGGCATCGAGATCGCCTTCTACGCCATCGTCTGGATCCTGCTGCGGCTTGGTCGCTTCGATCTGATGGAGCCGGTCGCCATCGTCATCGGCCTGGTCAGCACGCTGTTCTGGTGCCACTATTATCCGCTCGGCTGGGCCGACTTCGCCGAGACGCGGCTGCTGCAGCTCACTTTGGTGCATCACGGCTGCTTCTTCGCCGTCGGCGTGCTGCTGTGGCTGATCCGGTTCAAGGCGCCGACGGTGCCTCGCCTCGGCTTCTGCCTGCTGTTCCTCGGCGGGGGCGTGCTGCAGATCGCCAGTTCAGTCGACGTCCACAGCATCAAGGTCAATGCCGTGATGCCCTATGCACCGCCGATCCTGATCTTCCTCGTCGCGATCGCGCTTATGGCGTGGTCGCTGCGGCTCGACCTCAGCTGGAGCGGCTGGCGCCGGATCGGCCTGATGACCTATCCGCTCTACCTGATCCACGACGTCGTCGGCGCGGCGATGCTCGGGGCGATGGTCCGTGCCGGAGTGCCTTATCTCCTGTCGATGGCAGTGGTCGGTGCGACGATGATCGCGGCAAGCTGGCTTGTGGCAACGGAAGCCGAACCGCGCATAAGGCTGCTGCTCGACCACACCGTCTTCCGTTACCGGCTCAAGGCCGCGTAGCCAAGGCCGTCACCAGCCGTGATGACACGGCTGGCCTCACCAGAGACGGTGGACCGATATCAGACCGTCGCCTTGCTGCGCACTTCGGACTTGTCGAGATAGTAGCTCGAATATTTATCGAAGAATTTTTCCGAAGCGCCGAACGATCCGTATTTGGCGAGCTTCTTCAGGTCGACCTTGTTCAGCACCGCGCCGACGATCTTGTTGGCGACATAGGGTTCGGATTCCAGCATCGATCTGACCATGGCGCGCGGCGTGCGGCCCCATTCGGTGACCAGCACGAAGCCGTCGACCAGCGGCGCGAAGGCCTTGGCATCGACCACCGGCCCGAGCGGCGGCAGGTCGACGACGATGTATTCGAATGTCTCCTTGGCGTTCTCGATGAAGCGCCGCATTCCGGCCGAGGACAACAGCTCGCTGGTGTGCGAGAAGTTGCCGCGCAGCACGGCGGGGATGATGGCGAGCTTGGTCTGCCGGTCGATCTTGCCGACCGATTGCCAGGTCTGGCCGTTGACCACGGCTTCCATGAGACCCTGCTCGGCCTCCATGCCGAGGCTGCGGCTGAGGCCCGGATTGCGCAGGTCACCGTCGATGAGCAGCGTCCTGGCGCCGTTGGCGGCGAGCAGCCCGGCGAGATTGGCCGCGACCGTCGACTTTCCTTCACCGGGAAGCACCGAGATGACGCCGACGACTCGGCTGCCCTGTCCTTCCATCACGACATCGAAGGCGATCTTGGCGCTGCGCAGCGTTTCGGAGAACATCGATGCCGGCGCGTCGATGCTCACCCGCATGCGCGCCCGCCTTTCGATGGCCGCCGGCGACCTCGCTGTCTTGGCATCCGGTAGAGCGTCGGTCTGCTTGTCGTCCTTGGCGGGCCTGCTGCCTATGGTCGGCAGATAGCCGAGGAATTTGAGGCCGACACGGTCGCGCACTTCTTCGCCGGTCCGGAAGAACCGCTCGTTGAACTCGTTGAGGCCGCCGAAGCCGGCGCCCATCAGCACGCCGAGCACGAGCGAAAGTCCGAGCACGACGACGGTGCGCGGGCTCGAGGCCGAGAGCGGCGTCGAGGCGTCCGAGATGATGCGGATCTTGCCGACCGGGAAGGATTGCTGCTGCGCGGCTTCCTCATAGCGGCCGAGGAACGTCTGATAGAGCGTGGTGAGCGCCGTCGCCTTCTGGTCGAGGTCGCGCAACTGGACCTGCGACTGGTTGTCGATGGAGCTCTTGCCTTGAGCGGCGGCAACATTGGCCCTGAGCGCGGTCTCGCGCGCCAGCGCCACCTCATACTCGTTGCGATAGCTTTCGGTGAGCTGCTTGAGCTCGCCGAAAATCTGCTTCGATATGTCGGCCTTTTCCTTGGCTAGCGCCACGGCTTGCGGATGGTCGGGACCAAAATTCGCCTCGACATCCTGCTGGCGCTTGGCGACGGTGAGGTAGCGGGTCTTGAGCGCTGAAATGACCGAGCTGCTCGGCTGATCGCTCGAAATGGCGGCATCCTTGAAGGCATTGTCCGAGCCGCTGTCGACGATCGACTTGTACTGCTGGTAGCGGGCGCTGGCGCGCGCCGTGTCGGCCTGCGCCACGATGAGCTGGGCGTTGAGGTCGGCAAGCTGCTTGTCGCTCATCAGCTGACCATCGCTGTTGGCGGACAAGCCGTGTTCTGCCCTGAACTTCTCGACAGCCAGCGATGCCTGCTGCGAGCTTTCGCGCAGTTCCGTCAGCCGGCCCTGCAGCCAGACCGCCGCGCGCTCGGTCGCGTCGAAGCTGGCATCGAGCTGATCGGCAAGATAGGCGTCGGCATAGGCCTTGGTGATCGCTTTCGCCAGGCCCGGATCGGTCGCCTGATAGCCAAGCGCGATGACGTAGCTTCGTCCGACACGATCCGCCTGGATCTCGTTCTGCAACTTGAGGATCGCATAGTCGCGGCTCGACGTGGCGATCAGCGCATCGCGGGTGGCGGGGTCGAGCTTGCTGATGTCACCCATGCCCGGGATAGGCGGGCTAGGGCGGACATACTGGATCAGGCCGCGGATCAGGCCGACGCCTTGGGCAAACGCGGACTGCGGCGGGTTCATGAACGCATCGTTCTGGGCGAGCTTGAGCTTGTCGACGACCACCGCCGCGAGCCGCGTCGAGGTCAGGATCTCGATCTGGCTCAGAATGGCGGAATCGGTCTGCATGGTCGTCGACGCCGCCGAAATATCGTCGACGATCTTGTTCAGGCCCTCGTCGATCAAGACGCTCGAAACCGACACATATTTAGGCGGCGTTGTCTGCAGATAGAGCATGCCCAGGAAAAGACCGATGGCTGCGCACACGGCAACCACCTTGGCTTGCCGCGCAGCCATGCCAAGCAGCCGCTCGATATCGATGAAGTCTTCGCCGTTTCCTGCGTCCGAATTCGGCAATGGCATCCTCTTGTCGAGAGGAAAATTGGCATAGTTCATCGTCGGTCCAATCCCAGAGCCCGTTGCGTTCCCGACCATCGGGTTGAGGCTCTATCTCTTTGTTTGGGCATGATCTTTTCCGAAAACTTCCGGGATCACGACCTGTCTCAGTTCTAAGCATGACCTTTCCGGAAACCGGGAGCCACTTTCCGGGATCATGCTTGGGCTTGCAGCGCCTCAACGATCGGGAGCATTGCCAAAAGCAACGCAAGCTTCATGCCAGACGACGGGGCCTGTCGGCCTCTCGCCGCCGGCCATCCGGCAATACTCCCGAAAGATGGGCATTATGCGGCTTCTTCCTGGCGTTCATGCGACCGGACGAACTCCTGAAGCATCTCGAAAACCGGGCCCTTCATGTCGTTGCGCGCCAGCGCGAAGGCGATGTTGGCCTGGATGAAGCCTTCCTTGGATCCGCAGTCGAACATGCGGCCCAGGAAAGGCTGAGCAAAGAACGGCTGATCCTTCGACAGCCGGACCATGGCGTCCGTCAGCTGGATCTCGTTGCCGGCGCCACGCTGCTGATTGCCCAGCAGCGCAAAGATCTCGGGCTGCAGGATGTAGCGGCCGTTGATGTAGAAGTTCGACGGCGCGTTGGCCGGGGCAGGCTTCTCGACCATGGCCGTGACCTCGAAACCGCCGCCGATTTCGGCGCCGCGGCCGACAATGCCGTATTTGTTGGTCTCGCTCGGATCGCAGCGTTCGACGGCGATGACGTTGCCGCCGGTGCGCTCATAGAGGTCGACGGTTTCGGCCAGACAGCCGCGCCCGCCGAAGGAGACCATGTCTGGCAAAAGCAAAGCGAAGGGCTCATTGCCGATCACCTCGCGGGCGCACCAGACGGCGTGGCCGAGGCCCTGCGGGGATTGCTGGCGGATGAAGGAGGTGGCGCCGGCCACCGGCAGCATGCTTTCGAGCGCCTCCAGCTGGGTCTTCTTGCCGGTCTGCTCCAGGGTTCCGATCAATTCCGGATGCAGGTCGAAATAGTCCTCGATGACCGCCTTGTTGCGGCCGGTCACGAACACGATGTGCTCGATGCCGGCTTCGAAGGCCTCGTCCACCGCATATTGCACGACAGGCCTGTCGACCACCGGAAGCATTTCCTTCGGCATCGATTTGGTCGCCGGCAGGAACCGTGTTCCAAGCCCCGCCACCGGTATCACGGCCTTCCTGATTTTCTTCATCGCAAATTCCTTCTGAGGAGATCGACTTCAGTCCATTCACAGGCCACGAAAAATCCCTCCATGTGCCTGCATCTTCACCTCCCCGCCCCCACGGCAAATTGTGCCGCTACTCGTCGCAACCGCACGGCGATCGGCATGCCCATATGCCTGACCGCCGCCGGGTCGCTGAGCGCCGTCCGGATCGCCTTGAGCGGGGACCGCGCCTTGATGTGCTGGACCATTGCCAGGAAGGAGGCTGCCTTGCGCAGGCTGCGGCCGCGCCGGGCAAAGGCCGCCTGGGCCGCCTTGTCCATCCGATGGGTTTGAGCGAATACGGCATCCGCCTTGCGCATCGCTTCGACATGGTGAAGCTCGAGCACACGCGAGATGGAACCGCTGCGAATATGGTAGGCGTAGCCGATCTCAGGCTCGACCACGCATCTGCCGCCCTTGGCGAGCGCCTCGGCAAACAGGATGTAATCCTCGCCGATCCTCAGTTTCTCGTCATAGCGAAGCCGGTTTTCGTCCAGGAACCGGCGCTGGAAGATCGGCTTGAGGTAGCCGAGGTTGAACTTCGATTCGAAGACCACGTTGCCGGCGATGTAGGTGGCCAGCGAAATCTCGCTCAGGCCTTCCAGATACCGCCTTGGGAACATCGCATCCTCCACGACACCGTCCTCGCGGATGACCTGGAGATTGTCGACGGCGATCTGGGCACCCGCTTTTTCGGCGCGGCCGATCATGGCGGCGATGCGACCGGGGAAGACGGCATCGTCGGAATCGAGAACCGCGACCCATCTGCCGCGGGCGACGTCGAGCCCGGCATTCCGGGCGCCGCCGGGACCGCGATTCCTGGCGAGCGCGACGACGCGCACAATGTCCTGCGGGTAGGCCCGCGCCACATCGAGCGTGGCGTCGCGCGACTGGTCGTCGACGACGATGATCTCGACGCTGACGCCCTTCTGCGCGATGGCGCTGGCAATCGCGCGGTCGAGCGTCGCCTCGGCATTGTAGGCGGCGATGACAAAGGAAACATCGGGGACTGAAACATCGGAGGTTGGGGAAACGTCAGGCTGCACGCTTGCCTCCTTCCCCAGGTGACGACTGACCGTAGAGGCGCAGTTCGCGGAAGCCGACAAGGCCGCTGACGACGCCGACATGCATGATGCCGCGCAGCACGCTGCGGTTCCTGCGCACCGGGCTGGCGACCACGGGAAGGGCCGCGGCGAAACAATAGGCCGCCTTTGCCGCGGCAAGGCCGACATGCTTGATCAACCCGATGCCGCGCGCATTGCTGCCCAACAGGTGACCATGCGTCTGACCGACACGGAAGCGACGGCGGCCGAGCCAGTCGAACGCGGCCCTTGAGCGCGGCACCACCTCGTCCACCCAGGCCTCTTGAGCGAAGGCGATGCGGCCGCCGGCCTTGACCATCTGATCGAAGAGTTCGGTGTCCTCGCCTCCGGTCTGGCCGCGCGCCAGGCTGAAGCGACGGCCGCGCAGGCTGTCCGACCGCATGCGCAGCAGGACGTTGCAGGTGTAGCCGGTGCGGATCTCGCCGCGCACCCAGACCGGCAAGGTCGAGTGGAAGTCGCCGCGCCGCATCCATTCGGGCGCATCAGGGCGGTAGAGCGCCCGCACCGGGCCGAGCACCGCCGTTGCACCACTCTCCTCGGCCGTCGCCACCAGCTCGGCCAGCCAACGGGCGGAGGCAGTCTCATCGTCGTCGATGAAGGCGAGGAAATCCGCCTCGCTGGCATCGAGGCAAGCGTTGCGGGCGACCGAGATGTTGCGCGCCGGGGCATGCCGGTAGCGGATCGGCAGCGCCAATTCCTGCGACAGCGCCGTCACCAATGCCTGCGCGCTCGGCGTGTCGTCATTGTCGGCGACAATGACGCTGATATCGAAGCCCTCAGGCATGTCCATGGCGGCGAGCGAGCGCAGCGTGTCGGCCAGTTCCGGCCGGCGGAACGTGCACACGCCGATGTCGATGCTGCGGTTCTTGGCCTGAGCCACCATCACGCCACCCCGCGTCGCGCGCCGAGGCCGAGAAGCTGCAGCCAGAAGCCGACGGACCAGCCGAAATGCATGACCATGGCCGAGACGCCCGCCAGCGCGATGTCGGCATTGCGCTGGCGAATGGCCGTCACCAGGCCGTAGCCGAGGCAGACCGAAGCCCAGACCAGCAGCGGCACAGCCGCGATCCAGTGCACGAAAGAGAAGGCCGCCAGAAGAACCACCGGAAGGACCGCCAGCGGCACCATCTGCCGGACCTTCGGGATGACGCGGTGCTTCAGCACATTCTTGGCGCGGCCGCGGCCATAGCCGAGATACTGGAAATAGAGACCTTTGAGCGAGGCGCGCGGATAGTAGACCATCTGCGTCTTGCCGCTCATCCAGATGCTGTAGCCGGCCTGCCGCAGCCGGTAGTCGAGCTCGGCATCCTCATTGTGGCTGAAGGTCTCGTCATAGCCGCCGACAGCACCGAAGGCCGATATCCGCATCAGCGCGTGATGGCCGTGGTCGACCCATTCTCCAGCGGAGAGGTGACGATGCTTGGAACCACCGGTGCCGAGTTTCGAATTCTGCGCCGCCGCGACCGATTTCTGCACGGCGCCGCTGCCGCTGGTCAGCATCGAAACCACGACCGAATCGGCTGATGTGGCCAGCGCCTCCTCGAGCAGCCGGTCGCAATAATCGTCGGGATAGCCGCCATGCGCGTCGATGCGGATGAGATATTCCGCACCTTCGCCAAAAGTGCCGACGGCGAGATTGATCGCCGCGCTCTGGATGCGCCGCTTGTTGTGAAGCAGGACAACGCGCGGGTCCTTGGCGGCGATCTGCTCGACAATGGCCAGCGTGCCGTCCGTGCTGCCGCCATCGGCAACGACGATCCGGGCGCCAAGCCTTGCCGCCGCCGGGCAAAGCTGGCCGAGAAGCGCACTGATATGGGCTGCCTCGTTCAGGCAAGGGATCACGATCAGGCTGGAGGGAAGCGCTTGCGTCATCGGGCGATGTTCATCCTATGCCAGGGCTTCAGTCGCGAGGGGCTCGCGCACGGTGGTCAGGCGGCGCAGCTTTTCGACCAGCGCGCTGCAGTCGCTGCGATCGTAGCTCCACGTCCTCGGATTGCGGGCAAGCACGCGCGCCTTCAGTCTGCCGAAGCGCTGCTCCTCCATCGTGCCGAGCGCAGTTTCGAGCGCCTCGGGCGTCGCCTTGGGCAACAGGATGCCGATGTCCTGCTGGCTGAGGAACCGTCCGGTTTCCGTATGGCCCATAGCGATCGGCACCGCCCCGAAACGGCAGCCTTCATAGAGACGGTTGGGCAGCAGCCACTCCGAATTCTGCCCCTCCTCGAAGAAATCGATCGCCCAGGAGAAATGCACGTCCTGGTAGATCGCCGCCATGTCCTCCGGATTGCGGTAAGGTCCACGAAACGACAGATAAGGCTCGGCATCGACGAAGGCGTGGAAATCCGGGAATTCGGAGAGCGCCGGACGGCCGCGCAGCACGATTTCGAAACGTCCGTCCATGCGGTGGGTGAAATCAGCCAGAAGCTTGAGCGAGCGCCGGCAGCGCAGTGCTCCGAACCAGCCGATTCGCCAGGGCGGGGCGGCAGGCGCTTCGACTGTTTCACGCTCGCCGGGCAGGATCGCCGCTGCCTCGAAATATTTGTTCTCGATCAGCTCGACGGGGGCGGCAACCTGGCGGAAGGGCTTGAAATAATTGGCGATGAAGGCGGGCGAACTGGTCACCAGCAACTTCACGTCGCGCGCCAGATGGCGCTCGGTGGCGCGCAGCGCCTTGCCGAAGATGTCGTCGCGAAGCACCAGGCGGTGGATGTCGAGGCATTCATAGACAATCGGCACCGTGGCGCCGAAGGCCGACCTGGCGCGGCGCGCCAGCGCCAGCATTTCCAGATTGCGCGCGATGATGAGATCGGGCCGCGGCGCGCCCTTCAGCTTCGCGCCTATCGAAACCGTCGCTTTCGCGACCGCCGCCAGGCGCTGGGCGAATCGGCCGTCGCGCGTCGCCCCAAGGTCGACCGGCTGCAATCCTTCGATATCGGCAATCGGGGTTGCGGTGCGGCGAAAGCCCGCCAGAGTGACCCGGGCGCCGCCTGTCCTGAGCATTGTGATCCGTCGGCGAACCGCCGGATCGGAAACATCGTGCACCAGGTACAAGACATGCAGCATGAAAACTCGACCGCTGTTTGACCCCACCCAAAGGGATGCTAGTACAGCTCTTGCTGCATCGCAACATTTTTGGCGCGGTAATGGACATTTTCTGTTGCACTGCAAAATTATTGCCGTAGTTTGGGGATGGCGGCGGTCGTGGATTTTCAGGGTTCGGAAATCCGCGCAAAAATCAGGAATCCTGAATTTGGAAGCCAACCCATTCGATCCGCCGGAAGGCTCGCTGCGTAAATCGGTCGGGCGCGGCGCGGTGGTGACCGCCATGTCGCAATCGGTGCGGGTCGCGACACAGATCATATCCGTCATCGTGCTGTCGCGGCTCTTGTCGCCGCAGGATTTCGGCGTCGTGGCGATGTGCGCGCCCGTGCTGGCCTTCATCGCGCTGTTCCAGGATTTCGGCCTGACCCAGGCGACGATCCAGAAATCGGGCATCCGCCATGAGGAGGTGAACTACCTCTTCTGGATCAATGTCGCGGTCAGCGCCATCCTGGCCTGCGTGCTCGCGGGTGCGGCACCGTTGGTCGCGGCCTTCTATGGCGAGCCGCGCGTGGCCGGGCTGGTCGGCGCGTTCGGGCTGCAAATCATGGCTTATGGGCTCGGCGCCCAGCATCTGGCGCTTTTGACACGACGCATGCAGTTCGGGCGCCTGGCGATCATCGACGTCGCCAGCGCGGTTGCCGGGCTGGTTGTGTCGATTGCCTGGACCTTCATCGACCGCTCCTACTGGGCGCTGTTTGCCGGCACGCTGACCGGCGCGGTGCTGCCGACGCTGTGCTACTGGGCAAGCTCGCGCTGGCGGCCCGGCCTGCCGCGCAAGGTCGCCGGCATCGGCGAGCTGATACATTTCGGCGCCGGCATCACCGGCTTCAACTTCGCCAATTTCTTTGCCCGCAACCTCGACAATGTGCTGATCGGCAAATACTGGGGCGAGCAGCAACTCGGCCTCTACGACCGCGCCTACAAGCTGCTTCTGTTCCCGCTCAGCCAGATCACCAATCCGCTGTCGAAGGTCATGGTGCCGGCGCTGTCCAGGCTGAAGGATGAGCCGGACCGCTACCGCAGCGCCTATCTGCGCGTCATGCCGCTGATCCTTTTGGTGGCGCTGCCCGGCGTCGCCTTCGCCACCGCGATGTCGGATGTGCTGATCCCCTTCGTGCTCGGCGAACAGTGGCGCGCAAGCGCCTCGATCTTCCTGGCGCTCGGCTTTGCCGGGCTGCTGCAGCCGCTCAACAACCCGGCGGGCTGGCTTTTCGTCAGCCAGGGCCGCTCCGGCGACTTCATGCGCTGGGGCATCATCACCGCCGTGACCTCGGTGCTCGCCTTCGCGCTCGGCCTGCCCTATGGCGCGCTCGGCGTGGCGATCGCCTATGCGGTCAGCGAATATCTGCGCACGCCGTTCCTGTGGCTCTATGTCGGCAAGAGCGGACCGCTGCGGGCCAGCCATGTGCTGCGCGCGGCAACGCCGTTCGTGCTCGGCGCGCATCTGGCACTGGCGGCGGTCTGGCTGATCAAGCCGATGCTGCCGCAGCAGCATGTCGTCGCCCTGGCCAGCGGTGCCATGCTTGCCTACCTCATCACCGTTGTCGTCGCGCTGGCCTTCGCATCCGGCCGCGAGGCCTTGCGCGAGGCCCTGAAAATGCTGCCGGCAAGACGGCCGGCGGCAATGCCGCGCGAGGCGCAATAATTTCGGCACCTTTGCCGGCTACCCAATATCCACACGAACATCAGGTCTGATCCATGCACTACCGATCGATCTCCGACATGAATGACACGATTGTCGGCAACCTTCACCGGCTGCCGCGCGACATCGACCTTGTGGTCGGCGTGCCCAGAAGCGGCGTGCTGGCGGGGACGCTGGTCAGCCTTGCGGCGAACATTCCGATGACCGATCTGGATTCCTTCCTGGAAGGCCGGGTCTATACGTCAGGCATCACCAAGCGGCGCGCCGCACTCGACCGCAAGGTCTCGGACATGCGCAAGGTGCTTGTGATCGACGACAGCATCGCCGGCGGCAACGCCATGCGCGATGCCCGTGCCCGTATCGAGGCTGCCGGCATCGAGGGTGATTTAATCTATGCCGCAGTATTCGGCCTGGAGCCGAAGCATCGGGAAACCGACGTCGTCTTCGAAGTGGTGCCGCATCCGCGCATGTTCCAGTGGAATTTCATGCATCACAAATTCCTGGCGCAATGCTGCGTCGACATAGACGGCGTGCTGTGCCTCGATCCGACCGAGGCGGAAAACGACGATGGTCCGGCCTATGAGAAATTCCTCAGCGAAGCGCGGCCGCTGCATGCCCCGACCCACAGGATCGGCTGGCTGGTCACCAGCCGGCTGGAGAAATACCGCGCGCTGACCGAGGCGTGGCTGGCCAAGAACGGGATCCTGTACGACCAGCTGATCATGCTCGACCTGCCGAGCAAGGCGGAGCGTCAGCGGCTCGGCGCGCATGGCAGTTTCAAGGCCGATTTCTACCGCAAATCCAACGCCATCCTGTTCATCGAAAGCGAACATGCGCAGGCGCTGAAGATCACGGAGCTGTCAGGCAAGCCGGTGCTGTGTGTCGAAACCCATATGGTGAGCTTTCCCGACGCACTGTCGCTGCCGGCGCTCGGCCAGGCGGCGCGCAACCTGCCGGCCAGGCTGCGGCAGATCAACTCGCAGCAAGGCCGCAAGGGCGCCGCCAAGGCCCTGGCCCGCGCCCTGCTTGGCGCCCGCGGCTATGAAACGCTGAAAAGCCGGGTCAAGCGCCCGGCCTGATCGGCTGGCTTGCTGAGTGCTGGCTAGAGCGTTTAACCGTTTCACAGAAACGGCGAACCGCTCTATCCTATTGTTTTAACGCAATTCCGGACGGAAAACCGCTCACACTTTTCCTGGAATTGCTCTAAGCGGCCTGCAGCGCGCGCTGCCGCACCGCCCTGTCCAGTATCGAGAAGAAGGTGACGAACTGCCGATCGGGATCGAGCTCCGGACGCGCCGCGAAGCCGCGCGCGAGGTTTGAAACCCGCTCATATTCCTTGTTGTCGTTCCACAGCTGCCTGACGGCCGCGACCCAGTCGATGAGCGGAGCGTCATAGTCGAGCACCGTGCCGCCGGGGCCGATGGCTTCGGGCAGACCGCCGCGCCGGGAACCGACGACGGGGATGCCGCTGCAATGGGCTTCGGACGCGACTCGGCCCCAGGCCTCCTCCCATTTCGAGGGCGCGAGCAGGATCCTGGTGCGGCCATAGATCGTCTTCATGTCGTTGGTGCGGCTCTCCAGCGTGACATTGCCGAGCGGCGCGATCGTCTCCTCGATGCGCGCGCGATGGTCGTCCTCCAGCTTCCAGCTTTCAACGAACAGGAACGGGATTTCCGGGCAGGCGCCGGCAATGCGCACCGCCAGCTCGAAGCCC
Source organism: Mesorhizobium sp. 2RAF45 (assembly GCF_052115225.1). Classification (NCBI taxonomy): domain Bacteria; kingdom Pseudomonadati; phylum Pseudomonadota; class Alphaproteobacteria; order Hyphomicrobiales; family Phyllobacteriaceae; genus Mesorhizobium; species Mesorhizobium sp. 2RAF45. The sequence continues at coordinate 658,457 of NZ_JBFRGG010000003.1, read as the reverse complement.
TTCTCCTCATAGGGATTGATCAGGGTGACGAACTGGCCCGTGGTCGGCGTGCTGTACTGCGTCGGGTTGATGGTCGGCGGAATGACCGTCGCCTCGATGCCGAATTCCCTCTTGTAGCTGCGCGCGGTGAACTCCGAATTGGCGATGTAGAGCGCGGAACCCAACTCGCGCAAATCGCCGCCCAGCTCATGGAACTCGACATTTCTGAGATAGACCACCAGCGGCACGCCCTCGGCCTGCAGGGCTTTGCCGAGCGGAACCGATTTGTGGCACTGGACCACCGTCACATCCGGCTTCAGTTTCTTGACGGCAAACCCTGCCGCCTCCCAGGGAAACCATGTCCTTATCACCGGGTAACCGGGAAAGCTGTCGACGACCGCCGGTTGCCGCATGAGCTTCATCTTGGCGCGCGCCTTGAAGCCGAACATGCCGTCGCCGAACAGGGCGCAGAGCACCGACGCTTCATGGCCATGTTCGATCAGTTGCTGCACCAGATGGTGCGTGCTGGATTGGACGCCGCCACCGAACTCGGGCGGATAGCCGTTGCCGCTGGCAAAGAGGACTTTCATGATCCTGGCTCCTGGTCTTTCGCGTTTCAGTCATGCGGCCGATCAACGGCCGCGTCGAAGGCGCCTCAAGCGCTCTGTGGCGGATCAAGCGTCGCGAACGGATTGGTGCATGAGTTCCATCCGGTGAACCGGATCGGATCGTCAGGCGAACTGCGCCAGGCGTAGTCCGTCAGCATATGGAATTCGGCGATGACCCAGCGGTCGAAATGTATCAGATCTTCCCGCTTCTCCTGGGGCAGCAGACGGCGGGCGGCGCCCAGTTTGAGCTCCTCGACCAGAGTGACTGCGTCGCTAAGTTTCTCGCTCGGAAAGATCCAGGGGTTGCGGTTGCGGAACTCCAGCACGAACTGCTGCAGATGCTCGATGCGCATATTCAGCCTGCCGAGGTATTTTTCCAGCGTGACGCGAACCAGATCCTCGTCCGAAAACGAGGAGACGGCGGCATAGGCAACGCCCGTCGAGGCAACGCCACCCGCCAGGATGGCCAGTGCGGAGCGCCGTGTGACTTCGATCATCGGCCCGCTCCTCTCACGCGATCCGGCTCGCCGCCCGCAGGGACAAAGCCGCCGCGGTCAGGCTTGGATTGGCGCAGGAGCAGCTCGGATAGGTGCTGGTGCCGACGACAACCAGGTTTCTCAACCGGTGATGGATCATGTTGCTGTCGATCACCGAATCAGCGGGGCCGGTACCCATCCTCAGTGTGCCCTGGACATGCGATTCCGTTGGCCGGATGCCGCGGTCGAAGAGCCGTTCGACCGGCAGCGGGGCAAGCAGTGCCGGTAATTTGTCCAGCGCCCGGGCCATGCCCTTGACCGCATAGTCCGACGGCGCCTTGAAGGAGACGAAGGCATTGTCGTCCTCGTCGAGGGTGACGAAATTCTCGTGATCGAGCAGGTTTTCCGTGACCACGACCAACGGCAGCGCCTGCCGCAGACGTCCCTTCTCGGCGCGCATCCCGTGCTGCCAGCGGTTCTCGAAATAGACCAGCGCCGCCGCGTGCTCGGACCGGTGCGGACCGTCATAGAGGCCGAAATTCAGTCCGGTGGTGATGGTGCTGCCGTCGAAATTGTCGACGCCGTCGAGATAGACCTCGACATTCCAGCCATAGGATTCATGCAGGCCGCGCCCGACGAATTCGTCTCCCAGCCCCGAGCGCAGCATGATCGCCGCGCTCTGGATGGCGTTGGCGCCAAGAATGAAGAGGTCGCCGCTGACCTGATACTCCTTGCCGTCATGAACGAAGGTGACCGAACGGACCGTGCCGCCGACCTGATCAAGCCGCCGCACTTCCGCGCCGAGGCAGACCGAAACGTCAGGATGCTCGAAGACATGCATCAGGCCATTGTTGGCGGTGAATTTCGCGTCGACCGGGCACAGCCAGCAGCGCAGATTGGCGCAGCACGAGGTGCGCTGCGCGGTCGGCACTCGGGCGCGGGCGGTCGGCATGACGAAATGCTGGTCGGGCTGGGCCGCCTTCATCATCTTGTCCGGCGTCGACATGCGATGCGGCGGTTGCGGAAACGGTTTCGATCGCGGCAGCATCGCCGCCATGTCGGAATCGCCGGAGATCGACATGATCTCTTCGGCATCGCAGTAGAACGGCTCGACATCGTCGTAGCTGATCGGCCAGTCATTGCCGATGCCATAGGTGCTTTTCAGCCTGAAGTCATTGGGATGGAACCTCGGCGTCTGGGCGAACCAGCAGTTGGTCCCGCCACCCAGTCCGATCGTGTAATTCCACGGCTTGTCGGAGTTGGTCTTGTAGGTCGTCTCGTCGTCGATGTCGGTGTTGGCGTTCTGGCCGAGCTGCCATTCATGCGTGTTGTGCCGACCCCATTCCAGGATCAGGATGCGCGCCTTACGCCGCTTGGCGAATTCGTGCAGGAAGAAGGCCGAACCGAAACCGGAACCGATCGCGATGAGATCGAAATGATCCTTGGTGATTTGCTCTGGCTTTACGTCCAGCACCATCAGCCGCAACTCCTTTCTGCGCCGGGCGCGTGTGCCAAATTCCGCTTGCTTCCCACGCTCGCCCTCATGCCGCCATTCTGCCGATCGAGTGATATTCGATGCCGTGGCGCGCCACGACCTTGGGGTCATAGAGGTTGCGGCCGTCGAAGATGACCGGCGTGGTCAGCGCGTCCTTCAACGCATCGAAGGACGGGGCGCGAAAGCTCTTCCATTCAGTGGCGATGAGCAGCGCATCGGCGCCGCGCAGGGCCGCTTCCTTGGTGCCGCAGAGCAGCAGGTCGTCGCGCAGGCCGTAAATGGCCTGGCATTCCTGCATCGCCTCGGGATCGTAAGCCTGTACGGTCGCGCCGGCCTTCCACAGCGCTTCCATCAGGACTCGCGCCGGCGCCTCGCGCATATCGTCGGTGTTGGGTTTGAAAGCCAGGCCCCACAGCGCAAAGGTCTTGCCCTTGAGATTGCCCTTGAAATAGCGGTTCACCTTGTCGAACAGCACGGATTTCTGGTCATTGTTGCGCTCCTCGACGGCGCGCAGCAGCTTGGCATCGAACTTGACGCCCTCGGCGGTCTTGATCAGGGCGCGGACGTCCTTGGGAAAGCATGAGCCGCCATAGCCGAGACCGGGATAGATGAAGTGGTAGCCGATGCGCGGATCGCTGCCGATGCCCTTGCGCACCTCCTCGATGTCGGCGCCGAGCTGCTCGGCCAGATTGGCCATCTCGTTCATGAAGCTGATCTTGGTGGCCAGCATGCAGTTGGCGGCGTATTTCGTGAATTCGGCGCTGCGCACATCCATCACGATCATCTTTTCGTGGTTGCGGTTGAAGGGCGCGTAGAGCTCGCGCATCACCGCCTCGGTCCCCTCGCTCGAGGTGCCGACGATGATGCGGTCGGGCTTCATGCAGTCGGCGACGGCCGAGCCTTCCTTGAGGAACTCGGGATTGGAGGCGACGTCGAAGGCAAGATCCTCACGCCCTCTCTTCTTCAGCGTTTCGGCGATCCTGGCTTTCACCTTTTCACAGGTGCCGACCGGCACGGTCGACTTGCCGACGACGATCTTGGCGCTATCCATCTCGCGGCCGATGGTCTCGGCGACGGCCAGAACATATTTGAGGTCGGCCGAGCCGTCCTCGCCGGGCGGCGTTCCGACCGCGATCATCTGGATTTCACCGTGCCGGACGGCGGCGGCGGCATCGGTGGTGAATTTGATGCGGCCGGCGGCATGATTCTCCCTGACGATGGTTTCGAGGCCTGGCTCGAAGATCGGCACGAAGCCCTGGTTGAGGCGCTCCACCTTGCCTTCGTCGATGTCGACGCAAACCACCTGGTGGCCAACCTCGGCAAGCACCGCCGCCTGCACGAGGCCGACATAGCCAATTCCAAACACCGTCAAGTTCATTCGGTTTCATTCCCATCCATGGCCGCGACCCGTTCTCGGTCCGGCCGGTTCAATTCGTCTTTCCCAACTCTTTTACGCTGCATACGAGCGATTCCGGAAACTGGCATGGCTGGCCGAGCGCGGTGAAGGCAACGCGTTCGACCTGCAGCGAAAGCTTGCGGCCCGGATCCGCGAAGGCGCCCATCCAACCCTTCATGGTGTCGCTGCCCCAAAGGCTGAAGAAGATCTTCTGCGCATGGCTGGGCAGCTTCGCCGGGTCGGTGATGGTGTTCACCAGCTCGCCGTTGACGTACCAGCGCAAACTGTCCTTCTCCCAGACGAAGGCGTAGTCGTTGAAGCCCTTGTCCGTGCCGCCCGGCACCTCGACCAGCTTCTCGTTCTTGCCCTTGCCGTCGATATAGGCGTTGACCTGCACCTTGGAGGTGTCCTTGGTCAGGATCTCGAAGTCGATCTCGTCCCAGGGCTGCTTGTCCGACGGGCCGATATAGGTGAAGAAGGCCGCGTTGAGGCCGGAGCCGGTGTCGGTCTTCAGCCGTGCCTCATAGGTGCCATAGCCGAAGCGCTGCTTGGTCTGGATCTCGCCGCAGGCGAACTCGCGATCCTTCAGCTTCTGTTTTTCGAAGCCAAGCGACAGCACACCGTCTGAAAGCTCCACCAGCCCCTTCGACCAGGTGCAATTCTGATGACTGCCATTGCTCCAGCCATCGGACACATACCAGCGCGACTTGTCGAAGCTCTTGAAATCATCGACGAAAGAGGGAGCGGACTGGATATCCTGCGCATGGGAGGGAGCCGCAAAGAGGCTGCCGAGAGCAGCCAGCAGCAACCCGCCGATCAAGCCCAACCGCCGCAGGTCGGCTTGCCGGGTCTGATGCGCGACGGAGGTTGCGTCAATTGCTGTCGTGGACGTGGTTTTCGGATCCAAATTCATACCAAACTCACCTTTGTGCTGTGCGTCCCCAACCCAAAGTCGACGTTTGAACCGCTTCCAAACGGGCCAACCTTGGCCTCCTCTTCGGCCCTCCCGAAATCCTCTCCTGTCTGCATCATACCTTCGAAGCTTGCATCATGCCTTTGAAGTAGTCTCACGCCCGGCCGGCGCCCGCGGGCCTGGCGAAATCGGCCGCGTCGGCCGAATCGGACTCCCCAGCCGCGTCGAAGACCATATTCAGCGAATGACGCAGCTCTTTCATCAGGCCGTCCTGGCGCGACAAGGCGGCGATGCGGCGCTCGCAATTCAGGATCGATTGCGTCAGCGCGCTGACTTCGGATGAGCGCCTCTGCGAAGCGGAGCCGTTTTCCATGGCTTCGACAAGAAAGGCCGCATTGGTCGCCGTCTTGCGGTAGCGGCTCTCCAGGCCGGTTTTCTCGGCCTCGATCTCGGCGGCGATCTGCTCGAACAGTTTCGCCAGCCGGTCGTGGCGCGCTATGTCGGCCTGCCGGTCGCGGGCAGGATCCCTTGATCTGAAGCCAAATATCGAGGCCATGGGCTTAAATTCCTGTTATCGCCGGCTTGCCTGCCGACCACTGGCCGATCCCCGCAAGCGGGGCTGAAAAGCTCGTACCGCATTGTCCAGCTCCTTTTGACGGGAGAGACGTCGGACCAATCCGATCGGGGGCCAGTTCGGTTGGTCATTCAATTTGCTGCACCGCAACATAGACTGCCATCGTCGGAGCCGTGAGGCAACCACCCAATTCGTAAACTCTTAAATCCAGTGGAAATGGTTTGCGCCGTGCGAATGCTGTTTGACGGATGAAGCGAGCATTCCCGCCCCTTACCGCTCCTTGCCCGCACTGGTCCCGGCCATCAGGAAACGCAGCGGTGGCACGCGCTTTTGCCCGGACACAAGGCCAACGCGCCGAAACAGTGCCTCTAGCTTGTCGGAGGCCACGCCCTGGACGATGGGGACCAGGTTGGATTGACTTGCAAAGGCGTAGGCCGCGGCCGAAGCCAGCCCGCGCTCGGCCTTCACGTCGAGGAAATTGCGCAGCCGGTATTTGTCGCGCACATGCCGCTCGTGCCGCCGCAGCACCGCCTTGGAGCCTTCCGGCAGGCTATCTATCGCCAGCAGCGCCAGATCGGCGTCGGCCAGCCGCTTCAGGTCCTGCGTCTTGTGGCGGCCGCTGAGCGAATCAGCGCGTACGATGGCGCCGTAGCCGCAGGAACGGATGACCTTGAACCGCGCGCCATGGGCGACAGCGCGGGCGTAGAGCTCGTAATCCTCGCCCAGCCGCAGGCTTTCGTCGTAGCGCAATCGGTGCCGATCGAGGAAGGCGCGGCTGATCACCGGCTTCAAGAAGCCAAGCTCGCCTCTCTGCACGCGGCGCCTGGAGATGTTGCCTTCGACGAAGCGCTCGAAGTCGAGGAATTCCGGATCGGCGGCAAAATCCGGGGCGACGATCTTGGTCGCGTCGCTCGTCGCATCATCCCTGATGAGCATGATGTTGTCGGCCGCGAAATCCCAGTCGGCGGCGGCAAACAGGTTGCGGAACCGGCCCTCGAGGAAGAAGTCGTCGGCATCCAGAATGCTGATGAACGGCGCTTTCGAGCCGGCGATCGCGGCATTGCGCGCAAAGGAGGGGCCACGATTGACGTCGAGGCGCATGACCCTGAGCCGGCCGCTGCCGTCGTCGGCGGCGCGGGCGACCTCGGTCGTGTTGTCGGTGGAGCCGTCGTCAACGACGACGACCTCCGCCACCTCGGGTTCGCGCAATGCGGACGCGATGGCGACCGCGATCGTGCGTGCCGCATTTTTGGCCGCGATGATCACGCAGACCTCTGATTTCGTCATCGACATGGGTTAGCCTCTTGCACAGGTTCCGATTTGCCCTCGCCCTGTACGTATTGCGACGCCACCGCCATCACGGGCTGGCCGGCCGCTCGAAGATGCGGCGACTGAGATCCGCCGACGCTGCCCAGCCGGCCTCGGCCAGGTAGCGCACGGGAGCCCTGCCGCACAATTCCCACAACACCGTTCGCCGCTGCGGCCACCGCAAGGACGACAGCCATGGCGCGATAACCATGTTGAGCAGGTCATCATTGCCGATGCGCGACAAGATCGGCTTGGCCCGCTCCGACAGAACCGTGCCGGTGGCGCCCAGCAGTACATCGGCGGCGCGCAGGCCGAGCAGCAACGTGTCGTCCAGCCCCTGGCTTACCGCTGCATCCAGCACACGCTGCTGATCGGCCTCGCCAAGACGGTTGGCGCTGGCCCTGATATCGCAGACATAGCCGGCACAGGGTTCGTGGTTGAACAGGGCCTTGGCGACGCTGATGCAGGACAGCATCAGCGTGTCGGCGGCCGACGTGAAGGGCACTTCGGTGCCGGTGATCTCGACCAGCCGCTTGCGCCGCAGGAAGCCGTCGGCATCGCGCGGGCTGGGCGAACCGGGCTGCTGGAGGCGATAATGAAGGTCGACCGTGGACGGCCCGTTGCCACGGATCATGTGCTGTTCGCCAAGGAAGCGAACCCACCAGACGGAGCGTGACTTGCCTGAGACCTCATAGCCGATCGAGCGCAGCGCATCGCGTGCTTTCGAGAATCCGGCCGGGGAAACCAGGATGTCGACATCGCCCGAAGGCTTCATGAAATGGTCGTCATAGAGCAGATGCTGCTGGAAGGGACCTTTGAGAAAGACGAAATCGATCTGCCTGTCGCGCAGCGCCTTATGGATCGCCATCGAATCCATGAGACAGGCGGCGTTCATCGAAACCGTCCGCCGACGATAGGCGTCGAGCCATTGGAAAAGCTCGGCGGGCCTTTCGCTGGCCGGGGCGCGCGACAGCGCTTTCAAAACGAAGGTGGCGACCTTGTTCAGCCTGGCGATATCGGCGACGGCGGTGGCGGAAAGGCTCGGCGTCGACACATCGCCGGCCGCAGCCGCCGCGCCTGAGAAATACAACCGCAGGCAGGCCTGCACATAGCCAATCTCGTCGGCACAGTCGGCTGCGCGCAGTCGTTCGTAGGAACTTTCCGGCAAGGCCATTGAGCGCATAGTCTCCAAAATGCGGTTTGCACGACGTTTATGCTGCAGGTGCGAAACAAAGCATCCTCAAAAAGCTCGACGCCGTAAAGTCTTTCCTTTCACAGCGCGAAATTTTGCAACCAGAGCGTTTGCCGCCGTTTCTCGAGCAGCGCAACATACGGCTGAAATCCCGACCCAATCGAGGCGGCTTCAGCTGATCATCGACACCGGCTGGCTAACAAGAATTCATCTTTTTAGCCATGCCTAAAAAAGCGCCACCGCCATGAACTTTTTATGCAAGCAAATTCAATTGCTTAAAGAATAGCCCGTGCTGAAGGCAGACTGCACCGAGCTTCAGCTCGACAGCGGCCGAATCTTGAGCATTCCGCACACGCATGGTGACGCCCGCAACCCGTAATTGATTAACCAGAAGTAAATCAGGCTTGACTCATAAATGTTGCCATGCAGCTATTGCATCGCAGCATGAAAGTGCTGACGGCACTCGACAGGCCGTTTCCAGTCCTCATTGGAGAGTAAAATGGAACAGAATGTTGAAAAGCATGAGTACGAAACGCCAAGCCTGACGGTACATGGTTCGATCGAAACCATTACCCAGGGCGGTGGCGGCAGCACGGCAATCGACGCGTCGTTTCCGGCGCACACCCCGATTGGCGATCTGACGTTCTCCTGAGACCAGCTTGGTTCTGGAGGAGTGACGTTGGGCCTCCAGGATTGAAGACCGTAAATGGAGCCGGGGATGAAAATCCCCGACTTTCCGCTTTTGAACTGACGACGCGCAGACCGTGTGTTGCTAACGAGGTTTTGGCATGAACTGGAACCCATCCGAGCACGATTGCGTAAGTGCCACCGGGGATGCGGTGGCCTGTGAATTCGGCGATGGCCTCGCGCTTCTCAACCTGAAATCCAATATCTATTACAGCCTCAACAGCGTCGGCGCGTTCATCTGGGAGCAAATCCAGGAGCCGAAGTCGATCGCCGATATCCGCAGCGCTGTGCTTGCGCGCTACAATGTCGACGCCGAGCGCTGCAAGGCTGACGTCGACGCCTTGCTTAGGGGCTTCGCCGAAAACGGACTTGCGAGGCTGCACAATGAGGCACTTGTCTAGGCAGGTTCCGCAAAAGGCCATGATCTCGCGGCGGAGACCTGCGACGGACCAGAGACCGAGGCCTGCCAACCGCCGGCCCGGCCGGGGATTGGCCAGGATCCTGTCCCTGAGTGGCCCGGAAGCGCTTTTCCTCTGCCACTGCCTGCTGGTGGTCGCGACCGTCCGGCTGGGGCTGACCTTGTTCTCCTACAACCGTGTTCGCGGCATGGTGACCCGACTCAACGCGCGCCAGTGCGCCAGCATGGGCGAGCTGCGGCTCGTCGCCTGGGGGGTTGCCGCTGCCGCACGGTTCGTTCCGCGCGCCTCTTGCCTTACCCAGGCGCTTTCGGGCCAATACATTCTCGCGCGCCAGGGCAATGCCTCCAACATCCGCATCGGCATCGAACGCGGCACGGGCGAGCAGTTGAAGGCGCATGCCTGGCTGGTCAGCGACAACCATGTCGTGCTTGGCGGCTCCGTCGATGGTTTCGCGCATCTGGTCGACCACGGCAGCCGATGAGCGGCGTCGCCGGAATCCTGCTGCGACAGGACCCCGCGCCGGTGGACGCGGCAAGCGACATCCAGCGGATGCTGGCCCGCATGCGCCATCGCGGGCCCGACGGAAACTCCTGGTGGCTGGACAGCGGCATCGCGCTCGGCCACGCCTGGCTCAACACCACGGATGAAGCCGGTCCCGGCCCGCAGACGATGGCCGGCGGCAAGCTCGCCATCACCGCCGATTGCCGGCTGGACAATCGCGACGAGCTGATGGCGAGGCTTGGCATACGCGACAGGTCGGTTGCGGACGCCGTATTGCTGATGCGGGCCTATCTGCGCTGGGGCGAAGCCAGCCCCGCGCACCTGCAGGGCGATTTCGCCTTTGCCATCTGGGATGCCGAGCGGCAGCTTTTGTTCTGCGCGCGCGACCATTTCGGGGTCAAGCCATTCTACTATCACGCCGCGGACCGGCGCTTTGCCTTTGCCTCGGAGATCGGGCCTATGCTTGGGCTTGACGGGGTCGGCGTGCGCATCAGCGAGCACCGCATTTCGGGATTTCTGGCCGGGCTTCCGGACGACCCGCAATCCACCCCCTACAGCGATATCTTCAGCCTGCCGGCGCGCCACAGCCTAACTGTCACCGCGCAGCAGGTGGTGCTGCGACGATACTGGCAGATCGAGCCGTCGGCACGACCGCCGCGGTCGGATGCGGCGGAGGAATTCGCGCATCTATTTTCGCAATCGGTGCGCAACCGCATGCGCGGAAGCCAGTCGGTCGGCGCGATGCTGAGCGGCGGTCTCGATTCCTCCTCGATCGCCTGTGTCGCCGCCCTGCAGAACGCCGCCGAGCGGAAACCCAGGCTGCCGACCTTTTCGCTGGTTTTCGAGAAGGGCTCTTCGATGGACGAACGGGTCTTCATCGATGCCGTGCTCGATCAGCAGAAGACCGATCCGACACTGATCCCTGTCGGCAATTATGCGCCCTTCGCCGAGTTCGAGCGGGTGCTGGAGGAACAGGAGGGCACCTTCCTGGCGCCGGGCCTGACGCTGACCCGCGGCATTTACCGGACGGCGGGCGCAAAAGGCATCAAGGTGCTGCTCGACGGCCATGGCGGCGACGAGGTCGTCTCACAGGGACACGGCCATCTGCACGAGCTTGCCAATGGCGGAAGGTGGCTGGACCTTTGGCGCGAGGTTCGCAGCGCCTCCGACACTTATGGCGACAGCACGCTCGGCCTCTATTTCCAGTTCCTGACCCTTTACGGACCGGCCTGGCGCATCGCCAAGGCGAGACAGCTGGCGAACCGTGCCCTGAACAGGATACGCAAGCCCACGCAAATGCAGCGCGGCCGCAGCTGGCGCGACCTGATCAATCCGGACCTGGCCAGGCGGACCGAACTCATCGACCGCTTCCATCGGGCCGGCTACATGCCGCCCGGCGTCCAGGCCAGCGACGCGCTCAGCCATCGCTGGATCTTGTCCAACGGCTATGTGCCGCACTCTTTCGAAGTGCTCGACAAGGCCGCGGCCAATTTCGGCGTCGAGCCGCGCTATCCGTTCTGGGACAAGCCGCTGGTCGAATTCTGCCTGGCGCTGCCAGGCGAGCAGAAACTCAGCCACGGCTTTGGCCGCTACGTGTTGCGACGGGCCATGGAGGGCATCCTGCCGGCGGCGGTGCAGTGGCGGCGCGACAAGATCGATTTCACCGCCAATCTCGTCAACGGCATGGTGCGCAACCACCGCGACCTCCTGGAACAGCTGCTGGTTTCGGATGCCGGCCGTATCGCGCCCTATGTCAACCTGCCGCAGGTGAGCGCCGCCTATGCGCGGCTGCTGCGCCAGCCCGATCAGGCAGCGCCGCTGGATGTCCAGTATGTCTGGCGTTCGGCCTCGCTGTCGCTGTGGCTGCGGCAGGTCCAGCACAGCGGGAGCCCCGCATGACGCCTCCCAACCAGCCGCTCGCCACATATCTTGACGATCCTCCTTCCGATGGCCAGACGATGCGGGAGCGGCGCTACTACCGGGCCTATGGCCTGACCGTGGCGTCCGACGTGGCGCTGCCCGAGCTGGAGCCGGCCGAGCCGGCTGCGGCGGATATACTGATCGCCATCGGCACGATCGACATGCCGAAGCCTTCGTCCGAGGCCGCGACGATCTTCCGCTTCGAGCCGGACCGGCAATATCTGGCTTGGCATGCCGTCGGCTCCTTCCTGATCAGCAATGCCAGCCGCATTGATATCGAGCCGGCGCCCGGCGTCGATGACGCCCTGCTTGCCTTTCCACTGCTCGGGCCGGTGATGGCGCTGCTGCTGCACCAGCGTGGCCTGCTCGTCCTGCATGCCAGCGCCATCGCGGTGGCCGGCAGGGGCGCCATCTTCATGGGCGACAAGGGTGCCGGCAAATCGACCACGGCAAGCGCGCTGATCCGGGCCGGTCATCATCTGCTTACCGACGATGTCGTGGCGCTGCATCTCGCCAGACCGGACGCGCCGATGATCGTTCCGGGCTTTCCCCAGATCAAGCTTGCCGCCGACGCGGCGGCCGCGATCTCGCTTGGCCAGGCGGAGGTGCGGCCGCAAGTGCATCCGGCGATCGAGAAGATGCAGCATCGCCTGCATGGCGCCTTCTCCGGCGGCATGGCGCCGGCGACCAGGATCTATGTCCTCGAGCGCGGCGCGAAGGCCGCGGTCTCGGCCTTGCCCGGGATTGCCGCCCTGCCGGCGATCATCAAGTTCTCCTATGTGACGCGCTTCGGCCGCGCGGCGCTCTCCGGCGATTTCGCGGCACTTCATCTTCGCCAATGTTCAGCAATCGCTAACCATGTCGGCGTGTTTCGGCTGGAAGTTCCGACCGGCCTCGACAGGATTGGCGAGGCCGTCGAGCTGATTGAAACCGACTTGGCGGCCCAGGGTTTGGCGGCCGTCCGTCGGCAGCGGTGAGCGCAATCATGTCGAAGTCCCCGATCCTTCGTCTATCGCTGTTTCGCGATGTCGCCGCGTTCGGCGCCGTCATCGCCCAGATCGGCGGGCGGCGGACCTGGACGGCGCTGCTGTTCCTGATCCTCGGCAGCCTGACGGAAGGCATTTCGATCCTGCTGCTTGTGCCGCTGCTGCATCTGGTCGGCCGCGCCGACCAGGATTTCGCGGTGAGGCTGCCGAACAATGATTTCGTGCGCTGGCTGGTGCCGGATGGAACGCTGCAGCTGACCACCGTGCTGTGCGCGCTGGTCGGGCTCGTTGCCGTGCAGGCGGCGTTCAACCGCTTCAAGTCGGTCTACATGGCCAGGCTTCTCTTCGATTTCATCAACCGTTTGCGCATGAACCTGTTCGAGAGCATCGGCAAGGCGCGCTGGGGCGTGTTCTCGCGCATGCGCAGCTCCGATCTCGACCATGCCCTGACCGGCGACATCGATCGCGTTCAGGGCGCCGCCTTCTCGCTGCTGATGCTGGTGCAGATATCAGTGCTTTTGGTGGGCTATCTCGTGATCTCGATGTTCATCTCGCCGGTGATGACGGCGTTTGCGATCGTCATCGGCATCGTGATGTTCATAGCGCTGCAGCCGTTTCGCGCGCGCGCAACCGCCTTCGGGCGTGTCCTGACCAGCAATCGCCAGGATCAGTACCGCACGGTCTCGGAGTTCCTCGGCGGCATCAAGGTGGCCAAGAGCCTGAATGTCGAGGCCAGCTATTTCGCGCAGTTGCAGTCGACGCTGGAAAAGATGAAGGCCGACAACATCGACTATGTGCGCAACAGCTCGATCGGCACCGCGGTGTTCCAGGTGGCCAGCGTCGTGGGCCTCAGCCTGTTTATCTATGTGGCGCTGGTCCGCTTCAACCTGTCTCTGGCCGAGATTGTCGTGCTGCTTCTCGTCTTCATGCGCATCGCGCCGCGCTTCATGGACATGCAGACGCAGGCCCAGCAGGTGCTGATCAACCTGCCCGCCTATACGGCCATGCGCAGCCTGCAGGCCCGTTTCGACGCCGAGCGCGAGCCTGGCCATGCCGAATCCGAGAATGCGCAAAAGCTGTCGCTCGATACCGGGCTGAATATTCGCGGCGTCTCCTTCGGCTACGATGACGGCTCCGGCAAGGCGGTGGTGAGCGACATCACCTTCGGGCTGCCGGCCGGCAAGGTCACGGCCCTGATCGGCCCCTCGGGGTCGGGCAAGAGCACGATCGCCGACATGCTGCTCGGCCTGCTCGAGCCGACCGCCGGCAAGATCCTGGTCGACGGCGTCGAGATCGATGCCGGCAATCGCCGGCGCTGGCGCTATCAGGTGGCCTATGTGCCGCAGGACGTGTTCCTGCTGCATGACACGATCGCGGCCAACCTGCGCCTTGCAGCGCCGCAGGCCAGCGACGACGATCTGTGGACCGCGCTGCGCGCCGCGCATGCCGGTGACTTCGTCGAACGGCTCGACCAGCGGCTCGAGACCGTGGTCGGCGACCGCGGCGTGCGGCTCTCGGGCGGCGAGCGTCAACGCATTGCGCTGGCGCGTGCGCTGCTGCGCAAGCCGTCGCTGCTCATCCTCGATGAGGCGACCAGCGCGCTCGACTGGCAGAACCAGTCGCTGATCGCCCGGTCGATCGACGGCTTGCGCGGCGCGATGACCATCCTGACCATCGCGCACCGGCCGTCGATGATCGCCTTCGCCGACTGGGTGGTGGCGATGGAAGACGGCCGCGTCGTGGAGGTCGGCCAGTATCAGCGGCTGAAGGCGAAGCCGGCGAGCCGGCTGTCGAGGATGCTGTCGGGGGAGCAGTCGGAAACCGAACCCGCCAATGTGGCCTGAGGTCGCGGATATCCTTTGCAGGAACTAGTGCAGGCTGCGCCGGGCGTTGCCCAGCTTCTCGCCTTCGGTCACGTCTGGCGAACTCAGCTTTCTCTCGGCTTCACGCAGCCTGTCGGCAGGCGTCGGCGCGCTCCGGGCGATCATGGCATAGACGAGGACGAAATAGCCGGCCTGGATGATCACGGCGCAGATGATGACGCGTAGCAGCGTCATGCCTAGCGACGCGCCACCAAGCCATGACCAGGCGACGACGATTGCAAGAGCGAAAATCATCCCAACGATGAATTTTGGAAGCGACATACCCAACAGCCCATAAACCGGCCCGGGTTTTATCAAACGATAGCCCCACCCGAGCGCCGTCCCTTTGTCATGCGGGCTTGTAAAGGTGCCCGCTATCGACCGGTTGCTTCCGGCCTTTCAACCTGTCGCCACTCTGACAGGTATAATTTGCAATTCTATTAAGGCGAGCAGGAGGCGGCAAGGGCAACCGCACATATTTTTGATTGAGCTCGCGGGATCGACTCTGGCATGCTGCAACGCACACCACCGCAATTCACTCAACCTGCAGGAGCCGACCCGTTTCAGTACAATTCCCAATATTATGTAGTATTTTATGTTAATAGTTGGAAACTTAGCGCCTTCCTAAAGCTCTAATATGTACCATTCAGGGCCCGCGAGAACGCCTTGCCCCAGATTCGCCCCAAAAAGGTCCGCATTTTTTTAAGCTTGCCCATTTATTGTCACAAATGTGCTAAACATCCCGAAAAATGTGCATCGCTAGCTTATTATTTAGTCAATTCATGACGGGACTATTTCAATGGGCCAGGAAATTGTGTGTTGCGCTGCAACATTTTTTTGGTATCGTGTGGTGAACCATTCGTTCAACGCATGGAGTTTCCGCATGAGGGATATTGCCAAGTCGGCCACGGCGGACTTTTCGCAGGCTGACACCGATTTTCCGCCGCCGATCGGCGGCCTCATCAAGCGCAGCTTCGACATTTTCGGTTCACTGGTTGGTCTGATCGCTCTCAGCCCGCTGTTCATTATGGTAGCGCTGCTGGTCAAATTTTCCGACGGTGGATCGATTTTCTACGGCCATCGGCGAATCGGGCGCGGCGGACGGATTTTTCCGTGCCTGAAATTCCGCACCATGGTTCCGGACGGCGACAAGGTGCTGGCCGCCTATCTCGCCACCAATCCAGAGGCCAATGCGGAATGGATAGCGACCCGCAAGCTGAAGAACGATCCGCGCGTCACCCGCGTCGGCGCGGTGCTGCGCAAGCTCAGCCTCGACGAATTGCCGCAGATCATCAATATCCTGCAGGGCGATATGAGCCTTGTCGGTCCTCGCCCGGTGGTGCGCGACGAGTTGGAAATCTACGGCAGCGCCGCCGTCTACTATCTGAAGTCGCGGCCCGGCCTGACTGGCCTGTGGCAGGTCAGCGGCCGCAACGACGTCTCCTACGACAGCCGCGTCGCCTTTGACCGCCACTATGTCGAGAACTGGTCGCTGTTCGGCGACGTGCGCATCATCATCAAGACCGTGCCGGCCGTCTGGATGTCACGCGGCTCTTACTGACCGGTCGCCGGCACCAGGCATCCGGCGGCAAGCTCATCGGGCGATGGGGCTAAAACGGATCGGAACGTTCAGTTGAAAAAAGATATGTTTGAAGCCTTTGGCAGCGGCCGCTTTTCCGGCCGCTCTCGGCTTATGGCCACCTGCCTTGCGATGTCGCTGGCTTTTCTTCCCCAGGTCGCCATCTCAGGTGAATACCATCTCGGCTCGCAGGACAAGCTCAACATCCGCATCGCTGAATGGCAGACCGTCGAAGGCACGTTCCGCGACCGGACGGCGGTAAACGGCGAATACACGGTCGGCCCCGCTGGCACGCTGTCGGTGCCTTTCGTCGGCGAGTTGCCGGCGGCCGGCAAGACCACGGCGGAAGTCGCGGCGGCAATCGCCGAGGCGCTGCAGCACAAGCTCGCTCTGTCGGACAAGCCCGAGGCCTCGGTCGAGATGGCGCAGTTCCGGCCCTTCTATATTTCGGGCGAAGTGCAGAATCCCGGCCAGTTTCCCTTTGTACCCGAACTGACGGTGCTGAAAGCGATCAGTGTCGCCGGCGGCATCAGGCGCAGCGCCGATTACGGCCCCCAGCTCGGCAAGGACCTGGTCACCGCCAAGGGCAATTTCGATATCTCCGACGACCAGCGCGTCCGGCTGCTCGTCAGGCGCGCCCGCATCGATGCCGATCTGGCCGGCAAGGCAAGTTTCGAAGCGCCGAAAGAGGTCGAGGGCGATCCGCGGCTGCCGACCATCGTCGCCGACGAAATGACGATTCTCACGGCGGACCAGAAGGCGCTGAAGTTGAAGCTCGAGGCGCTCGACGATCTCAAGAGTGTCCTTCAGGCCGAAATCGAATCGCTGCAAAAGAAGATCGTCAACCAGCAGAAGCAGGTCGACTTGGCGCAGCAGCAGCTCACCAGCATCGGTCCGTTGGCGCAGAAGGGCCTGGTCGCCAATGCCAGGCTCCTGGACTCGCAGCAGTCCGTCACCGACCTGCAGGGCAAGATCCTCGACTACGAGACGGCCATCCTCACCGCCAAGCAGTCGATCAGCAAGGCGACGCAGGACGCCATCGACGCCCAGAACACGTTGAGCTCGAGCCTCGCCGCCGACCGGCAGCAGACCGAAGCCGACCTGAACGAGGCCGCGCTAAAGGTGAACATGCAGAAAGGCCTGATCGCCCAGGCCAGCGACCCCGCAACGACTGCCGCCATCACCAACGACCAGCAGCCTACGCTGCTCTATTCGCTGGTGCGCAATGTCGACGGCAAGACCAGCGAAATCGCGGCGAAGGAAGAGACACCGGTGCTGCCCGGCGACGTGATCAAGGTCAAGCTGGCGCCACTCGCCAGCCAGTAGGTCACGCGTCCCTCTGAGCGGTTCATCGTTTCACGGAACGCAGAGCCGCTCCGCGATTTGTTGCGTGGCGATGCCAAGCGGAAACCGGAAGCCCTCGCTTCCGGACCTCGGATTATGACTTGGCCCGCGTTGACTGTCATGGACGGTCCGGGCAGCAGCGCCTCTGACAGTGGTCAGTAAATCCGTTACTGCTCCTTCTTGAACAGGTCCTGGAAGATGAGCTGGCCCCAAGTGCGGCCGCGTGCGTGCACCAGCGCGCCACCCTCGTTGAGTTTTCCCAGCTTGACGGCTGCGAATCCGAGTTGTTTGGCCAAATCCGCCACGAGAGCGGTCGCGTCCTCGTCGTCGCTCGACAGAAAAACCACCCGGTGGCCGCCCTCGACGACCGGATCGGCAGCCAGGGTGGCCGCAGCCAGGTGATTGAAGCCTTTCACGAACTTGGCGCCGGCAAACGCCTTCGCGACGAAGGCGGAGGACGGGAGGCCGTCCAGCTCTTCCGGGACGGGAAACGCGTTCATCGCGTCGATGACCGTCTTGCCTTCCCAGCTCGGCAGGGCCTTCGCGACGTCGCGATGCTCCGCAAACGGGACCGCCAGGATGATCGTGTCGGCCTCGAGCGCATCCCGCAGCGATTTGGCGACGACCGTGGGGCCAATCGCCCTTGCCTGCGGCGCCAACGCCTCGGGCGGCCGGCGGCTCGCGACGGTCACCTCGATGTTCTTACGGGCGAAGGCGTGGGCGAGAGCCTGGCCTATCTTACCGAATCCTATAATTGCGTAGCTCATAGTGCTTCTCCGATCCGTGTTGATATTGATTGCCCGGCCTTCAACGGCGCCGGGTTATTCGTTCCACTGTGTAGCGACCTTTGCGTAGACGTCCCGGCGTGAACGACTTCGGCGCGGCCGGACGGTCAGCCACTTCCGACGATCCGGCGCGAATTCAGATGGCCGAGAAGCCGCCGTCGACAGACAACTCCACCCCATTCACGAAGCTCGAATCGTCTGAAGCAAGAAACACCGCGACAGCCGCGATTTCCTCAGGACGCCCCATCTTTCCCCGCGGGATCAGGGATTCGAACATCTGCTTCGCCTCCTCGGTGAGAACCTGGTCCTGCATCGGTGTGGCGATCGGCCCCGGGCTCAGCACGTTCACGCGGATATTCCTGTCCTTCAGTTCGTTGAGCCAAGTGCGTGCGAATGAACGCAACGCCGCCTTGCTCGCCGCATACACGCCGTAACCAGGAAAACCTTTCACCGAAGCAACTGACCCGGTCATGAGGATCGATCCGCCATCGTTGAACAGCGGCAACGCCTTCTGGACCGTAAACAGCGTGCCGCGCGCATTCAGGTTGAAGGCCGCATCGAAATGCTGCTCGGTAATCTCGCCCAGTGGGACGGCTTCGCCCGTGCCGGCGCTCGCGTACAGGACGTCGATCTTGCCCTTTTCCCGCCTGACCGCGTCGAACAGACGGTCGAGGTCGTCGAGATTGGCCGCGTCGCCGCGCACGCCGGTCACGTTCCGTCCGACCAGCTTGATGGCCTCGTCCAGCGCCTCCTGTCTCCGGCCCGTGATGAAAACATAGGCGCCTTCTTCAACGAACCGCTTGGCGCTCGCCAGCGCCATGCCGCTCGATCCTCCCGTGACGACCGCAACCTTACCGTCTAGCTTTCCCATGACTTTTCCTTTCGTGGTGTCGGGACAGCATCTGCCTCCGAGAACCTCGAAATGGGGCCGCCCTCGTCAGTTGTTGAGTACGGAAGCGCGCACATCGGTGGTGCGAAATCGATCCGGCTGGACCAGCCGCGACGATCGGTGTCCGCCGTTCGGAACCGGCCTGCTTGTCGGCATGGGCTCTGATGGCCGCCCCGCGCCACCCACATACGAGTTGCCGTACGATGTGTTAGACACCGGCTTTGAAAGGCGCACCTAGCGGTGCCGGATTGCACCATGATCGACTGGGATGACGTTCGCTACTTTCTTGCCGTCGCGCGCGGAGGCTCGGTGCGGGCTGCCGCCGGGCGCCTCGGGGTGAATCACTCGACCGTGCTGCGACGCATCGCCCAGCTCGAGGAACGCCTCGGGGCGCACATGTTCGAAAAGCTGCCCTCGGGCTACCGCCTGACGGCTGCGGGCGAGGAGGTCCTCGAGCTCGCAAACCAGATGGAAGCGTCGTCGCACCAGCTGGAGACGCGCGTCTTCGGGCGCGACCAGAGCGTGCGCGGGCTTCTGCGGGTAACGCTGGCACCGCCCCTCGCGACACACCTGCTCATGCCGGACTTCGCCGATTTCGCGCGTCTGCATCGCGACATCGAGATGGAAGTCTTGTCATCCGGCGAGCTGGCAAATCTGACCAACCGAGAGGCCGACGTCGCGATCCGCGTCGTCTACGACCGCAAAACCCTGCCGCTCAATCTTCACGGCCTGAAGGGACCGCAGCTGTTTGGAGGCGTCTATATGTCCCGCGATCGACTGGCCGCGTGGCGTGCGGGCGCGCCTGATCCCATCCGGTGGATCGTCATAAGCAGCCATGGAATCCCGGATTGGGCCAGCGAGGGCGAGGTTCACACCACAGGGGTTCCGTTCAGGATCACGGACGGCGAGGCGCAGATCGTCGCTGTACGGCAAGGGCTTGGGATGACGACACTGCCGTGCTTCGTCGGAGATGCCGACCCCCTGCTGGCGAGGGTGCCGGGCACCGACCTGCATATGTATGGAACGGTTTGGCTTCTCACACAGGGCGAGACGCGCAAGACGAAGCGCGTGCGGCTCTTCACCGAGTTCGTATCCCGCAGGCTCGCCGCGCATGCGCCGCTTCTGGCGGGACTGTCCGTATCGCGCGACTGACGCGCGGCAGGTCGACGGCGACGCTTGCAGTGGACAAGTGCCTGCAAGCGAACATTCCTAGCGTCCGACATGAGGTCGAACCCGGTCGCGGGACCGTAGTTCACATCTGATCGGCGGCGGCCGGACGGCCGACATGCCGGGGCCAGGCCGGCTCGCCCCTTGCCGCATCCGCCGGCTCGAAGGCCGGCGACCAGCGGGTGCGGGTGACCGGCAGCCGCGCCAGCTTGAAGTAGCTGAAATACATCAGGAAGGAGCCCATAATGTAGGGGTTGAGGACCTCGACCTCGACGAAGGAACGGATGAGCAGCAACACCATCACGCCGAACAGCACCACCGATTCGGCCTGCCATGCCTTGAAAATCACCGTCGAGACATGGCCGTAGAGCGTGCGCAGCATGATCAGCGAGATCATCACCGCTCCGGTGAAGCCGAGTTCGACAAGCGCCTCGACATAGGTGTTGTGGAAATGGAAGCCGGTGCGGGTGGTGATGTAGAATTCGTTCCACAGCCGCTCGGCCTCGGCAAAGCCTTGCACCCAATAGGCGGCATAGCCGACGCCGAGGATCGGCGAGCGCTGCGCGGCGTTCCAGCCCTGCTCCCACAGATAGGTCCGCCCGGTGAGCGTCGAATCCTTGCCGAAGAGGCCAAGCACGAAGTCCATGAGCCCGAGATTGAGGGCGACAAAGGCCACCACGACGATCAGGCCAGCGCCGACCACGAAGATCACCCGGCGATAGCGCCGTGACAAAAGCTTGGTCATGGCAAGAAGCGCGATCAGCGCCAGAACCGCCGGTATCGAGGCCATCGAGGTCGCGGAATGCGAAATGACCAGCAGGTAGGCCGACAGCAGCACGACAGGCACGGTCAGCATGAAACTCAGCCGGCCACGGCGCAGGAAAGCAAGGAACACCACGGAGAAATAGATGCCGAGCGAGCCGACGAAGCCGATCTGGTTCTTGGACGCAAATGCGCCAACGAAATTGTAGGTGCCGTCAAGGACGTCCTCGGAATAGGCCCCGACCTTGAGCGAATAGAGCATGACGAAGAAGATCCCGATCAGGGCGCCGAGGGTCAGGGTCCGCACGCTGACGGTGCGCGCCGCGACATAGGCACAGGCGATGTGGGACAGGTACTGGACCGCCGTTCTGGCGGTGACGCCGGGCGCCTGCGACCAGAAGATGGAAAAACATATATAGGCCGCGAACAGCAGCGGCAGCCAGGCGCTGGAAAGCTGCCGCAGGAAGCGCCGATAGTCGACCAGGATGAGCGGAAGCCAGACGGCATAGTAGGCCAGGATCAGCACCTGGCCGAAAATGACGGAATAGGAGAACGCCCAGATCGAGACGGCAACGGCAAAAGCGCCATAGACCGAGTTCTTCTCGGGATCGACCAGCAGGGACTTTGGAATTTTCATCTCAGAGTCCCGTCGGCGCGGCCCAAGACCAGCAAACCCGGCAGGCCGCAAGCCGGCCGGCATATCCGCAAAGAGGGGCGTGCAATAAACGGCATCTCCATTGTGCAGTGCAATATAGCCTATCGCACCGCATGCTCAATGGCAAATCCGGTCACCTTGTCTTACATCAGAGCCGTTCACCGTTTCGCGGAAACGGCGAACCACTCTAACTCTTTGTTTTGACGCAATTCCTGTGGGAAGACCGTTCACACTTCTCCTGGAATTGCTCCAGCGAACGCAGAGAGATCAGCCGGTGGCCCGCCCCGCGACAGCCGCCTGGATCAGCGACGAGGACGCTACCAGAGTGCTCCGCCGGTGACCTGGATGTTTTCCATGGTGATGCCCTTGGCCAGGTCCGAGCACAGGAACACGGCCAGTGCGGCGATTTCCTGCGGCTGCAGCATGCGCTGCTGCGGGTTGCCCCTGGCGATCTCGGCCATCGCTTCTTCCGCCGTGCGCCCCTTGCCCTCGCGCTCGACGACCTGGGCCACGTTGCGGCGCATCAGTTCGGTCTCGACCCAGGTCGGGCTGATCATGACGCAGGTGACGCCATGCGTCGCGCCCTCCAGCGCCACGCAGCGGGTCAAGCCAAGCAGGCCGGCCTTGGAGGCGCAGTAGGCGGGATTGTCCTTCCAGCCGACTGAAGCCGCGGTCGAGCCGATGTTGACGATGCGGCCCCAGCCACGCTCGATCATGCCGGGAAGCACGGCACGGGTGGCGCGGAAGGCGCCGGTCAGGTTGGTGTCGACGATCTTGTCCCACAGCGCGTCGGAATGGCCGCAGACCGGCTGCTCGGCGGTGGTGCCGGCGGCGTTGACCAAGATATCGGCAGGACCGATGGCGGCCTCGGCTTCCGCCACGAAACGGTTGGTGACCTCGCTGTCGCGGACATCGAGGTGAGCAGCATGCACCCTGGTGCCATGGGCCGACAGGGCCGAGCGCACGCGCTCGATTTCGTCGACGCCGGGATAGTAGGCGGCGTCGGATCTGTCGGCGCCCGCAGACGCGATGTAGGAGCCGACGGCGACATTGGCACCGGCTTCAGCCAAGGCCGTGGCAATGGCGAAGCCCATCCCGGAAAAGCCGCCGGTGACGATTGCACCGCGCCCAGCAAGGTTTGTCATCGCGTGCTTCTCCAATGGTTGCGGCAGGCAATCAGGTTCCGGAGTATTTGTCGACGCGGTCCGCCTTTCTCTAGAGCGGCTTGCCCAGCCATTCGCGATAGAAGCCTTCGAGATCGGGCTGAAAATCGTGCACGATGGGATAGCCGGGGGCAGCCGCTTCCACCTCGTGCATGGTGCCGCATTCCGGGCAGATGAATTCGCGGATCTCCATCCATTGCGGATCGGGGATATCGCTGTTGGGATAGATTTCGCGCAGCGTCTCCTCGGTGTTGCGCACGATGATCGAAGCCTTGAGCTTCCAGTTCTTGCGATAGTCGCCGAAGGAGTGACCGCATTCGCAGCGTGTCACACGCTCGTCGCCGCTCTGGCAGATGAAGAGGTGATCCGAGACCGGCAGCAGGATCGGGTCCTTCCAGCCGACACGGTCCTGCAGCACCGCGACGTATTTGAAGAAGCGGTCGTCATCCTTGTAGGCGCTCATGACGCGGCGCGTCTGCGGCCAGGGCAGCGTGCCCGCGACCAGATCGGCGATGACTTCCTTGCTGTACGAGGTCATGGCTTTGCTCCCGGCATGAAGATCGATTTGGCGTCGACGTTCCAGAAATCGCTGAATTCCCTGGTGAAGCGCGACGATAGCTTGATCGCGCTGGCGTACATCTTCTTCACCTCGGGCGCGAAGTCGGCCTTCTCGACACGGCAGCGTTCGGTAGCGATCCACTCCGAGACCGGCTTTGCCTGCGCAAGCCGCCTGGCGCGAATTTCGGCGCGGTGGCGCTTGGTGGCCTCGAGGTTGGCGACGGGATAGCCGTCCTCGTCCTCGTCGAGCATGATGCCGAAGATGCCTGTAGCCGCTTCCTTGGTGAGATAGCCGTTCTCGACATCCGTCGCCGTCTTGAGCGGGTCGCGCTCCAGCACGTCGCCATAACCACCGCCGCCATTATAGGAATGGGTGAAGACGTCGCCGGTCTTGTGCGGGGCGGTGATGTAAGGGCCTTCCATCGTCACGTGCTCGCCCTGCAGCCGCAGTTCGAGTTCCGAGCGATGCGGGTTGGTGCCGGTGTGATGCGCCAGCGGCGCCCGCTTTTCGGCGAGTTCGAAGATGTTGCTATCGCGCACCGCGCGGTGCTTCTGGCAGGTTGGCGCCGGGTAGCCGCCGCACATGCCGCCATTGTCGAACACGCGGGAGGAATGTTCAGATGTAACCAGCCTGAGATGGTCGGTCTTGCTGACCAGCCAGGTAGAGATGAAGGAGCAGCCGCCGCGATATTTGCCGGCGCCGCCGGAATTGGGAACGATCGAGCGGCCGATATAGACCATCGGCATGTTCTGTTCCCAGATCTCGATATTGCCCATGTCGGATTCGGGGTTCCAGCCGACATAGGCGGTGTCCAGCCCATCCTTGATGGCCAGCGCGCCGGAACCGGCGGCGGCGCATTCGAAATGCGCCATGCCGAACAGCTTGCCGTACTGGCTGGTGCCGCCCATCTCGATCATCGGGCTGTTGACCTGGCCGACGAAAGCTTCCTCGACAAAGCCGCGCCCGATGAAGGAGCGCGACAACAGCCGCTGGAACACGCCGTAGGCCGGTAGCAGCAAGGCCCATGAGGTGGCGGTCGCCACCATCTCATTGTCCGGGTTGGTCCAGGTGCCGTGCGGCAGCTTCAGCTCGGTCGCCATCCAGGCGCCGTCATTGACCAGGCCCTCGAAATTCATGTGCTGGGTGAGCGTCACGAACATGCCGCCATCCATGCCGGCCGGCGTGCAGTTCATCGAATGGTAGCCCCAGGGCTGCGTGCCCTCGAAGTCCATGATGATCTTGCCGTCGGTGGTGATCTCCATTTCGATCGGCATGTTGTAGAGCCAGTCGGGATCGCCGAGCGGCTGATAGCCAGGCTTGCCCGCGGTGACATGGCCGTAGAATGTATGACCGCGATAGATGCCGGGAACCGTGAGCTGGCGCGTGCGGGCGAGCTGGGCACGGCGGCCTTCCTCGATGAATTCCTTCGACACCTGCATCCAATAATCCAGGCCGATCTCGTCGATCAGCGCCTTGACGCTTTCGCGCATGTCGATGCAGGAGGCGACCTTGGCCTTCTCGTCGAGCACCCAATAGATCGGCATGCGCAAATTGCGCTCGCAGCGGATGACATAGTCGCGACGGATCTCGTCGTTCTCGCCGACCTTTTCGGCGCAGACGAAAAGGCCCTCGGTGAAGCGTTCCTGCGCCAGCGCCACATCGCCGCCGGGGGTGATGCCGCCGGCCTCGAGTTCGTGGCAGACCGCGCCCGCCCAGCCGACCAGCTTGCCGGAGTGGAAGATCGGCACCACGTCCATCACATCGGGCACCTGAACGGTGCCGATGAAGGCGTCGTTGTTGGCGAAGATGTCGCCGTCGCGGATGCAAGGGTTTTCCTCGTAGCCGTTGCGGATCATCCATTTGATGAAGCGGCTCATCGTGTGCACATGCACCATGATGCCGTTGGAGAGCGCGATCGCATCGCCTTCCGGCGTGTAGATGGCGACGACCATCTCGCCGACTTCGCGCACGCCCGGCGAAGCCGAGATGCGGCGGGCCATTTCGCGTGCCGAGACGCAATAGGCGCGCAGCTTGGTGTGCAGCGTCTCGAATTTCAGCGGATCCTGGTTGCGCAGCTGCAATTCGGTGATGCCGTCATAGCAGCCGGTCTCTTCCATGAGCCGTTCGGATTCGATCAGCCGTTCGCGGATGCGCAGGGCGGAGGCGGGTTTGTCCAGCATGGCGTTCGCCCTTCTCAAGCGTGGGTGTAGTGCAGCAGCGTCCACTCATCGACATGGACACGGTCCTGCGGATGAACGACGAGCGTGGTGGCGGGATGTTCGATGATGGCCGGGCCGATCACCTCATGACCGGGCTGCAGAAAGTCCATCTCGTAGAGATTGGCCTTGTGCCAGCGGCCGCCAATATAGGCCTCGCGCACGCCCTTATGGGCGGACGACGGATCAGACTTGCCAAGCGGGCGCTTCAAGAGCACCGGCTTGACCTTGTCGGCGGTGGCTATCAGCCCAAGTTCGGTGATGGAGAAGCCGGCTTCGCCATAGCGCGAGACGCGATGGTTGACCTTGGCGTAGACCGCCTCGAACTCGTCGATGACCCTGCGCATGTCGTCGGCCGATTGGAGGGCCGACAGCGGCGCCATCACCTCCACGTCCTCGAGCTGGCCGGTGTAGCGCATCATCAGGAACGGCACGGTCTTGATCTTTTCGCGCGCATGGCCGTCCACGATCATCTCGTCGACCGCCGCCTTGGTGAGGTCGTCCCAGACGGCGGTGACCTTCTTGCCGAAGGCGAGCAGCTCGTCGTCGCTGGCCCGCGCGCCGATGTCATGCTGCGTCGACACGGAGTGGCGGCGCATGAAATCGGCGGTGGTGCAGCCGAAGGCCGAGAAGGCGGCGGCGAACTGGAAGGTGATGATGTCCTTGAAGCCGATGCCCCTGGAGCAGCCGGCGAGATGCAGCGGACCCGAGCCGCCATAAGAGAGCAGGGTGAATTCCGAGGGGTGGATGCCCTGGCCGGAGATGACGCGGCGCAGCGCGTTGTTGGCGTCGGCCTCCAGCATGTCGATCATGCCTTCGGCGGCTTCCTCGACACCGACGCCAAGCAGGCGCGAGCATTTTTCCTCGAAGGCTATCCTCGCCTTCTCGACCTGCAGCACGACCTTGCCGCCAAGGAAATAGTGCGGATTGAGACGGCCGAGGATGGCGTCGCAATCGGCGATGGTCGGTTCGGTGCCGCCCTTGTCGAAGCAGATCGGGCCGGGATCGGAGCCGGCGCTTTCCGGCCCGAGCGAGACTTTCTTGGTCAGCGGATCGACTTTTAGGATCATGCCTGCGCCGGCGCCGATCGTGTCGAGATGCAGCGTCGGCACGTTGAGCTTGAAGCGGTCCATCAATGGCTCGTTCTCGATCCGCGTCTGGCCGCGGGTGATGACGCCCATGTCGAAGGAGGTGCCGCCCATGTCCGAGCAGATCAGCGAGTCGTTGCCGATCAGCTTGCCGACATAGGCCGCACCCAGAATCCCGCCGATCGGGCCGGAGATCATGGTCTCATGCAGGCGCGGATGGTTGATCGAGGTCAGGCCGCCGAAGGAGAGCAGCGTCTGCACACCATATTTGAAGCCGTATTTCTTCGAGACGTCCTCGATGCCCTTGAGCTGCTTGCGGCCGCGCGAGGTGGCATAGGCCTCGATCAGCACCGAGTTCAGCCGCGACTGCTCACGGATGACCGGGCGCACCTCGTGGCTGGTGTAGACGAGGATGTCGGCACCGGCCTTGGCGATCTCCTGGCGGCAGATCTCGGCAATGCGCTTCTCGTGCACGGGATTGACATGCGAGAAGATGGTCATGATGCAGATCGCCTCGACCTTGTCGGCGATCAGCTTCCTGGCGGCGGTCGCGACCTCATGTTCGTAGAGCGGCAGGATGATGTCGCCGAACTGGTCGATGCGCTCGGTGACGCCATGGGTGCGGCGGCGCGGCACCAGCGGATCGGGATGCTGGTGTGTCACCGCATGCAGCCGGTCGGCATAGGAATAGTCCGCCCAGGCCTGCAGGCCGCGGCCCATCAGGATCATGTCCTCCAGGCCTTTGGTGGTGATGAGGCCCAGCCGGCGCCCCGTGCGCGACAACAGCGTGTTGAGCATGCCGGTGCCGGAATAGAGCACGACGTTGACGCCGGAGAACAGCTGCTCCAGCGAGATGCCCCAGGCATCGGCCGCGTCCTCGGCCGAGGCGAGGAAACCCTCGGCCTCGTTCTTCGGCGTGGTCGCCGACTTGCCGATCTTGAAGTGGCCGTCCTGATCGACAAGGATCGTGTCGGTCATGGTGCCGCCGGCGTCGATGCCGATGACGATGGGGTTGGTGGTGATCTGGTCCACGGGTCGCCTTCCCTCTTCGAGAATGACCGCAGGCTAGATTCGATCGTGCGGATCGCGCCATATGCCTAAAGACACAATGACTGCGCGGCGCGGTTCGCCGAGAAAAGGGCATGCGCATGGGCAACATCTGGGCGCCGCTGGCCAAGGCGATCGCCGCCACCGGCACCGACCGGCATGTCGACTGCCTGATCGACCTGATCGGGGCCGACATTGCGCACGATTTGGTGACGGTCACCCGTTACTCGGCGACAAAGACACCCGAATTCGTCAAGCACCGGCGCTTCTCGGACCAGATGGTGCGGCGCTATCTCGACAATTACTACGTCTTCGACCCGTTCTATGCCTCGTGGCGACGCGAGCGTCGTCTCGGCATCCTGCCACTCAAGGGATTGGCCGACGAAGAAGCCAAGCGCGGCCAGTACATAGCCGGCTTCCTGGCACAGTCCGAAATCTGCGACGAGGTCGGCATCATGCTGGCCGATGGCGGCGACTGGTGCCTGGGCATCTTCCTCGACCGCTCGACCAGTTCGTTCAAGGATAGCGAGATTGCCCTCTTGGACGAGCGACTGCCGGTGTTCGAGGCGCTGCATGCGCTCGACATTAAGGCGCGCGGCAGCAACTTTTCGCGCACCTCTGCCCCGACCGGCCCCGGCGCTTCGCCGCAACAGAAGCCGACCATCCCGACAAGCCTGTGGCCGGAACTGTCGCTGCGCGAGCGGGAGCTGGTGCAGCTGATCCTCGCCGGTCATCCGACAGCCAACATCGCCGAGCGTCTCGGCATCACCGTCGGCACCGTCAAGAACCATCGCCGGCGCATCTACGAGAAGCTCGACATCACCACCGAGCGGGAGCTGTTCTTGCAGTTCTTTCAGCACCGATAGCGCTCCTGCTGGCCTACCAATATCCCGTCCGGCAAGCCCGATCCCGCCTTGAACTTGGTTGCGGTTGACTTCACATTCGCCATCGATTGGGAGGAAGACCATATGCCGAACTTCGCGGGACGCTTCGCTGGCCGGTCAGCCGTCATCACCGGCGGAGCCTCGGGCATCGGCCTGGCAGTCGCGCAAAGGATCGTCGAGGAAGGTGGACGCGTCTGCGTCTGGGACCGTGATCCGGCCCAGATCGAACAGGCGAAAACTCTCATCCCTGGCCTGCATGGTGTTGCCATTGACGTCGCCGATGCCGCCGGCGTCGAAGGCGCCGCCGCAAGGACGATCGAAGCGCTTGGCGGCGTCGACATCCTGGTGACCAGCGCGGCCATCACCGGCCCGAACATGACGGCCTGGGCCTATTCGACCGAGGACTGGCAGAAGGTCATCGACATCAACATCAACGGCGTCTTCTACTGCAACAGGGCGCTGGTGCCGCATATGCTCGAGCGCAATTATGGCCGCATCGTCAACATCGCCTCGATCGCCGGCAAGGAAGGCAATCCCAACGCTTCCGCCTACAGCACGTCCAAAGCCGCCGTGATCGGACTGACCAAGTCGCTGGGCAAGGAACTGGCCAAGACCAAGGTAACGGTGAATTGCGTGACGCCGGCGGCCGTTCGAACAGCGATCTTCAAGCAGATGAGCCAGGAGCACATCGACTTCATGCTGTCCAAGATACCGATGGGGCGCTTTGGCGAGGTCGAGGAAGTGGCGGCGCTGATCTGCTGGATCGCCTCGGAAGAATGCTCGTTCACGACCGCCGCCGTCTTCGACGTCTCCGGCGGCCGCGCCACTTATTGACCCGGGCCGTAACATCCCAACATTGGCCGGTGCGACTACAATTCCGCGTGACGAGGCAACGATCGGAACTGGACAGGCGTATATAGTCGGCGACGGGCGGCGACAGAACAGGGTTTGCGGGGAGGCCATGACACGACGAGACAGTTTGGCGATGACCCACGGCCGCCGTGCCGGCGCCGTGCTATCGACAGGGGTCGCGGCCATAAGGCTGGAGATTGCATCGCTTGCCTGAAGCAGATCCTGCAGCACTGTCCGATGACGACCTCCTGGACCGCTATCAGCGCGCGGCCTTCGGCTATTTCCTGGAGAATGTGAACCCCGACAACGGGCTGGTCGCCGATACATCGCGGCCGAACTCGCCGGCCAGCATCGCCGTCGTCGGTTTCGCCCTCTCCTGCTATCCGATCGGTGTCGAGCGCGGCTGGATGACACGTGCGGCGGCGGTGGAGCTGACGCTTGCGGCGCTGCGTTTCTTCTCGGCCAGTCCCCAAAACGGTGGTGACAACGTCACCGGCCATAAGGGTTTCTACTACCACTTCCTCGACATGCGCACAGGCTTGCGCGTCTGGCGCTGCGAGCTGTCGATGGTGGACACCGCCTTGCTGATGGCCGGCATATTGGTGGCCGGCGCATATTTCTCCGGCGGGGACGCGAAGGAGGCCGAAATCCGGCGGCTTGCCGAAGCGCTCTACCGGCGCGTCGACTGGCGCTGGGCGCAAGGCAGCAGCCCGACCTTGCGGCAAGGCTGGAAGCCGAAGAGCGGTTTTCTCCACTATGGCTGGGAAGGCTATAACGAGGCGACCATCCTCTATGTGCTGTCGATGGCCTCGCCGAACAGCCCGACTTCCGACGATAGTTACGAAGCCTGGACGGCGACCTACCAGTGGGAAAACATCTACGGCCACGACGTGCTCTATGGCGGCCCGCTGTTCATGCACCAATTCTCGCATGCCTGGATCGATTTCGCCGGCATCCGCGACGCCTTCATGCGCGAGAAGAATTCGGACTATTTCGAAAACAGCCGCCGCTCGACCTATCTCCACCGCGATTATGCCCGTCACAACCCCTATGGCTTCGACGGCTATGGCGAGAACCTTTGGGGCCTTTCGGCGGGAGACGGGCCGGGCGGCTTCCGCGCCAGCGTGGAGCGACGGAGGCACCGGTTTTCGGGTTATGCCGCGCGCGGCGCACCGTTCGGGCCGGATGACGGGACGATCGCGCCATGGTCCTATCCGGCGTCGCTGCCTTTCGCGCCTGACATCTGCCTGGCAGCCATGCGTCATCTCGGCGAGCGCTATCCGCAAGTGATCGACAATTTCCGCCTGCCGAGCGGCTTCAATCCGACCTTGGCCAACCGGCGAAAATTCGGCCGCGACGGCTGGGTGTCGGAAGGCCATTACGGGCTGGACCAGGGCATCGTGGTGATGATGATCGAGAACCACCGCTCGCGCCTGGTCTGGGAGCTGATGCGCTCCAATCCGCACATCCGCCGTGGCCTGGACAGAGCGGGTTTCACCGGCGGCTGGCTGGCACAGCCGGCAGGCTCCACGTCAGGGGCCTACGATGGCGCGTGAGCAGACAAAGGCGGCCACCTTCCCGGTCGACCGCAACGACGTCGAACTGGTCCGAGGCGCGCATCCGCCGCACTGGAAGAACCCTACGCCCGACGGCCCCTACAATCTCGTCGTCATCGGCGCCGGACCAGCCGGGCTGACCGCCGCGCGTGACGCCGCAAGCCTTGGCGCAAAGGTCGCGCTGATTGAGCGCGGGCTGATCGGCGGCGCCTGCGTCAATGTCGGCGGCATCCCGTCGAAGTCGATCATCCGCACGGCCAGGCTCTATGCCGACATGCGCGACGCCGAGAATTTCGGCGGTGACACGCCTGCGCGTCTTCCCGTCGACTTCGAGCGGGTCATGATGCGGATGCGGCAGATCCGGCAGCGGCTCAGCCGCGCCGATTCAGCCGCGGCCATCACAGCCGAAGGCATCGACCTCTATTTCGGCGAAGCGCAGTTTGGCGGACCGGACACGGTTGAAGTCGCCGGCAAGACGCTGCATTTCAAGAAGGCCCTGGTCGCGACGGGCGCGCATCCGAGCGGGCCGGCGATCCCCGGACTTGCCGAGGCCGGCTATCTCGACAATGAGAGCATGTTCAACCTCACGCAACGTCCTGAGCGGCTCCTGGTCATCGGCGGCGGTCCGCTTGGCTGCGAGACGGCGCAGGCCTTCTGCCTGCTCGGTGCGAAAGTCATCCTGGCGCAGAACGATCCGATGTTCCTGCCCGGCGAGGAACGCGACGCCGCGCAGATCCTTTCGGACGCGCTGGCACGGGAGGGGGTGGAGGTGCGCCTGAACACCGAGGTGGTGGCGGTGCGCAAGGAAGGCGGCAAGAAGCTCGCCGACCTTTTGCGGGACGGCGACACGACAACGATCTCCGTTGACGAGATCATCACCGGCGTCGGCCGTTCGCCCAATGTCAGGGGTCTCGGCCTGGAAGAGGCCGGCGTGGTGTATGACGCCAACGGCATCAAGGTGGACGATCACCTGAGGACCACCAATCCGCACATCTACGCGGCAGGCGATGTTTGCCTGGAATACAAGTTCACCCATACCGCAGAGGCAACGGCACGCATTGTCGTGCGCAATGCCCTGTTTCGCGGGCGCGAAAGGCTCAGTGACCTCGTCGTTCCCTGGTGCACCTATACCGACCCGGAGATCGCCCATGTCGGGCTCTATCCGATCGAGGCGCGGCAGAACGGCATTCCGGTCAAGACCTATACGGTGCTGATGCATGATGTCGCCCGCGCCGTGATGGACGGCGAGGAGGAAGGGTTCGTCAAGATCCATGTCAGGGAGGGATCCGACCGCATCCTGGGGGCGACGGTCGTCGCCGCCCATGCCGGCGAGATGATCAATGCGGTGACGCTTGCCATAAGGTCGGGCATGGGATTGCACGCCCTGGCCGACGTCATCCATCCGTTCCCGACGCAGGCACAAGGCATCAAAATGGCGGGCGATGCCTACAGGCGAACCCGGTTCACCTCCTTGCGCAGGCGTCTGGCGGCGCGCTGGCTGGCCTGGTCGAGGCGATGAACCCGGCCCCGCGCAGAGGACTCGGGGCGCGGCAGTATTCAAAATATACAGTGCTTGACGAAAGCCTTGTTCAGCTAAACAAGGTGGCGCTGATGCCTGTAATCACGGAATCGTTCTGAATGCCATCCGAATTGGACCCCTTGCCTGGCACAAAGCCCCAGGCGTCAGCATTGAACGGCACAGGCGCGCAACCAGCTGTCGGCCAGCCCGAGCGGGCGACCCAGAAACGTACGGTGGTCGTGTCGCACGACCCGGGCTTTCCGCCTGCTTCAGGTGCGGATCTGAGAAACTATCGCAACGCCGAAGCGGCCGCCAGGTTCGGACCGGTCTGCCTGGTTTCAGTGAAGCCGAACAAGGTAAGGAATGCACCTGATCCATTGATCCGGGTCGAGGCCCTGTCGATCGAAGGCGAACCTCGTACAGCCTCGATCGGTTGGTGGCGCTCAAGGGCGGAGAATCGCATATCGCGTTCCGCGCTGACGCGGCTTGAGGCACTCGTCCGTGAATTCCGCCCTGACACCATCATTGTCGAGGGCGTTGGCCTGTTCAAGCTGCTGCGGCCCCTGCGGCCGCTGGTGGAGCAACTCATTCTCGACATGCACAATGTCGAGTCCGACCTGGCCGGACAGATCAGGCGTCTCAGTGCCAAGCGAAGCGCGGCAGCATTCAACGTCCGGCTCCTCGAGAGAAAAGCACTATCCCTCGTCGACAGGGTATGGGTCTGCTCGAACCTCGATCGCCGGAAGCTGATGACGCTTTCCCGGCACAGGATCCCGATCGACGTTGTTCCGAACGGAATTCCGCAGGCCGGGGATGGTCTCGCGCGCCTGCCCGCCGAGCCGTCGACCGACAACGGCTTTCCGGTGATCGTGTTCATCGGCCATCTCGCCTACCCGCCAAACATCGATGCCGCCCAGCGGTTGGCCAGTGTCATATTGCCCCGTATGCGAAACGCCCTGCCGGATGCCAAGCTCGTCCTGGCGGGACGCACCCCGCGACCGGAAGTGCAGGCATTGGCTGGATTGCCTGGTGTGGAGCTCATCGAAGATCCCGCGGATGTCGCGCCGCTGTTGTCCAGCGCGCATCTCACCATCGTCCCACTGACGGCGGGCGGCGGCACACGCATCAAGATCCTGGAGGCAATGGCCGCGGGCGTGCCGGTGATCGCCACGCCGATCGCGGCCGAAGGCCTGGACCTGGTCGAAAATGACGAGGTGCTGCTGTCTCAATCCGATGAAACGCTTGCCGAGATGGCCATCGGACTCTGTCTCGACCCCGAACGCAGGGCGCGGCAACGCCTTCGGGCGCACCAGGCGGTATGGGCAAGGTTCGGCCCGCAAGCGATCCGCGATGCCGTTCGTGACGGGCTTGGATCAAACGGCGCCACCGGATGATTCCGGCAATCCTGCACCAGACCTGGAAGAGCGACGCCATTCCAGCGCGCTTCCAGGCCTATGCAGACAGCTGGAAGCGGCACAATCCGCACTGGACGGTGATGTTCTGGAGCGACCGGATGCTGCTCGAATTCGTGGCCGAGCACTACCCTGATTTCCTGTCGATGTTCTGCGGCTACACAAGGGGCGTGCAGCGCTCGGATGCGGCCCGCTACATGCTGCTGCATCATTTTGGCGGGGTCTATGCCGACATCGACTGCGAATGCGTGGCGGCCTTCGATCCGATCATGGGCGAGACCCGTGTCGTGCTGTGCAAGGAGCCGGCGTCGCATGCGGCCGTCCAGGCGGACTTCCGGGGCCTGCCCTATCTTCTGTTCAACGGAACAATCGCGAGCCCGTCCCGGCATCCGTTCTGGATGCATGTCCTGTCCATGATGCCCGGGCTCGCAGACGCCGAGGACGTGCTCGACGCGACCGGTCCTTGCCTTTTGACCTCCGCCCAGCGCGGTTACAGCGATCAGGAAGCCTTTGCCATTCACCCTTCCGGCCTGTTCTCGCCGGTGACGTCTGCCGGGAGCATGGAGCGTGAGGCCGGCGACGATACTGCAGCACTTTCGATCCATCACTGGGCCGGCACATGGTGGATCCCGGAGCCGCCACCGAAATGGACGACCAGGCTGCGCAACCAAGCCTATCGGCTTCGGTACCAGCTGACGCGCGGAGCGTATCTGGATGAGGCCGAGGCCAAAGCCGGCGTCGACACGGCGGTTCTGGCGGCGCCGCCGCCTTCGGGCCAGAACATCGCTGTTCTGGTGCCGCTTCGCGACGCCGCCGACCTCATCCAACCCTTTCTCGATGCGCTGGACGGGCTAGACTACCCCAAGGACAGGATCAAGCTGGTCTTCTGCGAAGGCGACAGCCTGGATGGCAGCTGGGAACGGCTGCAGGCCGCGACGACGGGACTGGCCGGCAAATATCGTGATATTGTGCTGCTGCAGCGACAGGTCGGCACCAGGCTCGACAGGGCAAAACGGGCCAGGCCGAGCATGCAACGCGTGCGGCGCGGCGCGATTGCCAAGGTGCGAAATTACCTCATCGATCACGGGCTGAAGGAAGACGACGACTGGGCGCTGTGGATCGATATCGACATCTGGCGCTTTCCCGGCGATGTGCTGGGCCGGCTGATCGCCACGCGGCATCGCATCGCTGTGCCCAACTGCGTGAAGATCGCCGGCGGCGACAGCTTCGACCTCAAAAGTTTCGTTATCCGACGGCGGACCAGGGATTATCGCTACTACCGCGAGATCCGCGGCGGTCTGCACCAGCCTCCCAAGCAGACCCCATATCGCTATCATCTGAGCGATGTCAGGCATCTGGACATCATCGGCCTCGATGCGGTCGGCGGAACCATGCTTCTGGTCGATGCCGCTCTGCATCGCGGCGGCCTTCGCTTCCCCGAAATTCCCTACCGCGACCTGATCGAGACCGAAGCCTTTGGGGTGCTCGCCAACGATCTCGGCATCCGGCCGGTCGGCCTGCCGAAGCTGGAGATCCTACACGTCCCCTGGTGAGGCGGCAGCCTGCCGAAATTCCTGCCTGAGGGGCTCCAGATAGGCCTGCGGCCGCAGGCGTCGCCACAAATATTCCCGGTCCGTCAGATGCGCGACTTTGCCGATCCAGCGCTGTGGCGCTTCCGGATCCCTGACCTCGTGCCAATCCTCGACAATGATGACCGGCAAGCCCTCGTAGAGAGGATCGAGCGGCGAGGTCTTGGTCACCACGATGCAGCCGAGATAAAGCAGCTCCCATGTGCGGTGACAGTCGAGGCCGTTTCCCGTGGTCGAAAGCACGAGCGGATACTGCGAATACAGCTGCCAGATGCCGCGCTGCGAAACGCGTCTTTTCAGGAAGTCGACATGCGGGCATCCGTCCAGCACATCAAGCAATTCCCGACGCTCGCTCGAGCCGCTGCTGACGCTGAAATCACAGAATATCCGGGGCTGGCGACGATCCGCACTGCCTTGCCGGCCGCGCACGGTTTGCAGTTGCCGCACCAGTCCGGCAGGCGTCGCAAGGGAGCGTGGCGTGTGGAGGTCCAGTCCGATCGGGAACGGCTTGATCCGGGGGTGAACGCCATCGCAGTTCTGGCTGTACCAGCACACCATATGGGGGTTGGCGAGAAGCCGCTCGACGGTGTCCTTCGCCAGGTCGGACGGCACGGAGGCATCGCCGTCGGTCGTCAGCAGGACGAAGGGAGCCTTGATGGTCGGCAAGACGACCCGGGTGAACGTATCGAGGTCGCAGGTTCGCCGCTCCCTGGCCAATGTGCTCAGCCGCACCCAGACGATGCCGTGCGCGCCACTGTAGTGGTCGCGGAAAAAGGCCTCGTCCTGCGTCGATTCGGTCGGCGCGTTGCGATACCAATCGGGTCCGGCGAAGTCGCAGAAGTAAGCGATGCCTTGCGACCACAGCACGGAAGGAACGCCGAGAAATCTCAGCGCCCAGGAACGCACCGCCTTTTTGAGTTTTGCCCGCCAACGCGACATGCCCATCGGCAAGGCTTAGCCCAGACACCGTCGCGGCTGCAATGTCCCGGTTCCGGCCGGAACGTCAGCCGTGAAGTTCCCGTGAAATCGGCGGGCCGACCGAAAATCCGGAGAATGTGACCTCGAAACCCTCGCGCTGCGGCGAACAGCACATCATGCCGACATCGACCGTTTTCGAGATCGGAAAATAGGCGAGCCGCACCGGCTTCCAGTGACCGTCCGAAGCGTCGAGATACTGGACGCGGATCGCCTCGCCGTGGCGGGTCAGGCGGATGCTGACGCCGTTCGGGCCTGCGTGAATGGCCACCAGCGACCAGTCCGATGTGTCGTTGGTGACGACGACGGAGAAATAGGCAAGGCCGTCGGTGTATTCGATGCCGGCCTTGATCCAATGCGTTTCGCTGAGCCGGACCATCAGTCCGGCCTGGTCATAGAGCACCTTGTAGTCGCCCTTGACGGTGACTTCGGCGGTGAAATCGCCCTCGACCGGCCGATGCAGGAAATGGCCGTTGTCACGCCAGAAACCGTAGAAGGTCTCGCGCCAGAAATCGGTCTTCTTGCCGGTGCGCACGCGCACCGCATCGCCGTCGACGGCGTGATGCGGTGGCGGGTTGAGCCAGGTCAGGTCCTGCAACGTCATTGCCTCATGCCGATTCCCCGGTGAAGGTCGCCGGCCCGACAGGCCGGCGCCCGATCAGCCTGCGAATGTATAGGCGGTCTTCACCGTGGTGTAGAACTCCATGGCATAGCGGCCCTGTTCGCGCGGGCCGTAGCTCGAGCCCTTGCGGCCACCGAAGGGAACATGGAAATCGACGCCCGCCGTCGGCAGGTTGACCATCACCATGCCGGCCTCCGAATTGCGCTTGAAGTGCGTGGCATGCTTCAGGCTCGTGGTGCAGATGCCCGAGGTGAGCCCGAAAGGCGTGTCGTTGGCGACGGAAAGCGCCTCGTCATAATCCTTGACGCGGATGACGCTGGCGACTGGGCCAAAAATCTCCTCGCGCGAAGAGCGCATGGCATTGGTGGCTTCGGTCAGCAGGGCCGGGCTGAGATAGAAGCCGGGTGTCTTGCGGTCGAGCCGTTCGCCGCCGAAGGCGAGCGTAGCGCCTTCCCTGACTCCGATGGCGATATAATCCTCGTCCTGTTTCAGCTGGGTCGCGTCGACGACCGGGCCGATCTGGGTCTGCGCATCGAGCGCATCGCCGATCACCAGTCTGCCCATCCGCTCCTTCAGCGCATCGACGAAACGGTCATGGATCCCTTCGGTCACGATCAGCCTGGACGAGGCGGTGCAGCGCTGGCCGGTCGAGAAGAAGGCGCCGTTGAGCGCGCAATCGACCGCGACCGCAAGATCGGCGTCGTCAAGCACGACCAGCGGGTTCTTACCGCCCATTTCGAGCTGGAACTTGCGCATATGCTCGACACTTGCCGCGGCGACGCGTTTTCCCGTGCCGACCGAACCGGTGAAGGTGATGGCGTTGACATCGGGGCTGTCGAGCATCGCCTGGCCGACCACCGAGCCCTTGCCCATCACGAGGTTGAGCACGCCCTTGGGCAGGCCGGCGCGATGCAGGATATCGACGATGGACC
Source organism: Mesorhizobium sp. 2RAF45 (assembly GCF_052115225.1). Lineage (NCBI taxonomy): Bacteria > Pseudomonadati > Pseudomonadota > Alphaproteobacteria > Hyphomicrobiales > Phyllobacteriaceae > Mesorhizobium > Mesorhizobium sp. 2RAF45. Next base: position 620,546 of record NZ_JBFRGG010000003.1, on the reverse strand, counting down.
AGGCGCTCTCCGGAACCAGCTCGGCCGGCTTGAAGACGATGGTGTTGCCATGCGCCAGCGCCGGCGCGATCTTCCAGGCCGGGATGGCGATGGGGAAATTCCACGGCGTGATGATGCCGACCACGCCGACAGCCTCGCGGGTGATCTCGACGCCGACGCCCGGCCGCACGCTCGGCACCATCTCTCCGGTCAGGCGCAACGTTTCGCCGGCAAAGAAATCGAATATCTGGGCGGCGCGGATGGTCTCGCCAATGCCTTCGGCCAGCGTCTTGCCTTCCTCACGCGCCAGATTGCGGCCGATCTCGTCCTTGCGCGCCATGATCTCGTCGGACGCCTTTTTCAGCACCGCATGGCGTGCCAATGGACCGGAGCGGGACCATGAAGGAAACGCCGCCTTGGCCGCCGCGATGGCCTGCTTGGCCTGTTCGACCCCAGCCGAGGCATATTCGCCGACGACATCGCCGGTGTCCGAAGGGTTGATGTTGCGGGAGCCGGCATCGCCGACCCATTCGCCATCGATGAGGTTCTTTCGAAACTGTGCCATATCTGGTCTTTCCTGCTGGTTGGCCGCGCTGCGGCATCTGGTGAATTGGTATTTGCCAGACAAATGCCTTGCGGGAAAGCACGCACTGGTCGAACAGCCGCGACAAAAATCCCCGGGCCAGCCGTCGCAGCCAGCCCGGCTGGTATCCGCGGAGCGTTATTCCCGACCAGGCGAATTGCCCTGTACACCTATGTCCATAGCCTTGATTTGGCTGATGCGGCGTGTCATGCGTCGTAGAGATGGCAGCACTCGAAACGACGATCCAGCGCGCCGGCGCCACCGGCAACATCAAGGCCACGCGCGAAGACTGGCTGAAACTGGCGCTTGAAACGCTGATCTCGGACGGCGTCGAACGCGTCCGCGTGCTGACGCTTGGCCAGCAGCTCGATGTCTCGCGCTCCAGCTTCTACTGGTATTTCAAGAGCCGGCAGGATCTGCTCGACCAGTTGCTGGACTATTGGCGGCAGACCAACACAAGGTTCATCGTCGAACGCGCCTCGCGGCCTTCCGCGACCGTCATCCGCGGCGTGATGAGCATTTTCGAATGCTGGGTGGATGAGAGGCTGTTCGATCCCCGGCTGGACTTCGCGATCAGGGCCTGGGCCCGGCGTTCACCCGCCATCAGGCGCGCCCTCGACGAGGCCGACGAGGAACGCGTCAATGCCATACGCGACATGTTCAAACGTCACGGCTATGAGGAAGAGGACGCATTCGTGCGCGCTCGCGTCCTCTATTTCATGCAGATCGGCTATTACTCGCTTGAGCTCAACGAACCGATGAGCACCCGTCTCACGCACGTCGCCTCCTATCTGCGCAGCTTCACCGGCCAGGAGCCTCCGGCAGAAGATGTCGAGGATTTTGCGCGCTACGTCGAGAAGACGCTTTCCGGCAAACGATAGACACATTCGCCGGCCGCCCTGACCCGACAGTTTTCTAGACGCGGTCCGTAGGCCACCCCCATAGCCAGCCAGCACGCTTGCCTGCTGCGAGCCAACTTGGCAACGTACTAGACACATGTGTACAATGCCGGTAGGCTGCGCCGCCATAACCGGTGGAGTGCGGCAAGATGAAATCCCAATACAGGGCGATCGTAGTCGGCGGCGGCGTGGTTGGGGCTTCGGTGCTCTACCATCTGGCGAAGTTCGGCTGGAGCGATGTCGCGCTAATCGAACGCGAGGTGCTGACCGCCGGGTCCAGCTGGCACGCGGCCGGCGGCTTCCACGCGCTGAACGCCGACCCCAACATCGCCGCGCTGCAGGCCTATACGATCGACCTGTTGTCGGAGGTCGAGACGGAATCGGGCCAGAACATCGGCATGCACATGACCGGCGGCATCTCGGTCGCGTCGGCGCCGGAACGTTGGGAATGGCTGAAGGCCTCCTACCGCATCTTCCAGACCATGGGCATTGACGATGTCCATCTGGTCGGCGTCGACGAGATCAGGCAGCGCTGCCCGATCCTCAACACCGACGGCATGCTGGGCGGCCTTTACGCGGCGCGCGAGGGCCATATCGACCCCTCGGGCGTCGTCCATGCCTATGCCAAGGCGGCAAGGAAGCGCGGCGCCGAGATCATCGAGCACAACCGCGTGCTGGCGCTGAACCGCCGCGCCGACGGCAGCTGGGATGTGGTCACCGAGAAAGGCACTGTCATTGCCGAGCACGTCGTCAATGCCGGCGGATTGTGGGCCAAGCAGGTCGGTCGGATGGCCGGCATCGACCTGCCGGTGTCGCCGATGGAGCATCACTACTTCGTCACCGAGGCGCTGCCTGAGATCCAGGCGCTCGACCGGGAATTGCCGCTGATCGTCGACCTCGAAGGCTTCACCTATATGCGCCAGGAGCAGAAGGGCCTGCTGCTCGGCATCTACGAAATCAAGCACAAGCACTGGAACATGGACGGCGCGCCGTGGGACTACGGCATCGAGCTGATCCAGGAGGACACCGATCGCATCGCCAACGAGCTGGCGCTCGGCTTCAGCCGCTACCCCTGCCTTGAGACCGCCGGCATCAAGCGCTGGGTGAACGGCGCCTTCACCTTCTCGCCGGACGGCAATCCGTTGGTCGGCCCGGTGCGCGGCGTCCCCAACTACTGGGTGGCCTGCGGCGTCATGGCCGGGTTCCTGCAAGGCGGCGGCGTCGGCAAGTCGCTCGCCGAATGGATGATCCATGGCGAGCCGGAAGCCGACGTCTACGGCATGGACATCGCCCGCTACGGCGATTTCGCCTCCAACCGCGAATACATCAAGCAGACGACCGGGCAGTTCTATTCACGCCGCTTCGTCATGAGCTATCCCAACGAGCAATTGCCGGCGGGACGGCCGTTGAAGACGGCGGGTGCGCATGACGCCATGGACGCCGCGGGTGCGCGCTGGGGCAATTCCTGGGGCATGGAAGTGCCGCTGTATTTTGCCCCGCAAGGCTTCGTCGAGGCACCGACGCTGAGGCGCTCCAACGCTTTCGACATCGTCGGCCAGGAATGCCGCAAGGTGCGCGAAGGCGTCGGCCTGCTCGATATCACCGCCTTCTCGCGCTACGAGGTCTCCGGACCGCATGCGGAGGCGTGGCTCGACCGGCTGCTTGCCTGCGCGCTGCCCAAGCCCGGCCGCGCGAAGCTCGCGCCGATGCTGGGCGAAAACGGCAAGCTCAAGGGCGATCTCACGGCCTTCAACTGGGGCGACGGCTCCTGGTGGATCATGGGGTCCTATTATCTTCGCCAATGGCACATGCGCTGGTTCGAACAGCATCTCGCTGACGGCGTCACCGTGCGCGACATTTCGGACGCGGTCGCCGGCTTCTCATTGGCCGGCCCCAATGCGCGGCGTCTGCTCGAGCGGCTGACGCACCAGGATGTCTCGCATGAGGCCTTCGGCTTCCTCGCCTGTAAGACGCTCGATGTCGGCCTGGTGCGGGCCAAGGTCGGGCGGCTCTCGGTCATCGGCGAGCTCGGCTACGAGATCCATTGCCAGGCCAACGAGCACGCCGGGCTGCGCCGCGCGCTGCTGGCGGCAGGCAGCGACCTTGGCGTCACGGAATACGGCTTCGGCGCCGTCAACTCGCTGCGGCTCGAAAAGAGTTTTGGCATCTGGTCGCGCGAGTTCACCCAGGATTATACGCCTGATGAAACCGGCATGGACCGCTGGATCGCCTTCGACAAGGGTGACTTCATCGGCCGTGAAGCAGCGCTGAAAGAGCGGAAGACCGGATCCAGGCGCACGCTGGTGACGCTCGAAATCGACGCTGCGGATGCCGACGCCAGCGGCTACGAACCGGTCTGGAGCAGAGGCAAGCTTGCCGGTTTCGTTACATCGGGCGGCTATGGCCATACGGTCGGCAAGAGCCTTGCCATGGCGCTTGTCGATCACGATGCGGCCGGTATCGATACGGAGTTGACAACCCATATCGTCGGCGTCGAAACAGGTGCGCGCGTCATCGCTTCGTCGCCCTACGATCCACAGGGCAAAGCGATGCGGGCATGACCGGACGAACCGCTGCCATCCCTGCGGAAGACATGCCATGACCAGACGCTATTCCGCTTTGTCGCTGTTCAAGGAGGGCCTTGCCGGCCAGACCGGCTGGAAGCAGGCCTGGCGCTCGCCCGAGCCGAAGCCGACCTATGACGCGATCATCATCGGCGGCGGCGGCCACGGGCTGGCGACAGCCTACTACCTAGCCAAGAATCACGGCATCACCCAGGTCGCAGTGCTGGAAAAGGGCTGGATCGGCGGCGGCAATACCGGCCGCAACACCACCGTGGTGCGCTCCAACTACTATTATCCCGAAAGCGTCGAACTCTACGGGCTGGCGCACCGGCTCTATGAAGGCCTGTCGAAGGATTTGAACTACAACGTCATGCTGTCGCAGCGCGGCATGGTCAATCTCTGCCACTCGACGGCCGAGATGGAGATCGGCGCACGCACCGTCAACGCCATGCAGCTCAACGGCATCGATGCGGAGCTGTTTTCATCAGAAGATGTGCGGCGCGTGGCGCCGATCTACAATTTCTCCCCGGATGCGCGTTTCCCCGTGTTCGGCGGTATCTGGCAAGGCAGGGCCGGCACCGCGCGCCACGACGCGGTCGCCTGGGGCTATGCGCGGGCGGCGAGCCGGCTCGGCGTCGACATCATCCAGAATTGCTCGATCACCGATTTCATCGTCGAAGGCGGCCGATGCCGCGGCGTCCAGACGACGCGCGGCGCGATCCGCGCCGAGCGCATCGGCATGGCGGTGGCCGGCCATTCCTCGGTGCTGGCGACCAAGGCCGGCTTCAGGCTGCCGATCAATTCCTATGCGCTGCAGGCCTGCGTCTCCGAGCCGGTGAAGCCGATCCTCGACACGGTGGTGCTGTCGCCCGGCTGCGGCGTCTATGTCAGCCAGTCGGACAAGGGCGAGATCGTCATCGGCGGCGGGCTCGACCGCGTCCCCTCCTATGCGCAGCGCGGCAATCTGCCGACGCTGGAAACCGTGATCGCCGGGCTGCTGGAAATGTTCCCGATCTTCGGCCAGTTGAAGCTGATGCGGCAATGGGCCGGCATCGTCGACGTGGTGCCGGACTCCTCGCCGATCATCGGTCCCTCGCCGCTGCCCAACCTCTTCCTCAATTGCGGCTGGGGCACGGGCGGCTTCAAGGCCATTCCCTCCGGCGGCACGCTGCTGGCGAACCTGCTGGCGACCGGCAAGCACAACGACATCAGCCGCCCCTTTGATCTCGATCGCTTCGCCAGCGGACGGCTGATCGATGAAGCGGCCGGCTCCGGCATCGCGCACTGAGACAAGGATCCGAGGCAATCATGCAGCTTTTCCCTTGCCCGTTCTGCGGCCCGCGCGACGAGACCGAATTCCACTATGGCGGCGATGCCGGCAATGCCAGGCCTGACGGCGCCGAGGTGCCGATCGAAAGCTGGACCAACTATCTCTATCTGCGCAGCAACCCGAAGGGCACGGCGCGCGAGATCTGGGTTCACATGAGCTGCGGCGAGTTCTTCGTCATGGAGCGTGACACCGTCACGCACAAGGTGCTGTCGTCGACCGCGCTTGGCGGGGAGCACGCGGCGTGAGCGCCTCGCGTCTCGCCACCGGCGGCAGCGCCATCGACCGCTCGCGACCGATCCGCTTCAGCTTCGACGGCGCAAGCGTGGACGGTTTTGCCGGCGACACCATCGCTTCGGCACTGCTCGCCAATGATATCGCGGTCGTCGGCCGTAGCTTCAAATACCACCGGCCGCGCGGCATCTGGGGCGCCGGCGTCGAGGAGCCGAACGCGCTGGTCGATATTGGCGGCCCACAGGCGTCGCCGAACACGCGGGCCACGACCGAGCCGGCACGCGACGGGCTGGTGGCGAAAAGCGTCAACGCGACGCCCAATGCGCTGGCCGACCGCAACGCCTTCCTCGATCGCTTCTCGCGCTTCATTCCGGCGGCGTTCTACTACAAGACCTTCATGTGGCCGGACTGGCACATGTTCGAGCCGCGCATCCGCGCCATGGCCGGACTGGGCAAGGTCGACACCGACTGGACCTCGCCGGGCACGGCGGATCAGGTCAACCATCATTGCGACGTGCTGGTGGTCGGCGCTGGACCGGCCGGACTGGCGACAGCCAGGATGGCCGCCGGCGCGGGCCTCTCCGTCACGCTGGTCGACGACCAGCGCAAACCGGGCGGATCGCTCGGCCATCGCGCCGGCGAGATCGACGGCAAGCCCGTGGCCATGTGGATCGAGGAGACAGTTGCGGAACTTACCGCCGGCGGTCACCTGATCCTGCCATCGACCACCGCCTTCGGCATCTACGACCACGATCTGGTCGGGCTGAACCAGCGTCATTTCGATGGCCGGCGCGACACGCTGTGGCGGGTCCGGCCGCGTCATATCGTGCTGGCGACCGGCGCCATCGAGCGGCCACTGCCCTTCGCCAACAACGACCTGCCGGGCGTCCTGTCGGCGGATGCGGCACTCGCCTATCTCAGACGCCACGCGGTTCTCGTCGGCCGGCGCGTTGTCGTCGCGACCAACAATGACAGTGCTTATGAGGTGGCGGCAGCGTTGGCCGAGGCTGGCGCCGACGTCACGCTTGTCGACATCAGGCGTGACGGCATCCCCGAAACCCCGGCCAAGGTGCGGCTGGTCAAAGGGCGGGCGCTTGCAGCCGCCATGGGCAGACTGCGCCTCGAGGGCGTAACGCTGGATGACGGCACCAGGCTCGACGCCGACTGCGTGCTGGTCTCGGGCGGCTGGACGCCGACAATCCATCTGTTCGGCCAGGCCAAAGGCAAGCTCGCCTGGAGCGACGCCCGCGCCGCGTTCCTGCCGGGTGATCCCGTCGATGGCATTTCAGTCGCCGGTGCGGCAGCCGGTTCCGTCTCGTTGTCGGAAGTGTTTGCCGACGCGCGGACAGCTGTTGCGCCGCTTGGTCCGACGACGGCCGCCCTACCGCGCAGCACCGGACCGGAGGCGACTGGCGGCATCGTTGCAGCGTGGCCGGTGCCCGGCTCGAAAGGGCGCATCTGGATCGACTATCAGAACGACGTGACGGTGAAGGACGTCGAACTGGCGGCACGCGAAAACTTCGTCTCGGTCGAGCATCTGAAGCGTTACACGACGCTTGGCATGGCGACGGACCAGGGCAAGACCTCCAACCTGCCCGGCCTGGCGCTGATGGCCGGGATTACCGGCCGCACCGTGCCGGAGGTCGGCACCACCACCTACCGTCCGCCCTTCACGCCGGTGCCGCTGGCGAGCTTTGCCGGCGCGCGCGTTGGCGAGTTGATGGCGCCGGTGCGCCGGCTGCCGCTGGAGAGCGTGCATCGCGAAAGCGGCGCCATCTTCCAGGAATATGGCGGCTGGCTGCGGCCTGCCCATTATGGCGGCCGTGGCGCCGATACGGATCGCGCCATCCAGGACGAGGCGTTGCGCGCGCGCCGGTCGGTCGCGCTGTTCGACGGTTCGACGCTCGGCAAGATCGAGGTGATCGGACCGAAGGCGGCCGCATTCGTCGATTTCCTGTACTACAACACCATGTCGACGCTGAAGCCGGGCCGCTGCCGCTATGGCTTCATGCTGTCGGAGAATGGCGTGGTCTTCGACGACGGCGTGCTGGTGCGGCTGGACGAGCATCGCTTCGTCGTGTCGTGCTCGTCCTCGCATGTCGCTGCCGTACATGCCCGGCTGGAGGAATGGCGCCAGGACCGCTTTGGCCGTGACGCCGTCTATATCCACAACGCCACATCGGACATGGCGACACTTACCGTCTCAGGACCGAATGCCCGCAAGCTGCTCGAAACAATCGATCTTGGCCTCTCGCTCGACGATGCCGATCTGCCGCATATGGCGATCGGTCACGGCAGCTATAGCGGCGACGCGGTGCGCATCGCGCGGGTCAGCTTCACCGGCGACAGGAGCTACGAGATCTCGATCCCTGCGGATCGCGCCGAGCCGCTATGGGCGCATCTGCGGCAAGCCGGGCAGGCATTCGATGCCGTCGTCATCGGTCTCGAAGCGCTGATGATCCTGCGTGCCGAAAAAGGCTTCATCGTCATTGGAAAAGATACGGACGGCACCACGCTGCCACACGACCTCGGCAGCGAAGGCCCACGCACCAAACGCCAGACCGAATATGTCGGTCGCCGCTCGCTGTTTACCGAGGAGGCCTCGCGCGGCGATCGCCTGCAGCTTGTCGGCCTGACGGTGCCGTCCGGTGAAGCGCCGCTGCCAACCGGCGCGCATGGCATCAAGCGGGAGAGCGGCAGGCTGCACAGCCAGGGCTTCGTCACCTCGAGCTACCGGAGCCCGACGTTTGGCCGGCCCATCGCGCTCGCTCTGATCGAGCGCGGCGCGGCGCGCCACGGCGAGACGATCGAAGTCCAGCATCTCGGCAAGGTCAGGACGGCGACGATCGCCGCGCCTTGCGCCTTCGACCCGGCAGGAGACCGGCTCCATGCGTGATCTCGCGGAAAAATGGTCCGTCCCACCGGACTGGCGGAACGCCACCATTGAAGTGCCGGGGCTCAAAGTAGGCGCCGTTGCCGGGCTGCACCAACGCCTGGTCAGCGGCGACCTCGCGGCATGGGCCGAGGCTTCCGGCTTCGATGGGCCGGCCGTCAGGGCATTCGGCCTGGCGGAAGGCATACGCTATTCGGTGCGCTTGGCGCGGGACCGCCTGCTTGCCGTGTCCACCACACCCATCGGCATTGCCACCGGGTGGTTCTCCGAGGGGTTCGCTGTGACGGAGATCAGCGCCGGATTGCAGGTGTTCGAGGTCGAAGGCCCGGCGCTTGATGCCTTCATCGCACGCGGGACGACGCTTGACCCCGCTGGGCAGCCAAGCGCCAGTGCAACGCTTTCCTTCGCCGGCATCAGCGCCGTCGTGTACCGCCGTCAGCGCAGCCTGCGCATCCATGTCGATCGTGGCCTCGCCGCCTATCTCTGGACATGGATGGAAACAGCCGCCGCCAAAATCGCCGCCGGATCCCAGAACTAGCCGGCCACGACAATGCCGAACATCCCTGGCTGACTGCCACCCCAGGTCGGCGTGGGTGCGTCTTGCGCAAAATCAATCGCAAGGGCTGGACGCCGTCGCGCAAGGGTTCGACTGTAAAATCTCCATTCATGAATCGACGTCGCGGTTTTGCCGGAGCAATTGCCGATCATGGTCCAAAAGCATACGAGCCGGCCATCTCCCCATCCCTGGATCGACACAGTCTGGCAAACTGTGTGTTTGAGCGACGGGATTTACAAAGCCACACCTGACGGTTCGTGGGATCTGCTCCGCAGCGTCGCGCCGGACGGGATTTCCGTGGTGTTCTTTAGCGGCCAGGCAACCGAGCCCGTCGACGTGCCATATGTCGAGGGTGAGCACTCGGTCGTCATCTCATTTGCCGCCCATGTCTATCTTGCGCGTGACAAGGAGGTGCGAACCGGCGCCGCGGTCCGATTTCTGGATGTAACACAAGACCAATTTCTATTGGATGGCGTGGAACTGCCGTTGCCGACTTTCCTGAACGCCGAAGCTCTTGTCGACGAGATGATAGCGGCGGGGCTGCTTGCGTCCGACGACGTCGTGGCCAGGGCCTTTACCGAGAAGCCCAAGGCTGCCTCCAAACGCTCGGTGCAGCAGCATTTCAAGAACACCACCGGCATCACGCAGAAGGATTTCCAGTTGATCCGCCGCGCACAGGAAGCGGTTCGGCGCTTGAAAGCCGGCGATAGTGCCGCGGCCGTGGCTTTCGATCTTGGCTATACGGATCAACCGCACATGATCAAATCCATAAAGAAGATCATGGGTTCTCTGCCATCAAACCTCGATGCGGTTCACAAGATCTGATGCCGGGCGAGGGTTCGCCCGGCGGAGATCACCGCGGCGCTATTTCGTGACAAGCGCCGCGAATTGCTTGATGTCCTCGACATAGAATGCCGGATCTTCCCACGCGGCGAAATGGCCCGTCTTTTCCATATTGTGAAATTGCACGACATTTCCCGACGTCTGGCGGTCCGCCCATTCACGCGGCAGGCGAACGCCGCCCGGGATCGGCGCTTCGGTCGCCACCGCCACCGGAACCCCGGTGTTCTTTCCCTTGATGGTCGGCGGCTGCATCGCGTTCTGATTGTAAATGCGGAAGGACGAGGCCGCCGTTTCCGTCAGCCAGTAGATCATGATGTTGGTCAAAAGCGCGTCGCGACCAAATCTGGCGTCGGCCTCGTCGCCGACCCCCATTCCGGCCATGAAGCTCATAATCCATGCGGCAAGGCCGACCGGAGAGTCGTTCATGGCAAAGGCAAGGCTCTGCGGCTTTGTCGCCTGGACCAGATTGAAGGCGCCATGCATGAAGAACCATTGCTGGATCGCTCCCGCGTAACCCTGCTCCGGCCCGCTGAGGGCGCCAAAATCCGTGGTCTGGTCCGGGTAGCCCACATCGGTCAGATGGAAGCCGATAAGCTTGTCCGAGTGGCGCTGCGCCAGCGACATGGCGATCACCGACCCCAGATCGCCGCCAGCCACGATGAAGCGGTCGTAGCCCAGCACGTCATTCATAAGGTGAGCAAGAATGTCGGCCACCTTGTCGGCGGGCAGAGCCGTTCTGCCAGAAAAGCCAGTCCCCGGAATGGACGGCACGACGACGTGAAATTCCTCCGCCAGCGCATCCACGACCTTGTGATAGCGGTAAAAACTGTCCGGCCAGCCATGAAGCAGAAGGATTGCCGTCGCACCCTTCTTTTTCGACGGCTGATGGACGAAATGCAGGTCGATGCCCTCGATATCGACCTTGTAGTTCGGCAATGCGTTCAGGCTCGCTTCGGCCTTCCGCCAATCATAGTCATGGAGCCAGTAGGCGGTCAGCTTCTTAATGTAGTCGAGATTCGTACCAGTCATCCATCCGGCTCCGGCGGGTTCATCCGGCCAGCGGGTGTGGCTCAGGCGCGCCTTGAGATCGGCGAGTTGGTCATCGGAAATGGCAATCTTGAACGGCGTCGGCTTGGCCATTGTCGTATTCTCCTGTGAGACGGCGCTGCGATCGGTGAGACCGCCGAGAAGAGCTGCCGCGATGGCGCTTTTGGCAAATTCGCGGCGGTTCATTCTCGCAGCTCCTTGTTCATTTTCGATGGAGCCAAACTATTGGAACGGCGGCCGCGCGGATTGTAAATTTGCGCAAACCATCCAGACGAGACGAGCACGCGACAGGTCTCATTCTCGCGCCCGCTGAGGCATGAGGGATGCACAACGACAAACGGTGCAGCGTTCCGCCACCCGGCAACAAAGGGTGGAGGCGGACGAACATTGTGCTTTTTCTAGAGGGTGAACGACCAGAACAGGCAGGCGAGCGTCGCGGCGGCGAAGACCACGAAGAACAGGCTGCGCAACAGCACGTTGCGGCGCAGTTCGTTCATGACGAAGTGGCAACCGACGACAGCCACGGCAAACAGGAACCGCCAGTTCAGCAATGCGAGCATTGCGCTGCCCTGGCCGAAAGCCCATCGGGCGAGAAGGCCGCCGACGATGGTGGCGAACAGCACGATCACCGCCCAGAAGATCGCGTCGGCGCAATGGGTGAGGACGATGCTGGCCGCCCTGATCGGCAGGATCATCATCAACAGCGCGCTGAAGAAAAAGACGGCGGCGAGCGGAATGAAGGTTCCGGCATCAGCGATGCCGTCGAGGCGTCTGACGCCGATTGCGCCATAGGGATAGCCATGCCTGGCCACCGCAAGGCTCAGCGCCATGAGCAAGGCGGTCAGCACGGCGACGAGTGCGAAGGTCGTAAGGGCTTTGCTCATGGTGTTCCTGTCCCGGGCGAATCAGACAGGAACTTTGTAGCGGGCGGTCGTAAATTGCACGTAAGTGAGGAAGCCGCTCGTGCGGATTTCAATCGGTGAAAGCCACTGTCGGCTGCTATTCGGCGGCGATCCTGCCTGCCGAGCGGTTGGCGAGTACGAAGCCGACCTCGTCCACCGCCTGCGCCGCGCGCTTCAGGATCGCCTCGGAGCGCAGCACTCCGTCGGTGAAATCCTTGTCGGTGGCATAGACGGCAGTCGGCAAGGCAAAGGCCTCGAAGAAGCCAAACAGCGGCCGCAGTTGATGCTCGACGATCAACGCATGGCGCTCGCCGCCGCCGGTCGCGGTCAGCACGATGGGCTTGCCCCGCAACGCGGCCGGATCGATCAGGTCGAAGAAGTGCTTGAACAGGCCGGTATAGCTGCCCTTGTAGGTCGGCGAACCGACCACCAGCACATCGGCCGCGAGGATCTGCGCCAGGATCGGCTGCGCCCGGCTGTCGAGGTCGCGCGCCCACCGTGCCGTGCCGAGCGAAGGGCCGACATCCTCGATGTCGTAGGTTACAGCCGACAGGCCATGGCGCGCGGCGATGTCCCTGGTGACCAGTTCGACGAAGGCGCGCGTCTTTGACGGCCGGGTGATGTTGCCGGAAAAACCGACGACTGTGGGGTTTGACATGGCAGTGGGCCTCTTGGATGTCGAAGTTTGAAGTGGCGGGCCACCCGGCCCGCCGAGGGGAAATCAGCTCCAGGCGTGCAGCGGCGGATTTTCGCCGTTTAGGAAATATTTGCCGAGGATCGAGTACTTCCAGCGTACCGGATCGTGCAGCGTGTGGGTGCGGGCATTGCGCCAATGCCTGTCGAGATTGTGCTCGGCCAGCGTCGAACGCGTGCCGGCCAGTTCGAACAGCTTGTTGGTGGCGGCGATGGCGATTTCGGTCGACAGTATCTTCGCCTCGGCAGTGACGATCTGCGCATGCGCCACCGTATCGGCGGTCGGCTCGGCCACCGCGCGGTCGATCGCCAGGCCGGCCTTGTCGAGCAGCGCCTGCGCGGCGTGCAGGCGCAGCGTCAGGTCGCCGACCGCCTGGATGGTGTAGGGATCGTCCCAGGCATTGTCGACGCCGCTGTCGATCCAGGCGCGGCTCTTCGTCCTGACGAAGTGAACCGTCTCGTCGATCGCCGCCTGGGCAATGCCGGTGTCGACCGCCACCTGGATGATCTGGAAGATGGCGCCGTCGGCGGTCGGTTTGTCGTAGCCCTTGTAGCCGGGCACCAGAAAAGTCTTCGGCACCTTGACATTGTCGATGATGACGGTGCCCGACAAGGTCGTGCGCTGGCCGAAGCTCGACCAGTCGTCGATGACCGTCAGGCCCGGCGCTCCGCGGTCGGCAATGGCATACCAGGCGCGACCCTCGTCATCGAGCGCCACGATCGGCACCAGATGGGCAAGCAAAGCGCCGGAGGAATAGAATTTGCGGCCGTTGACGACGACATGGTCGCCGGCATCGGTGAAACGGGTCTCGAAATCGGCGGCGCGCTTGGAGCCGAACTCGGAAAAGGCGTTGCCGAACCGCGTGCCTTTCAGCGCCTCGGCAAACAGCAGCTTCTGCTGGTCCGCGTCGGAAACGGTGCGGATGGCGGCGACGACGCCGAGATGGTTCTGCGCGATCTGGCCGATCGAGGAATCCGCAGCCGAGATGATCTCGATCACCTTGGCCAACGTCGCGTAGGACACCTCCGGCCCGCCGAACGCCTTGGGTACGTTGATCGACCACAGGCCGCTCTGCGAGAAGGCGTCGAGTTCGGCGACCGGCCAGATCCGCTCGCGGTCGCGCTTCGAGGAGCCCTTGACGAATTCGGCGGCAAGCGCGTGGGCCACCGCAATCGCTTCGGCGTCATCCCGGATGATGTGGGCCGGCGCCGACGGCCTTGCAACGGGCGGCACGGCGGCGGAGGCGTGGTCTGTTTTGACGGTCGAGACGGTCATTTCACTGCTCCTTGAGATTTTGTTCAAGCGACGGCATGGAGATGGGCTGGTTTGGCAGCCGGCGAGGGCTGTTGGCCGGTGGTCGATTGACCGAGATAGAAGGCGCGCACGTCCTCGCGCTGGCGAAGATTGGCGGCCGCGCCGGTGAGAACGGAGACGCCGTTTTCGAGCACCGTGGCGTGGTCGGCATAGCGCAGCGCGACAGCGGAATTCTGCTCGGCGACCAGGATCGACAGGCCGGTTTCGCGGTTGAGTTTTCTGAGTGTCTGGAAGATGTCCTGGACGATGAGCGGGGCCAGCCCCATCGACGGCTCGTCGAGAACCAGCAGACGCGGCCGCGACATCAGCGCCCGGCCGATCGCCGCCATCTGCTGCTCGCCGCCGGAGGTCAGGCCGGACAGGGTCCGACGCTTCTCCTTGAGACGGGGAAAATAGCCGTAGATCCGCTCGAGATCCGCGTTGATCTCGGCACGGCGGCCGCTGCGGCCGATGCCGCCGGCGACCAGGTTTTCCTCGACGGTGAGGCTCTTGAAGCAGTGGCGGCCTTCCAGCACCGACACCAGCCCGGCGCGCACCAGATCGCCGGGCTTGCGGCGAGAGACATCGGCGCCGTCATAGCGGATGCTACCGGCATTGACCTGGCCGCGTTCCGCCGGCAGCAGGTTGGAGACGGTCTTCAGCGTCGTGGTCTTGCCGGCGCCGTTGGCGCCGAGCAGCGCCAGGATTTCGCCGCGCCGGATCTCGAAGCTGACGCCATGCAGCGCCGTGATGGCGTGGTTATAGGTGGCATGGATCGTGTCCACCGCAAGGATGACGTCATTGTCCGGCATGGGCTCTTCTTCCGCGGTTCGAGAACCGTAAGGAGCGGTGCGCCACGGAAAGCTGTCCGTGGCGCCCGGCATTGGCTGATCAGTTGGTGGTCACGGCGTTGGCATCATCGGCGGTGCGCAGCTTGATGCCCTTCTCGGCGGCATAGGCTTCGGCGGATTTCTCGATGATTGGCCGCAGCAGCGCCCAGTCCGGCGCGATCCAGTCGGAGACGACGTTCCACTTCTTGCCGTCCCACTGCTGGAAGGTCACGTAGCCTTCGCCCTCGTGATTGTCCCAGCTGACATTGATGGAGTGGAACAGGTCCTTGGCGCCGAGCGCCTCGACCTTGGCCGGATCGAGCTTGAGATGTTCGAAGCCCCAGCGGACTTCATCGCCGGTCAGCGTGCGGTGGCCGAATTTCTCTTGCGCGACACGGATCGCCTCGACATTGAGGATGCCGTTGACGATGCCGAGATTGTGGTAGACCGAGCCGATGCGCGACTTGTCTTCAAGGTTGCCCTTGCTGGCGCCGTAGACAGTCTTCACGATCTCCTGCACCACCGGATAGGTGTTGCCGGAGGCCTGGGTGGTGATGGCGGTGTAGCCCTTGGCGGCGTCGCCGGCCGGGATGACGTCCTCTTCCGAATTCGACCAGACATTGCCGACAATATGGTCGACGGGGAAGCCGACCTTGACCGCCGTCTTCAGCGCCGCCGGGTTCATCACGCCCCAGCCGCGCAGGACGACGAAGTCCGGCTTGGCGCGGCGGATGGTCAGCCATTGCGACTGCTGCTCATTGCCGGGATGCGGCACCTCGATCTGCTGCACGGTGAAGCCGTATTTCTGCGCCAGCAATTCATAGATCGGGATGGTCTCCTTGCCGTAGGGCGAGCCGTGATAGAGCACGACGATCTTCTTGCCCTTGAGCTTGTCGATGCCGCCTTCCTTGGCGGCGATGTAGTTCACGATGCCTGATGTCTCGCTGTAGGGATTGAGCAGCAGCGGGAAGACGTAAGGGAAAACGCGGCCGTCGGTGGAGTCGGTGCGGCCATGGTTGACGGTGATCAACGGCACCTTGTCGGCGGTGATGCGGTCGATCATGGCATAGGCGATGCCGACCGAAAGCGGATTCCATGCGGCCGCACCCGCATGGCTCTTCTGCCGCTCATAGCATTCGACGCCACGCTCGACCTCGTACTGGGTCTCGCATTCGTCCCAGGTCAGCTTGACGCCGTTGACGCCGCCGTCGCGGATGTTGATGAGATTGAGATAGTCGATGAAGCCGCCGAAAAAGCCGGTGCCGCCGGCCGCGTAGGGACCGACGCGATAGCTCTGCAGCGGAAAGTATTGTTCGTCGGCGTGGGCGGCCGGCAAGGCCACCGACACGATCATCGCCGCGGACAGCGCCGCCGCCTTGATTGTGCTGAGGAAGGTCATGGTCGAGATACTCCCGGTATGGGCCGTCTTGGTTCGGCCTCTGGTTCATTTTCCGATTCAGTTCGATGCGGTTGCCCCGCAGGGCTCATGTCGACTGCCAGGCGAACAGGAGCCGTCTTCGGATCCTGTCCCACAGGGCCACCAGCCCGTCGGGTTCCAGGATCAGAAACAGGATGATGAGGGCGCCGAGCACGATGCGCTGGCTCATGTCGAGGACGCCCGAGTCGAAGACATCGCCGAGCAGGAAGCCGCCGAGGCGCGACAGGCCAAGCGGGAAGACGACGATCAGGGCGGCGCCGAAGAAAGCGCCACGGATCGAAGCGAGGCCGCCGATGATGATGATGAACAGGATCTGGAACGAGCGGTCGAGATCGAAGCCGTCCGGCTCGACGGTCCTGAGATAGGCGAAGGCCCAGATGACGCCGGCAACGCCGATGATGAAGGAGGAGATGGCGAAGGCCAGCAGCTTGGTCTTCAGCACCGGAATGCCGATGATGCGGGCGGCGGTCTCGTTGTCGCGGATGGCAATGAAGTTGCGACCGGTCTGCGACGACACGAGCCGATAGGCGAGGAAGGTGAGGATGCTGACGATGGTCAGCGCAAAGAGATAGCGGCCGACGGCGCCATCCAGCGCAAGACCGCCGATAGACAGCCTCGGCGCGTCGATGACACCGGACGCCGAGTTGTTGGAGAACCAGCTGAACTTGGTCAGCGCCCATTGCACGAAGAACTGAGCGGCGAGCGTCGAGACGGCGAGATAGAACCCTTTCAGCCGTAGGCTCGGCAGGCCGAAGACGATGCCGATCGCGGCGGCGACGATGCCGGCGAGCACGATGCTGCCGATCAGCGGCAGGCCTTCAACACGCAGGTTGAAATTATAGGCGGCGAAGGCGCCCGCCGCCATGAAGGCGGCGCTGCCCAGCGAGACCTGGCCGGCATAGCCGGTGAGGATGTTCAGCCCGACGCCGGCAAGACCGAGCGCCAGGAACGGCAGCAGGATGGCCTCGAACAGATAGCTCGAACCGATCAACGGCACGACGCCATAGGCAAAGGCAAGCAGCAGCACGGGCGCGATCCATTTCGGCAGCACCGGTGCGGAGGTGAGATCGCTTGTGATCGCGGCCATGCTCAGACCCTTTCCACGAGCTTCTGGCCGAACACGCCGGAGGGGCGAATGAGCAGGAAGACCAGCGCCACGACATAGGCGAACCAGCTCTCGATGCCGCCGCCGAAATAGTCGCCGATATAGACCTCGGCGAGTTTCTCGCTGGCGCCGATCAAGAGGCCGCCGACGATGGCGCCGAGAATGGAATCGAAGCCGCCAAGCACCAGCACCGGCAGCGCCTTGAGCACCACCAGCGACAGGGAGAACTGCACGCCGAGGCGGGCGCCCCAGAGCAGACCCGCGACCAGCGCGACCAGGCCGGCGGCGGCCCAGACGGTCGCCCAGATCAGCGGCAGCCTGAGGCCG
This sequence comes from Mesorhizobium sp. 2RAF45, assembly GCF_052115225.1. Taxonomy (NCBI): domain Bacteria; kingdom Pseudomonadati; phylum Pseudomonadota; class Alphaproteobacteria; order Hyphomicrobiales; family Phyllobacteriaceae; genus Mesorhizobium; species Mesorhizobium sp. 2RAF45. The sequence goes on along the minus strand of NZ_JBFRGG010000003.1, from coordinate 603,032 downwards.
ACAGCCAGGGCGGCGAACTGGTCGTCGGCAACGGCGCGGAAGGAGAGCCCGATGCGGGTGTAGCGGAAGAACAGCGACAGCAGCAGAACCATGCCGGCGGCCACCACCGCCGCGAAGATGTCGAACTGGCTGATCAGCACGCCGCCGACTTCCAGCGGCACATCCTCGATGCCGAGGTCGAGGCCGTGGACCTGCGTGCCCCAGATCAGCTGGGCAGCGCCCTCGATGATGTAGGACAGGCCGAGCGTCGCCATGAACAGCGTGATCGGCGGCTTGTTGGTGAGTGGCCTGAGCACTGTGCGCTCGATGGCGATGCCGATCGCCACCATAATGGCGAAGGTGGCCACCAGCGCCAGCGCGAAGGGAACGCCGCGCTCGACCAGGCTGACGAAGGTGAGTGCCGCAAACAAGAGCAGCGCGCCTTGCGCGAAATTGAGCACGCCTGATGTCTTGTAGATCAGCACGAAGCCGATCGCGACCAGCGAGTACATGACGCCGGAGAGCAGGCCGCCGACGAGCACTTCGATGAAGAACTGGTAGTCGAAATCGGCGATCATATGCCTGCCCCGTCCTCATTGTCGGAGGCGACGCCGAGATAGGCATCGATAACGCGCTGATCGTTCCTGACTTCGTCGGGCGTGGCGTCAGCGATCTTGCGGCCGTAGTCGAGAACGGCGATGCGGTCGGACAGGCCCATGACGACACCGACATCATGCTCGATCAGCACGACCGTGGTGGCGAAGCGGTCGCGCGCGGCACGCACGAAACTTGCCATCTCGCTCTTCTCGCTTGCGGTCATGCCGGCCATCGGTTCGTCGAGCAGAAGCAGGCGCGGCTCAGCGACCAGCGCGCGGGCCAGTTCGACCCGCTTCTGCAGCCCGTAAGGCAGCGTGCCTGCGAGGCGATCGCGAACCGCCGTGAGGTCGAGGAATTCGAGGATTTGGTCGGCGCGGCTCAGGGAGTCGCGCTGTTCGCCACGCGAGCGGCCGATGCCGAGCACCTGCCCGGCAAAATTGGAGCGGACCTTGTAGGCGAGGCCGGAGGCGACATTGTCGAGGACGCTGAGGCCCTTGAACAGAGCAAGGTTCTGAAACGTCCTGGCGACGCCGAGATGCGCCAGCCGCTGCGTCGGCACCTGACCATAACGGACGCCATCGAGCAGGACATGGCCGCGATCCGCCCGGTAGACGCCGCTGATGACGTTGATCAGCGAACTCTTGCCGGCGCCGTTCGGGCCGATGATGGCGCGAATCTCGCCGGGGCGCACCGACAGGTCGATATCGGCCAGCGCGACGACGCCGCCGAACGACAGGCCGATGCCCTGCAGTGAAAGCAACGGAGCGGCGGCATCCGCGATCGACCCTGCCGGCACGATGCCAACGGCGGACGGCTGGGGCGTTGACGGCAGGCCGCGCGCAAAGACTTCCGGCGCGTAGACCGAGGCGTCCATCATTCCAAGGGCATAGCTGGCCAACGGCATTCCAATCGTCCTCGATTGCTTCAGCAGGCGCACGAACCCTCATCGCCGCCCGATCGATCGAGCGCGCTTGGGAACCTTCATTGGTGTGCAGGCCGGACTGATCGGCCTGCGTTTTGAAAAGGGTTATTCCGCTGCCAGCGATGCAGCCTGCTCGGCATTTTCCAGCTCGCGAACGAGCGGGATGACATGCTTGCCGAAATACTCGACCTCTTCCTGGAAGTGCAGGAAGCCGAGCAGGATGAGATCGGCGCCGGCGCGCTTGAGATCGACGATGCGCTCGGCGACCTGCCTTGGCGTGCCGATCAGGTTCGAACGGAAGCCGTCATTGTACTGGACCAGATCGTCGAAGGAGGATTTTGCCCAGTTGCCCTCGCCTTCCGGCGAGGCCTTGCCGGCATTCTTGACCTCGTGGCCGAAGGCGTTGACCGCTTCGGGGTTGGCCTTGGCGATGATTTCGGCGAGCACCGCCTTGGCCTCGTCCTCCGTCTCGCGGACGATGGCGAAGGCGTTGACGCCAACCTTGACCGAATGGTTGTTGGCCTTCGCCTTGGCCCTGATGTCATCCACCTGCTTGGCGATTTCGGCCGGCGTGTTGCCGTTGGTGAAGTACCAGTCCGAGACACGCGAGGCCATGTCGCGCGCGGCACGCGACGAGCCACCCTGGAAGATTTCCGGCAAAGGCTGTGGCGGCTTCGGCTTCAGTGAATATTCGTTGAAGCGGTAGAAATCGCCGCGGAAGGTGAAGCTGTCCTGCGTCCATATTCCACGCAAGGCGCGGATGAATTCCTCGGAGCGGCGGTAGCGCTCGTCATGGTCGAGCCAGTGCTCGCCGATGGCGTGGAACTCGCCGCGGAACCAGCCGGAGACGAGGTTGATGGCGACGCGGCCATTGGTCAGGTAGCTGATGGTGGCGAGCTGCTTTGCGGCCAGCGCCGGATTCCACGGCCCGGGCAGGATCGCCGCGATGACCTTCAGCGTCGTGGTGGCCGCCAGCAGATCATGGCTGAAGGCAACCGATTCATGCTGTTCGTCGGCGCCGTAGCCGGCGGTGAAACGGATCTGGCTCAGCGCATAGTCGAAGCCGGCCTTCTCCGCGATCTGCGCCAGCTTGCGGTTATATTCGGCCGAATGGTTGGTGCGCTGCTCGATGTTGGAAATCACCAGGCCGCCCGAAACATTCGGCACCCAGTAGGCGAACTTGACCGCGTCGGTTGCTGCGTGTGCCATGAACTGTCTCCCCTTCAGGCCGTGTCGTTGATCGGTCCGGCGTGGCCGGATCTCACCGATATTTATTATGTCTACTGATTATATATACAAAGTAGGATTTTCCGTTTTTGGCGGCCACTTGGGACGGAAATACCAATTTTGCCCGGCCAGGCCGGCTTCAGCTTGTCAGCGCACGGTCGCAACGTCGCTGGCATTGGCGCCAACCGCCTGGACGGACGGAAACCCGTCGACCAGCCTTGCGATCTCGGTCGCGACCATCTGGGCATGGCGGGCGACCTCCGGCAGGCCCATGAGTTCGCCGAAGGTGCCCCGCGCCAACGGACCGGCGACAAAGAGCCCGGCGACCGCCTCGCCATCCCGGCCGATGGCGCGGCTGTCGAGATTTGTCTCAATGCCGAGTCCGTAGGCGTCGACCCTAATCAAACCGGCCTCGGCCAGGGAGCGCAGCGCCGGATTGAGCTGAAGCGCCCGCCCATGGGCAGGCCCCGTCGTGTTGATGACGGCATCGAAGCGGGCCGTCTCGATCCGTGTCTGGCCGCGGCGCTGAAAGCTGACCGCGAGGTTCTCGCCCTCGTCGTTCGACGCGACAAGCCTGGCGGCAATGGTGTCGAACGTGCCGGCGGCCTTGCGGCGGTCGAGCACGGAAGCAATTTGCGGCGCGATCCTGAAGCGATGGACGTCCCAGAACACGCGCAGCCGGCGGACCAGCCTTGCGCGTTCCGGCGGAGCAAGGGCGGCCCACAGAACCGGCCCCTGCAGGCGCAACTGGTCGAAGACGGACTGCCAGTTGACATTGGCCTCGCGCGCCGCCGCCAGCGTGGCGCGGATTTTGCGAAGCATACCGAGCGCCGATGTGGCCGGCGCCGATGCGAAATCGCCAAAGGGTTCGCCCCGGACATCAGGATGGCCGCGCGAGCGCAGTCCGCGGCGTGACAGCGCCAGGACGCGGCCGCGATGACCGCGGCGATCGAGTTCCGCGACCATGTCGGCCGAGGTCAGCCCGGAGCCGACGATCAACACGGAAGCGTCCGGCTCGATCCTGGCAAGTGCCGACGCTGCGTAGGGATCGGCGACAAAACCCGGCGCTTCGGCCAGGGAAGCAAGCGCTGCCGGGATTGCGGGAGCAGGATGCGTGGCGGCGAGGACGACGATGTCGGCGATGACAGGTCCGGCGGAGGTCTGCACAGCCCAGCCCGCGCCATTAGCTTCGCGTGTCACGCCTGTGGCGAGACCGCCGACATGACAGACCGCGCCTGAAGCCAGATAGGGCGCGAGGTGCTCGGCGACATAGCGGCCGAACACCCGCCGGCGCGGATAGGCGTCGCCATTCTTCCAGATCGCGTCCGCATCACGCTCGAGTTCGCCGGAGCCGGCCAGCCAGCGGGCAAAATGCTGCGGGTCGTCGGGAGCGATGCTCATTCTGACGGCCGGCACATTGACCCGGTGCGACGGCTCTTCGCTGGAATAGGCCAGGCCGCCGCCGACCGTGGGGCGTGGCTCGATCACCGAGATCGACAGGCGCTCCGGCCGATGCGCCCGCGCCAGATGCCAGGCCAGCGCCGCGCCGGAAAAGCCGCCGCCGATGATGGCGACGCGCAGTCGGCTGACCGGAGGCAGCGCGTTCACGAGGCGCTGGCGAGCGACTTCGGCCGATGGTCGCCGGCGATGGTCTCGCCGAACGGGCCGGTGTTGACGGATGCGCCGGGGGCTTTGACCGGATGATCGGTTGGCAATTTCGGCAGCACCAGTTCGCCAAAACGATAGGCTTCTTCCAGATGCGGGTAGCCGGACAGAATGAAGGTGTCGATGCCGAGGCGCCGGTACTCATCGATGCGCTCGGCGATGGTGTCGGGGTCGCCGACCAGGGCTGTCCCCGCGCCGCCGCGCACCAGGCCGACACCGGCCCACAGATTGGGGGCGATCTCGAGCTTGGCGCGATCGCCGCCATGCAGCGCGCTCATCCGCGCCTGGCCGACCGAATCCATGCGGGCAAAGACCTTCTGGGCCGAAGCAATGGTCGCGTCATCGAGGCGGCTGATCAGCCGGTCGGCGGCGGCCCAGGCCTCCTCGGTGGTTTCGCGTGCGATGACATGCAGGCGAATGCCGAAGGAGAGTTTTCGGCCTGCCTTTTCGGCCAGATCACGCACGGCGTCCAGCTTGCGCTCGACATCGGCGGGCGGTTCGCCCCAGGTCAGATATTTGTCGATCTCCTGCGCCGCCACTGTCGACCCGGCATCGGACGAGCCGCCAAAATAGAGCGGCGGATAGGGCGTCTGCACGGGCGGGAACAGCAGCCTCCCATCCTCGATGTGGAAATGCTTGCCCTGGTGCTCGACCGTCTCACCGCTCAGCACGCGCTTGTAGATCCGCAGGAATTCCTGCGTCACCTCGTAGCGCTCGGCATGCGACAGGAAAATGCCATCACCCTTGTTCTCAAGCGGATCGCCGCCGGTGACGACATTGATCAGCAGGCGGCCATTGGAGATGCGGTCGAGCGTCGCCGTCATACGCGCGGCGAGCGTCGGCGACTGCAAGCCGGGCCGCACGGCGACCAGGAAACGCAGCCGCTCGGTCAGCGGCACCAGCGCCGAGGCGATCACCCAGGAATCCTCGCACGACCGGCCGGTCGGCAGCAGCGCGCCGTAATAGCCCAGCGTGTCGGCGGCCTTCGCCACTTGCGTCAGGTAGGGCAGATCGACCGATCGGCCGCCCTCAGCGGTGCCGAGATAGCGGCTGTCGCCATGTGTCGGTAGAAACCAGAGGACCTTGATGCGGTCCGGAACGTCGCCGGTCATGGCCTGCCTCCCGCGAGCCGGTGGCGATGGCGGACTCTTCCTGGCGGGGTTGAGAGCGAGCGCAAAGAGGCGGGCATGGCGGAATCCTGTCCGGGAAACAGATCGTCCGCACTTTGCTTATTCTATAAACTCTGTAGAGTTAGTTTATTCCAAATCCGCGGTTAAAATTGGAAATTCCCTTCGATCGATCGAACCCGCGCCTGATCCTCGGCGGGCTCGCTGGCGTCAGGCCCTGGCGGATTGGAGAACCCTGCTTGGCGGCTTTCCGTTGCAGCGCATCGGGCGCCTGGAGGTGGCTCAAGCCGAGAAATGATGACTGGGAAAGTCACATGCATTCCGGACTTCGAAGGCATGCGGGCTAGGAGCAACCGAGAACTGCTGGAAGCCGACGTTCGATCGAGGTGAAGGCGCTATCGATTGCCCTCCGGACACGTGATCGGGCGTCCCGACAGTCGGAGGGGGCGGCGGCCGAAACTCGCGCTGGCGAGGTTCGCTCCGTCCCTTCCGACCCCTAGGTGCATATTAGCCACAGGTAATGTTAATCAGCTATCCGGTCTTGCAATCGTCGGCATAGGTGTCCCTTAATGGGTCACCGTGTCTGGCACCGTCATTGCACTGTCGGCAATGCCGGCGACATCTCTCACCCAGCAATCGGGGGGCAGATGGGGGGCCCCGCCGCTTCGCAAATGGAGCGGCGGGCTATCGACAACGGGGGGCGGGCAATCATGTATTTTCCGCAATTTTTGGTGGGGATGTTCACCACGTCGGCCGTAGTGGCGATCTGGGCCGAAATGGAAACCGGATCTGTCGGCAAAGCGCTCGTTTGGACCGTCCTCACGCTGATGATGCTGCAGGTTGGATATTTCCTGTTGGCATTTGGGCTTTTCTATAAGCGCTCGACGGAAAGCACCGATACAGAACCGGACACTGCTCATCGGCCCGTCCGTCGAGACGGTAGCGTCTCATCGGGCCGATGATGACCGACAAGCCGGCCGCAACCTACTGCGAGCATGACGCCGCCTACGGGCAATTCCAGGAAAAGTGTGAGCGGTTTTCCGTCTGGAATTGCGTCAAAACAAAGAGTTAGAGCGGTTCGCCGTTTCCATGAAACGGTGAAACGCTCTAAGGGCGAAGTGATGGAGTGGCCAGCGCCCCGTCAAGCCAAAGCTATTTGGCCGTCATCTGCTTGCGCCATCCCAAGGTCTGTCGAACGATCCCGACCATACACCGCGCTTGGTTGCCGCGCATTTGCACGACGAAGTGAAGCTTCCGTACCAAGAGCAGTCCTAAAGGCTTGCGGTGCTGGTGAAACTTGAGGCTCGGTCGCGGCTTTCCCGCTTTTTCCTGTCAGTCCGCCGCGCAAACTTGGTCTCGGAGTCGAAAAACGCTCCTGGCCGTGCCCCGGCAGGTTTCCGAATGGCAGCCCTGGACACGCAAACGGCAAATAACTTGAAAACATTGGGAGACTGTTTGGTGGAGCCAATCGGAATCGAACCGACGACCTCTTGAATGCCATTCAAGCGCTCTCCCAACTGAGCTATGGCCCCACTCCCGGCAGTCAGCCGGCGCCGTTTCCGGCGAAGAGATCAGCGCGGGTTGGAACACCGCGCCGTTAGTGCAGGCGGCTTCTAACCCCGCCTTTCTCAGATATCAAGCCTTGATGAGCGGCTTTTTGTTCACAGGCCGAGAAAGCCTGCAAACGCTTACGTTTCAGGCCTGTCAGACCTCGTCGTCGTCGTCGCCGACGCCGATCATGTCGGCAACGTCGTCGTCTTCTTCCTCTTCGTCGGCGAGGAAAGTGTCATCCTCATCGTCGCCGAGGTCGACGTCCTCGTCATCGCCGAGATCGGGCAGGTCGTCGCCCTTGACGTCGTCGTCGGCCTCTTCGAGCGAGACGACTTCAACGCCCTCTTCGTCCTCGGCGTCCACTTCCTTCTCGGCCACTTCCTCTTCCTCCTCGAGGGCGGCGATCTTGCCTTCCTCGAAATAGGAACGCGGATAGGTCTTGCCGGTGTAGGGCGAGACAATCGGGTCCTTGTTCAGGTCGTAGAATTTTCGACCCGTCTCGGGGTCGATACGCTTTGTGCCAAGTTCGGTTTTTGCCACGGCAAGCCTCGTCAATAAAAGAGTGGTCCCCTTAACCACTGTTTGCGGCGCTGTCAAAGCCAAAAGCCGGCGTCACAAAACCAAGTCCTGAAAGGCCTCGCGGCAAGTGACGACCATGGGGATGACCATTTCGCCTCGCCGTGATACGAGACCGCCGCAACAAATGAAAAGCGCCGGCTCGCCGGCATTCCGTCCAGGGAAATTCCATGTCTCACGCCGCCGCTGCCAAGCCGGCCACCGCCCGCAAATCTCAAGCCCTTTCCGGCACCGCGCGCGTGCCGGGCGACAAGTCGATCTCGCACCGCTCCTTCATGTTCGGCGGCCTCGCCTCCGGCGAAACCCGCATCACCGGCCTGCTCGAGGGCGAGGACGTGATGCGCACAGGCGCGGCCATGAAGGCGATGGGCGCGCATATCGAAAAGCGCGGCGCCGAATGGGTGATCCGCGGCACCGGCAACGGCGCGCTGCTGCAGCCGGAAGGCCCGCTCGACTTCGGCAATGCCGGCACCGGCTCGCGGCTCACCATGGGTCTCGTCGGCACCTATGACATGGAAACCACCTTCATCGGCGACGCCTCGCTGTCGGGCCGGCCGATGGGCCGCGTGCTGGAACCGCTGCGCCAGATGGGCGTGCAGGTGCTGAAGGCGACGCCCGGCGACCGCATGCCGATCACGCTGCATGGCCCCAAGCACGCCGCCCCGATCACCTACCGGGTGCCGATGGCCTCCGCGCAGGTGAAGTCGGCGGTATTGCTCGCCGGCCTCAACACGCCAGGCATCACCACCGTCATCGAACCGGTGATGACGCGTGACCACACCGAAAAGATGCTCAAAGGCTTCGGCGCCAATCTGTCGGTCGAGACCGACGAGCGCGGCGTGCGCCATATCTTCATCGAGGGCCAAGGCAAGCTGACCGGCCAGACGATCGCCGTGCCCGGCGACCCGTCCTCTGCCGGCTTCCCGCTGGTCGCCGCGCTGATCGTGCCGGGCTCGGACATCGTGATCGAAAACGTGCTGATGAACCCGACCCGCACCGGCTTGCTGCTGACGCTGCAGGAAATGGGCGGCCAGATCGACATCTTGAACCCACGCAATGCCGGCGGCGAGGACGTCGCCGATCTGCGCGTGCGTTATTCCGAACTCAAGGGCGTCACCGTGCCGCCGGAGCGGGCACCGTCGATGATCGACGAGTACCCGGTGCTGGCTGTCGCCGCCAGCTTCGCCGAGGGCGAGACGCTGATGCAGGGGCTGGAAGAATTGCGCGTGAAGGAATCCGACCGGCTGTCGGCCGTCGCCAACGGGCTGAAGCTCAACGGCGTCGACTGCAACGAGGGCGAGGCGTCGCTTGCCGTGCGCGGCAGGCCGGGCGGCAAGGGCCTCGGCGGCCATCCCAACGGCCTGGATACGACGGTGCAGACACATCTCGACCACCGCATCGCCATGAGCTTTCTGGTCATGGGGCTGGCGACGGAAAAGCCTGTCACCATCGACGACCAGGCGATGATCGCGACGAGCTTTCCGGAGTTCATGGGACTGATGACGGGGCTCGGGGCGGAGATCGGGTGACGGTCATGGCAACCAACAGCCGCGGCACTTTGGCAGGCGGCGAAGGATCTCGGCGCCCAACCCTTTCGTTGGCCAGCCAATGACTCACGTCTTCACCATTGCCATAGACGGCCCTGCCGGTGCAGGCAAAGGCACACTCGCCCGGCGTCTCGCCGACCACTACCGGCTGAACCTGCTCGACACCGGCCTCACCTATCGGGCGGTCGCCTATGCATTGCTTCAGCATGCGCTGCCGCTCGACAATGTCTCGGCGGCCGAGACCGCGGCGCGCCAGGTCGATATGGCAAAGCTCGACCGGGCGGTGCTGTCGGCGCATGCCATCGGCGAGGCCGCCTCGAAAGTTGCGGTGTATCCGACGGTGCGGCGCATTCTCGTGGAAAAGCAGCGCGCCTTCGCCAGGACGCCGCCGGGCGCGGTGCTGGACGGGCGCGACATCGGCACGGTCGTGTGCCCTGATGCCGACATCAAACTCTATGTGACGGCGAGCGCGGAGGTACGCGCCAAGCGCCGGCTGGCAGAGATCGAAAGCATCGGCGGCACCGCCAATTTCGCCGAAATCCTCGCCGATATCATGCGCCGCGACGAGCGCGACATGGGCCGTGCCGACTCGCCCTTGAAGCCGGCCGCCGACGCGCACTTGCTAGATACCAGCGAAATGGCTATAGAAGCCGCGTTTCTCGCGGCCATGGCGATCGTTGACGACGTGCTGGCCAGGAGAAACAACGCCTGATCCGGGTTTTCTCCCGCGTTTCCGTTGCCGGAAGCGCAGAAAATACCCATATCGGGCACTAACCAGCCTGCCAGCATTCTTCATGCGCCGAAATTGCCGCTTAAAATGCGGCCCAGGGCTTTTTTAAGTCCGGAACGCCGGCAGGCCAACGCAACGCTAACCCACGGCGCCCGTCCCGCTCAGAGATGCGGGGCACTCCAGGAGAAACAATGTCAGCTGCAAATCCCACTCGCGACGATTTCGCGAGCCTGCTCGAAGAATCATTCACTACCGGCCATTCCGGCGAAGGTCAGGTCGTCAAGGGCACGATCACCGCGATCGAAAAGGACATGGCCATCATCGACGTCGGCCTCAAGGTCGAAGGCCGCGTGCCGCTGAAGGAATTCGGCGTCAAGGGCAAGGACACCACCCTCAAGGTCGGTGACACCGTCGAAGTTTATGTCGAGCGCATCGAGAACGCGCTTGGCGAAGCGATGCTTTCCCGCGAGAAGGCCCGCCGCGAAGAGAGCTGGGTCCGTCTCGAAGAGAAGTTCACCAAGGGTGAGCGCGTCGAAGGCGTCATCTTCAACCAGGTCAAGGGCGGCTTCACCGTCGACCTCGACGGCGCCGTGGCCTTCCTGCCGCGCAGCCAGGTCGATATCCGCCCGATCCGCGACGTCTCCCCGCTGATGCACAACCCGCAGCCCTTCGAGATCCTCAAGATGGATCGCCGCCGCGGCAACATCGTGGTGTCGCGCCGCACCGTGCTCGAGGAGAGCCGCGCCGAACAGCGTTCGGAAATCGTGCAGAACCTCGAAGAAGGCCAGGTTGTCGAAGGCGTCGTCAAGAACATCACCGACTACGGTGCGTTCGTCGACCTCGGCGGCATCGACGGCCTGCTGCATGTCACCGACATGGCCTGGCGCCGCGTCAATCATCCGACCGAAATTCTCAACATCGGTCAGACGGTCAAGGTGCAGATCATCCGCATCAACCAGGAAACCCACCGTATCTCGCTCGGCATGAAGCAGCTCGAGAGCGATCCGTGGTCCGAGATCGGCACCAAGTTCCCGATCGGCAAGAAGATCAAAGGCACCGTCACCAACATCACCGACTACGGCGCGTTCGTCGAGCTGGAGCCGGGCATCGAAGGTCTCATCCACGTTTCGGAAATGTCGTGGACCAAGAAGAACGTGCATCCCGGCAAGATCCTGTCGACGACCCAGGAAGTCGACGTGGTGGTGCTCGAGGTCGATCCGGCCAAGCGCCGCATCTCGCTCGGCCTCAAGCAGACGCTCGAGAACCCGTGGGAAGCCTTCGCGCGCAACCATCCGGTCGGCAGCCAGGTCGAGGGCGAGGTCAAGAACAAGACCGAGTTCGGCCTGTTCATCGGTCTGGAAGGCGACGTGGACGGCATGGTGCACCTCTCCGACCTCGACTGGACCCGTCCGGGCGAGCAGGTCATCGAAGAGTACAATCGCGGCGACATGGTCAAGGCGCAGGTGCTCGACGTCGACATCGAGAAGGAGCGCATCTCGCTCGGCATCAAGCAGCTGGCCCGCGACACGGTCGGCGAAGCAGCGACTTCCGGAGAACTGCGCAAGAACGCCGTGGTCACCTGTGAAGTCATCGGCGTCAAGGATGGCGGTCTGGAAGTGCGGCTGGTCGACAGCGGCATCGAGACCTTCATCAAGCGCTCCGATCTGAGCCGTGACCGCGACGAGCAGCGCCCAGAGCGCTTCACCGTCGGCCAGAAGGTCGATGCCCGCGTCATCGCCTTCGACAAGAAGACCCGCAAGCTGCAGGTCTCGATCAAGGCGCTGGAAATCGCCGAAGAGAAGGAGGCGGTCGCCCAGTACGGCTCGACCGACTCCGGCGCTTCGCTGGGCGATATCCTGGGTGCCGCGCTGAAGAAGCAGGGCAACTAAGGCGTCAGCCATCGACAGCACGCCTCGCGTGCGGCCTTACAAAAAAGACCCGCCGGAGCGATCCGGCGGGTCTTTTTCTTTACGAGAACATAAACTTCATCGCGTATTTGCCGGTGGTCCAACGGAATACTTCCATGAGCACTGGCGCCAATCGTGCCGCTGCGCAGCCTTCGGGGTTGCTGCGCCTTTACACCAGCTCGCCTGTCCTGTTCTGCTTTTGCGCGATGGCGATCCTGACGACCGCTCTGTGGTCTCTGGGCTTCCAGCTCAACAATGACGCGGACGATCTCCTCAAGCTGCACGAAATCCGTACTTTGCTTGAAACGGGCAATATCTTCGACCGCACGCTGCCCGGCATCGTCCAGCCAGAGCCCTATGTCTCACACTGGCCGTGGATCGTGGACTTGCCCTACGCCGCCTTCGCGCGCCTGTTGGCGCCGTTTTCCGGCTTCGAGCCGGCTCTGACGCTGGCAAGCTTTGCCGTCCCGCTGCTGCTGTTGGCGCCCGCGCTCTATTTCTACAATCGGCTGGTGACAGCCATCGGCTTTGCCTACCCGGCCGTTGCATTGCCGTTGGCTTTGATCTTTGCCGCGCGCAGCTTTTTCGAATTCGCCCCGGGACGGATCGACTATCACAATCTGCAGATCCTGCTTCTGCTGGCGGCGCTGGTTTTGATGATGTCGCAGAACCGCCTTTCGGCCTTCGTCAACGGGCTGCTGACGGCCCTGGCAATCGCCGTCAGCGCCGAATTCGCGCCGTTCTACGCCCTGGTGATGGCGGTCTATGCCTTCGACTGGATCTTCGACCGCGAGGGCGGCCAAAACAGGATCATCGGTTTCGGGCTGACCTTGACCGCCGGTGCAATCGGCCTGTTCGCGGCGATCGTGCCGCCTTCTGCCTATGCCGCGGTCAGATGCGACACCTATTCGACGCCGCATGTCACGGCATTGGTCGCGGCCGGGCTCTCGTTCGCCTTCGTGCCCTTGCTTGCCGGCCGGCGTGGAGGGTGGCCGATGCGAACAGCAATCCTACTGGTGTTCGCGGCGGCCAGCGCGGCGGTGCTGGCGGGGTTGTTCCCGCAATGCCTGGCCAGCCCCTATGCCTCGATCGACGCCTATGTCCGCGACAACATGATCAACAGAATTCTCCAGGAATTGAGCCTGTTTCGGCGCCCTGATGTCGTCCTGTCGACGGGTTTTCTCAGCATGGCGCTGCTGTTTATCGGCGCGCTCACGCCAGCCGTGATCTGCGCCAGGCCGGAAGGTCGAAGCCGGCCTGTCGTCATATTGGCGCTGTTCTCGCTGCTCTCGCTGGCGCTTGCGATCGGTTATGTCCGCTACTACCGCTACCTGCCGATCTTCTCCGGCATCGGCCTCATCTTCGCCCTGGCGAGCCTCCTGCCGAGTGCGGGGCTGGGTCGCTATTTGAAATCTCCGGTGCCGGCGGCATCGCACAGATACGCATTGATCCTGCCCGGTCTGGTTTTGTCCGGAGCAATGGTGCTGTACCACCTGTCGGTGAAACCGGCGCAAGCGGCGGTTCCCGCCGCCGAACTCGCCGACGGCTGCTATTCCAGCCCTTTTGAACCGGAACAGGGTTGGCCCTCTGGCGCCGTCGTTCTTTCTCCCCCGCTGATCGGCTCACGTTTCGTCGCCCTCGCCGAGGGCCCCAAGGTGGTGACGATCCCCAACCATCCATCGGCCAAGGGCATCGAGCGCAGCTATCGTTTCCTCGATCCGGCGACCGCCGACCCCCGCGCGATACTCGATGCGTCCAAGGCAACGCATGTCGCGATTTGCGCCTGGCGAGGCCCGCCATTGCCGGGACTGGAAGCCGCCTATCCATTCGCGGCGGGCCTGATTGAAGGCCGGCCGCCGGCATGGTTGCGGGAGTGCCCGACGAAAGCTTCATCGCCGCTGCGCATCTACAGCTATCGCAATGCCGATGGATCGGATGCCGCGTGCCCGACTTCGACGCTCGCCGCTCAGGCCCGGCCGTAGAGCGGCACCAGCGTTCCGCTCATCGCCTGGTTGGCCGGCGAGGCGAGATAGGCGATGGCTTCGGCCGCTGCTTCCAGGCTGACCCATTTGCTGAAATCGGCATCCGGCATGTCGGCGCGGTTTGCCGGCGTGTCGAGCGTCGACGGGGCCACGGCATTGACCAGGATGCCCTTGGCCTTGAGTTCTTCGGCCATCGCCACCGTCATGGCCGCGACCGCCGCCTTGCTGGCGGTGTAGGCGACCATGCCGGCGCCGCGCCTGGGGTCGAGCCCGGCGCGCGCGGTGACGTTGACGATGCGGCCTGATGTGCCCGACGCCAGCATCGATCGGATCGCCGCGCGGCTGCACAGGAAGGTAGTGCGGGCGTTAGTGTCCATCATCTCGGCAAAGGATGCCGATTCGATCTTTTCCACCGGCGCCATGGTGAAGCCGCCGGCGAGATGGATCGATCCCCACAAGGCAGGAACCTGGGCATAGAAGGCTTCGACCTTGGCGGAGTCCGACAGGTCGACATTGTGCGCCAGCTTGACGTTGTCGTGGGCGGTGAAAGGAAATTGCTGGGGTGCCGCGGCGTGTGCGTTCGGCACGTGGCAGATGGCGCCCTGTTCCAGCAGCCGGCCAACCACCGCACCGCCGAGAGCGCCGGTCCCACCGGTCACAACGATATGCCTGCCTTGAAGTGTTTCCGTCATCCTGGACCGCTCCTGTCGTGTTTTTATGATTGTGTCGCTTGTTGTGCCGCCCCGACGCGAAGCGTCGCGCCTTTCGGGCGATCACTCAATTGATATCTCGACATGGCAGCCGTCGCGTCTTTGCATGCGTCACAACGCATATTATGGCAATAGCGTCAGCCATGCGGCCGTTGCGGTACAACAGGCGAGCCGACGAATGGTCCGATGCAGACGAGAGATCAACGCTGGGCTGAAGCCTTCAATCGACGGTGATTTCGATGACGCAAGGCAATCCGGTTGCCCGGGCGCGCTTCAGGGCCTGCGGCAAGGCGCCGATATCGGCGAGCCGTTCTGCTGATATGCCATAGGCTTCGGCCAGCTTGCAGAAATCCGGCGGCGCCGGCGAGACCCCAACGGGCTCGACGCCGACATCGAGCATCGAGGTCTCGATCTCGCGATAGCCCCTGTTGTTCCAGACCACGAAGATGACCGGCGCCTTTGCATCGAGCGCCGCGCCAAGTTCGGGTAAGGTGAACTGGAAGCCGCCATCGCCGGTCAGGCAGACAACCGGCGCATCGGGCACGGCAAGTGCGGCGCCGATTGCCGCCGGCGGGCCGTAACCAAGCGCGCCGAAGCCGGTGGCGGCGTTGAACCAGCCGCCTGGCCGGTCGTGATCGTAATAGAGGTTGGCGGCGTAGACCGGCTGCGTCGAATCGCCGACGACGATGGCGCCCGGCAAGGCATCGCGGATCATCTCCACGGCATGCACCTGCGCCAGATAGGCCGGGCTCAGCTCGGCGGATGCCGCCTTGCGTGCGGCGGCGGCGCGCGCCTCGCCGCCGGACGCGGCAGGATGAGTGGGGCCGATCGCGGCGAGCAAGGCTTCAATCGCCTCGGTGCAGTCGGCCTGGATGCCGACCGTCACCGGGCGGCGTGCGAGCTGGTCGGCGCCGATGTCGATGCGAATCAGGTTGGATGGCAGCACAAAGCCGCCGTCGCCATAGCCGTCATAGTCGGTCGGGCCGAATTCGGTGCCGGCGGCAATCACCAGATCGGCCTCGGCCATCAGCGCCCGAACCGCCCTCAGGCTTGGGCTTGCCGGCACGCAGAGCGGGTGGCGGTGCAGCAGGCCGCGCGCATTGGTGGTCTCGACGACCGGCGCGCCCAGTGTCTCGGCCAGGCGCCGCAGCGCCATCTCGGCCCGCTTGGCGCCGCCTCCGGCCAGGATCAGCGGGCGGCGCGCGGCGGCGATGAGTTTGGCAGCACTGGCAATGGCCGCGCCATCCGGTGCCGGCGGTGCCGCATTGCTCAACAACGCCGAAATGTCGTCGGCCGGCTCGACCATGACATCGGTCGGGATCTCGATGTGCACCGGACCCGGCCGCGACGATGAAAACAGCGCGAAGGCCTGCGCCAGCGCGTCAGGCAATTCGCTTGCCTCGGTGACGCGCCGCGACAACAGCGCCACCTTTTCCATCATGCCGCGCTGGTCCGGGAGCTCATGCAGGAAGCCCAGCCCCTTGCCCAGCGTCGGCATTGCGTTGACGCCTGATATGACCAGCATCGGCACCGAATCGGCGCGCGCCTGGCCCATGGCGGTGATGGTGTTGGTCAGCCCCGGTCCGGTGATGACGAAGGCGACCCCTGGTCTGCCGCTGGCTCGGGCATAGCCGTCGGCCATGAAGCCGGCGCCCTGTTCATGGCGCGGCGTGACATGGCGGATCTTCGAGCGCGCCAGGCCACGGTAGAGCTCGACCGTGTGGACGCCGGGAATGCCGAAGACGGTATCGACGCCGTGCGCTTCGAGCAGCATGATCAGGGCTTCGCCTAGTGTTGTCATTGATTGTCTTCCCTTAGAGCCGATCACTGTTCGGAAACAGTGATCGGCTCGGTCCTTTGTTTTCAACGCAATTCCGGACGGAAAACCGCATCTTACTTTTCCTGGAATTGCTTTAGCGGCGCGAGGCCCAGTTCGGCCTCGACAGTCTTGATGCCGATCGCCGCCAATTCGCCGGGCGAGAACATCTCGCCGGCCAGGCAGCCTTCTATCCAGAGCCCGTCGATGATTGCATTGATCGCGATGGCATGGTGGCGCAACTGGCTTGCGTCCGGCTCGCGCCGTTCGGCGGCGAGCACCTCGGCCACAACGGCTTCCACCTCGTTGCGAAAGCCAAGGTAGCCTTCGCGGTGGGCGCGAGCCAGGCTTGGATCCGCACCGGCGCGGCCGATGAAGGTTGCCCAGAGCGAAAACACTCGCGCGTCGATGATCGGCACGTTGAGGTTGGCGGTAACGAAAGCCGCAAGGCGCTGGCGCGGCGAGGCATCTTCCATGGCCAACGCCGCTTTCGCCTGCTCGGTCATGCGGCCCATGAGGGCAGCATAGGCTTCCTGCAGCAATTCTTCCTTGCCGGGAAAATAGTGCCGGATCAGCCCGGCGGTGACGCCGGCGCGCAATGCGATGGTGCGCAAGGTGGCGCCCTGCAGACCACGTTCCGCCACGCTGTCCAGAGTTGCCTCGATCAAATCCTGCCGCCGCCGCTCCTCGCCCTCGCGACGGAACCTGCGGCGGGATGGCGCATTCATTGGCGCAGAATCGGCCGCGTCAGGCATGTCGGCCCGCCTTCACAGGCGATGCAGAGCGCATCGGCCTCGAAGATTTCGACCGTGCAGCCGGCGGCTTCCATCGCGGCCTTGGTCTTGGGAAAGCCTGCGACGGCAATGACCTGGAGCGGATTGGTCGGCAGCACGTTCAGGCTGAGGCCGTTGGAAGCCGCGAACTCTTCGGCATCGCCTTCGACCAGACGGATGCCGCGCGCCTTCAGCATCTGATAGAACGGGGCCGGCAAAAGCGGTGAATAGACCAAAGCAAGGTCATCGGCCAGCGGGCTGATCACCGACATCAGATGCAGGCAGGCCTCTTCGCCCTGCCACAACGGAAGGTCAAAGCCGTAGACCGATACGCCCAGCGGCGTCAGCAGGTTGGAGATCTGCTGGATGCCTTCCTGGTTGGAACGGACACCGCGCCCGATCACCAGCGTGCGCGCATCCAGCCAGACACAGTCACCGCCTTCGACCTGGCCTGGGGCCTCGACGCGGCCGAGGATCGGAATGCCCAGTCTCCTGTAGGTCTCCTCATGCAGCGAAGGCTCCCGGGCGCGCAACGGCTTGCCCATGGACAGAATCAGTGCGCCGCGGTTGGTCATCAGCGATGGGTCGTGCGTGAACACCGAGTCCGAAAGTCCGTCGGCCTTGTCCTCGATCCATTCGATTTCGGCGCCGGAGGCCGCCACCAGTTCAGCAAGGGCCGCGTGCTGCGATGCCGCTTTCGCTGGATTGAATCCCGGGCCATAGTGCCAGGCGGCTCTGTCGGCGTCGCGCATCGCGTTGGCCGCCGACCGCATCAGCACGCGTCGCAGCGGCGCTGCCATGGATTGTGATCCGAAAGCGCTCATCGAAGCCCTTTTTTTGCTGAAAAAAACCGAGAAAATTTCATGGAGGGCTATTTATACACTTGCGCAACAAGCTCGCAAGTGCCGTAATGGGCGGGATTGACGGGCTCGCGCCGTTGGGTCCATGCTGAAATCTGGAGCGGGGCAGTACAGCGTATATGTTGATTGGCCGGATAGACGTTCGACGAACTGCCGCCGACGATGCAGAGGCCAGCCGGTGAGCGCGGTGGAAGCTGCCGCAGTCTCATCCGGCAAGGCGCAGAGTGGCGCTGCCGAAGCAATCCATGTCGAAAACCTGCACAAGAAATTCGGCCAGCTGCATGTGCTGAAGGGCGTGTCGCTGTCGGCGCGCGATGGCGAGGTGATCGCCATCATCGGCGGCTCGGGCTCGGGCAAATCGACGCTGCTGCGCTGCATCAACTGCCTGGAAAATCCGACCAGCGGCATCATCCGTGTCAATGGCGAGGAGATCAAGCTCAAGGCGGACAGCCATGGCCACACCGTTCCGGCCGACCGCAGGCAGATCGAGCGCATCCGCTCCAAGCTCGGCATGGTGTTCCAGAACTTCAACCTGTGGAGCCACATGACGCTGATCGAAAACGTCATCGAGGTTCCCGTGCATGTGCTCGGTGTCAAGCGCGACGAGGCAATCGCCCAGGCCGAAAAACTGCTGGCGCGCGTCGGGCTTGCCGAAAAGCGCGACGTCTATCCGGCCTATCTTTCAGGCGGCCAGCAGCAGCGCGCCGCAATTGCCCGCGCGCTCGCCATCAATCCGCGCGTCATGCTGTTCGACGAGCCGACCTCGGCGCTCGACCCCGAACTGGTCGGCGAGGTGCTGAAGGTTATCGGCGATCTGGCGCGCGAAGGCCGCACCATGGTGCTGGTCACCCATGAGATGAAGTTCGCCCGCGAGGTCGCGACCCATGTCGTCTATCTCTACAACGGGCTCGTCGAGGAAGAAGGCCCGCCGGAGCAGATCTTCGGCGCGCCGAAATCCGAAAGGCTCAAGCAGTTCATCCGCAACATCGGCTAGGGACAGGCCGAGACGGAAGAAAACCGGGAACCAACAACAAACTGGGAGTTTGAAATGAAGACTGTTCTGAAGACATTCGCCGCGGCACTGCTGCTCGGCGTCGCCGCCATGGGCGTGGCCAAGGCCGATCCGGTCAAGATCGGCGTCGCCGCCGAGCCCTATCCGCCCTTCACCTCGCCGGATGCCTCGGGAAAATGGGTCGGCTGGGAAATCGACTTCATCGACGCCGTGTGCGCCGAGGAGAAACTCGACTGCGTCATCACGCCTGTTGCCTGGGACGGTATCATCCCGGCGCTGACCACCAAGAAGATCGACCTCATCGTCTCGTCGATGTCGATCACCGACGAGCGCAAGAAGACGATCGACTTCTCGGACAAGTACTACAACACGCCGACGGCGATTATCGGACCGAAGGACCAGAAGTTCGGCGCCACGCCTGACGACCTGAAGGGCAAGGTGGTCGGCGTCCAGGTGTCGACCGTGCACGCCGTCTACGCCAAGAAGCACTTCGGCTCCACGGCTTCCGAAATCAAGGAATACCAGACCCAGGACGAAGCCAACCAGGATCTCGCCGCCGGCCGCCTCGATGCGGTGCAGGCCGATTCCATCGCGCTTGGCGAATTCCTGAAGTCCGACCAGGGCAAGGCCTGTTGCGACCTGAAGGGCATGGTGGCTCCGGACGACGAGGTGCTCGGACCGGGCGTCGGCGCCGGCGTGCGCAAGGAAGACACCGACCTGAAGGAAAAGATCAACGCCGGCATCAAGGCGATCCGCTCCAACGGCAAGTATGACGAGATCTCGAAGAAATACTTCGATTTCGACATTTACGGCGGCTCGACGCAGTCGAACTGACGCCCCTCCGCATGAGCCGGAGGGCATGACGCCAACGTCGTGCCCTCCGGCCTATCCTTCCCACGCATGCCTGCCGCCGGCCGCTGGCGTCGGCAGAGAGAGCCAGCAATCCGGGGGCAAAGCTGATCGACGCGCTTCTTCCGGCCTCGGCGGCCGGTATCATCGAACTCCTCTCGCCCGCGCCCGTCGGCTGGGGCGGCACACTTATGCTCGGGTTGTTGCATTCGCTCGAGATTGCCGTCGGCGCCACGATCGTCGGCCTGGTCATCGGAATCTGCGGCGCCTATGGCAAGCTCTATGGCGGGCCTGTGGTGCGCGACCTGCTCGCGGTCTACACCACCGTGGTGCGCGCCGTGCCGGAACTGGTGCTGATCCTGCTGCTCTACTATGCCGGCACCGACCTGATAAACCAGGTGCTGACCGCGATCGGTTACCAGCGTGTCGATATTAGCGGGCTGGTGGCCGGCATAGCCGTGCTCGGCTTCTGCCAGGGCGCCTATTCGACGGAGGTCATGCGCGGCGCGATCCTGGCCATCCCGCAAGGCCAGATCGAAGCCGCCCGCGCCTTCGGCATGTCTCCCGGCCTTCTCTTGCGGCGCATCACGTTGCCGGCGATGCTGCCCTTTGCCATTCCGGGTCTCGCCAATCTGTGGCTGATCGCGACGAAGGACACCGCGCTGCTGGCCGTCGTCGGCTTCTTCGAGCTGACGCTGGCGACTCGGCAGGCAGCAGGCGTCACCAAGGCCTATCTGATATTCTATCTCGCCGCCGGCGTTCTCTATCTGGCGGTGACGCTGTTTTCGAACTTCCTGCTTGGCCGCGCCGAGAAATGGGCGCGGCGGGGCATGCCTTCGGTCAAGGAGGCACGCTGATGGCGGGCGAAGCGGCCATCATCAACACGGCGGCGCGCGCCTCGCTCTGGCTGCAGCCGCACCGCATCGTCCTCATCCTGATCGCGCTGGGGCTGGTGCTGTCGGCCGCCTTTTTCATGCGCTGGGACTGGCTGCCGCAATATTGGGAAATGGGCCTGATGGGCATCTGGCGGGCCCTGTGGATCCTGGCCGTCACCTGCGCGCTCGGCTTCCTGATCGCCGTGCCGGTCGGGCTGGCGCAGGCCGCCGGTTCGATCTGGGTCGCGGCGCCGGCGAAAGTCTTCTGCACCATCATCCGCGGCACGCCGCTGCTTCTGCAACTGTGGCTGCTCTATTACGGGCTGGGCTCGCTGTTCCCTCAATATCCATGGATCCGCGACTCCTGGATGTGGCCCTATCTTAGGCAGGCATGGCCGTACGGCGTTCTGGCTCTCACCCTGTCCTTCGCCGGTTACGAGGGCGAAGTGATGCGCGGCGCCTTTGCCGGCGTGCCCAAGGGACAGTTGGAAGCCGCCCGCGCCTTCGGCATGAGCCGCTGGAAGATCCTCCGGCGCATCTGGCTGCCGCAGGCCTTCTACCGGGCGCTGCCGACGTTGACCGGCGAGACCGTGCTGCAGTTGAAGTCGACGCCGCTGGTGGCGACGATCAGCGTGATCGATATCTTCGCCGTCGCCGGTAAGGTGCGGCAGGACACCTACCTCACCTACGAACCCTTGCTGCTGCTGGCGTTGATCTATATGGCGATCACCGGCATTCTGGTCCTGGCTCTCAGCCGGATCGAGGCGCGGATTCCGGTCAAGGTCGGCTAGAGGCGCACCGATCGCGCAGACGGCAACGATGGAGATATCCGCCGCTTTTCTTGCAGGTGCGGACGATTTTCAACACAAACGCCGGCTCATCTGCTGCTAGGCACAGACCAGACAACGCAACCAGATTCCCGCAACCCCAGGACAGCCATAATGCAACTCAGTCTCGACCAGGCAAGAGGACTGTGCCGGATGGCGGCACTCGGCGCCGGCGCCAATGAGGAAGCGGCGCAGTCGCTCACCGCCTCGATCATCGCCGCCGAGGCGGAAGGGCTTTCGACCGTCGGCCTGTCGCATTTCATCGACTATCTCGAAGCGCTGGAAGCCGGGCGCATCGACGGCAATGCCGATCCGGTGATCACAAGGCCGGCGCTGGCCGTCTATCTCTGCGATGCACGGGGCGGGCTGGCGCATACCGGCTTCGACCGGACGATCGACGATCTTGCCAAGGCGGCAAAATTGTTCGGCGTCGCCATCTTCTCGCAGAAGAACGCCTATACGTGCGGCGCGCTCGGCTATTTCACCGGCAGGCTGGCGGCACAGGGGCTGGTGTCCTTCGCCGCGACCAACGGCCCGGCGGTGCTTGCCGGCTCGGGCTCGGTCAAGCCGGTCTATTGCACCAATCCGATGTCGTTTGCCGCGCCCGCCGCCGACGGCGCGCCTCTGGTCATCGACCAGTCATCGAGCGCCACTGCCTTCGTCAACATCCGCAAGGCGGCCGAAGACGGCAAGAAAATCCCGGAAGGCTGGGCGCTGGACGCCAGCGGCAATCCGACCACCGACCCGGCGGCGGCCATGAAGGGCGCCATGCTTGCCTTTGGCGGCCAGCGCGGCGCCAACATCGCGCTGATGGTCGAAGTGTTGGCTGCGGGCATTTCCGGGGCCAACTGGTCGCTCGATGCGCCCTGGTTCACCGGCGGGCCCGACAGCCCCGGCACCGGCCTGTTCGTGCTGGCTATCGAGCCCAAGCTGCTCGATCCGGATTTCGAACAGCGCATGAAGGACCAGCTCGACCGCCTGCGCCGCCGCTTCGGCGTGCATGTGCCGGGCCGCGCCCGGGCGGAAGCCGCCGAGAAGGCGCAGGCGCGCGGCATCACCGCGCCCAAGGCGGTGGTGCAGCGCATTTCCGAATTCGCCGAGCGCTATTCGGCCTGAATTGCGGCGGACGAACGCCGGCCGGTGCCGGGCCTTAGACAGTGCCTTTCACCGGGGATATTCGAGCTGCATGGCGACGAAGTCGGCCGTGCGTGCACCGTGGCGCGCCGAGATGTCTTGCAGCGCCTGGTCAAGCGCCCTCGCCGGCCGCGGATCGGCCATTGCCGGAACCAACCGGTCGACCGGCCAGCCGGTGGCGATCTGGTCAGGCAAGATACGCAAGCCGTCGCGGCTGACGATCGCGCCGTCGTTGCCGGCGAATGTGACCGCGCCGGAGCGAAAGGTTCGCGACCAGGCATCGGCGACCAGCGCCAGCGACACCTCATCCACGCCTGATGTCAGCGGGATGCCGAGCTGCTCATGATCCAGCACGGCAAGCGCGTTGCCGATCGCCGTCAGCGCGAACGGGCGGGTGAACTTGAAGACGCCGCTGTCGTGCCGCGCATCCCAGTGCGCCAGGCCCAGATCACGGCCGACGGCTTCGGCCTTGTCCCGGCCGGCGATGGCCTCGATCAGGGTCAGCATCATCGGCATCGACGCGGTGATCCCCGTTGTCGTCGCGACACCCTGATCGACGACGAAGCGCCGGTCGGCGACATAGTGAATCGCAGGATGTTTCTCGCGGAGCTCGCCGACGGAATACCAATGGGTCGTCGCCCGCTTGCCGTCGAGCAACCCGCTGGCACCGACCACCTTGGCGCCGGCGCAGATGCCGATCACCATGGCGCCCTTGGCTGCCTGGCTCTTGATCCATTTCAGCACCTCGGCGTCGTCGTCGCGCATCATGGCCGGGACGATGACGTAGTCGGCGCCGTCCGGATGCTCGGCGTCGAATGCCGCTGTCGTCGCATCGGGCTCGATCTGCAAGGCCGGGTGCAATCTCATCGGTCCGGGCTGCGTCGCCAGCGCCACGACATCGGCGACATCGGCGCGCCGCAGGATGCCGTAGGGCATGAGATAGTCGGTGGTTTCGGTGCCGTCGTTGATGCCGACGATGGCGATCAGGGGACGCTGGCGCTTCGGCGGCTTCAATGCCGCAAGCGTCGCGGCGGCCTCCTTGGCATCGATTGCCGGCTGAACGGCAGCCTGGGACGCCGCCGGCAGCGACAGCAGCCATGCGGCACCCAATGCGAGGACAGCCGCCACGAGGCCGAGACCACTCCACAGCATGATACGCAAATTCATGACCCAGTCCTTCCGATCGAAACACTTGACCATCACCCTAACTGCGGTAGGACTTGTCCTAAATGACATATATCGCGCAAAAACTGCCATGATCCGCAAGGTTGGCATCATCATTCACCCCGGCTTCCAATTGCTGGATGCGGCCGGCCCGGCGGCGGCCTTTGAGCTGGCGGAAGGCTTTTGTGTCGGCAGCTATACGCTCGATATACTGGCGCCCGGCGGCGGGGAGATCGAAAGCTCATCCGGCGTGCGGCTCGCGGCCCGGCCTTTGTCGACGGAAGAGCCGCTCGACACCGCCATCATCTCCGGTGGCGAAATCATTCGCTCCATGGCTGCCGCACAGGAGATCGTCACCTGGCTCCGGGGCACGGGTGTGAGGCGAACGGCGAGCGTGTGCACAGGCGCCTATCTGCTGGCCGAAGCTGGACTTCTCGACGGCAGGCGCGCCACCACCCACTGGTGGAGCACGCACGACTTCGCACGCCGCTATCCCGCGGTGAAACTCGATGCGGAGCGGATCTTCGTCAGGGATGGCAGCGTGTGGACCTCAGCCGGCATTTCGGCCGGCATCGACCTAGCCTTGGCGCTCATCGAGGATGATCTTGGCCCGGCCATGGCGCGACGCGTTGCGCAGCAGCTTGTCGTGCATCAACGCCGCCCCGGCGGCCAGTCGCAATTCTCCGCCCTTGTCGAACTCGGCGGACGAACGGGCCGCTTTATCGAGCTGATCGGGTGGATGCGCACCGCGCTCGCCCAACCGCTGACCGTGGAGTGCCTTGCCGATCGTGCCGCCATGAGCCCGCGGCATTTTGCGCGCGCCTTCAAGGCGGAAACCGGCACCACTCCGGCCAAGGCCGTGGAACGAATTCGCCTGGAGAGCGCGCGGATCGCTGTTGAAACAGGCCCCATGTCGCTCGATCGCATCGCAGAAGAGAGCGGCTTCGGCGATGCCGGGCGAATGCGCCGCGCTTTCCTCAGAAGCTTTGGCCAGCCACCGCAAGCGCTCAGGCGGGCAGCGGCGGTTTCCCGCAATGGCGGCCGGTGACGTCCTTCGACGCATTCATGTCGCCCCGGCGGTACGATTTTTATCCGCCTTATGAACCTTCCTGCGTGTCGCGGCGACCAATGACTGTCCGGGTTGGGTTTGCCCGGTCGGTGTCTTTTGTCGAATGCGTCCAGGGCTGGGGCGGGCGTCTTACGCCATGCTGATACCGTCTCAGGTCAGGCCGCCTCGTTGGACCCTGGTTTCGACGCGAGTTCACCCGGAAAACCCCGCCTCGGCGGGGTTTTCTGCGTTTCGTCCCACGCGTCCGATAAACATGATCGTAAAAGTTAACTTTAGTTAACTTGACTTGATGGGATCCATCGGGCGTCTGCAGAGGTGTTCACACAGACAGGAGCTACGATGTCCGCAACCACCGACGCTTCCCGCGGCAGACTGATCATTCCGGCGCTCGGCCGCCTGTATTCGTCGCTGCATGACGCCGGCGAAACCGTGCTGCGCGCCGTCGCCGGTGCGTTCCTCGCCATCCACGGCTCGCAAAAGATCACCAATCCTTTCGGCGCCGCCGAGATGGTCGAAGGCCTCGGCTTCTATCCCGGCGCCTTCTGGTCGCTGCTTCTGGCCTGCACCGAATTCTTCGGCGGCATTTTCATCGCCATCGGGTTCTTGACGCGTCCTGCCGCTTTTGCCGGCCTGTTCGTACTGCTGGTCACAGTCTGGTTCCACTGGGTGACCATGGGCCAGGGTTTTCCGGGTGCTGAAAAGTCGCTTTTGTGGGCCGCGATCCTGCTCTTCTTCGTCATTCGCGGCGGCAACCGTCACTCGGTCGACGCCCGCATCGGCAAGGTGTTCTAACCAGCTTTCAAGAGGGTGACGCGACGACGCGTCACCCTTTGCCTTTGGCGCAAAACCGACTATGAAACGGCTTCAGCCAAGCCATCTGGAAAGTGCGCCGGAGCCAGCCATGACCGAAATCCTGCAGACCCCAAAGCTCGTCGTCGTCTTTGGCGGGTCTGGCTTTGTCGGCCGCCATGTGGTGCGCGCGCTGGCCAAGCGCGGCTACCGCATCCGGGTTGCTTGCCGGCGGCCCGACCTTGCCGGCCATCTGCAGCCGCTCGGCAATGTCGGCCAGATCCAGCCGGTGCAGGCCAATGTGCGCGTGCGCTGGTCGGTCGACCGCGCCGTGCAGGGCGCCGACCATGTCGTCAACCTCGTCGCCATCCTGCATGAGACCGGCCGGCAGAAATTCTCCGCCGTGCACGAATTCGGCTCCCGCGCCGTCGCCGAGGCGGCGCGCTCGGTCGGTGCCGGGCTGACCCATATTTCAGCGCTTGGCGCAGACGCGGACTCCGAATCGGATTACGCGCGCACCAAAGCGCTTGGCGAGAAGGCCGTGCTCGAGACGATCAACGACGCCGTGATCTTCCGGCCGTCGATCAATTTCGGACCGGAAGACAGCTTCTTCAACCGCTTCGCCAACATGGCGCGCTATTCGCCGGTGCTGCCGCTGATCGGCGGCGGCAGGACCAAGTTCCAGCCGGTCTATGTCGGCGACGTCGCCGAAGCGGTGGCGCGCTCGGTCGACGGCAAGATCAATCGCGGCCAGATCTACGAGCTTGGCGGCCCCAATGTGCTCACCTTCAAGGAGTGCATGGAAGAGCTGCTCGCCGTGATCGAGCGCAAGCGCTTGCTGGTTCCCGTGCCGTGGTGGGTGGCCAACATCCAGGCCTCGATCCTCGGCCTGTTGCCCAATCCGCTGCTAACCAAGGACCAGGTGATGCAGCTGCGCGAGCACAACATCGTCTCGGAAGCCGCCGTCAAGGCCAACCGGACGCTCGCCGGGCTCGACATCCAGCCGCAATCGATCGCGACGATCCTGCCGAGCTACCTCTGGCGCTTCCGCGCCGCCGGCCAGTTCCAGCAGCGCAAGCCCGCGGGTTGATTCACCGCAACCGCCTGAAAGTCACGCCTAGCGCGGCGTGACCTGCATGGGCAGCCCACCTTGCGGTTGGGTCGTTAGCTTCTGCACCGGCCAAGGCTTGGTCTCGGCCGTCGTGTCGAAGCGGAAGCGCGACAAAAGGATGGCGAGGGCGATGATCGCTTCCTGCATGGCGAAACTGGCGCCGATGCAGACGCGCGGCCCCGCACCGAACGGCAGATACTGGAAGCGATCGATCTTCTCACGGTTGCCTGGGTGGAAGCGCTCGGGCAGGAAGGCGTCGGGTCTGTCCCACAGCTTCCTGTGGCGGTGGACGACCCAGGGCATGACCAGCACGGCCGCGTGCTTGGGGATATAAAGATCCTTCCACATCTCCGGCTCAATCGGCTCGCGGTTGATCGAGGGCGCCGGCGGATAGAGCCGGAGCGCCTCGTCGAAGGCGGCGCGGGTCAACGGCATGGCGTCGAGCCACTTCGTCGGATCGGATTCGCGCGCCAGCACCTCATCGATCTCCTGCTCGACCCGATTGCGCTCCCATGGCGATTCGGCGAGGCAGTAAAGCGTCCAGCCCAGCGCCCGCGCGGTGGTCTCATGGCCGGCGCCGATGAAGGTGATGATGTTGTCCTCGACTTCCGAGCGCGTCAGCCCGTCGGGACCTTCGGCCTTCAGCAGCAGCGTCAGGAAATCTTGCGGCACCGCATCGGGATCGCGCTTGAATTTCTCTTCGCGCATCTTGACCGTATCGGTCACGATCTTGCGGAAATAGGCCATGGTCTTGCGGCCGCGGATGCGGGTGAGCCGCGGCAGCCAGTCGGGCGCGCGCAACAGATCGAGCGGATCGACGCGGCCCATGGTTTCGAACAGGCGGTCGATCTCGTTGGCGAAACTGCCCGGCTCGCCCGCGATCTGGCCGGAGAACAGCGTCTCGGCGAGGATATCATAGGTGAGCAATGTCATGTCGTGGGCGATGTCGGATGTGCCGCCCGCTTCGTACCGGGTGACGAACTCCTTGGTGCGTTTCAGCATCGGCTGGGCAAAGCCGAAGATATGGCGCGGCGTGAACACCGGCGCCATCGCCTTTCGCGAGCGCCTCCACACCTCGCCCTCGGCGGTCAGCAGACCATCGCGCAGGATAGGCCGCAGGATCTTCTGGCGCACCGTCGCCATCTTGTAGTTCTTGGCGTTGTCGACCAGCACATGTCGGATGAGGCCGGGATCGTTGGCGACGATCAGATGGCCACCAACGCCATTCGCGGAAATCCACGGCTCGTTATAGGTATGCTCTCCCCACAATTCGAGCGGATTGCGATAGACAATGCGGATCATCTCCAGCGTTGAAGGCGGCGTTGTGCGCGGCTTCGGCGCGGGGGGAACAAAGGGGGCGGGCTGAATGTCCATGAAGTGCTCCGCTGCTCGCATCAATGTAGTGGCTGGCGATCCCCGCGTCCATGTGACCGGACGGCAGGCGCTTCGCCACGCGAAGCAGACGCTCCATTCATCCGATCGTGACCGCCTGCTCCGGCATCTCGCCTTGTCCGCCGGGACGCTCTGCCGTACTGACAGTCACCAACAGATACCGCTTGAGAAAGGAGCCCCGCCTTGAAGCACCAGTTGAGCATTATCATCGGCAGCACGCGGCCCGGCCGCGCCGGCCCGGTTTTTGCCGAATGGCTGGACACATTCGCGCGCCAGCACGGGAAATTCGAGCCGGTGCTGACCGACATTGCCGCGTTCCACCTGCCGGTGCTGGACGAGCCGCACCATCCAAGGCTTGGCAATTATCAGAACGACCACACCAAGGCCTGGTCGAAGGCGATCGACGCCGCGGACGCCTTCGTGTTCGTGGCGCCCGAGTATAATTATTTCGCAGCGCCAGCGATCGTCAACGCGATCGACTACCTGCTGCGCGAATGGAAGTACAAGCCGGCCGCCATTTTCAGCTATGGCGGCGTGTCCGGCGGCCTGCGCGCGGCGCAGGCGCTGAAGCCGCTTTTGACGTCGGTGGGGATCATGCCGATCCCGGAAGGCGTCGCGCTGCCGATGTATCAGAAGCTGCTCGACGAGAACGGCGCCTTCAGCGCCAGCGAACAGGTGACCGGCGGGGCCAGGACCATGCTGGACGAGCTGTTGCGCTGGAGCGAAGCGCTGAAGCCGCTGCGCGCTGCCTGAACGGGCCGGTGTTGGCCAAACGCGCCGGCTTGCCCGCGCCGTAAAGAGGTGGAATGGTCGGCAGGTGACTGAGCCGGGGGCGGTTCGACTTGCGCTTGCTGTTTGCCTTGCTGCTGACGATTGCGACCACCGCCACCGCGGTGGCGGAACGGCGCGTGGCGCTGGTCATGGCAGAGGACGACTACCGGCTGGTGCGGCCGCTCGCCAATCCCATCCATGACGGCGAGGCGATGGAAGCCGCGCTTAAGAAGCTCGGCTTCGAGGTCACCCTAGAAACCAACCGGGACCTTCGGCGCATGCGGCGCGCGCTCGACGACTTTCGCGAGGATGCCAAGGGCGCCGATGTCGCGCTGGTCTATTTCTCCGGCCATGGCGTCGAAATCTCAGGCGACAACCGGCTGCTGCCGGTCGATGCCGACGCGTCTTCGCTCGATCAACTGGACAAGACCAGTCTGCCGCTGGAGGAGGTGCGCGATGCCGTCGCCGCGACCGCCAAGGTCGGGTTGATCGTGCTCGATGCGTGCCGCAGCGATCCGTTCTCGGCAAGCAGCGGCGAAGGGCGTGGCGCGACTTCGCTGGCGAAGGATGTCGCCGACAAGGTCAAGCCGGGTCTCGGCCGCGTCGGGCGTGCGGAAAACATCCTGTTCGCCTTCTCGGCCGCCCCGGGCGAGACCGCCGCCGACGGCACCGGCCAGAACTCGCCCTTCACGACCGCGCTGACCAAATATCTCGGCACGGATGGATTGGAGATCCGCTCGGTGCTGACCTTGGTGCAGCAGGAGGTCTATGACCTCTCGCGCGGCAAGCAACTGCCTTATGTCGAAAGCGGCCTGCCGAAACTGTTCTTTGCCGCTGCCGCCAAGGAACAGCTGCCGGAGCGCGAACGGCTGCTGCTGGCCATGGCCGACGTGACCCCGGAAATGCGCGGCGAGGTCGAACAGATCGCCAGCGACGCCGATATGCCGCTGGCGCCGCTTTATGGCGCGCTGATCAGTTCCGACGCCAACCATCTCTCCGCCGACAGCCTGAATGCCCGGCTGCGCGAGGCCGCCGACGCCTTCGTCAAGGTGCGCGGCGAAATGAAGACGCTCGCCTCCGACGATCCGCAGGTGGCGGAATTGCGCCGGCAGGCCGAGGAACAGCTTTCGCTCGGCGCCTTCGATGGTGCCCGCGCTCTTCTCGCCAAGGCCGCCGACATCGACAATGTTTCGCGCCAGGCGCTGAAGGGCAATTTCGTCAGCCGCACCCTGTCCGAGGCCGCGACGCGCTTCCTATCCGGTGGTGCGGCGCGCGCCGACCTCGACTACGCCACGGCCATTAGTGACTATGAATCGGTGCTGGCGCTCTATGGCGAGGCCGGGCAGACCTCGCTCAACCTGGAACAGGCCGATCGCCAGAGCCGCACGCTGGAGGAACTCGGTATTCTCTATACGACGGTGGGCAATGTCGAGGCGGCCGGCCGCGCCTTTACCGCGCTGTTGACCAATCTCGAGCAGCGGTCACGTCAGGAAACCGACCGCAGCGTCAAGCGCGATCTCGCCATCAGCCACATCAAGCTCGCCAACATAAAGATGGTGCAAGGCGACCTGCCAACCTCCCTGGAGCACTATGAGGCGGCCCGGGACATGCTGCGGGACCTGACCGCAAGCGTGCCGGACGAGAAAGGCTGGCTCGGGGATCTTGCCATGGCCAATGACAAGATCGGCAACGTGCTGGCAACGCAGGGCGATGTGGGTGCGGCGGCCAAGGCCTACCAGCAAAGCCTGTCGATCAAGCAGAAATTGGCCGATGCCGAGCCGAACAGCGCCTACCTGCTGCGCGACCTGACCATAACCTATGATGAAATCGGCGACCTTGCCCGGACCGCGGGACAGTTGGACGACGCCCAAACGGCCTTTGAAGAGAGCCTGAGAATTCGGCTTGTGCTGGCCAAGAACAAACCCGATGACCCTGAGCGCGAGCGCGCGGTTTCTGTCAGCCACGAGAGGATTGGGGATGTACTGCGCGAGCGCGGCGACGCCGCCGGTGCGCTCGCGGCCTACAGCAAGAGCCAGGCGATCGCCGAGGAACTGGTACGCCGTGACCCTAACGACACCGACTTGAAGCGCGATCTGTCGATCAGTTACGCCAAGATCGGCAACGCGCTCAACGACCAGGAGAACTGGCCAGCGGCACTGGCTTCCTATCAGCAAGCGCTGGCCGTAGCGCGCGAACTTGCCGCTGAAGACCCCGGCAACACCGACTGGCAGCGCGACCTGTCGGTCTGCCTGGAAAAAGTTGCCGGTGTGCTTGATGCCCAGGGCAATGTCGGCGGCGCATTGCAAAACTACCAGGATAGTCTTGCCATTGTCGACCGGCTGGCCAAGCTCGATCCAGGCAATTCCGACTGGCAACGCGACCTGTCGATCACTTTGTCGGAAATCGGCATGCTGGAGACCAAGCAGCGCCACTTCGAGGGCTCCAAGAAGGCCTTCGAGGCCAGCCTCGGCATCCGCCAGAAACTGGCTCAGTCCGATCCGAACAATGCGATCTGGCAATTTGATCTGGTACAGGCCTACATCAACTACGCGTATGTGGCGAAGGATCCGAAGGCCGTGCTGACCAAGGCGCTGAACCTGACGCTGGAGCTCGACCGCACAGGCCGGCTGGCTCCAAGAGACAAACCCACGATCAAATATTTGCGCGGCGTTCTCGCCAAATTGAACGCCCAGAAAAAATAGCCGGCTGCCAGCCCGGGATTCGGCCCGGAAATGCCCGCAAACCTTGGAAAAACTGCCTTTAGCGCCTATATCTACGTTATATCAGACGCGCGATTCGGGGCCGATTTTTCGCGCTGTACAAGCGGCATCTAGACAATAGGTTTTCATGAGCGACCAGACCGAGAACACCAACGGCGCCGAAGCCGAATACGGCGCCGATTCCATCAAGGTTTTGAAGGGCTTGGACGCTGTCCGCAAACGCCCCGGCATGTATATCGGCGACACTGACGACGGTTCGGGCCTGCATCACATGGTCTACGAGGTGGTCGACAACGCCATCGACGAGGCCCTGGCAGGGCACGCCGACCTCGTCACCGTGACGCTCAACCCCGATGGTTCGGTGACGGTGATCGACAATGGCCGTGGCATTCCGACCGATATCCACACCGGCGAAGGCATTTCCGCGGCCGAAGTGATCATGACGCAGCTGCATGCCGGCGGCAAATTCGACCAGAATTCCTACAAGGTGTCGGGCGGCCTGCATGGCGTCGGCGTCTCGGTGGTCAACGCCCTTTCGGCATGGCTGAAGCTCAAGATCCGCCGCAACGGCCAGATCTTCGAAATGAGCTTCACGCACGGCAATGCCGATGCGCCGTTGAAGGCCACGGGCAGCTACGAGCAGGACAAGCAGCCCGGCACCTATGAGGGCCGCAGCGGCAGCTCGATCACCTTCTTCCCGTCGGCCGAAACCTTCACCATGGTCGAGTTCGACTTCGGCACGCTGGAGCACCGGCTGCGCGAGCTCGCCTTCCTCAATTCCGGCGTGCGCATCATACTGACCGACGCCCGCCACGCCGACGTCGTGCGGCATGAACTGCACTATGATGGCGGCCTCGAAGAGTTCGTCAAGTATCTCGACCGGGTCAAGAAGCCGCTGATCGAGAAGCCGATCGCCATCAAGGCCGAGCGCGACGGCATTACGGTCGAAGTGGCGATGTGGTGGAACGACAGTTATCACGAGAACGTGCTGGCCTTCACCAACAACATCCCGCAGCGCGATGGCGGTACCCATCTGGCCGGTTTCCGTGGCGCGCTGACGCGCCAGATCACCGGCTATGGCGAATCCTCGGGCCTGACCAAGAAGGAAAAGGTCTCGCTGATCGGCGACGATTGCCGCGAAGGGCTGACGGCGGTACTGTCGGTCAAGGTTCCCGATCCGAAATTCTCCTCGCAGACCAAGGACAAGCTGGTTTCCTCCGAGGTCCGCCCGGTGGTCGAGGGGCTGGTCAACGAGGCGCTCGGTACCTGGCTGGAAGAGCATCCGACCGAAGGCAAGGTGGTCATCGACAAGGTGATCCAGGCCGCGGCGGCGCGCGAAGCCGCGCGCAAGGCGCGCGACATCACCCGCAAGAGCTCGCTCGGCGTCACGTCCTTGCCCGGCAAACTGGCCGACTGCCAGGAGCGCGATCCGGCGAAATCCGAAATCTTCATTGTCGAGGGTGACTCGGCCGGCGGCTCGGCCAAGGGTGGCCGTTCGCGCCAGAACCAGGCTATCCTTCCCCTGCGCGGCAAAATCCTCAACGTCGAGCGGGCGCGTTTCGACCGCATGCTCGGCTCCGACATGATCGGCACGCTGATCACGGCGCTGGGCACCTCGATCGGCAAGGACGAGTTCAACGCCGACAAGCTGCGCTACCACAAGATCATCCTGATGACCGACGCCGACGTCGACGGCGCCCATATCAGGACCTTGTTGCTCACCTTCTTCTTCCGGCAGATGCCGGAGCTGATCGAGCGCGGCCATCTCTACATTGCCCAGCCGCCGCTCTACAAAGTGACGCGCGGCAAGAGCTCGCAATACATCAAGAATGAAAGCGCCTTCGAGGAGTTCCTGATCGAGTCCGGGCTGGAGGAAGCGTCGCTCACGCTGGGCTCGGGCGAAGTGCGTACCGGGCAGGATCTGCGCGGTGCGGTCGACGACGCGCTGGCTGTGCGCCAGCTCATCAACGGCCTGCACACGCGCTACAACAGAGGCGTGGTCGAACAAGCGTCGATCGCCGGCGGTCTCAACCCCGACGTCTTCAGCGATCTTGGCCGCGCCAACGCCATGGCGGAGCGGGTCGCGCAACGGCTCGACATCATCGCCGAGGACACCGAGCGCGGCTGGACCGGCCGCATGTCGACCTCGAATGACGGCAGCGGCGGCTATGTCTTCGAGCGCACCGTGCGCAGCGTCAAGGAATACGCCCATCTCGACATGGGGCTGATCAATTCGGCCGACGCCCGCCAGCTCGACCGCTACGCACAGCGCCTCAGCGAGGTCTACGGGACGCCGCCCGTGCTGCGCCGCAAGGATGTCTCCGAAATCGTCTCGGGACCACTGGCGCTGCTCAACGCCGTCTTTGCGACCGGCCGCAAGGGGCTGACCATGCAGCGCTACAAGGGTCTCGGCGAAATGAATGCCGAGCAATTGTGGGAAACCACGCTCGACCCGAATGTGCGCTCGCTGCTGCAGGTCAAAGTCAACGACGCGACCGATGCCGACAGCCTGTTCTCACGGCTGATGGGCGACGAGGTCGAGCCACGGCGCGAATTCATACAGGACAACGCGCTGTCGGTCGCCAATCTGGATATTTGATGCATGTCGCCCAAAACCGTGCAGCGGTTTTGGGCAAACGACATGCACAAGAGTCTGGAGTGGTTCACCGTTTCACGGAAACGGCGAACCGCTCCATCTCTTTGTTTTAACGCAATTCCGGACGGAAAACCGCTCACACTTTTCCTGGAATTGCTCTGCGCGCGTCCGCTGAATCCGCTTCAATGCGACGGGCTTTGAGACTGTAGCGATGCGCTGAAGAAGTCTGCCAGGGCGGCGTTCAGGCGCTGATGGAACGCGGCCCGGTCAAAGCCGGGTGCGTCGATGCAAATTTCGGGAGCAGCGGCGCGCCGTCGGGCACCGCATGGCGGCAGGAACGCATAGTGACCCGCCAGGGGTTCGACACGATACTCCGGCGGTCGCGGCAGCGCCGAACGGATCTGTTCCTCATACCAGGGGTCGGGTTGATGCCGGTCGTCGGCCGCGCGCCATAGAAGCACCGGGATGTGAACCGCGGCGAGGCCGGCGCGGTCAAAGGTGAAGCCGAACGCCGGCGCGGCAGCCGCGATGGCGTGAATTCGCCGATCAGGCTGCCACGCATCCGGTGGCGGCTGGACCGCTTTTGCAACGGAATGGACCCCCGCTTTCGCCAACGCCTTGCAAAGATCGTGCTGCGGGTTTGCCGCACAGTATGGGTCGATCCTGCCGAGATCGGGTATTCCGCCCGCTTCGATCAGTACGGTGAAGCCGCCATTCGAGAATCCGAAGGCGCCGATGCGCTGCGGATCGATGTCGGCGTGCTCCTGCCAGTCCTTCAGCATGAAATCGATCAGCCGGCTTAGCTGGGCTGGCCGGCGCCATAACATCAGCACCTTGCTCTGGTCGTCGAAAGTATCGCCGGCGTGGCTGACCGCGGCGACGATGAACCCCGCTCTCGCCAGCGCGATCGCCGTATCATAGTGGCCGGCATAGGATCCGCCGCCGCCATGCGAGATCACGATAAGCGGCAGCGCATGGCCTTTTACCGGACCGGAAGGCGCAACGCGCTGGTGGAAGCCTTCCAGCGGTACATCGCGCGGCTCGGCTGAAGTCGGGTACCAGATACCGGCAGCCAGCGGCGCCTCTCCGCCATTGGGTATTTGAACCGCTTCGAAGCCCACGGGAGAAAGATGCGCGGTGTCTTCGGCAGCCGAACTGGCCGATGGCGCGCCGATCGGCGCACCAGTTGCAGCGGCAAGGGCCGCGCCCCAGGTGAACAAACCAGAGAGCAAGACCAGGCCGACGAAAATTGCCGGGCGCAGCCCGCGGACAGGAGCAGAAATCCGCCGGGCTTTTGCTCTTTGCTTCTTCTGGAATCTCTTCAGAGCCATTTGGCTTCCTGTTCGGCAAGGCACTTCGAAGAAAATTCGTCCAGATTTCCGCTTTTGCCCGACACGGCCTATGGGTCAAATCACAACAACATGATCACTTGAGACATTGGTGCGGAGCGACGCTCCGAATTGTTCCATCGCCGGCAAACAAAATCATTTTATAGCCCGCCGGAACGGAAGCCCTCTCGGGACATTGTGCCAACATCGATCACAATTTCTCACAGGAGGCCTTCATGGGACGTGGTATTTTGCTCTGGTTGCTCGGTATTCCGATCCCGATCATCATCCTCATCATGCTGTTCGTACGGTAGGGGGCGTTGATGCAGCCCACCGTATCGGCTATCGACCTATCCGCTTCCGAAGAATCCTCCGCGACAGCAGTCAGTTGGGGACCGATCATTGCCGGCGCCTTCGCGGCTTCGACGCTGACTTTCATCCTGATGCTGCTCGGCTCCGGTCTTGGGCTCACCATGGTCTCACCATGGTCGGGCTCTGGTGCGTCGATCACCACCTTCGCGGCGTCGACCGCGATCTGGCTGGTTATCGTGCAATGGCTGTCTTCCGGAGTCGGCGGCTACCTAGCGGGGCGCCTGCGTACCAAATGGGTCGGCATCCACACGGATGAGGTCTATTTCCGCGACACGGCGCACGGCTTTCTTGCCTGGGCGTTGGCCACGTTGCTTGTCGTCGGTGTCCTCGGCTCTGCGCTTTCCGCAGTGCTTGGCTCGGGCGTGCAGGCCGTGTCCACGGTGGCGTCGGGTGCAGCCCTGGGAGCATCTGCCGGTGCCTCAGCCAATGCCGGCAATGCGTCGGCCAACAACGCGACCTCCTATTTGGTGGATTCGCTGTTTCGTCCCGCCGATCCGAGCAAGCTGGCTGCTGCCACTCCGGATGGGGATGCCGCCGCTGTAGGCCAGGCCTCGCGTATCCTCGTCGCCAGCGCCGCCGCGGTTGAGATTTCGGGCGACGACAAGACCTACCTGGCGCAACTGGTTGCCGCCCGCACCGGCCTTTCCGAGGCCGACGCCAAGGCGCGCGTCGATGCAATGGTTGCCAAGGTCGAGGACGCCAAGGTCAAGGCCAAGCAGGCGGCCGACAGCGCCAGGAAGGCCAGTGCGACCTTCGCCCTGCTCGGTGCCTTGTCGCTGGTCATCGGCGCCTTCATCGCCAGTGCGGCCGCGGCCCTCGGCGGCAGGCAGCGCGACGAAGAGGAAGCGGTTTTCCTGACCAGCCGCTGAGCCTAGGCTTGCGCCAGAAATGAAAGAGCCCGGCACCAGAGCCGGGCTCTTTGCTATTTCTGCCTATCGGCCGTATCAGTGATCCATGGCCTTGACGATTTCCTCGGTCATCTTCTTGGCGTCGCCGAGCAGCATCATGGTGCCGTCCTTATAGAACAGCGTGTTGTCGATACCGGCATAGCCGGAGCCGAGCGAGCGCTTGACGAACAGGCAGGTGCGCGCCTTGTCGACGTCGAGGATCGGCATGCCGTAGATCGGCGAGGACTTGTCGTCGCGGGCAGACGGGTTGGTGACGTCGTTGGCGCCGATGACATAGGCGACGTCGGCCTGGGCGAACTCCGAATTGATGTCCTCGAGCTCGAACACTTCGTCATAGGGCACGTTGGCTTCGGCCAAGAGCACGTTCATGTGTCCGGGCATGCGGCCGGCCACAGGATGAATGGCGTACTTCACGTCGACGCCGTTGGCCTTGAGCTTATCGGCCATTTCGCGCAGCGCGTGCTGCGCCTGGGCGACCGCCATGCCGTAGCCGGGCACGATGATGACCTTCTGCGCGTTCATCATCAGGTAGGCGGCGTCGTCGGCCGAGCCCTGCTTGACCGTGCGCTCGATGCCGTCGTCGGCCGCAGCCGCCGTCTCGCCGCCGAAGCCGCCGAGGATGACCGAGATGAAGCTTCGGTTCATGCCCTTGCACATGATGTAGGACAGGATCGCGCCGGACGAGCCGACCAGCGCGCCGGTGATGATCAGCGCCAGATTGCCGAGCGTGAAGCCGAGCGCGGCCGCCGCCCAGCCCGAATAGGAGTTGAGCATCGAGACGACGACCGGCATGTCGGCGCCGCCGATCGGGATGATCAAAAGTATGCCGAGCACCAGCGAAGCGGCGACGATCAGCCAGAAGACCAGCTTCGATTCCGTGCTGACCAAAAGCACGATCAGCACTATGAGCGCGGCGCCGAGAGCCGCGTTGATGAAGTGGCGACCGCCGATCATGATCGGCTTGCCCGACATGCGGCCATCGAGCTTCAGGAAGGCGATGACCGAGCCGGTGAAGGTGATGGCGCCGATGGCGACGCCGAGGCTCATTTCGATCAGCGCTTGTGCATGGATGTCGCCCGCCGTGCCGATGCCAAAACTTTCCGGCGCATAGATGGCCGCCGCCGCGACCATGACGGCGGCGAGGCCGACCAGCGAGTGGAAGGCGGCGACCAGCTGCGGCATCGAGGTCATGGCGATGCGGCGCGCGGTGACGGCGCCGACGCCGCCGCCGATGGCGAGGCCGAGCACGATGAGGCCGAAGCGGCCCGCGGACGGGGTCGCCAGCGCCAGCGTGGTGGCAATGGCTATGCCCATGCCGATCATGCCGTAGAGATTGCCCTGGCGGCTGGTGGTCGGGTGCGACAGGCCGCGCAACGCCATGATGAACAGGACGCCGGAGACGAGATAGAGGAAGGACGCGAAGTTGGCGTTCATGGCGCTCTACTTGTCCTTCTTCTTGTACATGGCCAGCATGCGCTGGGTGACGAGGAAGCCGCCGAAGATGTTGACCGAGACCAGCATCAGCGCGACGAAGCCGAAGCCGGCGGCAATGCCGGAGGCGGCGATGCCGACGGCGAGCAGCGCGCCGACGACGATGACGGACGAGATGGCGTTGGTGACGGCCATCAGCGGCGTGTGCAGCGCAGGGGTCACCGACCAGACGACATAGTAGCCGACGAAGATCGCCAGCACGAAGATGGCGAAGCGGAAGACAAAGGGATCGATGGCGCCGCCGGACAGGGCGTGCGCGGCATCACCCGCCGCCTCGGCGCCGCCTGGAGCATTGGCCAGGTTCTGCACCGCCAGCCGGACGGCGGCACTTGCCTGGTCGAGCTGGTCCAGGGCTTTCTGCAGGGTCTGATCCATCACGCTGTGCCTTTCGACTTGGGCGAGGACGACTTGGATGCGGCAGGTTTCTTGGCCGCGGTCTTTTTCGGCGTGGACGCGTCGGCGACCATGGTCTTGGCCGGGATCGCCGCGGGTTCGACACGCGGCTGCTGGTCGGCCTTGGCGAAGGCCGGATGAACCACCTTGCCGCCGTCGGTCAGCATCGTCGCCTTGACCAGATCGTCGTCGCGGTTGATGGCGAGCGTCTTGGTGGCCTTGTCGACCAGCGTCTCGAGGAAAGCGAACAGATTCTTGGCATAGAGAAGCGAGGCGGACGCGGCGACGCGGCCTGGCACGTTGAGGTGGCCGACGATTTTTACGCCATTGGCCGTGGTCACCACCTGACCCGGCCGAGCACCTTCGACATTGCCGCCACGCTCGACGGCGA
This sequence comes from Mesorhizobium sp. 2RAF45, assembly GCF_052115225.1. Classification (NCBI taxonomy): domain Bacteria; kingdom Pseudomonadati; phylum Pseudomonadota; class Alphaproteobacteria; order Hyphomicrobiales; family Phyllobacteriaceae; genus Mesorhizobium; species Mesorhizobium sp. 2RAF45. The sequence continues at coordinate 563,871 of NZ_JBFRGG010000003.1, read as the reverse complement.
GGTCGACGAGCACCGAGCCCGGCTTCATCGAGGCGACCATCGCCGCCGACACCAGCTTCGGCGCCGGCCGGCCTGGAATCAGCGCCGTGGTGATGACGATGTCCTGCTTGGCGATGTGCTCGGCGGTGAGTGCCGCCTGCTTGGCCTGGTATTCCTTGGACATTTCCTTGGCGTAGCCGCCGGCTGTTTCGGCGGCCTTGAACTCTTCGTCCTCGACGGCCAGGAACTTCGCGCCGAGCGAGGCGACCTGTTCCTTGGCGGCGGGGCGCACGTCGGTGGCGGTGACAACGGCACCAAGGCGGCGCGCCGTGGCGATCGCCTGCAGGCCGGCGACGCCGACGCCCATGATGAAGACTTTCGCCGCCGGCACCGTGCCGGCCGCCGTCATCATCATCGGCAAGGCACGATCATATTCCGAGGCGCCGTCGATGACCGCCTGATAGCCGGCGAGATTGGCCTGGCTGGATAGCACGTCCATCGATTGCGCCCGGGTGATGCGCGGCATGAATTCCATCGAGAAGGCAGTGACACCGGCCTTTGCCAGCGCCGCGACGACGGCATCGTTGCCGTAGGGATCCATGATGGCGATCACGGCCGCACCCGATTTGTAGCTCTTCAGCTCGGTTTCATCAGGCCGGCGGACCTTCAGCACGACATCGGCCTTGGCAACGTCCGCGGCCTTGCCGATGGCGGCACCCGCCTTGGCAAACTCTTCGTCGGGGATGCGCGACCTTGTGCCGGCGCCGGTTTCGACAATCACGGCGAAGCCCAGCCCCGCCAGCCGCTTGACCGTATCGGGCGAGGCCGCGACGCGCGGCTCGTTCGCATCAAGCTCACGAGGGATGAAAACCGTCTGTCCCACCGCATGATCCTTTCGGCTGGAACCTGTTTGCGCAAAGTCGGCCGGAATATCCGGCGAGGTCAATGGCAACTGGGTTTTGGAAGGTCTATCGCAGAATGAAGGCGCCGGCGGCCATGATCAAGGCGAACAGGATAAGTGCCGAGAAGAAACCGCCCGCGAAGAAACCGAAGGCCATCGCGATAAGCAGCGCGCCGCAGAAAAGCGATCCATATTTGGCCAGAGCGAGAAAGCCCGCATAGGTGCGGTCATGCTCGGCATAGTCCATCTTCGCGCCCAGTTCGACAGGACCGGTCGGCGAGTGATCAGCCATAGGAATACCCCTTCGAAGACATCTTTCAGGCACATAGCGAAAAGCCGGCCCGAGAGCAATGGCGCTATTGCCGCATTGGAGCCGACAACTGCCTCAAGGGAAAATTGAAACCGCCGACCGGTTCGGCGAAGGGTGGCTGTTGCGGCAGGCCAGCTCGGCGGCGCTCAGCCAGCGAGGTGCGGGAAAAGCCCGAGCAGCCCGACGACGATCAGATAGAGCGCGACGATGTAGTTCAGCAGCCGTGGCATGATCAGGATCAGCACACCGGCGATCAGCGAGATAAGCGGCGTGAGCGCAAGCTGGGAAATATGCATGTCGGGGGTCCTTTCCAGAGGCGATGGCATCGGCTGATGCTGCCACTGATAACGCCGTCAGGCCTGGAAAGCTCCATCGGGATGCATCGTTACCCAATGACGAGACATGAGGCCCTTGGGCCGCGTGCGCTTAGGCCGCTTCGAAATATTTGGCGGTGGGCAGGATGGTCAACGGCGCCAGTTCACCCCTGTTGGGGCGTTGGAAAAGCATGCGTTGCTCGAACGTCGTCGAGTTGAAGAACGGGAAGCGATCCAGCGTCGCCTGCATGTTTTCGGAGCATTTCGACTGGTACAGATGCACGGGAACGGTAAGCCCGGGATAGTTTCGCGGGGGCACCGCCTGCTCCGACCTGAAGATGCGGTGATAGAAAGCGGAATGTTCTTCCTTGATCGCCGTCAGGCAATAAGTCGGCTTGAAGTGACTGCAGGCAACCACCGCCAGCCTGAGCGTAATGTATGGCAGCACCCGCAGGCTGCTCGACCATTCGAGATCGGCCGCGAACCGGCTTGGATCGACGAAAGTCTCACCGGCCGCCAGACGCCGCGCCAGCACGTCGCCGAAAACATCGGTACTGGGTGAAACAGGGTATCTCGCGCTGGCATAATGGAGCCTGATGGTGCTGACGAGCACACCGTCGAAGAACACGCCAAAGCGATAGGAATTGGGCAGATCGTCGAAACTGTCCTTCACCATGCGGGAAGCCATCGGCTTCACCATGCCGGCGTGAAGGTAGGAGTTGTAGCGGAGCCTGTAGATCGCCTCGAGGTCCTCGGCGCCATCGCAGAGCCGATATTCCACGTGCTCCAGAACATCCATGACGTGATCCGAGAACACTGACGGGCGATGCTTATCGCTGGTCGCAGCCGCCAGCGGCGTACCCAATACCTTGTTTTCCATTTTGTCCTCGCACCGCCACACAACGACAATAGCGAAGCGCCGGAGGAACAAGAAGCAAAATTGCCAGCTTTTGCGTTTACCCTAAATTAACGTTAACAAATGGTAAATTGCGGGCGCAGCGGCGCTTTGGGCAATCGATGGCTGATTTCAGGTGGCGACGCGCCTCGCAACCGGCTGCAATTCCGCCGCGAAAGGCCAGGTCACGTTGGACATGGTTTCGATGCCCGACGCGCTGAGCGCTGCGCCGAACAGGAAGCCCTGGACAAGATCCGGCTTCACCGAATGCAGCAGGACCTTGAGCTGCTCGAATGTTTCGACGCCTTCGATAGTGACTATGAGTCCCAGGATACGGGCCAGGTCGACGACGCCCTTCAGCAGCTCCAGCGAGCGCGGATTCTGGGTGACGTCCATCACGAAGGAGCGGTCGATCTTGATCTTGTCGAGGGGCAGCTTGTGGAGATAGCTCAGGCTCGAATAGCCGGTGCCGAAATCATCAAGGGCAATGCGCACGCCAAGCTGCTTCAGTTCCTCGATGTATTGGCGGGTCTGCGACTTGTCATCCAGCAGTGCGGTTTCGGTGACTTCGATCTCAAGGCGGTTGGCCGCCAGCCCGGAAACCTCCAGCGCTTCGCGAACCTTCCGGATGACGTCGCCATTGCGGAAGTCCCTGGCGGACAGATTGACCGAGACGCTGGTCTGGTCGGGCCATTTGGCGCATTCGAGGCAGGCGGCCTGAAGCACAAAGGCGCTGATCTCTGAAATGATGCCCATCTCCTCGGCCAGCGGGATGAAGACGCCGGGTGAAATCGGTCCGAGATCGGGATGGTCCCAGCGGCACAGCGCCTCGCAGCTGGCGATGCGCATGGTGTCCATCGCCACGATCGGCTGGTAGACGACCCGCAGGCTCCTGCTTTCCACCGCGCTGCGAAGATCCGCCTTCATCAGCTGCCGGTTGCGGAACGCGGCGTCCATTGCCGCCTCGAACAGCCGCCAGCCGTTCTTACCAAGCTCCTTGGCCTTGTAGAGCGCGAGGTCTGCCTTGACGATCATGGCGTCGACATCGGTTTCCGCGACCTTGGACAGAACCGCGCCGGCGCTGGCCTGGATCCGCAATCCATGCCCGGCGACGTCCACCTCGCCCTGCAATGCCGCGAAGATCTCGTCGATCTGCATGGTCAGATGGCTCTCATCCTCGATGCGGTCGAAGAAGACCATGAATTCGTCGCCGCCGAAACGGCTGACGGTGATGCCTTGCCCGGCAACGGCGGCGAGACGCTCGGCGACCGCGTAGATCAACCCGTCGCCGATCGGATGGCCGAGCGTGTCATTGACGCTCTTGAAATCGTCGAGGTCGAGCACGGCCAGGCCGCACAGCCGGTCGCGCTCTCCGGAAGCCATCAGCTCGCCGACCAGTTCATGGAAATAAGCGCGGTTCGGCAGACCGGTGAGGTTGTCGTAGCGCGCCATGAAACGGATCTTTTCCTCCGCCTCGACACGAGCCGTGACGTCTTCAAAGGTGATGACACCCAATTCCTGGTTGCCTTCGCGAGCGGAGAATTCGTAGTGCTGCCCGTTGGAGAAGGAGACAAGCACCTTGCGGTCACGTCCCTCGCGCAGCGCGCGCGTCAGTTGCGCCTCCACGTAGCGGCAATCCTTCGGTGCCAGCATGCCGCCGGCGACGCCGCGCAGCAACAGCGAATGGATCGACCGTCCGAGCAGTTGGTCCGGCGACCTTAGTGACATCAGACGGGCGGCTTCAGCGTTGCCGACGACCACCTTGCCGTCGGGGCCGAGCATCACCAGACCATGCGACATGGTGTTGAGGGCGCGGTTGAACCGCTGCGCGATCTGTCGCGCCTGCTTGTGTCCAACGACTGCCGAAAACAACACGTTGCGGACGTGGTCGGCACTGCCCTTGATGATAAACATGAAGGGAATGATCAGCAGCCCGAGCACGACATAGGGGATGTCGAACCTGAGGATGAGCGCCGCGGCGATCGGCCCGACAAAGGTAACCGCGAAGATCATCACCATGCGCGGCGACCCGTAATTTCGGCCGACGACGGTCACCAAAGAGGCCATCGTTACCGACAGCGCTCCGATCTCTGCATAGGAATCGGAGTAGACATAGATGGAAATGAAGCAAAAGAACCCCAGCAACAACCCTTGAAGGCTGCCCTTCAGGATGTATTCGCGCTCCCACTTCTTTGCATCGGCGGCGTCGTGCATTTCACCGCCCGAGCGGTGGAACCGCCGCAGGCTGAAGTAACGCCAGACGCCGATGCCAAGCAGCGCGCCCGCCAGAGCCAGAAAAACCGGCTGGCCATTGCGCCAGTAAACCATGAGGCTGATGACAGCGTGGCAAAGCGCGCCGATTATCAGCATGTGCGCGTTGTCGAACAACGAGCGCACAAACTGGATATAAACATCCACGGGGATGTTATCGGCTTTTGTTTTGCCCATTACTGGCGCCCAATGAGCCCCAGCCTTGGCATAGTCCCATTAAAAAACCTTTAGCTTGGCTTGAAATGCCTGATTTCAGAGGCTTTTTGGATCACTCGGCGGCCTGGAGTTCCGCCCGCGTCGGCGGGCTGGACAGGCGCTCGACCAGTCTTCGACGCTCGCCCGCGGCCTTTTCCGCGCTGGCCTGCCGGACATGGCCATAACCACGGATGAGCGCGGGAACCGAAACCAGAGCGACCGCCGCCTCGGCCTTATCAGGCGCCAGTGACCTGGCGACGAGCTCAAGATCGCCCTCATATTGCGCCAGAAGCTGCCGTTCCATGCGTCGTTCGGCGGTATAGCCGAAAAGGTCGAAAGCGGTGCCGCGCAGGCCCTTCAGCGCCGCCAGCAGGCGGAATCCCTTCATCATCCAGGGGCCGAAGCTCGACTTCCGCGGTCTGCCGTCATTGCCGCGACGGCCCATGATCGGCGGGGCGAGATGGAATTCGAGTTTTTCATAGCTCTGGAACTGCTTGCCTAACTCGGCGGCGAAGGAGCCGTCGGTGTAGAGCCGCGCCACCTCGTATTCGTCCTTGATCGCCATCAGCTTGAACAGGTTCCTGGCCGCCGCCTCGGTCACGGCGGTCGAGCCTGGCACGGCCCTGGCCTCGGCGGCGCGCAGCAGCGCCAGCCTGTCGGCATAGCGCTTGCCATAGGCGGTGTTCTGGTAGGCGGTCAGGAAGGCGACACGGCGGGCAATGATCTCGTCCAGCGAGTGCGCGACCGGGGCCGTCTCTCCTGCCTTGCCTGGCTGGGCGACGAGGCCACGCACGAAATCCGGCTGGTGCGCCGCGCGGCGGCCCCAGCGGAAGGCGGCGATGTTCATCGCCACCGCTTCGCCGTTGAGCTCAATCGCCCTCTCGACAGCCTCCGCCGACAGCGGCAGGCCGCCATGCTGGAAAGCAAAGCCGAGCATGAACATGTTGGCGCCGAGCGAATTGCCGAACAGCGCCGTGGCGGTGCGGGTGGCATCGAAGAAATGCGCCTTGTCGTCGCCGGCGGCGGTGCGGATCGCCTTCTTCAGGCGCTCGATCGGCAAGGAGAAATCCGCCGAGCGGGCAAACTCGCCGGGCATGATCTCCGCGGTGTTGGCAAGGAAGATCGTATGGCCCTCGCGCACTGCGGTCAGCACCTTCTTGGCACCCGACACGACGAGGTCGCAGCCAAGCACGAGGTCGGCCTTACCAGCCGAGACGCGGATGGCATGGATGTCGTCCGGCGTGCGGGCGATGCGGACATGGGTGAATACCGAGCCGCCCTTCTGGGCGAGGCCAGCCATGTCGATCATGCCGCAGCCCTTGTCCTCGAGATGGGCCGCCATGCCGAGCACGGCACCAACGGTGACGACGCCGGTGCCGCCGACGCCGTCGATGATCGCCGCCCAGCCCTCGGCGCCCAGCGGGAATTCGGCCGGTGTCGGGACGCCGTCAAGCGGATCGGTCTTGCCGGCAAGGCCCTCAGCCTTGCGGATCTTGGCGCCGTGCACGGTGACGAAGGACGGGCAGAAGCCGTTGACGCAAGAGAAGTCCTTGTTGCAGCTCGACTGGTCGATCTTGCGCTTGCGGCCGAATTCGGTCTCGACCGGCTGGATCGAGACGCAGTTCGACTGCACGCCGCAATCGCCACAGCCTTCGCAGACCAGTTCGTTGATGAAGACGCGCTTGTCGGGATCGGGAAAGGTGCCGCGCTTGCGCCGCCGGCGTTTTTCGGCGGCACAGGTCTGGTCGTAGAGCAGGATCGAGACGCCCTTGACGTCGCGCAGCTCGCGCTGGACGAGATCGAGGTCGTCGCGGTGATGGATGGTGGCGCCGGCCGGAAATTCGGCCTTGCCGGCGTATTTGTCCGGCTCGTCGGTGACGATGGCGATGCGGTCGACGCCTTCGGCCCGCACCTGCCTGGCGATCATGTCGACCGTCAGGCCGCCCTCATGCGGCTGGCCGCCGGTCATGGCCACGGCGTCGTTGTAGAGGATCTTGTAGGTGATGTTGGCCTCACTCGACAAAGCGAAGCGGATCGCCAGCGTGCCGGAATGATTGTAGGTGCCGTCGCCGAGATTCTGGAAGATGTGCCCGCGCTTCGAGAACGGCGCCTGGCCGACCCATTGCGCGCCCTCGCCGCCCATGGCCGTGAAGCCCAGCGTGTTGCGATCCATCCAAAGCGCCATGAAATGGCAGCCGATGCCGGCGGCGGCGATCGAACCGTCCGGCACCTTGGTCGAGGAATTGTGCGGACAGCCGGAACAGAAGAAGGGCGTGCGCGAACCGATGTCGGTGGCATCGGCTAGCATCGCCTGGAACTGGCGCAGCTTGCCGACCCGCGCCGAGATCTCCTCCGACGGGCCGATGGTCTTGACGATCCTCTCGCCAAGGGCAATGGCGATCTCGTTGGGATCAAGCGCGCCCTTGGCCGGAAACAGCCAATCGCCGCGCTCGTCCTTCTTGCCGACGATGACCGGCTGCGAGGCGGTGCCATAGAGGCTTTCGCGCAGCTGCACCTCGATCAGCGAACGCTTCTCCTCGACGACGACGATGGTGTCGAGGCCGCGGGCAAAGTCAGCGATGTGCTGCAGGTCGAGCGGCCAGGGGCAGCCGACCTTGAACAGCCTGATGCCGATGCGGTTGGCGGCCGCCTCGTCGATGCCGATGTCCTCCAGCGCCTGGCGGACATCGAGATAGCTCTTGCCCAGCGTGATGATGCCGAGCTTGGGGTTGCGGCCGCCCGAATAGACGATGCGGTTCAGCCCGTTGGCATGGATGAAGGCGGAGGCTGCGGCACGCTTGTATTCGTGCAGCCGCTCCTCCTGGCCGAGCATATCGATCTCGTGGCGAATGTTGAGGCCGCCCGGCGGCATGTCGAATTCCGGCACGACGATGTTCAAGCGCTCGAGCGAGGCATCGACCGAGGCCGTCGATTCGATGTTGTCCTTGACGCATTTGATCGCCGCCCAGGTGCCGGCAAAACGCGACATCGCAAAGCCGTACAGACCGTAGTCGATGATCTCCTGGACACCGGCCGGGTTGAGGATGGGCACCATGGTGTCGACGAAGAGGAATTCTGTTGCGTGCGCGTTGGTCGAGGATTCGGCCATATGGTCGTCGCCCATCAGCGCAAGCACGCCGCCATGCTTGGATGAGCCGGCGAGATTGGCGTGGCGGAACACGTCTCCCGAACGATCGACGCCCGGACCCTTGCCGTACCAGACGGAAAAGACACCATCATGGGTGCCCTCACCCAGGAGTTCCGTCTGCTGCGATCCCCAGCAGGCGGTGGCGGCAAGCTCCTCGTTGAGGCCGGGCTGGAAGACGATGTCGGCCCCGGCGAGCTGCTTCTTGGCCTTCCACAGCTGCATGTCGAGGCCGCCGAGCGGTGAGCCGCGATAGCCGGAGACGAAACCGGCGGTGTTCAGGCCAGCGCGGCGGTCGCGCTCGCGCTGCATCAGGAGCATGCGGATGACCGCCTGCGCGCCGGACAGGAAGATGCGCTCCTTCCCGAGGTCGAACTTGTCGTCGAGCGCGACATCATGCAGCGTCATCAGGCATTTCCTCTGCGAAGGCCGCGCGGGAGCAGGCAGCCAACGTCGGGGTCGGATGACGCATCCTTTCTCCCCTTGCAAGTGAGGTCAAACAAAATCGCAGGAGCCAGGCAACGCGCAACAAACAGTCCGGCGGGTGCTGGAGCGCGCACGAAACCGCACGTCGAGAGTGCCTCGGCGCACGAAAACTCCGGCCGGAATCGATACCGTCTGAAGGTGTCAGCCGGCTTTCGAGCAGTCCGGCTTCGGCTCGCCCGGCAGCTTGCCGTCGGGATGGCCGGCGAGATCGGGATTGGGCGTATAGAGCTGGTCCATGACCAGCGGCCGGTCGGGCAGGATCGACTGGTCTTCCGTCGACATCAGCGTGGTGTCGATCTTCTGCAGGACCGCGCCGTCGGCGCCCTTGATGCTGATGGCGATGGCGTAGGGCTTGTTCTTGACGATGCAGGTCAGCGCCGGGCTCTCCAGGCTGACCTTGTCGAGCTTCGGCCAGACCTTCTGCTCGACCACCAAGGGCGCACCGCCGGCGGGATTCTGGAAGCTGGCAACCGCCACCTGACCCTCGCCCATCGGCTGCAGGGGCCGTAGCGTCACGACATAGGTCGCCCTGGCGAGACGGTAGTTGAAGACAAATATCTTGCCGGAAACCTCGAACAGCTTGCCCTCGCCGCCGGTGTCGCGGCAGGCGCCGAGGGTCGCTGCGGCAATCAACATGGCGCCGGCAACGAGCGCGCGTGAAAATCCTCTAGGCATCCTTGACCTCATGGGCCGCCATGCGGCGGCGGCGATAGTGACGACTTGCCTTCTGCCGGTTGCCGCACACCGCCATGTCGCACCAAAGCCGGCTGGAATTGCGGCTTCTGTCGACGAACAGCCAGGTGCAGTTGGGGCAGATCCTGAGCCGCGCGACCGTGTCGTCGCGCAGCAGCGAAAGGGCCGAGACCGCCAGCGCCGCCTCGAAGGCGATAGGCGCCGCCGGATCGCCGAACGGCCTTCCCGGCGCGCCGATCTCGGTCCGGCTGCCGGCCAGGCCCTCGGCGCAGGCACGCAGGAAGTCTGGCAGGTCGGCGGTGGCGACTGACCCATTCGACACCGCGCCGCGAAACAGCCGGTCTGTCGTCTCGCGGATCGACAGCACGACAGGCGCGATTGCCCTCGGCGAGGACACGGTCAGCCGCCGGTCCCCAAGCTCGGCGGCGCGAAAGCCGCTGGCCGCGTCGGCGAAGCGGGCGATTTCGGCCGGATCGTCAAAACGATCGAACGTGCGCTCCGGATCGCCGCGCAGCACGACGGTGTTCGCCGTATCGAGCGCAAGCAGGCCGCCGGTGAAGCGGTGCGGGGTCCAAGCAACTGTCATGATGCAAAATCTAACCGATAAATCGCATTTGACAAGTTAGATTCGGCGATGCAAACCTCCGTTGCGCACGGTATCGTCGCCTTTGTCTCGAGCATTCCGTCGTCCCGACCGCTGTCGGCGAGATGCTTTTGGTGTTGTTGAGCATGCTCTATTTCTTCCAGCAGGTGCTGAACGGGCTGCACTCCGGCGCGCTCTATGCGCTGCTCGCCTTCGGCTACGTGCTGATCAACGGCATCCTGCACCGCACCAACCTCGCCTATGGCGCGCTGTTCGCCTTCAGCGGCCAGGCAATGATCCTGAGCGTCGCCTTCGGCTACCAGGTGCTGTGGCTGACGCTGTTGGCGTCGGTGCTGTTCGGCGTCGTCGCGGCATTCCTCTATGCCGCGCTGATCAGCCACGTCCTATCGCGCAGCGTCTTCGAACCGTTGGCCGACCGCTCGCCCAATGCGATTGTGGTGACGACGCTGGGCATCCTGATCGTCCTGTCGGAAGCAAGCCGCATCGCCGCCGACACGCATGATCTGTGGCTGCCGCCAATGCTGGCACAGCCCATCGTTTTCGCCGAAGGCGCCGGCTTCAAGGCGACGCTGACGCTGATCCAGGTGCTCGACTGCGCGGTGGTGCTGGCGGCGGTCGCACTCGCCACCTCAGCGTTTGCCCGCTCCAGCTTCGGCCGGCGCTGGCGCGCCGTCTCCGACGACCCGCGCGCTGCCGCCCTGTGCGGCGTTGATGTGCGCGGCGTGTTCCGCCATGCCGTGCTGCTCGGCGGCTTCTGCGCCGCGCTGGCCGGCGTCATGGCCAGCCTCTACTACGGCAATGTCAGCTTCGGTTCCGGCCTCGTCTACGGCCTGAAGATCCTGTTCGTGACGGCAGTCGGCGGCTATCTCTCGCCGCCACGGGCAGCGCTTGGCGCGGCCGCCTTCGGCATGGCCGAATCACTGTGGGCCGGTTATTTCCCAATCGAATGGCGCGATGCGTGGATGTATCTGTTCCTGGTGGCCATGCTGATCCTCATCGGCGCCGGCCGCGACACGAGCAAAGTCGTCTGAACCATCAGACTTTGGTTGCATGACGCGGGGCAGAGCGCCCTTGTCCGGCCCCGCTCTCCATCCGATACCGTTTTGCTGCCTCCATGCGTGTTGACCCGTCCGGCCACGCGCGGCATACCGTTGGGCCACGAGGCGTGACGGCAGGGGGAACCGGCACGCCTCCGCTACAAGGGAGGACTGCATGCAAGGGCCGCTCGCTCTGTCACGAGGCATCGACCGCCTCAACGAATTCATCGGCAAATCGGTATCCTGGCTGATCCTGCTGGCGATCCTGGTGAGCGCGGCCAACGCCGTCATCCGCAAGATCTTCGACATTTCGTCGAATGCGTGGCTGGAGCTGCAATGGTATTTGTTCGGCGCCGCCTTCATGCTGGCCGCCGCCTATACGCTGAAGCAGAACGAGCATATCCGCATCGACATTGTCTACGGCCTGTTTTCACGCCGCGTACAGCACTGGATAGACCTTCTCGGCCATCTCCTCTTCCTGATGCCGTTCGTGACGCTGATGGTCATCTATTTCGTTCCCTACGTCTCGCTGTCGTTTCGCAGCGGCGAGATGTCCAACAATTCCGGCGGTCTCATCATCTGGCCGGCCAAGGCCATCCTGCTGGTCGGCTTTTTCCTGCTTGCGCTGCAGGGCATCTCCGAAATCATCAAGAAGATCGCCATCATGCGCGGCGACATGGACGACCCCAATCCGTTCATATCGGCACATGAGCAAGCCGAACTCGAAGCCAAGGCACTGGCCGACGAGGTGCGCTCGTGATGGAATTCATCGCCCAGAACATGGCGCCGATCATGTTCGCCTCGCTGATCATCTTCCTGCTGATCGGCTACCCCGTGGCCTTCTCGCTGGCCGCCAACGGCTTGATGTTTTTCTTCATCGGCGTGCTCCTCTCGCCCTATTCTGGTGGATCGATCAATCTCGCCTGGCCGCTTCTGCACGCACTGCCGGATAATTTCTACGGCTCGAGGGTGATGTCTAACGACACGCTGCTGGCCATTCCGTTCTTCACCTTCATGGGCATCGTGCTCGAGCGATCCGGGATGGCCGAGGATCTGCTCGACACGATCGGCCAGTTGTTCGGTCCGATCCGCGGCGGCCTCGCCTATGCGGTGATCTTCGTCGGCGCGCTGCTGGCGGCGACCACCGGCGTGGTGGCGGCATCCGTCATCGCCATGGGTCTGATCTCGCTGCCGATCATGTTGCGCTACGGCTACGACCGCCGGCTGGCTGCCGGTGTGATCGCGGCATCCGGCACGCTGGCCCAGATCATCCCGCCATCGCTGGTGCTGATCGTGCTTGCCGACCAACTCGGCCGCTCGGTCGGCGACATGTACGCCGGCGCACTGATCCCGGGTCTGGTGCTGACCGGCCTCTACGCGCTTTACATCCTCATCGTATCGATCTTCCGGCCGAAAATGGCGCCGGCGCTGCCGCTCGAAGCACGCACGCTCGGCCACGGTGTTCTGTCGCTGCTGGTGGCGCTGGTGGTGGCGGTGGCCATCTCCTATGCCGCGTATCGCTATCTCGCGCCAGCCCATGGCGACAATGCCGACATTCTCGGCGCCACCGTAGGGGTGCTCTTCATCTACATCGTGGCAATTGCCGACAAACGTCTGAACTTCAACATGATGTCCAGGCTGGCACAGCAGGTGGTCATCGTGCTGATCCCGCCGCTGGCACTGATCTTCCTGGTGCTTGGCACCATCTTCCTCGGCATCGCCACCCCGACCGAGGGCGGCGCCATGGGCTCTGTCGGCGCATTGATCATGGCGGCGGCAAAAGGCCGGCTGTCGCTGGACGTGATCAAGCAGGCACTGACCTCGACGACGCGGCTGTCGTCCTTCGTGCTGTTCATCCTGATCGGCGCGCGCGTCTTCTCGCTCACCTTCTACGGCGTCAACGGCCACATCTGGGTCGAACACCTTTTGACCTCGCTGCCGGGCGGCGAAGTCGGCTTCCTGATCGGCGTCAACATCCTCGTCTTCTTCCTGGCCTTCTTCCTCGATTTCTTCGAACTGGCCTTCATCATCGTGCCGCTGCTGGCGCCGGCGGCCGACAAGCTCGGCATCGACCTGATCTGGTTCGGCGTGCTGCTGGGCGTCAACATGCAGACCAGCTTCATGCATCCGCCCTTCGGCTTCGCGCTGTTCTACCTGCGCTCGGTCGCCGCGCGCGTGCCCTATCTCGACCGCCTTACCGGCAAGCAGATCGCGCCGGTGACGACCGGCCAGATCTATTGGGGCGCGGTGCCCTTCGTGCTGATCCAGGTGGTGATGATCGGGCTGACCATCGCCTTCCCGCAAATGGTGATGCGCTACAAGGCCACGGTGACCGATCCGGGCACGATCGACTACAAGGTGCCGGAAGTGCCCGGCCTGTCGCCGCTCGGTACACCGCCGGCTGGTGGCACGGCCCCCGCCAATGGCGGCAGCGCACCGGCCGCGCCCGGTACGCCGGACCTGTCGCAACCGCCGAGTTTCGGCGATGCGCCGCCGGCCAAGCCGGCAACGCCCGCGCCTGACCTCTCGCAGCCGCCGAGCTTCAATTGATGGGGACGGCGCCATGAAAGCGGTGCGGCTGGAGGCGGTTGGCAGCATTGCGCTGCGCGAAGTCGGCAAACCTGTCGCCGGCCCGGACGAGCTTCTGGTGCGGATCGAGGCTTGCGGCGTCTGCGGCACCGACCGGCATCTTTTCCATGGCGAATTCCCCTGCCGGCCGCCGGTGACGCCCGGACATGAATTTTCGGGCATCATCGAGGCGATCGGCGACACCGTCTCCGGCTTTGCCGTCGGCGACCGCGTCACCGGCGACCCCAACATCGCCTGCGGACGATGCCCGCAATGCCATGCCGGCCGGGTCAATCTCTGCCGCAATCTCAACGCCATCGGCATCCATCGCGATGGCGGCTTTGCCGAGTATGTCGTGCTGCCGCAGAAACAGGCTTTCATCCTGCCCGCCGATCTGCCGCCGACGCATGGCGCCTTCTGCGAGCCGCTCGGCTGCTGCCTGCATGGCGTCGACCTTGCGCAGATCAGGCCGGGCAGCTCGGTGATCGTGCTGGGCGGCGGCGTGATCGGCCTGCTGACCGTGCAATTGGCAAAACTGGCCGGCGCCACGACCATCATCCTGTCGACCAGGCAGGCTTCTCGGCGCGCGCTTGCCGAGGCGCTCGGCGCGACGGCGACGGTCGATCCCACCGCCGGCGACGTCATCGATGCCATCGCAGGCCCCGCGGGCCTGATGCCGGGCGGCGCCGACGTGGTGTTCGAATGCGCTGGCGTGCGCGACACCGTCGAGCAATCGATGCGACTGGCAAGGGCCGGCGGCACGGTCGTCATTGTCGGCCTGACGCCGCAAGGCATGAAGGCGGAATTCGAACCTTTTGACTTGCTGTTTCGGGAGTTGAAGGTGGTCGGCTCATTCCTCAATCCCTACACGCATCGCCGCGCCGCCGAGCTCATCGCGTCGGGCGCGATCGAGATCGACCGGCTGATCTCCAGGCTGGTGCCGCTCGACGAGGCGGCCGATGTGATCGCCAACCCGCCGGCGCCCGGCGAGGTCAAGGTTCTGGTGGTGCCGCGACGGGGTTGAGCCGAGGACCAGTCGCGCCGGACCCGCTTGCCGTCACGCCGCCGATCGGCTATCCAGCCAGCGCCGAAAAAGACATGACCGGTTCGGTAGTCCGGTCTCTTCCGTTCCTGGGCGGAGGCCTGTTCGCCGCATGAACGTGCGGGAGAACCCGCAGCCGGCAAGCGAGGCGAAAGCCCGCGGGCCGGTTGGGTCATGTCCGGATTTCCTGATGTCACGGTCCCGCCGGTTCTCGGTCCGCAGCCAAGCCTGTCCGCGCTTCAACCGTGACAGGACAAAGACCATGAAACTGAACCATCTCAACCTCATCACATCGGAGGTCGCGGCTCTTGCCGGCTTCTTCACCAGCCATTTCGGCTTCGAACTTGTCGCCATGCGCGGCAAGGATGCCTTCGCGATCCTGCGTGGAGCCGATGGCTTTGCCCTCAACCTGATGGCGCCGGGCAAGGGAGAGCCTGCTACCTATCCCGACAATTTTCATGTCGGCTTATTCGTTGGCAGCCCAGAGCTTGTACACGCCAAGCAGGCCGAATTGACCGAAGCAGGCTTCGCGCCGGGCGAGGTCGAGGACCTGGCACGCGGCGGCTTCAAATCGACGACGTTCTACTGCATGGCGCCGGGCGGAATACTGGTCGAGGTCGGCTCCTCACGGACCTGAAAAAGAAAGACCCCGGGCATGTCGCCCGGGGTCTCTTCAACAAACGCGATGGGACCGTTTTTACAGCTTGCCGTTGCGCTGCTGGACCATCATGAAGGTGTCGTAATTGTACTCGGCCACCTGCGCCCAGAGATAGTGCTCCTTGCGGAAGCCCTTGATCGATTCCCAGATCTTCTTGAACGGCGCGTTCGAGGCTTCCATTTCGGCGTAGACCTCGTTGGCCTTTTCGAAGCAGGCGGCCATGATCTCCTGGCTGAACGGACGCAGTTTGGCGCCGCCGGCGACCAGCCGCCTCACCGCCGCGGGGTTCACATAATCGTATTTCTGCAGCATGTCGGCATCGGCGGCTTGCGCGGCGGTGCGCAGCAGCGACTTGTAGGCCGGCGAAAGCTCTTCGTATTTCGCCTTGTTGAACATCAAATGCACGGTCGGGCCGCCTTCCCACCAGCCGGGATAGTAGTAGTAGGGCGCGACCTTGTAGAAGCCGAGCTTCTCGTCGTCATAGGGGCCGACCCATTCGGCGGCGTCGATCGTGCCTTTTTCCAGCGCCGGATAGATGTCGCCGCCGGCGATCTGCTGAGGCACGACGCCGAGCTTCTGCACCACCTTGCCGGCGAATCCGCCAATGCGCATCTTGAGGCCGGAGAGGTCGGCGACCGTGTTGATTTCCTTGCGGAACCAGCCACCCATCTGCACGCCGGTGTTGCCGCCCGGCAGGCCGAAGAGACCTTGCGTGGCGAGGAACTCATTGAACAGGTCGATGCCGCCGCCATGGTAGTGCCAGGCATTCATGCCGCGCGCGTTGAGCGAAAAGGGGACCGCCGCGCCGAGCGCCCATGTCGGGTCCTTGCCCCAGTAATAATATGCCACCGTGTGGCAGGCTTCGACCGTGCCGGCCGTGGTGGCATCGGCGGCCTGCAGGCCGGGCACGAGTTCGCCGGCGGCAAAGACCTGGATCTGGAAATTGCCGTCGGTGGCTTCCGACAGCATCTTGGAGAACACCTCGGCGCCGCCATAGATGGTGTCGAGCGATTTCGGGAAGGACGATGCCAGCCGCCATGTCACCTTGGGATTGGACTGGGCGATTGCCGGGGCCGCAAGCGTTGCCGCCGCCGCCGCGGCGCCGACGCCGGTCACACCGGCCTTGCGAATGAATGAACGACGATCCATGCAGTTCCTCCCTTTTGGATCAACAGACCGACATCCGGGAAATCCTCGGGCTCCCGCATCGGTTGGCCGAAACAATACACAGGCGAGAAGGCTAGTCCAGCACGGCGACCGGATTTGGTGACCAAGCCGTGCGACCCTGCAACTATAGTCTAACAGACGACTTCGTGGTCCATGCGACACGCCAAAACTTGGCATGGAAAAATGCCCAGGGATCGCCTATTTTGCAGGCAGGATATCCCTTGCAAGATGGAAAACAGACCCAAAATGCACCAGCCGCTCGTCGCCATATCGACCGACGTCCGTCAGTTCGACAACTACACCTGGCATGCCGCCCCGCAGCAATATCTGGAAGCGGCGGTTGCCGGCGCCGGCGTGTTTCCGCTGCTGGTGCCGTCGTTCGGCGACAGGCTCGACTTCGATGAACTCCTATCCTCGGTCGACGGCGTCATGGTCACCGGTTCGAAATCCAACGTGCACCCCTCGCTCTATGGTGGCGATGCCAGCGAAGCCAACGGTCCCTATGATCCGGCGCGTGACGCCACCACGCTGCCGCTGATCCGCCGGGCGATCGAGCGCGGCGTGCCGCTGCTCGCCATTTGCCGCGGTATCCAGGAGTTGAACGTGGCGCTCGGCGGCACGCTGGGCACCGAGATCCAGGAGCGCGAGGGTTCGCTCGACCACCGCGCGCCGGTGAGCGACCACCAGGACGAGCGCTTCGCCATTCACCAGGCCATTTCGATCAAACCAGGCAGTTGCCTGGCCGGTGTGTTCGGCGCCGGTGAGATCAAGGTCAATTCACTGCACCGCCAGGCGATCGACCGGCTCGGGTCGAAGCTCGAGATCGAGGCTGTCGCCACCGACGGCACGGTCGAAGCGGTTTCGGTCAAGGGCGCCCGAGCCTTTGCCGTCGGCGTCCAGTGGCATCCGGAGTACTGGGTCAACTCGGACAGCAACTCGGCCAAGATTTTTCGCGCGTTCGGCGATGCGGTGCGCCTGCACGCCGCCGCGAAGGCCGGGGCACGGGCAGCGGCGGAGTAGTCAGTCGCCGGTCCTGCGGCCGCCCGCCAGCGACAGCAAGGGCGTGGCTGGCGCATAGGATTCGTAACCGTCGCCGTCGGCCACGGCGAAGGTGACGATCGGATCGACGCCGTTGGCGCTGAAGGCGACCGTGCCGTCATTCTGTTCGCGCCAGAACTTTGCCCGTTCTATGCCAGGGATCAGACGACGGCATGTCGGAGCAACAGTAAGCAGGGACAGGCCATCCGAAATTTCGGCCCCGCGGCTCACCGCGCAGGCTCCCTCATCGCCATTGGCGACCAGCCTGTAGGTGCTGGACCGCGTGACCTCTTCGGCGACGCTTTGCCCATTGCCGTTATGAAACAGCTGAACGCCGCCAAACAAGGCGGCGATTGCGATCAATGCGGAAAGCGATTTCATTCTGTCTCATCCATGCACACGGGCAGGATGCAAAATGATTTCAAAGGGTTAAGCTGGCGTTAATAAATGTGACGGAGCCACTGCCGGCATCAACGAACGCGGAAGACGAAACCGTCGAACTATTGAGGGACGGTCGTCGGATAGCGATCTGAAAGGAGTTTAAAGAGCCACTCGCGCTCGACATCGGTGGCTGCCGAACCGATCTCGACCCTCTGGGCCCCAGCGTCGACTGTCAGGCGATTGTGAGTATCGCCGTCGCGAAGCCTCAGCGATTTGAGCTGCATCCGGTCGAACCTGCGCTCAGTCCGCTTCGAAAACAGCTGCGTCCAGGCGGAGGCGCCGTAGGACGGCATTTTGAACGGCGGCAACCCAGGGTCATGGCTGACCCCGGCCGCATCGAGCCTTATCACTTCGGGCACGGAGCGCCGGAAAATGCGGCGAACCATGAGCATTGCGAAGATGCCACCGACTGTCCAAGCGCAGAGCCAGAAGGCAACAAACGCCGTAGGCCCGCCGAACGGCCTGGTCACGAGCTGATATGCGGCTGTAATCTCGCCAAAGGCCCAGCCTCCTAGCCAGCAAAGAACGAATATTCCGATCAGGTAGTTGGCGAAGGGCCGCTTTGGATACGGAATCGAAATGATCTGATCTCGGCCATTGGTGGCGACCAAAATCGTGGAATTGTCAGGCGGCTTCACCGTCATCGGTTTGCCTTTCGCTAGCCGCGAGCCTTGACATGCGCCGTCTCCGGCACCGGCGTCAGCGGCCGGCGCTCGGTGAACCAGGACACCAGATTGTCGACGCACAGATCGGCCATGGCGCGGCGTGTGTGTTCCGAGGCAGAGCCGACATGCGGCAAAAGCGAGGCGTTGGGGGCGTCGAGCAACGCCTTGGGCACATTCGGCTCGTCGGCGAAGACATCGAGCCCGGCGGCGGCGATGGTGCCGTCGACGAGCGCCGCCGCGAGCGCCGCCTCGTCGACCGTGCTGCCGCGGCCGATATTGACGAAGACGCCGTTGGCGCCAAGCGCCGACAGGATCTCGGCATTGACCGCCTTCTGCGTCGAAGCGCCACCAGGCGCCACCGAAATCAGCGTATCGACCGCTTCCGCCAGACCTTTCAGCGTCGGATGATACTCGTAGGAAAGACCCTCGACCCTGCGCCGGTTGTGATAGGCGACCGGCAGGCCGAACGCCTCAAGGCGCCGGGCAATGGCCTGCCCGATGCGGCCCATGCCGAAAATCCCGACGCGGCGGGCGCGCAAGGTCAGCCGGCTCAGCGGATAGTTGCCCTTGCGTACCCAGCTGCCGTCACGCAGCCAGTTTTCCGCGCGCGGCAGGTCACGGATCGTGTTGATCAGCAGCCCGATCGCGGTGTCGGCGACCTCCTCGGTCAGCACGTCGGGCGTGTTGGTGACCATGATGTTGTTCGCCGCCGCATGGCCGACATCGACCGAATCATAGCCGACGCCGAAGGAGGCGATGAGTTCGAGATTGGGCAGCGCATCCATCATCGCCGCGCTGATCCCGGCAAACGACGCAATGCCACGCACCGTGCGGCGCATCTCGTCGGTGACCAGCGCCGGGTCGGTGCGTTCGACCCTGATCTGTTTGAAAGTACGGTCGATGCGCCGGACGGCGTGGTCGCTGAAGTCCGCCGGCACCAGAATGGCGACGGCTTGCAGCTGTTCGGCCTTGGTCATGCCCGCTCCACCGGCTTGCCGGTCGACTGGCGCACATGCAGCTCCGGCTTGATCAATTCCTGCGAGGGCCGCACCGTCTGCCCGTTGAGCTTGTCGAGCAGCGCGCTGGCGGCGCGGCGGCCGACCTCGCGCTGGCCGTTCCAGACGGTGGTGAGCGCCGGCGTGGCGATCGCCGCCTCCTCGAGATCGTCATAGCCGGTGACGGAAATGTCGATGCCCGGCACCAGGCCGGCGCGCGCAATGCCGTTCATCAGGCCGATGGCGACGAGGTCGTTCCAGCAGCAGGCGGCGGTCGGTCTGTCTTTCAGCGCCAGGAACTGCCCGGCGGCCTCGAAGCCGGCCTGCTTGGTGCGCGGACCGGCGATGCGCCAGGACGGCCTGACTTCGAGCCCTGCCGCCTCCATGGCGTTGACATAGCCCTGATAGCGGTCGCGGCCGGTCGAGGTCTGGTCGGTGCCGCCGATCATGGCTATGCGCTTGTGGCCGAGCGAGATCAGATGGTTGGTGGCAAGCCCGGTGCCGTAAGCGTCGTCGCCGCGAAACACCGGCACGTCGGCGCCCTCGACGGTGCGGGCGATCAGCACCGCCGGCAGGCCGTTTTCCTCGGCCATCAGTATGTCGGCAGCCGGGGTGCCGATGGCCGGCGACATGATCACGCCGTCGGCGCCGAGTTGCAGCAGCGTGTCGATGAAGGTGCGCTGCTTTTCGAGCTGGTCGTAGTGATTGGACAGGATGAAGGTCTGCCGGCTGCGGTCGAGTTCGCTTTCGATCGAGCGCAGGATCTCGGCGAAGAACGGGTTCATGATGTCGTGGACGACGACGCCGACAATGCCCGAGCGCGAGGTGCGCAGGCTGGCGGCGCGGCGGTTGTAGATATAGCCGATGGCGCGCGCATGTTCCTTGATACGGTCGCGCGTCGCGCCGGCCACCAGCGGGCTGTCGCGCAACGCCAGCGACACGGTGGCCGTGGACACGCCGAGTGCATCGGCGATCGTCGAAAGCTTGATTTTTTGTGCCAGCGCCTTGCGCTCCCCGAACGAGCTGAATTGCGACCTAAACAGTTTAAAGGCGGCGTTATGCCACCGATCGGGGGCAAATCAAAGTTTTTTTGCCAGCGCCTCGGCCTCGACATCGGAGGCCGCGCGGCTTTGCAGCCGCAGCCGGTGCTCGCGGTGGACGATGTAGAGGCCGCTGGCGACGATGATGGCGGCGCCGACCAGCGTCCAGCGATCCGGGAACTGCTTGAAGACGATCCAGCCGGAAATGATCATCCACACCATCTGCGAATAGGGATAGGGGGCGAGCGCCGTGGTCGTTGCCAGCCGATAGGCCTGGACCAGCAGCCAGTGCCCGACACCGCCGAACACGCCAAGCATGAGCAGGATGAACCAGTGCCAGCCATCATGCGGCAGCGAGAAGGAAAACGGCAGCATGGGCAAAAGCAGCACCGTCGGCGCCAGCGCCGAAAACAGGATCAGGCTTTCCGACGTCTCGGTCGACGACATGCGGCGCGTCATGATGACATAGAAGCAGTTCGACAGCATCGAGCCGAGTGCGAAGAGATGGCCGATGCCGAAGACGCCGACACCTGGCCTTGTGATGATGAGGACCCCGGCGAAGGCGGCCAGAATGGCCAGCCAGCGCCGCCAGCCGGCCCATTCGCCGAGCAGCGGGCCGGCAAGGGCGGTGATCACCATCGGCCCGAAGAAATAGATCGACGTCGTCTCGGCCAGCTGCAGGGAGCGCAAGGCCAGGATGTTGCACATGGTCGAGCCGAACAGGAACACGCCGCGCAGCACATGCGCCGGCAGGTTGACCGGGCGAAACCGCAGCGGATCGCGCCAGCCGCGCAGGAGGGTGCCGACCAGCACGACATGCACGGCAAAGCGCACCCAGGCGACGATCAGCGCCGAAACGCCGGCAAGGACGAGATATTTGCTTGAGGTGTCGAGGAAGGTGAAGAAGACATAGGTGGTCAGCATGCACAGGATCGCCACCGGCGGCGTCGCGCTTTCGACATGTCTTTGGGAAGCGTTCACTTGCAGGCCGGGGAAAAGCTGGGCTGGAGCGCACCTTTGCGGGAATTGTCGCTTGCCGGCAAGCCAATTGTCGGCCACTGCCGCGCACATGAGCTCGCTGGCACAACAATAGAAGCCGCCAGGCTTAGTCCAAGCCTCCCACGCTATGCCTGCATGCGGGCGCCCTTGGTGATCTTGTCGACCACCTTCTTCTCGGCGCGCAGCGCGATGCCGACCACCTTGGCATCTTCTGGCGCGAATTGCGCAAAGACGGCGCGGTTGGCGGCGTCGAAGCCGGTGGAAAACATCTCCTCGACATAGAGCGAGGTCGTCACGCCGCGCTCCAGCGCGCGCCGGTGGAGCGCGGCCAGCGTCGCCTGGTCTGCCGACAGCACGATGACCGGCTGGATCGACAGCGGATTGTAGAGATTGCCTGAGCGGTCGCGATAGGGCTCGCCGATGATGTCAGGAAACTGCGCGACGATGCCGCTGGTCAGGAACGCGGTGACGTTGAGTTTCTGCCAGACGGGCAAGTCTTCGCGCAGGACGATTGCAAATTTCGTATCGAACATGACAAAATGGACCATTCGAGGTTAGGCCCCGATTGCGAGGCTGAATGAGACGATGTCGTTCGAACTAGACCGCCAGGCCTCTAGGGGTCTTGGACGTTTGTGCGCGGACGCGGCGGAGAATTGCATCATCTCCGCACCCGACCCCGCCGGCATGGAGCGGATCGAGGCGCGCTTTCATGGCAGCGCCTTCGATCTGCATCGTCATGACACCTATGCGATCGGGGTGACGCTGCATGGCGTGCAGACCTTCCGCTATCGCGGCGCGACGCGGCTAAGCCTGCCCGGCCAGATCATCGTGCTGCATCCCGATGAGTTGCATGACGGCGGCGCCGGCACCGAGGACGGGTTGCGCTACAGGATGCTCTACCTCGAACCGTCGCTGATGCTGGACTCCCTTGGCGGCGCGTCGTTGCCCTTCGTCAGGGAAGCCGTGGTGCGGGACGAAGCCTTCTGCGCCACGCTGCTTTCGGCGCTGGGGCCGCTGCAACAGGAACTCGACGAGCTGTTCGTCGATGATTTTCTCGCCCAACTGATGCATGGCCTGGCACGGCATGCCGGCCAGCCGGCAAAGCCGATGGCCCGGACGGCATGGCGGGCGGCGACGCTGGCGCGGGACTATCTTACGGAGAACGCAATGCGCCCGGTGCGTTCCGGCGAATTGGAAGCCGTCACCGGACTGGACCGCTACGCCTTATCGAGGCATTTCCGCGCCGCCTTCTCGACCAGCCCGCATCGTTTCCTGGTGATGCGCCGGCTTCAGCGCGCGCGGCGGATGATTAACGCCGGCGAGCCCCTGGCGCAGATCGCGGTCGAGGCCGGCTTTACCGACCAGAGCCATTTCAACAGGCAATTCAAGAAGGCATTCGGCATGACGCCGGGGCGTTGGTCCTCGCTGATCCGGGACGCGGCTCCAGCAGCGGCCTGATCACTCGTCCGACTCGGCGTCGTCGTCGATCAGCACAAGCTCCTCGTTGGAGAGATTGGCCTCGATGCGGGCCAGCAGCTTGAACAGCGCCTTCTGGTCTTTCTTGTCGAGGCCCTTCAGCGCCTGCTTTTCGGTCTTCTTCACCGATTTCTCGATGGCGTGGATGATATCGCGGCCAGTGTCGGTGAGGAAAATATGAGCCTGACGGGCGTCGGCCGACGAGGCGCGCTTTTCCAGAAAGCCCTGCGCCTGCAGCCGGTTGATGGTCTTGGTGATGGTGGGCGGGCGCACGCCGAGGCGGCCGGCGAGATTGCCAGGCGTCTGGCCGTCCTCGCGGTCGAGCGCCAGCATGATCTGGTCCTGGCCGGCATAGAAGCCGTGCGCCAGCAGCCGGGCCGCCAGCGCGGTTCTTGCCAGCCTTGCCGCCGAATGCAGCCGGCTCATTGTTGCAGTTTTGTCCGCCTTGGCCATGGTCATCCCCTCTTCGGCCATACCGGTAGCGACAGCATAGACGCAGCCGGCCGGTTGGCAATCGACGATAAAAAGAATCCGGCGCGTGAAACAGCTTTGCCGGCAAGCATTGCGGTGCCCGCCGTGGCTAATGCCAGATGTTTATTTCAGTTAGATGACAAACGACTTTTCGCCGCACGGGAATCGCCGCAAAGGTGAGGCCCGCGTGGCGTGAGACGCGCCTTGCTCGCGACAAAGGCGCACTTTCGCAGTCATCCGGCACGCCGATATCACAGTGGCCGGGCCAAGAGCTTTGGCCCATCGGTTTGCCCCGTGCAAAAGCCCCGCACACATCCTATATGGAGCCGACAATCCCTTTTTCGCGGCCTGGATTTCAAGGCCCAGTCATCTCGAGGCAAGCCATGAGCGACGCACAGACGCAGATCCCCGTAACCGTTCTCACCGGCTATCTCGGCGCCGGCAAGACGACGCTGCTCAACCGCATCCTGTCGGAGAACCATGGCAGGCGCTACGCGGTCATCGTCAACGAATTCGGCGAAATCGGCATCGACAACGACCTGATCGTGGAATCCGACGAGGAAATCTACGAGATGAACAATGGCTGCGTCTGCTGCACGGTGCGCGGCGACCTGATCCGCGTCGTCGAGGGCCTGATGCGCCGACCGGGGCGCTTCGACGCCATTGTAGTCGAGACCACCGGCCTCGCCGATCCGGTGCCGGTGGCGCAGACCTTCTTCATGGACGACGACGTGCGCTCCAAGACCAAGCTCGATGCGGTGGTGGCGCTGGTCGATGCCAAGCATCTGCCGCTCAGGCTCAAGGATTCCAAGGAAGCCGAAGACCAGATCGCTTTCGCCGATGTCGTCGTCCTCAACAAGACCGATCTCGTCACCCCGGAAGAGCTCGCCAAGGTCGAGGCGACGATCCGCGCCATCAATCCGGCGGCCAGGATCCATCGCACGACGCGCGCCGGCGTCGCCCTGTCGGAGGTGCTCGACCGCGGCGCCTTCGACCTCTCCCGGGCGCTGGAGAACGATCCGCATTTCCTTGAGGCGCATGACGATCACCATCATGACCACGATCACGACCATGATGGCCACGATCACCACCACCATGATCATGACGGGCATGACCATCATCACCACGACCACGCGCATCCCTCAGACATCCATGATGTGACGGTGCAGTCGGTGTCGTTGCGCGGCGGCGAGATGGACCCGAAGAAATTCTTCCCGTGGATCGAGAAGATCACCCAGATGGAAGGCCCCAACATCCTGCGGCTGAAAGGCATCATTGCCCTGAAAGGCGATGATGAACGCTACGTCATCCAGGGCGTGCACATGATCATCGAGGGCGACCATCAGCGCGCCTGGAAAGACGGCGAGAAACATGAGAGCCGGCTGGTGTTCATCGGCCGCGAACTGGACGCCGAGCGGCTGAAGAAGAGTTTCGAGGCCTGCCAGGCCTAGTCAGGCTTTGCCGTGCGGTTCCAGGCTGGATGTAATGATCGAAGGAATTGCGGCCGTGGAATTTCAGAAGCCGCCGTTGACGATCGTGGCGTTTCCACGAACGCCGCCACTGCGACGGTAGGTCGGCGGTCCCTTCGCTCAGCGCCGCTTGCTCGATTTGATTGGTATCAGACCAAGCGAGCGGCTGCCGCCGCCCGTCAGGGTTGAGGTCAAAGTCGCCTGCCTCCTTCCCAGATAATGGCGGCTGACCGCCAGGCGGCCACCATTCTAGCACAAAACCCGCCGCCGAAGCGGGAGCTTGTCTATGAGGAAAGGAAGACGGGCGGGCGTGTCTAGCCAGTGCATCCTTGAAATGGTCGAATGATCGGCTTTGACCAACAGGCGATAGCTAGCGCGAGGTACATCTGTGATCGAGGAGGTGCTCAGCTGCCCTTCCCCAATTTACCAGAATATAGAATCCCGGCCTCGCGTCAGCCAGCGTTGCACCGGCGACGAGTACATTTAGATCATCCATGGTGTGTCGTGCCTGAGGCAAACCGGCAACAACCAGGCCGACCACGTTAGTGGTTCGCAGATCCGGCTCAGCCACTGCCATTATCCAATAGGGTCGCCCCTTCAATATCAATGGAAACGGTTGCCAGGTCGCGTCTTGCTTCGGCCCATCTAAGGCAAGCGTCCTTTCCACCGACTCCAGCAAGCAATCGACGTGGATGTGCAACTGATCCTGGGACCGCTCAAAGCGGGAATTAACCGCCAGGCCAACGGCTGATCGTGGCAGGCCGTGTCCGAGTCTTGCTTCAACTTTCTGTCGGGCTTCCCATGCCCGGTTCCATAGTTGGGCGCTATCAGTGGAACGGGCGTATGGGCTTTCCAAGCCCGCAATCGCTGTGATTGGGGCCACCAGAAACTCGGTCCGGTGTAGAGGTGATTTGATGAGGACTGACCCATAATCCCCCTGCTCGGTCAGTATCACCTGGTCGCAGGGGAAGGCGACGCCAAGCCGCGTACTTGCAAGTGCGCAGGTCTGCACCATCTCCCACAATATTCTGCGTTTGAGGAAAGCGTAGCCGGCAGCGGCTGACAAAGCGACCAACAATGTCACGAACAGCCGAAGGCCCCTGCGCTCCAAGAAGCCCAGCACATTGTTCCTTTCTCAAACGACCGGAGCGAGCGGCGCGAGCATCGCCAAGAACATGGTTTGGGTCATCATACAATCGCAGGGTGCGGAAGTTCCGTTCCCGCCTGGAGATCACAATCGGTGATGTTATCCCATTCCGTTGGGGAGGTCGCCATCGGGCAGGGCTTGGAGGCCAACTGCTCGCCGCCGCCGCATTGCGCTGCCTGCGGCTTGCCGGCGAAGGCGGCGGCATCCTGCTCATCATCGATGCCAAGAGCGACCGGGTCCGCAAGGTGGTATGCCAGCTGTGGTGCAGAGCGCCTCCAGGGATCGGCTTTGACCCTGGTGATGCCATCGGCGACGTTTGCAACTGAACTGCGAGCCAAGGGGCTGCCTTGACTAGATTACAGCCTCTTGCCGCCTCGCCGATCCTCCAAGGTTGCCGGAACCGTAAACGTCGAGTAAGCCCCTGCAACCGCTGCAATTCAACTGAACAAAGATATCCATGCCCACAGTTGCCCCCCTCGACCTCGAAGGCCATTGCGTTGCCGCCGTCTTCCTTGGCGACGTGCCGCATTTCGCGCTGGCCGATGGCGCTATCCATCGGCTCGACAATGGCCACAAGACCATCCAAGCCAATGACGGGCTGCTGGCGGCTTTCCACGATGCGGCCAACGACCGGCTGATCACTGGCGGCGAGGACGGCAAGGTGTTTGCCGTGAAGACAGGCGGCGAAGCCACCGAAGTGGCCAGCGCCGGGAAAAAGTGGATCACCAGCGTCGCCGCCGGGCCGCAGGGCGCCGTCGCCTATGCCACGGGCAAGTTCGCCTTCGTGCGCTTCGCCGACGGCAAGACCAGGGAATTTGCCCATCCGCGCTCGGTCGAGGGGCTGGCGTTTTCGCCCAAGGGCATGCGCTTCGGCGTTGCCCGCTACAATGGCGCGACGCTGCATTTCCCGGCCGCCGAGGGCAAGCCGGTGGAACTCGAATGGGCCGGCGCCCATACCGGCATCACCTTCTCGCCGGATGGCGCCTTCCTCGTCACCACGATGCAGGAAAACGCCCTGCATGGCTGGAAGCTGGTCGACGGCAAGCACATGCGCATGAGCGGCTATCCCGGCAAGGTCAAAAGCCTGTCATGGAGCGTCAAAGGCAAATGGCTGGCGAGTTCCGGCGCGCCGGCGGCGATCGTCTGGCCGTTTTCGGGCAAGGACGGACCAATGGGCAAGGCGCCGCTGGAACTCGGCACGCGCGGCAACACGATGGTGACTTGCGTGGCCTGCCATCCAAGCCAGGACGTCGTGGCGATCGGTTACGAGGACGGCATGGTGATCGCCGCGCGCTTCGCCGACGCCAAGGAAGTGCTGCTGCGCCGGCAAGGCAAGGGCGCCATCACCGCGATGATGTGGGACAGGGAAGAGCGCCGTATCGCCTTCGGCAGCGCGGCCGGCGACTGCGGCGTCATCGACATCACGGCCTGACCTCACCGCGCTCGCGTGGCCAGCCGAAGAGGCTTGCGCCGCAGCGACAGCCCGTCGCGCATGTTGAGCGACAACAGTGCGATGTTCGTTGCGCCGGCTACCAGCTCAATCGCCTGGACGACTACGAAGAACTTGTCGAAGCGACCGGCCGTGGCAAAGCTGCTGAGCAGGAAGGCCGAGGGCACCAGCACCAGCAATCCGTTGGCGGCGATGATGCGCATGCGCCACTTCTTGCGTGCCACGACCGGGCTCTTCCAGCCCTTGCCAAGTGAAAAGCCCGACGCGCCGGCAATGATCATCGCCGGGATGAGCACCACCATGCCGGCCAGCACGCAGTTCTTGACCGTTGTGATCGCGGCCGCGTCGCCGAGCAGTTCGGCCGTAGCCGTCGACAGCCAGAAAGCCGAGACCGTGATGAGCGCGACGGCACCCGCTGCCGCATGAATTTTGGTTTTCATTTGTATCTCCATAGCAAGCTATATATCATTGCATAGCATGCTATTCAACTATTATCTGGCAGGCATGACATTTCAGAAAGAACGATCCGCCGGATTCCTGGCCAACCACATGGCGCGGTTGTTTGCCAACGGCCTGCAGCAGCGCATCCGGCCGCTTGGCCTGGCGCCCGCCCAGTTCATGACGCTGCTGGCGCTGTGGGATGAAGACGGCCTGACGCAACGCGAACTCGTGCAGCGTCTCAATGTCGAACAGGCGACGATGGCCAACACGCTGATCCGCATGGAACGTGACGGGCTGATCGAACGACGCCTGCACCCCGAAGACGGGCGCTCGCAGTCGATCCATCTCACCGCGAAGGCCGTTGGCCTGCGCGAGCCGGCGATACAGGCCGCGCGTTCACAAAACGAGGTGGCCCTGACCGGTTTCAGCGAGGACGAGCGGCTGGTGTTCCTCGACCTGATGCGGCGCGCCATCGCCTCGATGCAGGCGGGCTGACACAACCGATCGGCGAGCCTACTCAGCCCCGCACGACACCTTGCCCGTCAATTCCACCGGTTTGCCGTCCTTGTCCGTGTCGGCGGCGTTGTCATAGACGGCAAGCGTGTACTGCCCGTCATAGACGCCTTCGTCGCTGGCCTTGGTCAGGATCGTCAGCTCGACCGAATTGAAGGCGTTGGCCACCTCGTGCTCGTGGTAGATATTCAGCCGCAGTTCCTTGTCGTCCAGCCAGTACTGGGTCAGGTTGGAATCCTCGAACACCATCTTGCGCAATCCATCGCCAGCCAGCCTCGCCTTGATTTCGAGATCGCCGCGAAAATTGAAGGTCGGGCCGCCCATGCCTCGGGTGACACCGGCGCCGACGTCGAATGTCACCGCCCTGTCGTCGACATTGCACCAGATGCCGCCCGAGGCGAAGGCAGTGCCGGCCGACGCCAGTAGCATTGCCACACAGAGGATCGTCCGCATTTTTGTTCCTCCACCTCATTCCCGTTCATATTGGCGCTGACTTCGCCAGCACGGTCAAGCGCCGCCGGAGCAGGCTGAGCCAATGCAGGGCAGGCGCGCGGCCAATTGCGGTTGCGGACATGGATTGGCTAAGAGGGACGGACGAGAGGGGTTTTCATGCACAGCAGCGACGGTTCAAAGACGTCCATCGGCGGCATCAGCCGTGACCGCATCGTAGAATTGCGCGAGACCGAAGGCGCGGCCTTCCGCAATGCGCGGCCGAAATCGCAGGCCAAGGTCAGCAACGGCCTGCCCGGCTTCTTCGGCGGCGTGCCGATGCACTGGATGAACGACTGGCCGACGCCATTTCCGATCCTTGTCGACAGCGCCAAGGGCGCTGCGATCACCGACATTGACGGTAACAGGCTCGACGATTTCTGCCTTGGCGACACCGGCTCGATGTTCGGCCATTCGCCGCCACCGGTGGCGCGGGCCATCCGCCGCCAGGCCGGGCGCGGCCTCACCTATATGCTGCCCTCGGAAGACGCGCTTGCCATCGGGCCGCTGCTGCAGCAGCGTTTCGGCCTGCCATTCTGGCAGATCGCGACGACGGCGACCGACGCCAACCGCTTCTCGCTGCGCGTCGCCCGCGCCGTCACCGGGCGCGAAAAGATCCTGGTCTTCAACGGCTGCTACCACGGTTCGGTCGACGAGACGATGGTGCGGCTTATCGACGGCAAGCCGGTCAACCGGCCAGGACTGGCGGGCGAGTTCCGTGACCTGACCCGTACGGCGAAAGTCATCGAGTTCAACGATGTCGCAGCCCTTGAAGCAGCCCTCAAGGACAGGGATGTGGCCTGCGTCATGGCCGAGCCGGTGCTGACCAATTCCTGCATGGTGCTGGCCGACCCCGGCTTCCACGACGCGCTGCGCAGACTGACCCGCGAGACCGGCACGCTGCTCCTGATCGACGAGACACACACGATCTCGACCGGCCCCGGCGGCTACACCAGGAAGTACGGGCTCGACCCCGACTTCTTCGTGCTGGGTAAGCCGATCGCCGGCGGCGTGCCGGCAAGCGTGTGGGGCATGAGCGATGAGGTCGCCTCGCGCTATGCCGCCTACAACAGGACCAAGGAACCCGGCTATTCCGGCATGGGCACGACGCTGTCGGCCAACCCGCTGCAGTTCGCCACCATGCGCGCCACGCTCGAAGAGGTGATGACAGCGGAGAATTATGACCGCATGGACCATCTGGCGCGGCGTTTGGATGCCGGGCTGAACGGGGTGATCGACCACTATCGCCTGCCCTGGCATGTTGCCCGCGTCGGCGCCCGCGTCGAGTTCATCTGCGCGCCCGGACCGTTGCGCAACGGCGCCGAAGCCGAGACCGCGCATGCGCCGGAACTGGAGGCCGCCATCCATGTCGCGCTGGTCAATCGTGGCGTGCTGATCGCGCCCTTCCACAACATGATGCTGATCTCGCCGGCGACGTCAGGCGCACAGGTCAACCGGCTGATCAGCGCCTTCGGCGCTGTTGCGGCAAAGCTTGCGGCATGAGACAAGCGGCCATGGACAATGCCTTTGTGACCTCCCCGTCGGGGTCTTCGCCCACCGAGGCGCAAGCCTTTCTCGACGCCCATCCCGAGATCGAAGCCTTCGATATCGTGCTGACGGACGCCAATGGCGTGGGCCGCGGCAAGATCGTGCGCCGGCATGAGTTGAAAAACATTTTCGAGGGCGGGCGGCACATGCCGATCTCGATCCTCGGCCTCGACATCACCGGCGAGGACGTGCACGAGACCGGACTGATCTGGACGACCGGCGACGGCGACCTCAGGGCATGGCCGATCCCCGGCACGCTGGTGCCGCTCTACGGCACCAATCCGCCGCGCGGCCAGGTGCTGATGGCGATGTATCACCTCGACGGCCTGCCGATGTCGTCGGACCCGCGCCTGGCGCTGGCCCGGCAGGTCGAGATCCTCGCGGCCAAGGGCCTTTACCCGGCGGGCGCCTTCGAGCTGGAGTTCTTCCTGCTGGCCAATGAGCGCGACGCCGACGGCAAGGTGCAGCCGGCGCGCGCCGTGCTCGACGGCCGCGTTTCGGGCAAGACGGAGGTCTATTCCGTCGACCATCTGCACGGCATGGAGCCGCTGTTCTCCGACATCTACGCCGCCGCCAAGGCGCAAGGCATTCCGGCCGAGACGGTGATATCGGAATATGCGCCGGGCCAGTACGAGCTGACGCTGAACTACCGCAAGGATGTGATGCGGGCGGCCGACGACCTCGTCATGCTGAAGCGGCTGGTGCGGGCGCAGGCGCGCCGCCATGGCGTGACCGCCTGTTTCATGGCCAAGCCGATCGAGAAATATGCCGGCTCGGGCATGCATTTCCACGTCTCTCTGCAGGACAAGGCTGGCCGCAACGTGTTTACCGAAGCCGGCGGCGAGAGCTGGTCGCTACCCCTGTTGCAGGGTCTCGGCGGGCTGATCCAGACGATGGCGGAATCGATGCTGGTGTTTGCGCCGCACGCCAATTCCTGGCGGCGTTTCGTCTCGCAATCCTATGCGCCGGTGGCGCCGACCTGGGGCGTCAACAACCGCTCGGTGGCACTGCGCGTGCCGGCTGGCGACGCCAAGAACCGGCGCATAGAGCACCGGCCGTCCGGCGTCGACGCCAATCCCTATCTGATCGCCGCGACGGTGCTGGCCGGCATCATCAAAGGCCTCGACGAAGGGCTCGATCCCGGCCCTGAAACGACCGGCAACGGCTATGAAGCAGCCGTTACCCGCACGACGATGCCGGCGGACTGGCGCGCCGCGATCGAAGCGGCCAAGGCCTCCAGCTTCCTGAAAGGCGCGCTCGGCGAGGATTTGCACCGCACCTTCGTGGCGATCAAACAGTCCGAATATCTGCGCGTGGCACGCACGGTCAGCGAACTGGATTACCATCTCTATTTGCACGAGGTGTGAGGACCTTGAGATGGCGGCGATCACTTTTTCGCCGCCTATGTCAAATGAGGTAGCGCGGCAGTTGCCCAGAACATATCATGAACGAATGAGCGCTCTCACCGTCCGTGAAAAGCTGGCGATCCTTTCCGACGCCGCCAAGTATGATGCTTCCTGTGCCTCATCGGGCTCGGCGAAGAAGGATTCGCAGCAATCCGGCGGCATCGGTTCCACCGAAGGCATGGGCATCTGCCATTCCTATGCACCGGACGGCCGCTGCATCTCGCTCCTGAAAATCCTGCTCACCAACTTTTGCATCTACGATTGCAGCTATTGCATCAACCGCTCGTCCTCGAATGTACGGCGCGCCCGCTTCAGCATCGACGAGGTGGTGAAGCTGACCATGGATTTTTACCGGCGCAACTACATCGAGGGACTGTTCCTGTCCTCTGGCGTCATCCGCTCGCCGGATGAAACCATGGGCGAGATGGTCGAGGTGGCGCGACGGCTGCGGCTGGAAGAGAAGTTTTCCGGCTATATCCATCTCAAAACCATTCCGGAAAGCTCTGCCGAACTGGTCGAGAAGGCGGGGCTCTATGCCGACCGGCTGTCGATCAATGTCGAGCTGCCCACCGATGAGGGCGTCAAGAAACTGGCGCCGGAAAAGAAGCCGGAAACGATCCGTCTTTCCATGGCCAGGCTGCGCCAGAAGATGGAGGAAAAGGCCGAGCCGACGCTGAGGACCAAGAAGCGCGAACGCTTTGCGCCGGGTGGCCAGTCGACGCAGATGATCGTCGGCGCCGACAAGACCTCGGACGACGGCATATTGCACACCAGCGCGCGGCTCTATGGCAGCTATCATCTGCGGCGGGTTTATTACTCGGCCTTCAGTCCGATCCCGGACTCGTCATCGTCGCTGCCGCTGCAGAAGCCACCGCTGATGCGCGAACACCGGCTCTACCAGGCCGACTGGCTGATGCGTTTTTACGGGTTCTCGCAGCCGGAAATCCTGGCCGGCAGCAGCGATGGCATGCTTGATCTCGCCATCGACCCGAAGCTCGCCTGGGCGCTGCGCAATCGAGGCCAGTTTCCAGTCGACATCAATCGCGCGGATCGCGAGGCGCTGCTGCGCGTGCCTGGCCTCGGCACCAAGGTGGTGGCAAAAATCCTGGAGACGCGGCGCCACCGGCGAATGCGGCTCGAAGATGTCGGGCGGATCTGTCAGTCGATCGCCAAGCTTCGGCCATTCATCATCGCCGAAGGCTGGTCGCCAGGCGCTGTCACCGACAAAACCGGCCTGCGCGACACCATCGTGCGTTCCTGCGAACAGCTGTCGTTGTTTTGACCATGCCGTCGGCCGAGCTCAACCTTGCCCGATACAGTGTCTTGCTCGAAAGCGAGACCGATTTTGCCGGTTGGCGCGACGCGGCCCGTCGCCTGGCGCTGAACGAGGTCAGGCCCGAGGATATCAGCTGGCATGTCGCGGCCGGTTCGGACCGGACGCGGAACGATTTGCCGGCCGCGCCGCAAGGCGCACAACTCGTGGTGCCGCGCGACTTCATCGGGCAGGCGGAAACCGCCTTCTGCCATTCCGATCCCACCCGGTTCGCCTTTCTCTACCGGATGCTGTGGCGGCTGCGCAGCGAGCCTAAGCTGCTGTCGATCGCCTCGAATCCCGACACCAGGCGGCTTGAGGCCATGGAGAAAGCGGTGCGGCGCGACAGCCACAAGATGCATGCCTTCGTGCGCTTCCGGAAGATAGGCGATGGCGCCGAGGAGCGTTATGTTGCCTGGTTCGAGCCTGATCATTTCATCGTTGAGCGCAATGCGGATTTCTTCGTCAGGCGCTTCACGGGCATGCGCTGGACGATCCTGACGCCGCACACCTCCGCCGATTGGGATGGTGAAAGGCTGGCGATCGGGCCGGGTGCGGCCAAAGGCGATGCTCCGACTGAGGATGATACCGAGGCGCTGTGGCGCACCTATTTCGAGAACATCTTCAATCCAGCGCGGCTGAAGGTGAAGGCCATGCAGAAGGAGATGCCGAAGAAATATTGGCGGAACCTTCCCGAGGCCTCGCTCATTCCAGAGCTGATCGCAGGAGCGGACAAGGCCGCCAAGGAGATGATTGCCAGAATGCCGACAACGCCCGCACCGCACCACGCCAAGGTGCAGGCAAAGCATTGGCCAAAGCGTGAGCCGACACAGACGCCGGGAGGTGATGCCGCCAGCAGCATTTCCGAGCTGCGCGAGGCCGCGAAAGGCTGCCGCCGCTGCCCGTTATGGCGCGATGCGACGCAGACCGTGTTCGGCGAAGGGCCTGACAATGCCAAGGTCATCTTCGTCGGCGAACAGCCCGGCGATCAGGAGGACCTCGCCGGCAAACCTTTCGTCGGTCCGGCCGGCAAGGTGTTCGACGCGATCCTCGACGAGGCGGAGGTGGATCGCCAAAAAGTCTACGTTACCAACGCGGTCAAGCACTTCAAATTCGAGCCGCGCGGCAAGCGCCGTATCCATTCCAAGCCGAATGCCGGTGAGGTGCAGGCCTGCCGCTGGTGGATCGACAGGGAATTCGCACTGATCAAACCGGATCTTGCCGTGGCGCTCGGCGCTACGGCTGCCTTGTCTTTGCTGGGCAAGGCCATACCGGTGACAAAGATGCGCGGCCAAGTGATCGAACGAGAGGATGGCCTGCGCGTGTTCATCACCATCCATCCCTCCTTCATCCTGCGCATCCATGAGCCGGCCGACAAGGAGGCCGAGCGCGAGCGTTTCCTGCGGGATATGAGAGAGGTGAAGCGGTTGATGGTTGCCTGAACCGGTCGCCTATCGGATCAGGATCGCCCTGAGATCATTGACATTCGTGCCGGTCGGCCCCGGCACGAAAAGATCGCCAACTGCATTGAACGCCGTCCAGGCATCGTTGCCGGCCAGCATTGCCTTGGCATCGACTCTTGCAGCGCGCATGCGCGAGACGGTCGAACCGTCGGCGAAGGCCCCGGCATTGTTTTCCGAACCGTCGATGCCGTCGGTGTCGGCGGCCAGGGCGTGAATGCCTTGCACGCCGTTGATGCCAAGGGCGAAGGCGAGCAGGAATTCCGAATTGCGGCCGCCCTTGCCTTTTGCCCGCAAGGTCACGGTTGTTTCGCCGCCCGAGAGAATGAGCACCGGTTTCGAAAATGGCCGGTCGCGCGTCGCCACTTCGCGGGCAATGGCGGCATGGACGCCGCCGACCTCACGCGCTTCGCCCTCGATGGCATCGGAGAGGATGACGGCCTCTATCCCTTGCCGCTTGGCTTCCGCCGCTGCCGCTTCCAGCGACACGCCGGCCGAGGCGATCAGATGCACTTCGTTGCGCGAAAAACGCTCATCTCCAGGGTTTGGCGCATCGGCCGCCGGCGAACTGATATGCGCCATCACCGAAGCCGGCAGCTTCATGCCATAGGCAGATATCGACGCCAACGCGTCTTCCCGGCTGCCGGTATCGGGGATCGTCGGACCGGAGGCGACAAGAGCCGGGTTGTCACCGGGAATGTCGGAGACAACCAGCGACACCACCTTGGCCGGCCAGGCAGCGGCGGCCAGCCGGCCGCCCTTGATGGTCGAGACATGCTTGCGGATGGTGTTCATGGCCGCGATCGGCGCGCCGGAGGCAAGCAGCGCCTCGTTGACGGCAATCTCGTCGGCCAGCGTCAGGTTGGCCGCCGGCGACGGCAGCAGCGCCGAACCGCCGCCGGAAATCAGCGCCACGACCAGATCGTCCGCCGTCAGGCCCTGGACCTTTTCCAGCAGTCGCCGTGAGGCTTCCAATCCGGCAGCGTCCGGCACTGGATGCGCCGCCTCGATGATCTCGATGCGTTCGCATTTCGCGCCATAGCCGTAGCGCGTGACGACCAGCCCTTCGATCGGCCCGTCCCAGACCTTCTCGAAGGCAGCCGCCATCTGCGCCGAGCCTTTTCCGGCGCCGATGACGATGGTGCGACCCTTCGGCCTGGCCGGCAGATGATCCCTGATCGTTCGCTCCGGATCGGCGGCGGCAACGGCGGCGTTGAAGATGGAGGTGAGAAAGGCCTTGGGATCGAGCACGGTCATTCGGCGTCCGTAGCCAGTGCCAGCCCACGCTTGTCGACACCCAAGTGGTCGCACAGCGCATCGACGACCACGCCGTGATCCTCGCGCTCCGGCAGCCCGGAAACCGCGATCACGCCGATAACGCCGGCGCCCTTGACCGTCACCGGAAAACCGCCGCCGGCGAGCACATAGTCGGAGATGTCGAGGCCCTCGCCGATCTTGAAGGCGCGGTCGGGGCGTTGCTGCTCCAGCACCATGCGGTAAGTGCTCCTCAGGAACCGTTTCACCACATTGATCTTGCGGCGCGCCCAATCGGGATTGGAAGCATTCGACCCCGGCATGGCCGCATAGAACAGCGGCCGGTCCCACAGCCTGATGTCGACGATGATGGGCAGGTTTTCGGTGATTGCGCGGTGGCGGATGGCGGAGCCGATCTTGAAGGCGACGGCCTCATCGAAGGCTGGGAAGACAAGAACTTCTTCCTGTTTCCGGATCAGAGCGATGTCGTCAGCAACGGCCATGTCGTTCCCCTGTCAACTTCGCCGCACGCTTTGACCGATGGCTGCCGCCGGGTCAAGCAATGAACGCACCCCGGCGCTCTAATTCGCCATATCGCTCTTGGCCGCCCGCCCCGCGACATAGACCTCGCGCACGGCGCGGTCGTCGCCCAGGGTCTGCAGCAGGAACAATTCCTGCGCCAG
The DNA here is from genome assembly GCF_052115225.1 of Mesorhizobium sp. 2RAF45. Lineage (NCBI taxonomy): Bacteria > Pseudomonadati > Pseudomonadota > Alphaproteobacteria > Hyphomicrobiales > Phyllobacteriaceae > Mesorhizobium > Mesorhizobium sp. 2RAF45. The sequence goes on along the minus strand of NZ_JBFRGG010000003.1, from coordinate 527,309 downwards.
CGTCTGCGCCGTTTCCATCCTCAGCCGCATCGCCGGCGTCGCCCTAGCGTCGAGCACGACGATATCGGCGTCGGTGCCTTGATCCAGCGTGCCGATCTTGCCGGCCACGGACAGCGCCTCGGCATTGCCGCGCGTGATCTGCCAGAAGGACTGGAACGGGTTGAGCTTCTCGCCATTCAGCGCGATCACCTTGTAGCCCTCGTCCATGGTGCGCAGCATGGAGTAATTGGTGCCGCCGCCGACATCGGTGGCGGCGGCTATGCGCAGCGACTTTTCCCGGCGGCGAAAGCGCTGGTAGTCGAACAGGCCGGAGCCGAGGAACAGGTTCGAGGTCGGGCAGAACACCGCCACCGAGCCGCTCTCTGAAAGCGCATCGGCCTCGCGCTCCGACAGATGGATGCAGTGGCCAAACAGGCTGTTTTTGCCCAGCAAGCCGTAATGTTCGTAGACATCGGTGTAGTCGCGCGACCACGGGTAAAGCTGCTGCGTGAAGGCGATTTCGGCGTGGTTTTCGGACAGATGCGTCTGCATGTGCAGGTCGGGATGCTCGCGGCACAGCGCGCCGGCCATCTCCATCTGCTCCGGCGAGGAGGTGATGGCGAAGCGCGGCGTAATGGCATAGTGCTGGCGCCCCTTGCCGTGCCACTCCCTGATCAGCGCCTTGGTGTCGTCATAGCCGGATTGCGGCGTGTCGAGCACGCCTTCGGGCGCATTGCGGTCCATCATCACCTTGCCGGCGATGTTGAGCATGTTGCGGTCATGCGACTCGGCGAAAAAGGCTTCGGCGGAAGCCTTGTGCACCGAGCAGTAGGCAGCCACCGTCGTGGTGCCGTGCCGCACCATCTCATCGAGGAACAGCCGCGCGATGCGGCGGCCATGCTGGGCGTTGGCGAATTTCGTTTCTTCCGGAAAAGTGTAGGTGTTCAGCCAGTCGAGCAGTTCGGCGCCGTAGGAGGCGATGACCTGCATCTGCGGGAAATGCACATGGGTGTCGATGAAGCCCGGCAGCAAGAGGTGCGGCCGGTGATCGATTTTCTTGGCCCCCTCACCGGCCTGCTTCTCGACGTCCGCATAGGCGCCTGATGCAACGATCTTGCCGTCGCTGATCAGCAGGCCGCCATCTTCCTCGTAGCGCCAGGCCGAATGGTCGTCGATGGTCTCGGGCCAGCGCACGAAGGACAGCATGCGGCCGCGCAGAAGTGTCGAATTCATGCTTATTTCCCCGCGCCTTCGAACCAGGCCACCAGCAGCGCCCGCTCCTTGTCGGTGATCTGGCTGACATTGGCGGGGGGCATGGCGTGGCTGCGGCCGGCCTGCAGATAGATCTCGCGGGCGTGGTTGGCGATATCAGCATCGGTGTCGAGCATCACCCCCTTGGGCGCGTGATAGATGCCTTCATAGACCGGCTCTTGCGCATGGCACATCGAGCAGCGGCCGAGCACGGTGTCGCGCACCGCCGGGAAATGCGCGGAAGCGATGTAGATATCCGCCGAGGCGGAGGCCTTGGGCTCACCGGTCAGCACCTTCGGCACGGTCGACAGCCAGATGATGATGATGAACAGGACAAGCGCGCCGAGCCAGGTCCAGTGCGGGTTGCCGGCCCGCTTGTGCACGGTGTTGAAATAGTGCCGGATCAGCACGCCGATGATGAACACCAGCGAGGCGATGACCCAATTGAACTGCGTGCCGAACGCCAGGGGATAGTGGTTCGACAGCATCAGGAACAGAACGGGCAGCGTCAGATAGTTGTTGTGGAGCGAGCGCTGCTTGGCGATCTTGCCGTATTTCGGGTCAGGCTTGCGGCCGGCGATCAGGTCGGCGACGACGATCTTCTGGTTGGGGATGATGACCATGAAGACGTTGGCCGACATGATCGTGGCGGTGATGGCGCCCAGATGCAGGAAGGCGGCGCGGCCGGTGAACAAATGCGTCAGCCCCCAGGCGATGAACACCAGCACGCAGTAAAGCACCAACATCAGGCCGGTATCGCTTTTTCCCAGCGGCGAGCGGCACAGGAGATCATAGACCACCCAGCCGACGCCGATCGTGGCCATGGACAAAAGGATGCCGACCGGCACCGACATTGGCAGCACATTGGGATCGATCAGGAACAGGTCGGCGCCGGCATAGTAGACCACGCACAGCATGGCGAAGCCGGACAGCCAGGTGGCGTAGGATTCCCATTTGAACCAGGTCACGTGCTCCGGCATCTCGGCCGGCGCCACCAAATATTTCTGGATGTGGTAGAAGCCGCCGCCATGCACCTGCCATTCCTCGCCGAAGGCGCCGGCCGGCATGCCCGGACGCCGGCGCAGGCCGAGATCGAGCGCTACGAAATAGAAGGACGAGCCGATCCAGGCGATGCCGGTGATGACATGCAGCCACCGCACGGCGAAGCTCAGCCAGTCCCAGAAAATCGCGAAATCCATCATTGAAGTCGTCCCTGCCGATGACGCGACTTTACGGTGTCGCACGCAAACGGAAAGAGGCGAGGTGTACGATGACTTTCAAAAAAAAATGGAAAATACTAGGCTAATCGCTGCAAACCGGCGAAGGTGCTCCGAATGGCCTATCTCGACAACATCGCCGTCTTCGTCCGCGTCGTCGAACTCGGCAATCTGTCGGCGGCTGGCCGCGACATGCGCATTTCTCCGGCGGTCGCCTCCAACCGCATCAAGGAACTGGAGAAGCATCTGGGCGTGCGGCTGTTCAACCGTACGACGCGGCAATTGATGCCGACCGAGCATGGCACGGTTTTCTACTCGGGCGCCAAGCAGGTGCTGGAGGCGATCACCGAGGCGGAAGCCGCGGTGTCCGCCTTGTCCGGCCAGCCGCGCGGCACCATTCGCGTGACAGCGCCACTCGGCCTCGGGCGCCGGCTGGTGGCCTCGGGCATTCCCGATTTCCACGACAAATATCCTGACATCGAGGTGCGGCTGAGGCTCTCGGACCACAATGTCGACATCATGAAGGAAGGCATCGACGTCGCTTTCCGGCTCGGCATCATCGAGGATTCCAGCCTCAGGATGCGCGGCATCATGGAATGCGAGCGGGTGCTGGTGGCGGCGCCGAAATATCTGGAGGCGCGCGGCGAGCCGGCCGAGCCGCAGGAGCTGATCGGCAAGAAACACGACTGCCTGATGCTGCGCTATTCCGGTGCGCGCGAATATGTCTGGACGCTGCAGACCCCCACAGGGCCGCAGAAATTCGAGGTGCATGGGCCTTACGACACGGACGATGGCGACGTGCTGACCGGCTGGGCACTGTCGGGACGCGGCATCATCAACAAGCCGCGCTTCGAGGTCGAACCGTTCATCCGCGACCGGCGGCTTCAGGTGATCCTGGCCAACACGCCGCCGACGCCCGTGCAGTTCGCCGCCGTCTATCCGCACAAGAAGCTGCAGGACCCCAAGGTACGGCTGCTGCTGGACTTCATGGCGGAGCGCTGCCAGCGGTTGATCAAGGATATCCTGGCCGGCAAGTAATCGGCTGGCCGACAAGTGAGGGTCCACTGGTCTATCCGCCGGACTTGCCTTGCGCACCGGCGAACCTAGGTTGACGCAATGCATCTCGCCATTTCGCTCAACATCGCTGCCGCCAAAGGACAGGCCGTTCTGGATTTCGGAGAGATCAAGACCTTCGTGCGAGCGGCAGAGGCGGCCGGCATCGACATGGTCGTGATTTCCGATTCCGCGGAAGGGTTATCAAGCAGCCCGTTCGAAGCGACAACGCTGCTGGCCTCCCTGGCGACCGTCACCGATAAGATTGGACTGGTTGCCTCGGCCTCGACGGTTGCCCATCAACCCTACAATCTGGCGCGCCGTTTTGCCTCGCTCGACATCATCAGCCATGGCCGCGCAGGCTGGCATGCGACGATGGCGCAAGGCCCACGCGAAGCCGCCAATTTCAGCCGGCCGGAAGGATTTTCCGACACGGACTTTCGTCGACGCAGCGAGGAATATATCGGCATCGTTCAAGGCCTGTGGCAGGGCTGGGATGCCGACGCGTTGCTGTTCGACAAGACCGGCGGCAGATTCCATGATCCCGAGAAAATGCACCTGCTCGATCACAAGGGCGAGTTCTTCTCCGTGCGCGGGCCGCTGAACGTCGCGCGTTCGCCGCAGGATGCGCCGGTGCTGGTGCTGTCGGGCCTAACAGAAGCCGATTTCGGCATTGCCGCCCGCACTGCCGATGTCATTTTGTTGGAGAGCGGATCGGCCGAGAGCGCGAAAACACGCTTTGATGATCTGAGGCGTCGTGCCACGGCGGCTGGGCGCGATCCGGACGCCGTGAAGGTGCTGACGAATATCTCGTTCGCCCCCGACGATCAGCCGGCCGCCAGCATGGACAGGCTGGAAACCCAATTGCGGGCGAAAAGCTGCGATGGCTTCAACATCCAGTTGCCCGCGCAGCACTCAGCGCTCGACGATTTCGCCGATCGTGTTCTGCCGGCGTTGCGGCAACGCGGCCTTGTTCGAGAGGGCTATCGCGGGACGAAGCTGCGCTCGCATCTTGGACTTGCCGGCGGAGGTGACCAATGACCGCGCAGATGAAGCTCGGCGCCTTCCTCTGGGCGACTGGTCACCACATCGCTGCCTGGCGGCACCCGAAAGCGCATGTCATGGCCGGCATCGACATCGACCACTACATCCAGCTGGCGCGCACGGCGGAAGCGGCGAAATTCGACATGATCTTCTGCGAGGACGCCGCGGGCCTGCGCGAAGCCAATGTCGGCATCGCCAGCCAGACGTCGCGCTCGATCGGCTTCGAGCCTATCAGCCTGCTGTCGGCACTGGCCGTGCGGACCAGCCACATCGGCCTCGTTTCGACGGCGTCGACAAGCTACAACGAGCCTTACGGGCTGTCGCGGACCTTTCTGTCGCTCGACCATCTGAGCGGCGGCCGGGCGGGCTGGAACCTGGTCACCTCGGCCAGTCCGATCGAAGCAGCCAATTTCGGCTCGACGGGCCTCAAGCCCCATGCCGACCGCTACGAGCGTGCGCGCGAGTTCGCCGAGGTGGTCACCGGGTTGTGGCACGGCAAGGCTCCCGGCCATCACGGCCAGAGCTTTTCGGTGCGCGACCCGCTCGACCTGGCCCGTTCGCCGCAGGGCGCGCCGGTCATGGTCCAGGCCGGCGCCTCGGATGTCGGCCGCGACCTTGCCGCCCGCACCGCCGACGTGGTGTTCACGGCAGCGCAGACTTTTGAGGAAGCCAAAGCCTTCTACGATGATCTCAAGGAGCGCATGGCCGCCTATGGGCGTGAGCCCGACGACATCAAGATCATGCCCGGCGTGTCGCCCGTGGTGGCGGAAACCGAGGCCGAGGCCCGCGAGAAGCACGAGGAATTGCAGGAACTGATCCCCGACGATGTCGGCGTGGCGCTGCTCTCCAGCTACCTCAGCATCTCCGATCTCTGGCGCTATCCGATCGACGGGCCGCTGCCCGAACTGCCGGAGAGCGAGGGCATGAAAAGCCGGCAGGCGCTGGTCGTCGAGCAATCGCGCCGCGACGGCCTTTCCATCCGCCAGCTGGCTCGCCACTTCGCCGGTGCGCGCGGCCATTGGCGCATTGTCGGTACGGCGGCGCAAGTGGCAGACGAGTTGCAGGCGCGGTTCGAAGGCGGGGCGGCCGACGGCTTCAATGTCATGCCGTCCTATTTCCCGGGCGAGCTTGATGCCTTTGCCACGCTCGTCGTGCCGGAACTGCAGCGGCGCGGCCTGTTTCGCCGGGAGTATGAGGGTCGCACGTTGCGCGACCATCTGGGGTTGAAACGGCCGGCCTGAGCACCAGCAAAAAGCTTAGCCGGCCATCTCCCTGTCATGCGGACGGTCGGCATTTGGTGCGGTGTTGTGACTGACCAGCGCCGTCATGATTTCGGCGGCTGCAAGTGCGGCAATGACTTGGGGGCGCTTGTCCTTGACGGCGTCGCCGCCGATCGGCGTGACGAGGCGGGCAAATTCCGCATCGCTGCCATCCGCCGATTTCAGGAACCAGTTCCTGAACGTAGCTTTCTTGGTCTTCGAGCCGATCATGCCGACATAGGCCGCATCGTCGCGTTTCAGCGCTTCGGCGACGATCAGGAAATCAAGCGCGTGGTCATGGGTGAGGATGGCGAAAGCAGTGCCGGCGGGCGCGTTGCGCACCTCGGCCTCAGGCATCGGCGTCAGCCGCGTCTCGACGGTTTCCGGCATGCCTTGCAGCGCCTCGGCCCGCGTCTCGATGACGACTCCGTGTACGGGAAGGAGCGCAATCGTCGACGCCAGCGCCTGGCCGACATGGCCGCCACCGAAGATATAGACGTGCGGCAGGTGGGCTTCTTCGACTTCGGCCGCCGAAACCAACTCAGCAGCGAGCGCGCTGTCGACAAGCCGGATCAAGACTTCGACGCGCCCGCCACAGCATTGGCCAATCTCGGGCCCGAGAGGCACGTCGAGCGTGGCGCAGACTTCATCGACCTCGACGCGGGCCTCTTTGCCCTCTAGCTTGCGGTGAAATGAAGACGCCACCATCTGCCGCGCCTTGTCGATCGCCATATATTCGAGCTGGCCGCCGCCGATCGTGCCGAAAGTCGCCTCCCGCGAGACGAGCATGAAGGCGCCCTTCTCGCGCGGCGTCGAGCCCTTGGTGCCGGCCACTTCGACCAAGGCGATGCGACCTTGGCCAGCCAGGAAGTCTTTCAGGCTTTGCACTTTCGAATTCATCATTCGCATTCCCGTGCGGGAAACATAGGGTTTTTCGGCCTGAATTGCACGTTTTGCCGGATTCAGTCCTTCGCCTCACCTTTCAGCCGCTCGATCGTCATCAGCACACGCTCCGGCGTCGCTGGAGCATCAAGGCGCGGACAGATCCTGTGATCGGCGACGCTGGCCACCGCATCCGACAGCGCGTGCAGCACCGACATGCCGAGCGGGAAGGGCGGCTCGCCGACCGCCTTGGAGCGATGGATCGTCGGCTCTCCGGCTTCCGGCCAGTCGGCCAAAGTGACGTTGAAGATCTTCGGCCGATCGGAGGCGAGCGGGATCTTGTAGGTCGACGGTGCGTGGGTGCGCAGCCGGCCCTTGCCGTCCCACCACAGCTCCTCCGTCGTCAGCCAACCCATGCCCTGGATGAAGCCGCCCTCGATCTGGCCAAGGTCGATGGCGCGGTTCAGCGAACGGCCGGTCTCGTGCAGGATATCGGTGCGCTCGACCACATATTCGCCAGTCAGCGTGTCGACCGAGACTTCCGAGCAGGAGGCGCCGTAGGCGAAATAGTAGAAGGGGCGGCCCTCGCCCTTGTCGCGGTTCCAGTGGATTTTCGGCGTCTTGTAGAAACCCGCCGCCGAGAGCTGGATGCGCGCCATGTAGGCCTGCTTGACGAGATCGGCGAAGGCGATCTCCTGGTTGCCGATGCGCACCCGGTTGGGCAGGAACAGCACCCGATCGCGCGGCACCTGGTATTTCTCGGCGGCGAAATCGGTCAGCCGGTCCTTGATCTGGCGGGCGCCATTCTGTGCCGCCATGCCATTGAGGTCGGAGCCGGACGATGCCGCGGTGGCCGAGGTGTTGGGCACCTTGCCGGTGGTGGTCGCGGTGATCTTCACCTGGTCGAGATCGATCTGGAATTCTTCCGCCACCACCTGCGCGACCTTGAGGTAGAGCCCCTGCCCCATCTCGGTGCCGCCATGGTTCAGATGCACCGAACCATCGGTGTAGACATGCACCAGCGCGCCGGCCTGGTTGTAGTGGGTGGCGGTGAAGGAAATGCCGAACTTGACCGGCGTGAGCGCCAGGCCGCGCTTGATGAAACGGCTGTTGGCGTTGAAGGCCGATATTTCGCGCCGCCGCCGCGCATAGCTGGCGCTCTCCTCGAGTTCGGCGACGATGCGCTGGATGATGTTGTCCTCGACCGTCTGGTGGTAGGGCGTGATGTTGCGGTCGCTGGTGCCATAGAAATTCGTCTTGCGGATCTCGAGCGGATCCTTGCCGACCGCGAACGCCACCTCGTCGATGACGCGTTCGGCGCCGACCATGCCTTGCGGGCCGCCGAAGCCCCGAAAGGCGGTGTTCGACACGGTGTTGGTGTAGAGCGGCGCCGATTGCGCGTGCACGGTCGGCCAGAAATAGGTGTTGTCGCAATGGAACAGCGCGCGATCCGTCACCGGGCCCGACAGATCCGACGAGAAGCCGCAACGCGCGGCGAACATGAAATCGACACCGAGAATGTTGCCCTCGTCGTCGAAGCCGACTTCGTAGTCGACGAGGAAATCATGACGCTTGCCGGTGGCGATCATGTCGTCGTCGCGGTCGGGCCGGATCTTGACGGCGCGATGGTGTTTCTTGGCAGCGATGGCCGCGAGCGCGGCAAACTGATTGCCTTGCGTTTCCTTGCCGCCGAAACCGCCGCCCATGCGGCGGATCTCCACCGTGATGGCGTTGCTGGGTACGCCGAGCGCATGGCTCACCATGTGCTGGACTTCGCTCGGATGCTGGGTCGAGGAATAGATGGTGACGTCCTGATCCTCGCCGGGAACGGCCATGGCGATATGGCCTTCAAGATAGAAATGCTCCTGGCCGCCGACGCGCATCTTTCCCTTCAGCCGGCGCGGCGCCGCCTTGATCGCAGCGGCGGCATCGCCGCGCTTCAAGGTAAGCGGCGGCGTGACGAGCTTGTCCTTCTTCGGATCGAGTTCGCCAATGTCGGTGACGAAAGGCAATTCCTTGTATTCGACCTTGGCCAGCCTGGTGGCGCGGCGTGCCTGCTCGCGGGTTTCGGCGATAACGCAGAAGATCGGCTGGCCGAAGAACTCGACCTTGCCGTCGGCGAGCACCGGCTCATCGTGCCGACCGGTCGGCGAAATATCATTCTCGCCCGGCACATCCTTTGCCGTGAGCACATCGACGACTCCGGAGGCAGCGCGCACCGCCGAAAGGTCCATGCGGGTGATGGTGGCATGCGCGGCGGCCGAGAGCCCGAGGCAGCCATGCAGCGTGCCGGATGGTTCCGGCATGTCGTCGATATAGACGGCTGTGCCGCTGACATGCTTGTGAGCGGAATCATGCCGCTGATCGGTGGCGACGCCGCCGACGATCTTCTCGGCCTTGAGGTTCGATGTGGCGTGCTTGTTCATCATGCCGCCTCGTTGCGGGACACCTGGAAGGGCGCCCTGGTGCCGCTGGTCTCGGCGAAGAAACGCAACAACAAGTTGCGCGCCGCAAGCGCCCGGTATTCGGCTGAGGCCCGCATGTCGGTGAGCGGGGTGAAATCCCTACCGTATTGTGCCATCGCCGCCTCGACCGTCTCTTCGGTCCATGGCTTGCCGAGCAGCGCCTTTTCGACAAAGGACGCCCGCTTCGGCGTCGCTGCCATGCCGCCATAGGCGATGCGCACATCGGCGACCGTGCCGTCCTTGGCCAGCGTCAGGAAGAAGGCGCCAAGCGCAGCGGTGATATCCTCGTCGCGCCGCTTGGTGATCTTGTAGACGGCAAATTTCTCTCCCTTGGCCGGCACGGGCACGTGCACGGCCTCGACGAATTCGCCCGGCTGCCGGTCCTGCTTGCCATAGGCGATGAAGAAGGTTTCCAGCGGGATCGTGCGCCGCTTCTTGCCCTTGCGCAGGGTCAGGCGCGCGCCGAGCGCGATCAGGGGCGGCGGCGTGTCACCGATCGGCGAGCCGTTGGCAATGTTGCCGCCGATGGTGCCCATGTTGCGCACCTGTTCACCACCGATGCGGTCAAACAGCGGCCCCAGCGCCGGGATGCGTTTCGACAGCGTCGAAAAGGCTTCGGTGTAGGTGACGCCGGCGCCGATCGAAATGACTCCCTTGTCTTCGGCGATGGTGCACAGCCCATCGAGATTGCCGATGAAGACCGCCGGAGAGATGTCGCGCATATGCTTGGTCACCCACAGGCCGACATCGGTCGAGCCGGCAACGATGGTGGCGCCGGGTTCCTGGTCGAGCACAGTGGCGAAATCGTCGACATTGGCCGGCACGATGAGCCGCGCCCTGGCCGAACCGATCTCGATCCGCGCGCCGTCCCGCAAGGCTTCCAGCCTCGCCGTGATCGCCTTGCGCTCGACAGCCAGCGGATCCTTCCCCGCTTTGCCGTAGCTGGAGATGGCGTGCGCGGCGCGCATGATCGCTTCATAGCCGGTGCAGCGGCAGAGATTGCCCTGCAGCGCCTTTTCGATCGCCGCGTTCGATGGATCCGGCGACTTCATCCACAGGCCATAGAGCGACATGACGAAGCCCGGCGTGCAAAAGCCGCATTGCGAGCCATGAAAATCGACCATCGCCTGCTGGACGGGATGCAACTGGCCGGGCTGACCACGCAAATGTTCCACCGTCACGACATGGGTGCCGTCGAGCGAACCGAGGAAGCGGATGCAGGCATTGACGCTTTCATAGACCAGCCGGCCGGCCGAAAGCCTGCCGACCAGAACGGTGCAGGCGCCGCAATCGCCCTCGGCGCAACCTTCCTTGGTGCCGCGCAGCGAACGGTCGAGCCGCAGCCAGTCGAGCAGGGTCGCGTCCGGCGCCACCGAGGACAGCACGACATCCCTGCCATTGAGGATGAAGCGGATTTCGTTGCGGATATTGACCTTGGCCATGCCTCAGCTCCCCCTGTAGGTCGAATAGCCATAGGGCGAAATCAGCAATGGCACGTGATAGTGCACCGCCTCCGCCATGCCGAAACGGATCGGCACGCTGTCAAGGAAGGCCGGCTCGGGCAGCTTTGTGCCCTGGCCGCGCAGATAGTCGCCGGCCGCGAACACCAGTTCGTATTCGCCAGCGCGGAACTCGGCGCCGACCAACAGCGGCGCGTCACAGCGGCCGTCGGTATTGGTTGCGACCGTCTTCAGATGTGTCCTCGCCGAACCGTCGAGACGATAGAGTGCGATCGACAACCCGGCCGCCGGCTTGCCGGTCGCGGTGTCGAGGACATGCGTCGTCAGACGTCCGCCATCGGCTTTCGACGTTTCTGCCACTGGCGCCTCCCATTTCCAATATGAACGAACTGGCCCGGTACAGTCGAACAAAGCAATGAATTGTGCGCCAATTAAAGGCGATGCATAAGTCCCGGTCGAGCGGAGCGGCACAAAAACACTTTCAAAAATTTCAAGGGAATGCGGCGGCAACCCTTTCGACTATCCTGATCACAACTTCCGGCAGTGTCCGGCAGGAGGGGCAATGCGTTACGAAAGAGACATGCACGGCTACGGAGCCAATCCACCGGATCCGAAATGGCCCGGCGGGGCGCATGTCGCCGTGCAGTTCGTCGTCAATTACGAAGAGGGCGGCGAGAATTGCGTGCTGCATGGCGACAAGGCGTCGGAAGCCTTCCTGTCGGAGATCGTCGGTGCCGCACCATGGGTGGGACAGCGCCATTGGAACATGGAATCGATCTACGAATATGGGGCGCGGGCCGGCTTCTGGCGGCTGCTGCGTCTGTTCAGCGAACGCGAAGTCCCTGTGACCTGCTACGGCGTCGCCACAGCGTTGGCACGCTCGCCCGACCAGGTCGCGGCCATGCAGGACGCCGGCTGGGAAATCGCCTCGCATGGGCTGCGGTGGATCGACTACCGCGATCATAGCGCCGAGGATGAGCGCCGCGACCTCGATGCGGCAATCAAGCTGCATTACGAAGTGACCGGCCAGCGCCCGACCGGCTGGTATACGGGCCGCACTTCGGTCAACACCGTGCGGCTGGTGGCCGAAGAAGGCGGCTTCGACTACGTCTCCGATACCTATGACGACGAACTGCCTTATTGGTTCGAGCATGCCTGCGGCACGCAGCTCATCATTCCCTATACGCTCGACGCCAACGACATGCGCTTCGCCACGCCGCAGGGCTTCAACTCGGGCGACCAGTTCTTTTCCTATCTGAAAGACAGTTTCGACACGCTCTATGCCGAGGGCAAGGCCGGGCGGCCGCGCATGATGAATATCGGCCTGCATTGCCGCCTCGTCGGGCGGCCGGGCCGGGTGGCAGCGCTGAAGCGCTTCGTCGACTATGTCAAATCGCATGACAAGGTCTGGCTGGCGCGGCGCATCGACATCGCCAAGCACTGGCAGGAGAACCATCCCTACAAGCCAGCGGCGCTGCGCCCCTCCAAGATGGAATTCGAAACATTCGTCCACACGTTCGGCGGCGTGTTCGAGCATTCGCCCTGGATTGCCGAGCGAGCCTACGAGTTGGAGCTGGGCCCGGCGCACGACACGGCCGGCGGCCTGCACAATGCGCTCTGCCGCATCTTCCGCGCCGCCAGCGAGACCGAGCGGCTGGGTGTGCTCAACGCCCATCCCGATCTTGCCGGCAAGCTGGCCAAGGCCAGGCGGCTGACGGCGGAATCGACCAGGGAACAAGCCTCCGCCGGCCTCGACGCGCTGACCGACAAGGAACGCGAACTGTTCTCCAAGCTCAACGCCGCCTACGTCACCACTTTCGGTTTCCCCTTCATCATCGCGGTGAAGGGCAAGACCAAGGAGGAAATCCTCGCCGAGTTCGAGGCGCGCATCGGCAACAGCCGCTGCGTCGAATTCGAGATCGCCTGCAAACAGGTCGAGCGCATCGCGCTGCTCCGCCTCAGAGACATGCTACCGCAATAGGTTTGAACCCATGGATACGATCAGGATGCCAGAGCGCACCTACTACGCACCACATGGCGGCCATCCCGGCCAATCTGAATTGCTGACAGGCCGCGCCGTCTTCACCGAGGCCTATGCCGTCATCCCCAAGGGCGTGATGCAGGACATCGTCACCAGCGCCTTGCCGTTCTGGGACAAGACCCGCGTCTGGATCCTGTCGCGGCCACTGTCCGGTTTTGCCGAGACATTCTCGCAATACATCGTCGAGGTGGAGCCCGGCGGCGGCAGCGACCGGCCGGAACCCGATGCCGGCGCAGAAGGCGCCCTGTTCGTGGTCGAGGGCGAACTGACCGTTCTGCTTTCCGGCAAGAAGCATGTGTTGCGGCCAGGTGGCTTTGCCTTCCTCCCGCCGGCGAGCGGCTGGACGGTTCGCAACGAGGCCAAGGCTGCTGTTCGTTTCCACTGGATTCGCAAGGCCTACGAAGTGGTCGACGGTCTCGATATGCCGGAAGCCTTCTTCACCAACGAGCAGGATATCGCACCGACACCGATGCCGGGCACCGAAGGCCGCTGGGCGACGACACGCTTCGTCGACCCGGCCGATTTGCGCCACGACATGCACATGACCATCGTCACGCTCGAGCCGGGCGCGGTCATTCCGTTCGCCGAAACGCATGTGATGGAACACGGCCTCTATGTGCTGGAAGGCAAGGCGGTCTACCGCCTCAACCAGGACTGGGTCGAGGTCGAGGCCGGCGACTATATGTGGCTGCGCGCCTTCTGCCCGCAGGCCTGCTATGCCGGCGGCCCGGGAAAGTTCCGCTATCTGCTCTACAAGGACGTCAACCGGCACGCCAAGCTCGGCGGAGCCGGTATCGGCGGTCGCGCGCGGTGACCCGCATCACAGCACAGAAGCTGACCCGTGAGGCCTTTGCCCCCTTCGGCGATGTCATAGACATGGATGGCGACAACCACTACCCGATCAATGGCGGCAAGGCTGAGCGCTACCACGACCTCGCCACCGCTGAAGCCACGGGGCCGAACGCGCGCGTGCTGATCTCGATGGTGCGCGGCACACCTTACGAACTGCCGCTGAAGCTGACGATGGTCGAGCGTCATCCGTTCGGTAGCCAGGCCTTCATTCCGCTGTCGCCGCGTCCGTTCCTGGTTGTCGTCTGCCATGACGGCAAGGAGGGGCCGGGCGAACCGCATGCCTTCATCACCGCGCCCGCACAGGGCATCAACTATTCCCGCAATCTCTGGCACGGCGTGTTGACGCCGCTCGGCGAGGCGCAGGATTTCGTGATCGTCGACCGTGGCGGCGACGGCTCCAACCTCGAAGAATTCCATTTTTCGCACGCCTACGAGATCCATCTCCCCTGAAAGCTTTTGATCCCCATGACCGATATATCGCTGATCGACCGCCTGCTCGACGTGATCGAGCACGACATCGTGCCGAAGACGGCGGAAGGCGTCGCCCACGGCAACAAGCTGTTCGGCGCGGCGATCCTGCGCAAGGACGACCGCTCGCTGGTGCTTGCCGAAACCAACAATGAGATCGAGAACCCGCTCTGGCACGGCGAGGTGCATTGCCTGAGGCGGTTCTACGAGATGCCGAGGGCCGAGCGCGTCGACACCAAGGATGCGCTGTTCGTCGCCACGCACGAACCCTGCTCGCTCTGCCTGTCGGCGATCACCTGGACCGGCTTCGACAATTTCTACTACCTGTTCAGCCACGAGGATTCGCGCGACAGTTTTGCGATCCCGCACGATCTGAAAATCCTAAAAGAGGTCTTCACCCTCGAGCCAGGCGGCTACAATGCCGAGAATGCCTATTGGAAGAGTTTTTCGATCCGCAGGATGGTACGGGCGTTGCCCGAGGCGCAGCGTCAGCGGCTGGAAACGCGCATCGGCAAGATCTCGGCACGCTACGACGAGCTGTCCGATGCCTACCAGGCGAGCAAGAGCGAAAACGACATTCCGCTGAACTGAGGTTGTGCCGCAGGTAACGGCACAGGTCGCATAATTCGCTGCTCCAGTCGCGAATGGCGATTGAAACTTGCCGCGCCGCGGGGCGTTATGCGCACCCATGAAAACCATCACCGAATTTCCCCGCAAGGTCGTCGAATTCCCCGATATGGGCATCGTCATGCCGGATGGCTGCCGGCTATCGGCGCGGGTGTGGATGCCGGAGGATGCCGGCGACGAACCAGTGCCTGTCATTCTCGAGCATTTGCCCTACCGCAAGCGCGATGGCACCATCTTTCGCGATCAGCTGACGCATCCCTATTTCGCCGGCCACGGCTACGCCTCGATCCGCGTCGACATGCGCGGCAATGGCGATTCCGAAGGGCTGATGGACGACGAATATTCCGAACAGGAGTTGCAGGATGCCTGCCACGTCATCGCCTGGGCGGCGGCCCAGCCCTGGTGCAACGGCAATGTCGGCATGATGGGCATCTCCTGGGGTGGCTTCAACTGCCTGCAGGTTGCGGCCAAGCAGCCGCCGGCGCTGAAGGCGGTGATCAGCCTGTGCTCGACCGTCGACCGCTACGCCGACGACATCCACTACAAGGGCGGCTGCCTGCTGATCGAGAATTTCGGCTGGGCCTCGACTATGCTCTCCTACTCGTCGCGGCCGCCGGACCCGCTGATCGCCGGCGACAACAGATGGCGCGATCTGTGGCTGACCCGGCTGGAGAACCAGCCCTTCCTTTTGCCGCTGTGGCTCAGCCACCAGCACCGCGACGCCTATTGGAAGCGCGGCTCGATCTGCGAGGGTTTTTCGGCCGTCAAGGCCGCCGTGCTGTCGATCGGCGGCTGGCATGACGGCTACCGCAACACGATCTCGCACCTCGTCACCAACATCGAAGCGCCGGTCAAGGGCATTGTCGGCCCCTGGATCCACAAATACCCGCACTATGCCGGACCCCAGCCGGCCATCGGCTTCCTGCAGGAAGCGCTGCGCTGGTGGGACCACTGGCTGAAGGGCGCCGAGACCGGCGTCGAGGACGATCCCGCCTACCGCGCCTATGTGATGGACAGCGTGCGCCCGGCGCGCTGGCATCCCGAGCGGCCCGGCCGTTGGGTGGCCGAGCAACAATGGCCGTCACCCGCGATCAAGACCCAGGCCATCGAACTGCTGCCCAAGGGGAGCAAACCGGCCATCATTGCCTCGCTGCAGAATTGCGGGCTGGCCGGCGGCGAATATTTCCCGTTCACCTTCGGCCCGGAATTGCCGGGCGACCAGCGTCCCGACGATGCCTTGTCTGTCTGTTTCGACCAGCCGGAGCTCACCGAGGCCATCGATATTGTCGGCGCGCCGGAAGTCCAAGTCACTCTCTCCTCCGATCGCCCGCAGGCCAACATCGCGGTGCGGCTGTGCGACGTGCATCCCGACGGCGCTTCCGAACTGATCTCCTATGGCGTGCTCAATTTGACGCATCGCGACTCGCACGAATTCCCGCAGGCCCTGGTGCCTGGCGAGACCGTGTCGGCGCGCGTCGTGCTCGATCAATGCGCCTACCGCGTGCCGACCGGCCACCGCCTGCGCATCGCCGTGTCGAACGCCTATTGGCCCATGATCTGGCCGTCGCCGGAGCCGGTGCAGCTGAGCTTGTCGGCGGCGACACTTGCCTTGCCGCTACGCCCACTGGCAAAAGGCGACGAAGCGACGTTCGCCGAGCCGGAAGGTGCTACGCCCTGGGCGACCGAGACGATCCGTGCCGCCAACTCCGAGCGCCATGTCGATCGCGACGAAAAGACCGGAATCGTCACGCTTTCCATCGCGGATGATTTCGGCGCGGTGCGTGATCTCGACCACGGCCTGGTCAATGGCAGCATCGCCCGCGAGACCTGGGCTATCCATCCTGACAATCCATTGTCGGCCTCGGGGAAAACACACTGGACGCAGACACTGTCGCGAAATGGATGGTCGGTGCGTACCGAGACATGGGCCGAGATGCGATCGGACGCACAAAACTTCATCGTCAGCGCCAGAATCGAGGCCTATGAGGGTGAGAAAATCGTCTTCGAGCGCAATTTCGAGGAGAAAATCCCGCGCACGCTTGTTTGAGCGCCGACACCCTTGGTCCAAATGCGACGTACGATTTACGCCACGGCATGTCGCATTCGGTCTTGCTTACGGCATTGGCTTACCCTCATTATTCAGGGAGAATTAACAACAAAAATCGACCGTAGAGTCGAACCAACAGAGTGAGGAACTCAAAATGTCGAACGAACTGGAATTCCTTAGCCGGCGTGTCGCAGCGGGCAAGCTGAGCCGTCGTGATTTTCTCGGTCGCGCGGCAGCGCTCGGCATTGCCGCACCCTTCGCCAATTCGCTGCTTTCAAGTGCTGCGCGCGCGGCAGGCCCGGTCAAGGGCGGCACGCTGAAGGCCGGCCTGGTCGGCGGTGAATCCACCAACAGCCTCGATCCGGCGCTGATGATGACGCAGGTGCCGTTCGCCTTCGGCAAGTGCTGGGGCGAAATGATCGTCGAACTGTCGCCGGACGGCAAGCTCGAGAACCGCATTGCCGAAGAGATCGGCTCGTCCGACGACGCGAAGACCTGGACCCTGAAAATCCGCGACGGCGTCGAATTCCACAACGGCAAGACCGTGACCGCCGAGGACGTGGCCGCCACGCTGGAGCGCCACTCGGACGAGAAGTCGAAATCCGGCGCGCTCGGCTACATGAAGGGTATCGCGACCATCAAGGCCAGCGGCAAGGAAGTGGTGCTGACGCTGAAGGAGGCCAATGCCGACCTTCCCTACCTGCTCAGCGACTATCACCTGATCGTCCAGCCGAATGGCGGCAAGGACAAGCCCGATGCCGGCATTTCGGCCGGCCCGTATGTGGTCAAGACCAACGAGCCCGGCGTGCGCCATGGCGGCGAGCGTTTCGCCAATTACTGGCAGGGCGACAAGATGGGCCATGCCGACCAGATCGAAGTCATCGTCATCAACGATGCGACGGCGCGCACGGCGGCCCTGCAGGGCGGCCAGGTCAACATGATCAACCGCGTCGAGCCGAAGATCGTCGACCTGATCAAGCGCGTGCCGGGCGTGACCATCCGCAACCATGCGGGTCCGGGCCACTATGTCTTCATCATGCATTGCAACACGGCGCCCTTTGACAACAACGACCTGCGCATGGCGCTGAAGCTCGCCATTGACCGCGAAGAGATGCTGACCAAGGTGCTGCGCGGCTATGGCTCGCTCGGCAACGACTTCCCGATCAACGCGTCCTATCCGCTGTTCACCGAAATCGAGCAGCGCAAGTACGATCCCGACAAGGCCAAGTTCCACTATAAGAAGTCCGGCCATGATGGCACTGTTCTGCTGAGGACTTCGGACGTCGCCTTCCCCGGCGCGGTCGATGCCTCGCAGCTCTTCCAGCAGAGCGCGGCCAAGGCCGGCATCAAGATCGAGCTCAAACGCGAGCCCGGCGACGGCTACTGGAACGAGGTCTGGAACAAGCAGCCCTTCTGCGCCTCCTACTGGGGCGGACGCTCGACGCAGGACCAGATGTACTCGACCGCCTATCTGTCGACCGCCGACTGGAACGACACGCGTTTCAAGCGCCCGGACTTCGACAAGATGGTGCTGGCGGCGCGCGCCGAGCTCGACGAGGCCAAGCGCAAGCAGATGTACCACGACATGGCCGTCATGGTGCGCGACGAAGGCGGCCTGATCCTGCCGATGTTCAACCAGTTCATCGACGCCACCGGCGCCAAGGTCGATGGCTGGGTGGACGATCCGCACCAGGAACTGATGAACGGCTACGCCCTGGCGAAGTGCTGGCTGCAGGCCTGAGTCCGGCTTTGCGGAGATGTCCTCACCCATCCTGAAGCTAATTGCCCAGCGCGTCGCGCTGGGCATCCTCCTTTTGCTGGCCATTTCGGTCCTGATCTTCGCCGGCACGCAAATCCTGCCCGGCGACGTCGCGCAAGCCATTCTCGGACAATCGGCAACGCCGGAGTCGCTCGCCAATCTGCGCGAACAGCTCGGCCTCAACGACCCGGCCTATGTCAGGTATTTCCACTGGCTCGGCGGCGTGCTGACCGGCGACCTCGGCACTGCCATGTCGAGCGGCCAGGATATCGCCACCTCGATCAAGGGCCGGCTGTGGAACACGCTGTTCCTGGCCTTCTGGGCGGCGGTCGTGGCCGTGCCGCTGGCAATCATCCTCGGCCTGATCGCCGTGCGCTACCGCAATGGCTGGGTCGACAAGCTGATCTCCGGGCTGGCGCTCGCCTCGACCTCCTTCCCGGAATTCTTCATCGGCTATCTCCTGGTCTATTTCTTCGCGGTGAAATGGCAGATCTTTCCCGCCATCTCGACCGTCTATGACGGCATGCCCTTTGGCGAGCGGATGCAGGCCATCGCGCTGCCGGCGACGGCGCTGACGCTGGTGGTGCTGGCCCACATGATGCGCATGACCCGTGCGGCGATCCTCAATGTCATGCAGTCGGCCTATGTCGAGACGGCGGAGCTCAAGGGGCTCTCGGCCTTCGCCGTCATCCGCAAGCACGCCTTCCCGAACGCCATCGCGCCGATCATCAACGTCGTCATGCTCAACCTCGCCTATCTGATCGTCGGCGTCGTCGTGGTCGAGGTGATCTTCGTCTATCCCGGCATGGGGCAATATCTGGTCGACCACGTCACCAAGCGCGACGTGCCGGTGGTGCAGGCGGTCGGCCTGATCTTCGCCGCCGTCTATATCAGCCTCAACATCATCGCGGACATTGCGGCGATCGTCGCCAATCCGCGTCTGCGACATCCAAAGTGAGGGGGCGGGCATGCTCGATATAAGACGCATTCCCATCCCCGCCCTGATCGGCCTCGTGCTGACCGCCCTGTTCGTGCTGGCGGCGATTTTGGCACCGTGGATCTCGCCGCACGACAATGCCGAGATCGTCGGCGACGTCTGGGAACCAATGTCGGCCGCGCATTGGCTCGGCACCGACAATCTCGGCCGCGATCTCTTGTCGCGCATGATCTACGGCGCCCGCATCACCCTGTTCATCGCCGTGCTGGCCACCGCGCTGTCCTTCTCGCTCGGCGCCATACTCGGTTTCTCGGCAGCGGTGTTCGGCGGCTGGTTCGACACGATCCTGTCGCGCCTCGTCGACCTGCTGATGTCGATCCCGACCCTGATCATGGGCCTGGTCGTGCTCTCCGTGCTGCCGACAAACCTGGTGACGCTGATCCTGGTCATGGGCATTCTCGACTCGACCCGCGTCTACCGCCTGTCGCGCGCGGTCGCCGTCGACATCAACGTCATGGATTATGTCGAGGCGGCAAAACTGCGCGGCGAAGGCAGCGCCTGGATCATCTTCCGCGAAATCCTGCCCAATGCGCTGTCGCCGCTGGTTTCGGAACTCGGCCTGCGCTTCATCTATGCTGTCCTGTTCCTGTCGACGCTGTCCTTCCTCGGCCTTGGCGTGCAACCGCCGGACGCCGACTGGGGCGGCATGGTCAAGGAAAACAAGGACGGCATCGTCTTCGGCATCGCCGCAGCACTCATTCCGGCGGGGGCGATCGCCGCGCTCGCCATCTCGGTCAACCTTGTCGCCGACTGGATTCTCAACCGCACGACAAGCCTGAAGGGAGGACGCGGGTGATGGCCGACAGCAAAGCGAAGCCCGGCGTGCTGCTCGATATCAGGAATCTGCGCATCGAGGCCACGGTCTACCCGCCCGGCGAGGCGCCAAAGAACATCGTGCTGGTGCACGATGTCTCGCTGACGCTGGAAAAGGGCAAGGTGCTGGGCCTGATCGGCGAATCTGGCGCCGGCAAGTCGACCATCGGCCTGTCGTCGATGGGCTATGGCCGCGGCGGCGTGCGCATCACCGGCGGCGAGGTGATCCTCAACGGCCGCGACATCCTGAAGGGCGGCAAGGAAGGTTTCCGCAAACTGCGCGGCCGCGAGGTCTGCTATGTCGCGCAGTCGGCGGCGGCCGCCTTCAACCCGGCGCACCGGCTGATGGACCAGGTGGTGGAAGCCACGCTGCTGCATGGCACGGCGACACGCGCCGAAGCCGAGAAGCGCGCCGTCGCGCTGTTCAAGAAGCTCAGCCTGCCGAACCCTGAAACCATCGGCGAACGCTTTCCGCACCAGGTCTCGGGCGGCCAGCTTCAGCGCGTCATGACGGCAATGGCGCTGTGCTCGGAACCCGACCTGATCGTCTTCGACGAGCCGACAACGGCGCTCGACGTGACGACGCAGATCGACGTGCTGTCGGCGATCAAGGATGCCATCCGCGACACCCATGTGGCGGCGCTCTACATCACCCACGACCTTGCCGTCGTCGCCCAGGTCTCCGACGAGATCATGGTGCTGCGCCATGGCAGGCTGGTCGAATGGGGCGGTACAAGGCAGATCATCAAGGAGCCGCGMCAGGAATACACCAACGCGCTGGTCTCGGTGCATGAGATCGAGCACCAGGAGCAGAATCCCGGCGCCACGCCGTTCCTGTCGGTGAAGAACGTCACCGCCGCCTATGGCGGCGGCCACGTCAAGGTGCTGAAGAACGTCTCGGTCGACATCTACCCCGGCCAGACGCTGGCCGTGGTCGGCGAATCCGGCTCCGGCAAGTCGACGCTGGCGCGCGCCATCACCGGACTTTTGCCGCCCGAACAAGGCACCGTCACCTTCGATGGGCGCCCGCTCGCCAACCGGCTTGCCGACCGGCCGAAGGAAGATCTGCGCCAGTTGCAGATGATCTACCAGATGGCCGACGTGGCGATGAACCCGCGCCAGACCGTCGGCACTATCATCGGCCGGCCGCTCGAATTCTATTTCGGCATGCGCGGCAGGGAACGCGACAAGCGCGTCGCCGAGCTGCTTGACGAGATCGAGATGGGCAAGGGCTTCGTCGACCGCTATCCGGCCGAGCTGTCCGGCGGCCAGAAGCAGCGCGTCTGCATCGCCCGTTCGCTCGCCGCCAAGCCGAAGCTGATCATCTGCGACGAGGTGACCTCGGCGCTCGATCCGCTGGTGGCCAACGGCATCCTCAAGCTGCTGCTCAACCTGCAGCAGCATGAAAAGGTCGCCTATCTCTTCATCACCCACGATCTGGCGACGGTGAAGTCGATCGCCGATTCGATCGCGGTGATGTATCGCGGCGAAGTGGTTCGCTACGGCTCGAAGAGCAAGGTTCTGACGCCGCCCTTCGATGCCTATACCGACCTTCTCCTGTCGTCGGTTCCGGAGATGGAGATCGGCTGGCTGGAAAAGGCGATCAAGGGGCGGCGCATGGCCAGCGCGGGGAACTAGCGACCTGCTGGTCGGGCGGCTGTCGTCATCCAGATGCAACACGAAAGCGCCACACGTCCTTGCGGACGGGCGCTGCCCGTGACGTTGTTTTCAACAGGGGGTAGGAACATGAAGACGGAACTCGACCATCTCGCCGATCTCGCCGGCCAGGGCCGGATATCGCGGCGCGACTTCCTTGGCCGCACGGCGGCACTGGGTGTGTCGGCGGCGCTGGCAACGACGCTGGCCGGGAAAGCCTTCGCACAGACGCCGGTCAAGGGCGGTATCCTTAAGGCCGGCCTGCAGGGCGGCGAGTCGACCAACAGCCTCGACCCCGCGCTGAACCTCAGCCAGGTCACCTTCAGCTTCGGCAAGCAGTGGGGCGAATATCTGGTCCGGCTGATGCCCGACAACAGCCTGACCAATATGATCGCGCAGGAGATCGGCGCATCCAAGGATGCCAAGACCTGGACGATCAAGGTGCGCGACGGCGTCGAGTTCCACAACGGCAAGACCGTCACCGCCGAAGACATCGCCGCCACCATCGAGCGCCATGCCGACGAGAAGTCCAAATCCGGTGCGCTCGGCATCCTCAAGAACATCAAGGGCGTCAAGGCAAGCGGCAAGGAAGTCATCGTCACGCTCGGCGATGCCGACGCCGATTTCCCCTATCTGATGGCCGACTACCACCTCGTCATCCAGCCGAATGGCGGCAAGGACAATCCCAATGCCGGCATCAGCGCCGGTCCCTACAAGGTCACCGTCAACCAGCCCGGCGTGCGCCATGGCGGCGAGCGCTTCGCCAATTACTGGCAAGGCGACAAGATGGGCCATGCCGACCAGATCGAGATCGTCGTCATCAATGACGCCACCGCGCGGCTTGCGGCGCTGCAGGGCGGCCAGGTGCACATGATCAACCGCGTCGAGCCCAAGGTCGTCGACCTGGTCAAGCGCATCCCCGGCGTCAGCATCGAGAACGTGTCGGGCAAGGGCTACTACCCGTTCAACATGTTCTGCGACACCGCGCCCTTCGACAACAACGACCTGCGCATGGCGCTGAAACTCGCCATGGACCGCGAGGAAATGCTGACGAAGATCCTGCGCGGCTATGGCTCGGTCGGCAACGACTTCCCGATCAACGAAGCCTACCCGCTGTTTTCGACCAACATTGAACAGCGCAAGTTCGATCCGGAGAAGGCGGCCGCTCTCTACAAGAAGTCGGGCCACAGCGGCTCGATCCTGCTGCGCACTTCCGATGTCGCCTTCCCCGGCGCCGTCGACGCCGCCCAGCTCTATCAGCAGTCCTGCGCCAAGGCCGGCATCAAGATCGAGATCAAGCGCGAGCCCGGCGACGGCTACTGGTCGGAAGTCTGGAACAAGCAGCCCTTCTCGCTCTCCTACTGGGGCGGGCGCGCCACGCAGGACCAGATGTATTCCACCGGCTACGTCTCGACCGCCGACTGGAACGACACGCGCTTCAAGCGGCCGGAATTCGACAAGATGCTGCTTGCGGCGCGCGGCGAGCTCGACCACGCCAAGCGCAAGGCGATCTACCACGACATGGCGGTCCTGATGCGCGACGAGGGCGGCCTGATCGTGCCGTTCTTCAACCAGTTCATCGATGCCGCCGCTACCAACAAGATCGGCGGTTTTGCCAATAGCCCGATCGGCGAGATGATGGATGGCTACGCGCTTGGTGAGTGCTGGCTCAACGCTTAGCCGGACCCTGCCTGTCTGATTCACGTGCCCCGTCTGATTTACATACAAGAACGCCGTGTGCCAGAAACGGCACGCGGCGTTCCCGTTTCAACAGCCAGACATCATGGAGCAGCCCATGGCGCTCAAATCCAAGCTTCTGCTGATCATCCTCGACGGCGTTCCCTATCGCAACTGGCGCCGGCTGATGGGCAATCTCGAAGGCTGGGTGCAATCGGGTGAAGCGCGGGTCTGGAAGATGCGCTCGGTGCTGCCGTCGACCTCGGCCTGCTGCTATGCCTCGATCCACACCGGCGTGTCGCCGCAGGTGCATGGCATCCTTTCCAATGAGAATCGGTTCCGCGTCGGGCAGCCCGACATCTTCTCCGAAGTCAGCAAGGCCGGCGGCAGGACCGGGGCGGTCACCCACTCCTACTGGTCGGAATTCTTCCGCTCCCACCCGTTCGACCTGGTCGAGGACATGGAGTATGACGAGCCGGGTGGGCCGATCACGCATGGCCGCTTCCACACCATGACCGGCTACAACGCCCGCAACCAGATGACGCCGAGCGACGTCGATTTGTTCGCGACGCTGACCATGCTGACCAAACGCCACGGCATCGACTACGGCATCCTGCACACCTGCACGCTGGACTCCATGGGCCATCGCTTCGGCCATGACTGCCACGAGATGGACCATGCCGTCTACGCGATGGACGGCATGCTGGCCGCCTTCCTGCCGGGCTGGATCGCGGCCGGCTACGAGGTGATGGTCACCGCCGACCATGGCCAGACCGACCGCGGCCACCATGGCGGCCATGATGACGAGATGCAGGATTTCGCGCTGTATTATTTCGGACAAGGCCAAGGGCCTGAAGCCGATACGCTGCTCGACCAGCTGCAGCTGGCGCCGACGGTGCTGAGTCGGCTCGGCGTGCCGGTACCGGCGACGATGAAGGCGAAGCCTTTCTTGGGTTGAGCGGGTCGCCTTTCCTTCTCCCCTTGCGGGAGAAGGTGGCCTCGCGAAGCGAGGTCGGATGAGGGGTGTTCCGGGAAAAGCCAACGTCTCACTCCGCTGGAGCACCCCTCATCCGTCTCGGCGCTGCGCGCCGATCCACCTTCCCCCACAAGGGGGGAAGGAAAGGCGTCCCTACTGGCAACCGCCCCGTTCTTCAGTTAGCCTCCGCAAATTCCTTGGCGGAGGATGAACCTTTTTGGACCGACCGGCGACAGAGCAGACAGGAGCCAGGCGGCTCGATCGGCCATGACGGCAGCGACGGAGACCGATCGCGCGCTTGTCGACCGGGTCGCGAAGGGCGACCGTGCCGCCGTGCGGCTCCTGTTCATGCGTCACCACGCGCGGGTCTACCGCTTCGTGGCGCGCCAGACGGGATCGGAAATGATGGCTGACGATATCGCGAACGAGGTGTTCCTTGAGCTGTGGCGCCAGGCGCCAGGCTTCGAGGGGCGTTCCGAAGTCTCGACATGGCTGCTCGGCATCGCCCGGTTCAAGGCGCTGTCGCTGCTGCGCAAGAAGAAGGAAGACTGGATCGACGACGAGGCGGCCGCCGCGGTGCCGGACAGCGCCGACACGCCGGAGGTCGTCACCATGAAAGAGGACAAGGCCGCCGCCTTGCGCCGCTTTATCGACGCCTTGCCCGAAGAACACCGCACGGTGATCGACCTTGCCTATTATCACGGACAGTCGGTAACCGAGATCGGCGAGGTGCTCGCCATCCCGGTCGCGACGGTCAAGACCCGGATGTTCTACGCCCGCAAGAAACTCGGCGAGGCCCTCAAGGCCGCCGGTTACGACAGGGGGTGGCCATGAGCGCCGCTGAAAAAATGTCACGCCGCGACGAAATGGAAACGCTGCTGCCGTTCTACCTGAACGGCTCGCTGGAAGGCTCCGACCTCGAAGCCGTCGAGGAGTGGCTGGCGACCGATCCCGCGGCGATGACAGCCCTTGGCGAGGCCGAAGCAGAATTCTCCGGCACATCGGCGGCCAATGAAGCAATCCGCCCGCCAGCCGATGCGCTCAGCCGCTTCGCCAAGGCGCTCGACGCCGAGGCCGGACCCGCGCGCAAGCCAGCAGGTTCGTCCTGGCTGGCGCAGGCCTGGGGCCGCTTCTTGGCGGTGCCCGTCGGCGTCGCCTGGGCGGCGGTCGCGGTCCTGCTTGTGCTGATCGCGGTGCAGTCCCTGGTGCAGCCCGGCGGCAAGGGCAAGGATTTCGAAATTGCCGGCGCGCAAGACGACCTGGCGAAAATGCCGTTCGCCCTGGTCAAGTTCAAACCGGATGCGAAGATGTCGGACATTTCGGCATTCCTCGGCAGCAACGGGCTGAAGGTCATCGGTGGACCGACCGCGGACAGCGTGTTCCGGATCGGCATTCCCGCCGCCAACGCAGCCGACTATGCCAAGCAGCTCAGCCTTATTGCCGCCCAGCCATTCGCCGACACTGTGATCGAGGGAAGGAAACCGGTTGATGGCGGCTGAGGCGGCCCTTCGATTTGCGGCGATCCTGGCGGCGGCGATGACAATCGCCGCCGTGCCTGCGTCGGCACAGACCAATGCCGCCAAGGGCGACCAGACGAAAATCGACTGCCGAAACGGCAGCAACGCGGCCGGCGCCGACTGCGCCAAGGACGGCAGCGCCAGCGACAATGCCGGCGGTGCGGGTCCTGCCCAGGCGGCCGCCGTCTTTCTTCCCGCCCTGATCGTCGACCTGTTTCCCAATCCGGTCGCGCCTCCGGCACCGGTGCCGACGCCGCAGCCGGAACCGGTCACGCCGCCCGGCAACAATCAGGCCGGCCCGCCGGCCGGCGGGCCGATCGTCTCGCCGACCGATCTCGTCGCCGTCCAGCCGCCGCGCGCCGTGGCCGGCGAGTTCGTGCCCGACGAGGTGCTGGTGACGGTTGACGGCAATGCCGGCGCCGTGCAGCAGATCGCCGCCTCCTTCGGCCTCGAAGTGCGCTCGCAGCGCCAGTCACGCCTGCTCGGCACCACTTTGGTACGCTTCGGCATTCCCGACGGTCGCCCCGTCGGCGTCGTGCTGGCCCAACTTGCCGCCGACGGCCGCACGCAGCGGCGCGAGCCCAACCACATCTATTCGCTGCAGCAGGCCGCCGGCATCGTCAACTATGCCTTTGACCGCATCGCGCTCGATGCCAAACAGGCGAGCGGCCAAAACGTCCGCGTTGCCGTCATCGATACCGGCATCGACGACAGCAATCCGGCGCTGGCCGGTGTCATCGCCGCGCAGTTCGACGCCATGCCCGACGTGCCGGTCGAAAAGCGCGACCATGGCACCTCGATCGACGGGCTGATCGCCGGCGTCGGCGCCCTGGAAGGCATGGCGCCGGGCGCCAGGATCTACCACGCCCGCGCCTTCGAAGGCGGCAAGTCGACCATGGATGTCATCCTGTCGGCGCTCGACTGGGCGGCGGAACAGAATGTCAGCATCATCAATATGAGCTTCGTCGGACCGAAGAACGACCTGCTCGGCGCCGCCTGCCGCAATGCCCGCGCGCTCGGCATGGTGCTGGTCGCCGCCGCCGGCAACAACGGACCGAAAGCACCCTATGGCTACCCGGCCGCCTTCGACGGCGTCATCGCGGTGACCGCGACCGACGCCAAGGACGCTCTGATGCCGCAGGCCAATCGCGGCGCCTATGTCTTCATCTCGGCGCCCGGCGTCGAGATGGTGGCGCCAAGCGGCGCCGGCTCGGCTGTCGTTACCGGCACCTCTTTCGCCGCGGCGATCCTCAGCGGCGCCATCGCCAATCTCCTCCATGCTTCGCCTGGCCGCTCGGCCGACGACATCGAGAAAGCGCTGGCAGCCACCGCCAAGGATCTCGGCCCAAAGGGGCGCGACAATGATTTTGGCTACGGGCTGCTGGACATCAAGGCGGCCGAGGCGGCGAAGGAGTGAATTTTCCTCTGAGCTTCCGGTCTATGCCGCCGGGAGCTGCCGGGTTCGGCCGATCTGCAGAAGCAACGCGGATGCGAGACAAAGCCCAACGACCGCCAGCCCTGATATAACAAGCCATCGCATCAATGCCGCCTGCTCGTCATGGCCGATGACGCGGTAGAGACCGTTGATCTCGACCATTTCCGTGTCGGAGAGCCGCTTCTTGGGCAGTGTTTGGTCGGTGTAGAAATATTTGGTCATCGCGTTGAATTCGAGTTCGCTGCCGATGAACATTTCGGTGGGGTTCAGGTCTGACGTGACATGACCCTCATAGAGGCGTTCCTGTGTGGTCCGGATGTCGACATTGTTGAAGTCCGGCTTGGTCGCACCCGCATGAAACCAGCCTGGCGAAAACACCGTGAATGACCCGGACCGAGGCAGATGGGTAATCGGTTGGTTGACGATTTCGACCACTTTCTGTTCGGTCCGCGCGGCTTCCGCATTTGCCTTCCCGATCCCTGGCAACGTCCAGAAGATCCCAGCGCCGACCGTCAGCAAAAGGCCCGTTAAGCCAAGCAGAAACACGATATGGCCGACAGGGCGCGTCGGTCTTGCGGTGCGCCCAATCGGGGCCGCCGGGACGCGACTCTCGCGCCCGCGCCGGCCGAAAACCGCGCTGGGCTGATCGGTGTTCATCCGCCCATGTTGGAGCAGGCGGGCTAATGCGGCGTTAATAGGATCCATGTGAGGTGATCCCGGTCCGGACTAAGGGATACGCAGGGCGCAAACAGGGCGCACCCGACCCCTGATCGAGGTCAGGTCCTAGACTAGGCCGGCGCTCCCGCAACCGATCCCCTGATCACCAGATCGACCGGCCAGACTTCGCCGCGGGCGCCTTCTTCCAGCCCTGAAATCCGCGCCGCCAGCCGCTCTGCGACGCGGGCGCCGGCAAGGCGGATGGACGAGCGCGTCGTCGACAGCGGCACGGAAAAATTTTCCGGCTTCAACCAGGGGAAGACGTCGTCATGGGCGATCAGCGAGACATCGCCGGGAATGGTGAGGCCTAGGTCGCGCACCGCGCGCACGACGCCCAGCGCCATGATCAGGCTGGAGCAGGCGATTGCCGTCGGCGCATCGCCCTCCTCGAGCAGACGCCTGGTGGCGCGATAGCCGTTCTCTTCGGTCATGACCACAGAACAAACATGGCGTTCGCCCAGGCTCAGCCCACCTGCCGCGAGCGCCCGGCGCACGCCGCGCTCGCGATGGATGGCGAAGGTCTCGCGGTCGTCGCCATTGATCAGCGCCAGCCGCCGGTGGCCGAGCTGGACCAGCAGCCGCGCCGCTTCGTGGAAGGCGCCCTCATTGTCGATGTCGAGATAGGGATAGTCGAAATCGAAGCCTTCGCTGCGGCCATGGACGAGGAAGGGAATGCCGAGCGTGCTGACCAGCGCCACCCGACTGTCCTGCGGCCGCGGCGAGGAGATATAGACGGCATCGACCTGCCGGT
This sequence comes from Mesorhizobium sp. 2RAF45, assembly GCF_052115225.1. Classification (NCBI taxonomy): domain Bacteria; kingdom Pseudomonadati; phylum Pseudomonadota; class Alphaproteobacteria; order Hyphomicrobiales; family Phyllobacteriaceae; genus Mesorhizobium; species Mesorhizobium sp. 2RAF45. Next base: position 498,366 of record NZ_JBFRGG010000003.1, on the reverse strand, counting down.
TGGCGACGATGCGCCGATAGGTCGTCTCCTGGTCGTCGGCATCGGCCGGCGACAGCACGAGGTCAAGCTCGTGCGAGCGGGCATAGTCGCCGAGGCCCGACAGGAACTCGACAAAATGCGGATCGATGTCGACGGCCGCGCCGGTCGGCAGGACATAACCGATCATGCCGGATTTGCCAGTCGCCAGCCGCCGCGCGCTGGGATTAGGGCGATAGCCATGGCGCTTGGCGGCGTCCATGACGCGCCTGCGCGTTTCCTCGTTGACCTCCGGGTAGCCGTTCAATGCCCGGCTTACCGTGGTCTGCGAAAGCGCCAGCATATGCGCGAGCTGCTTGAGGTTCACAACGGTCTCCATTCCCTCAAAGCGCTTTTAAATTGAATCGACCCAATCGCCACAAGGGCGCGACGATATCGAGATGACCATAGTCGGGGTTGGGGCCAGTTTGAAACGAAAATTGCTGTTGCGCTGCCAAAAAAGCATGCTGCGCTGCACTTTTCGGCGACAAAATTCGCTAGATTAAATCGATTAGCTACCGAGCCTCTTGACTTTCGGATGATTCAATGGCGTGATCGGAAAAGCCAAAGCGCTTTGGAAGACTCTTCGAAAGGTTGCGGTTCCCTTGCGACTGAGTCACAGTCCTGCGGCGTCGGCGGGCGGAATGGAGGTTCCGTCCGGTGTGTGTGACCCACTGGGAGGAATACCGATGAAGAAAATGCTTTTGCTGGGTGTTGCGTTTGCCACGTTCGCCCTGAATGCGCCTGCGCATGCCGAACTGAAGTTCAAGCCGGGCGAGGACAAGCGCTTCAACTGGGCAAACTTTGAAGACCTCAAGAAAGTCGACCTCAAGGGCGAGACCCTGACCATCTTCGGGCCGTGGCGCGGCGAGGATGAGACGCTTGTCCGTTCGGTGCTTGACTATTTCTCCGAGGCGACCGGGGCGGAGGTGAAATACTCCTCGTCCGAAAACTACGAGCAGCAGATCGTCATCGACACCCAGGCCGGCAGCCCGCCGAACATCGCCGTCCTGCCGCAGCCGGGCCTTATCCAGGATCTTGCTTCCAAAGGTGTGCTGACCCCGCTGGGCGACGACGTCGCCGCCTGGATCAAGGAGAACTACGCCGCCGGCGACTCCTGGGCCAAACTCGGCACCTATACCGGCAAGGACGGCAAGTCGGCTTTCTATGCCTTTCCCTACAAGATCGACGTGAAGGGGCTGGTCTGGTACTCGCCCGACAATTTCCAGGAAGCCGGCTACAAGGTGCCGAAGACCCAGGAGGAACTGGCCGAGCTCGAAAAGAAGATCATCGCCGATGGCGGCAAGCCTTGGTGCATCGGGCTTGGTTCCGGCGGCGCGACCGGATGGCCGGCGACCGACTGGGTCGAGGACATCATGCTCAGGACGCAGCCGCCGGAAGTCTATGACAAGTGGGTCAAGAACGAGATCCCGTTCACCGATCCGGCGGTGGTCAACGCCATCGACATCTTCGGCAAGATCGCCACCGACGACAAGATGGTCGATGGCGGCGCCAAGGCGGTGGCCGCGACCGACTTCCGCGACAGCCCGAAGGGCCTCTTTACCGTGCCGCCGAAGTGCTACATGCACCATCAGGCATCGTTCATCCCCTCCTTCTTCCCGGAGGGCGTGAAGCTCGGCCAGGACGCGGACTTCTTCCCCTACCCGCCCTACGCCTCCAAGCCGGAACTTGGCACACCCCTGGAGGTCGCCGGAACGCTGGTGATGATCACCAAGGATTCCAAGGCATCGCGCGAGTTCATCAAGTTCCTCGAAATGCCGCTCGCACATGAATTGTGGATGGCGCAGAAGAGCTTCGTCACCCCCTTCAAGGGCGCCAACAAGGATGCCTATGGCAGCGATGCGCTGAAGAAGCAGGGCGAGATCCTGGTCGGAGCGACGACTGTCCGCTTCGACGGCTCCGACCTGATGCCCGGCAAGGTCGGCGCGGGCTCGTTCTGGACGGGCATGATCGATCTGGTCGGCGGCAAATCTGCCCAGGACGTGGCCGCCGACATCCAGAAGAGCTGGGACGCAATCAAGTAGGTCGCTACAGGCAAGCTAAAACCTTACTGATCCTCCTGCAGGATCCGGGCCACGGCCCGGGTCCGACCGGCGGCATACGCCGGAAGCCTTCGCGTTTCGATTGTTCCGAATGACTCACAAAGTCGGTGCATCCGACCGCCAGCTTGCCTGGCTGGTCATGCGCAGGGAGAGGGACCCATGGCGGCTCAGATCTTCTCGGCCATTTTCGTCATCATCATCGGCGTCGGCGGCTGTGTCGCCTACTTCTGGGGCGCCAACAAACTGCTGGACCTGACCTTCCCCTCGCGTGGGGTCACCGGCACGGCTGCCGTCAACAATCTACGCCGGCAGGGCCTTGTGCGGCCATGGCTGTTTGTCGGCCCGGCGCTGATCATTCTCACCATCTACCTGATCTACCCGGTGATCGCGACACTGTGGCTTTCCTTCCTCGACCGCGGCGGCACCAGTTTCGTTGGGCTGGCCAACTATGAGTGGGCGCTTCGCGATCCCGACCTCCGACACTCGATCCTGAACAACCTGCTGTGGCTGGCGGTGGTGCCGGCGGCCTGCACCTTCCTGGGCCTGATCATTGCCGTGCTCACCGACAAGATCTGGTGGGGCACGATCGCCAAGAGCCTGATCTTCCTGCCGCTGGCCATCTCCTTTGTCGGCGCCAGCGTGATCTGGAAGTTCATTTACGAGTATCGCGGCGAGGGCCAGGTGCAGATCGGCCTGCTCAACGCCATCATCCAGCATTTCGGCGGCCAGCCGCAGGTGTGGATATCGCTGCCGTTCTGGAACAATTTCTTCCTGATGATCATCCTGATCTGGATCCAGACCGGCTTCGCCATGGTCATCCTGTCCTCGGCGCTGCGCGGCATTCCGGAAGAAACGCTGGAAGCCGCCGTCATCGACGGCGCCAATCCGTTCCAGATCTTCTGGAAGATCATGGTGCCGCAGATCTGGGGCACCATCGCCGTCGTGTGGACCACCATCACCATCCTCGTGCTCAAAGTGTTCGACATCGTGCTGACCATGACCAACGGCCAGTGGAACAGCCAGGTGCTGGCCAATCTGATGTTCGACTGGATGTTCCGCGGCGGCGGCGATTTCGGCCGTGGCGCGACGATTGCCATCATCATCATGATCGCGGTCATCCCGATCATGGTCTGGAACATCCGCCAGGCGAACAAAGAGACGGGAGGACACTGAGATGGCCGTCGCGACTGGAAAATCCTTCGTCAGCCGTTTCGGCGTCCACATAGCGGTGCTGGTCTTCGTTGCCATCTGGACCATTCCCACACTCGGCATCCTGGTCTCGTCGCTGCGCGACAAGGACCAGATCGTCGCCTCGGGCTGGTGGAATTCGTTCGCCAGTTCCAGCCAGACCGAGGCCGGGCGGCTGCCGCCCGCCACGGCGCAGACCCAAAAGGACGGCAAGTTCGTCCTCGAGGGCAACATCTTCGGCGATGGCGCCAAGCGCAACATCAGTGCCTTCGGTGTCAAGGCCGCGGCACCGACGCAATATCCGGCCGGCTCATCGGCCGACCTGGGTGACGGCGTAACCCTGCAGGTCAACGCCGACGGTAGCTTCGTCATGACCTCGCCCAAGGCGTTCGAAGGCGACCGCGGCCAGCGCCTCTACTATGCCTCGTCGGCGCCGCCGAAATTCACCACCGACAACTATCAGACCGTGCTGTTCTCGGAAGGCATCGGCCGCTCGTTCATGAATTCGCTGACCGTCACCATACCGGCGACCGTCATCCCGATCCTGATCGCCGCCTTTGCCGCCTATGCGCTGGCCTGGATGCGGTTTCCCGGTCGGGCGCTGCTGATCGCGGTCATCATCGGCCTGCTGGTGGTGCCGCTGCAGATGTCGCTGATCCCGCTGCTCAAGCTCTATAACGGCGTCGGTACTTTCTTCGGCGTGCCGTCGAAGACCTATCTCGGCATATGGCTGGCGCATACCGGCTTCGGCCTGCCTTTCGCCATCTACCTGCTGAGGAGCTATATCGCCGGCCTGCCGCGCGAGATCATGGAATCGGCCCGCATCGACGGCGCCAGCGATTTCGAGATCTTCGTCAAGATCGTGCTGCCGCTGTCCTTCCCGGTGCTGGCCTCCTTCGCCATCTTCCAATTCCTGTGGGTATGGAACGATCTCCTGGTGGCGATGGTTTTCCTTGGTACGGCACCCGACCAGATCGTGTTGACGGCCAAGCTCAACGCGCTGCTCGGCTCTCGCGGCGGCAACTGGGAGATCCTGACGACATCGGCCTTCATCACCATCATCGTGCCGCTGATCGTCTTCTTCTCGCTGCAGCGCTATTTCGTCCGCGGGCTGCTCGCCGGCTCGGTGAAAGGAGGCTGAAACCATGCAATCCGCTTTGAAAGCCAGTTCGAACCCTGACCTCGCCGTCGATCGCGACTGGTGGCGAGGCGCGGTGATCTACCAGATCTATCCGCGCAGCTACCAGGATTCGAACGGCGACGGCATCGGCGACCTCAAGGGCATCATCGGACGGCTGCCCTACATCGCCGCGCTCGGCGCGGACGCCATCTGGATCTCGCCCTTCTTCAAATCGCCGATGAAGGATTTCGGCTACGACGTCTCGGACTATTGCGACGTCGACCCGATGTTCGGCACGCTGGCCGATTTCGACGCACTGACGGCGGAGGCGCACCGGCTGGGTCTCAAGGTGATGATCGACGAAGTGCTGTCGCACACGGCCGACATCCACCCCTGGTTCAAGGAAAGCCGGTCGAGCCGCAGCAATCCCAAGGCCGACTGGTATGTCTGGGCGGACGCCAGGCCCGACGGCACGCCGCCCAACAACTGGCTGTCGATCTTCGGCGGGTCGGCCTGGCAGTGGGACACCAGCCGCCAGCAATATTACCTGCACAATTTCCTGGCCGAGCAGCCCGACCTCAACTTCCACAACCGCGAAGTCCAGGATGCGCTGCTCGACGTCACCCGCTTCTGGCTGGAACGCGGCGTCGACGGCTTCCGCCTCGACACGATCAATTTCTACTTCCACAGCCAGGGCCTGGAAAACAATCCGCCGCTGCCGCCGGAAGAACGCAACGACCAGACCGCGCCGGCGGTCAATCCCTACAATTACCAGGACCATCTCTACGACAAGAGCCGTCCGGAAAACCTCGGCTTCCTGGAACGCTTCCGCGCCCTGCTCGACGAATATCCGGCGACGGCGGCCGTCGGCGAGGTCGGCGATTCGCAGCGCGGGCTTGAAGTCGTGGCCGCCTATACGGCCGGCGGCAAGCGCGTGCACATGTGCTATTCCTTCGACTTCCTGGCGCCGGAAAAGATCAGCGCCGCCAAGGTGCGTTCGGTGCTGGAGGCTTTCGGCAAGGTCGCCAGCGACGGCTGGTCGTGCTGGGCGTTTTCCAACCATGACGTGATGCGCCCGGCCTCGCGCTGGGCCGCCGGCGAAGCCGACCCTGTCGCCTATCTCAAGGTCATCTCGGCCTTGCTGATGTCGCTGCGCGGCTCGGTCTGCATCTACCAGGGCGAAGAACTCGGGCTGGGCGAGGCCGAACTGCGCTTCGAGGATCTGCAGGACCCCTATGGCATCCGCTTCTGGCCGGAATTCAAGGGCCGCGACGGCTGCCGTACGCCTATGGTGTGGGATGGCGGCGCCAAGAATGGCGGCTTCTCCCTGGCCAAGCCCTGGCTGCCGGTGCCGGCCAAGCATCTGGCGCAGGCGGTCAATGTCCAGCAAGGCGACCAGGCTTCGCTGCTCGAGCACTACCGGCGCTTCCTGACCTTCCGCCGCGCCCATCCGGCGCTGGCCAAGGGCGACATCACCTTCATCGAAAGCGAGGGCGACACCGTCGCCTTCACGCGCCGCGCCGGCAATGAGCAGGTTGTCTGCGTCTTTAACCTCGGCGCCAAGCCGGCCAAGGTTGACCTTGGCGGCCGATCCCTGCAACCTTTGCCGGGACATGGGTTTTCGGGGCAGGCGAGCACCGGTTCGATCGAGCTTGGCGGCTACGCCGCCTGGTTCGGACGCATAGACTGAAATCTTTGAGGAAATCACTGGGAGGACACCAATGGCCGATGTCAATTTGAGACAAGTGAAGAAGTCCTACGGCAATCTCAACATTCTCCACGGCATCGACCTCGATATCAAATCGGGCGAGTTCATCGTCTTCGTCGGCCCGTCGGGCTGCGGCAAGTCGACCTTGCTGCGCTCGATCGCCGGGCTCGAGGAAATCACGTCGGGCGAACTCAAGATCGATGGCGACGTGGTCAACGACGTTCCGCCGTCCAAGCGCGGCATCGCCATGGTGTTCCAGTCCTACGCGCTCTATCCGCATATGACGGTCTACGACAACATGGCGTTCTCGATGAAGATCGGCAAAGAGAACAAGGCCGAGATCGACCGCCGCGTTCGCCAGGCGGCGGAAATCCTGCAATTGACCAAATATCTCGACCGGCTGCCCAAGGCGATGTCGGGCGGACAGCGCCAGCGTGTCGCCATCGGCCGCGCCATCGTGCGCAATCCGAAGGTGTTCCTGTTCGACGAGCCGCTGTCGAACCTTGACGCGGCGCTACGCGTCGCCACGCGCATCGAGATCGCCAAGCTCAAGGAATCGATGCCCAACACGACGATGATCTACGTCACCCACGACCAGGTCGAAGCGATGACGCTGGCCGACCGCATCGTGGTGCTGAAGGACGGCCATGTCGAACAGGTCGGCACGCCGATGGACCTTTACAAGAAGCCCGGCAACCTGTTCGTCGCCCAGTTCATCGGCTCGCCGGCCATGAACATCCTGCCGGCAACCATCGACAAGACCGGCAACCCGACCGTCGTCAACCATGTCGGCGGCCGCAAGGCGACGGTGCCGATCACGACGCCGGCCTCGGCCAAGGGCGCGGCGGTCAGTTTCGGCGTGCGGCCGGAAGACCTGATGATTGCCAGCGGCGCGGACTATCTGTTCGAGGGAACGGTCGACTATGTCGAGCAGCTCGGCGAGGTCCAGCTGGTCTATATCGATATCGGCCGCGCCGACCTGCCGCTGGTGACCAAACTGCCGGGCAATGTCGAGGTCAAGCGCGGTTCGACATTGCGGCTGAGCGCCAATGCCGAGGACCTGCATATCTTCGATGCGGACGGACATTCCTTCGCGCTGCAAAAGCCGGAAGCAAAAGCGGCTTGAGGCCGCCGGTCCTGCTGGGTCAAGGCAACAAAAAAGAGCGGCGGGCCAGGCCCGCCGCTCTTTTTTTGGAGATCAGCTTCGGCTGTTAACGGCCGAAGAGGTTCCGGTCGCTGCCCTGAGGAGCGGACTTCTGCACGTCGCCCGACGAATTGAGCAGCTTGTAGACGGGCGAGCCGCTCTCGCGGATCGAAGCCGTACGCGAGTTGTCGACCGAAGTTGCGGCGGGCTGGTTGGCGCCATTGGAGCCATAGTTGTCGCTGCCCGCGAAAGCGCTGCCGGAGATGGCCAGAACGGCGGCGGCAGCAAGGATGAGCTTGTTCATGTTAGTCTCCTGAATTTCTGGATTTCACGGGAATGGCCGGCATCGCCGCCATTTCCGTGAACCGGCATTACTTGCCGAAGAGGTTGCGGTCGGCGCCCTGCTGAGCAGGCACCTGGGTGGCCGGAGCCGACTTGTCGACCGAAGCCGTGTAGGAATGGTCGACCGCAGCGGCCGGCTGGTTGGCACCGTTGGAACCGTAGTTATCGCTGCCAGCGAAGGCACTGCCGGAAATGGCCAGGACGGCGGCGGCAGCAAGGATGAGCTTGTTCATGTTAGTCTCCTGAGTTTCTCAAGATCGGCCAGAGCGGCGGGCGAAAAGCCCGCCATTAGCCGGGACCCGTTGTTAGTTATTGCCGAAGAGGTTGTGATCTGCGCCCTGGGCAGGCGTCTGAGCAGCCGGTTCCGACTTCTTGGTCGAAGCGGTGTACGAGCTGTCGACAGTCGTGGCTGCGGCGGCATTCGAACCGTAGTGGTCGCTACCAGCGAAGGCGCTGCCGGAAATGGCCAGAAGGGCGGCGGCAGTGAGAACAATCTTTTTCATTTTTAGTACTCCAGTATTTTTTCCGTCCGTCTAGCGGCGTGTCTTGGGATTGAAATCGCGTCGTTCGGACAGCCCCGATGTGGGAAAGCCAGATCGCCGTTTCCAATCACGAAGTTGTTCCGTGTGGACCAAGAATCCACCACTTGAAATTGTGCCAGAGGTTTCCTTGCCATAAATTTTTCTTCTTGATATCAATCACTTAATAAAAGCCAGCCGCAAGATCACAGACTGTATCGGAGGTCCAGTGTTCACACCGTCCTGCACGCACCGTCAACAGAAACGAACCGTTCGGTTCGATTTTAGAATCCTCTAATAGTCACTTTTCGAAACCGTTAACCTTTTTTTGCCCCTGTTCCGGGTCGATTTTGACAGCCAGTACAGCTATCGGCGACGACGATTTTCGTGACCGCTGTCCGCGCCCAGATCGTTGCGCATGCGTGTCGCGCCGCATGGATGCGATGTCGCTTTCATGCCGATGTCGCAAACGCCGTCGTGATTAGATCATGTCATCTCAGGTGCCGCTTCGTGACGACGGGGCGGAGAATTGGGAAGCCGGTCAAAATCCGGCGCTGCCCCCGCAACGGTGGTGGAGTTCAAGTCGCAACGGGAGACCACTGGGCGAAAGCCTGGGAAGGTGTCGCGACCGTCCGCAAGGACACTCCAGAGCCCGGAAACCAGCCCGAGATTTTTGAACTCGACTGATCGCGGTGGGCGGTCAAGAGGCGGATGGCGCGCGCCCGGCTTTCGCCGGCCTGCGTCTCATCCTTCCTCAATCACCACCAGTTCAGTCCTTGAAGTATGAGGACAGGACATGGATGCGCGCAACGATATGCTGAGGCTCTTGAACAGCCGCAGAGAGGGCTTCTCGCTCGAGCAGCCCTTCTATACCGATCCCGATTTCTTCAAGCTCGACATGGAGCTGATCTGGTATCGCGACTGGCTGTTCGTCGGCCATGATTGCGAACTGCCCAAGCCCGGCAGCTTCATCACCGTGCAGATCGGCGACTATCCGGTCGTGCTGGTGCGCGATCAGCAGGGCAAGATCAACGCTTTCCACAATTCCTGCCGCCACCGCGGTAGCCGCGTCTGCAACACCGACAAGGGCATGGCCGCCAAGCTGGTCTGCCCCTATCACCAATGGACCTATGAGCTGGACGGAAGGCTGCTGTTTGCCCGCCAGATGGCCGACGGTTTCGACAAGAGCCAGTTCGGCCTGAAGCCGGTCGCCTGCGAAAGCGTGGCCGGCTATATCTTCATCTGCCTGGCCAAGGAACCCGCCGACTTCTCGCCGATGCGGGCGATGATCGAACCCTATCTCAAGCCGCACCGGCTCAGCGAAGCCAAGATCGCCTTCGAGAGCACGATCGTCGAGAAGGGCAACTGGAAGCTCGTCTGGGAAAACAACCGCGAGTGCTACCACTGCGCCGGCAATCACCCGGAGCTGTGCAAAACCTTCCCGGAAGCCCCGACGGTGACCGGCGTGCAAGGCGCCGACAGCGATCCGGAGATGCTGGCACACTGGGCCAAATGCGAAGCGGCCGGCCTGCCGAGCAAGTTCCGCATAGATCCGGCCGGGCAATACCGCGCCACCCGCGCGCCGCTGCTGCGCGATGCGGTCAGCTACACGATGACCGGCAAGCGGGCGGTGAAGAAGAACCTGTCCGACAGCGTCTCCGCCGACCGCATCGGTTCCTTGCTGCTCTATCACTATCCGACGACGTGGAACCACATTCTGGGCGACCACGCCGTCACCTTCCGCGTGCTGCCGATCAGCGCCACGGAAACCGCGGTGACGACCAAATGGCTGGTTCACAAGGATGCGGTCGAGGGTGTCGACTACGATCTTGCCGAACTCACCCATGTCTGGACCGAGACCAACGACCAGGATCGCCGCATCGTCGAGGAAAACGCCTTCGGCATCCAGTCGCCGGCCTATGAACCCGGCCCCTATTCGGAGCTGCATGAGGGCGGCGTGATCCAGTTTGTCGACTGGTACGCCCGCTTCATCGGTCCGCGCCTTGCCGACGATGGCCGGCCGGCCCTGCGCAGTGTCGCCTGAGGGGTTTGGGGATGAACGCGATGACGGATCTTGGCCTCTATCGCCATCTCGACCAGATGGCGCCCTGGAACGACAGGCTGCAGGTGCTGGAAGTGATCGGCGTCAGCGACGAGGCGCCTGACGTCAAGACCTTCACCTTCCGCTCCGACAACCAGACCTGGTTCCGCTACAAGCCGGGCCAGTTCGTGACGCTGGAACTGCCGACGCTGGACGGACCGCTGATGCGCACCTATACGCTGTCGTCGTCGCCGTCGCGGCCGTTCTCGATCGCGGTGACGGTGAAGGCGCAGGCCGGCAGCACCGGCACACGCTGGATGTTCGATCACCTGGTGCCCGGTTCGCACGTCAAGGCCTATGGGCCGAGCGGCGATTTTTCGCTGCACAGCCATCCGGCGGCCAAATATCTGTTCATCTCGGCCGGCTCCGGCGTGACGCCGATGATGTCGATGCTGCGCTGGCTGAACGATTGCGCGCCATGGACCGATGTCGGCTTCGTCAACTGCGCGCGTCGCCCGGAAGAGATCATCTTCCGCAAGGAGCTCGAACTGCTCGGCGGCCATATGCCGGGCCTGTCGCTCGGCTTCATGATCGAGGAGCGGTCGAGCCGCGAGGGCTGGTACGGCCATATGGGCCGCATCGACGCGATCCGGCTGCCGCTGCTGGCGCCCGATTTCCGCGAACGCGAGATCTTCTGCTGCGGTCCGGATCCTTTCATGCGCGCCGTGCGCGGCATGCTTGAAGCCGCCGGCTTCGACATGACGAAATACCACCAGGAGAGCTTTGCCGCCCCCGCGGTGGAGGAAGTCCCGGCGCCGTTCGCGTCGCCCGGGGAAGACGGCATTGCCGTTCCCGTCGAGGCCACACCGATCCGCTTCGCGCTTTCGGATGTCGATGCCGAGTGCGTCGCCGGCCAGACCGTGCTGCAGACGGCGCGCTCCTCGGGCGTGCGGATCCCAGCGGCCTGCGAATTCGGCCTGTGCGGAACCTGCAAGGTGAAGAAAGTCTCCGGCGCCGTCGAGATGAGCCACAATGGCGGCATCCTCGATCACGAGATCGATGACGGCTTCATCCTCGCCTGCTGCTCGAAGCCGCTTTCGGCTCTCGAAATCGAGGCGTGACAGCGTCGGGCGGCCCCGGCACCGCAGCCTTGCCAGGCAGTTGCGGCTGTTGTTTCCAGGACCCTTGCGACCTTGATAGGGACGTGCCTCGGGAGCGGCTTATAAGGCGTTCTCGTGCGGCTTCGTTACCCGCCGCAGCGTCAGATTGATCCTGCCGCCGTTCTTGAGCAGCGCCGAGGTCGAGGGATAGATGCGGTCGACGCCGTGGAAGGCGAGACGGCCCTCGCCGCCAAGCACGACGACGTCGCCGCTCTTCAGCCTGAACGATTTGGTGGCGCCGTCGCGCGTCGTCTGGCCGACCCGGAACAGGCAATCGTCGCCCAGCGAGACGGAGACGACTGGCGCCGAGAAATCGGCCTCGTCGCGGTCCTGGTGCAGGCCCATCTTCGCGTCGGCCGTGTAGAAATTGATAAGACAGGCCTCCGGCGGATTCGGATAGCCCGACACCTGCCGCCACAGCTCGAGCAGGCCCTCCGGGATCGGCGGCCATGGCTCTCCTGTCAGCGGATGCGTCGGCTGGTAGCGATAGCCGCGCTCCTTGTCGGTGACCCAGCCGAGCGGGCCGCAATTGGTCATGCGCACGCTCATCTCCTTGCCGGTGCGCGGCATGGCAGGGACGAACAGCGGCGCCTGCTGGATGATGCCTCTCACCTCTTCGACCAGCGCCTCCTGAACAGCGCGGGAGAGATAGGCCGGCATGTGGCGGACGCCGTTGGGCAGAACGAGCATGGAATAGCGCACCTTGAGATGGTTCGAGCCCGCAAGATGCCACCATCAACGGAAAACAGCGACCCGAAAGCCGTCGCCGATTGCACTGCTGCGGCTATTGCTATCTGGGTCAGGGCCGCAACATCACGGCCTCGCTGAAGCGCAACTGGCAAAAATCGAAAACGCCGCGCGTCCTTTCGGATGCGCGGCGCTTGATTAAGCCGTTTCGAGACTGCCTGGCAGCCGAATCAGGGGATGCGCAGCACCTGGCCCGGATAGATTTTGTCCGGGTGGGTCAGCATCGGCCTGTTGGCCTCGAAGATGGCGGTGTTCTTGGCGCCCTGGCCCTTGCCGTAGCTTTTCTCGGCGATCTTCCAGAGGTTATCGCCCTTCTGGACGGTGTAGAAGGTCGGTTCCTTGGCCGGGGCAGCTGCCTTGCCGGCGTCCGGCGCGACCTGCAATTCGTCGGCCTGCACCTTGGAGACGCCCAGCGTGTTGCCGACGGCGATGACCGCCTTTTCAAAGATCGACTGGTCCTTGACCACGCCCTTCAGCACCGCCGTGTCGCCCTGCACGACGACCTGCACGCCATCGGTGCCGAGCTTGTGTGAATCGAGCTCCTTCTTGAGCGTGTCGGCCGTGGGTGCGGCTTCCTCGTCGCCGCCGATGCCCAGTTTCTTGCCGACGCTCTTGACGAAATCGAACATGCCCATCTCTGGTCTCCCTTGCTGTGGCAATGGCGAAACCTCGCATCTGCGGTGCGAAATGGAAAGCCGTTTTATGCACGCGGCTGGTGTGGTGCTTAGTCGTTTTCCACCCGGCCGCGCAGCTTCTTGATCGTGCCGCGTCCAGCCTTGCTCTTCAGCCGCCGCTCCACCGCGCCTTTCGAGGGGCGCGTCTTCTTGCGGGGTGGCGGCGGCGGTTCGGCGGCCTTGGCGACAAGCGCCGTGAGCCTCGCTCTGGCATCTGCCCGGTTCTGCTCCTGGGTGCGGAAGCGCCCGGCCTCGATGACGATGACGCCGTCCTTGGTGGCGCGCTGGCCGGCAAGCTTGATCGTGCGGGCACGCACGCGTTCCGACAGGCCGGCCGCGCTGGCCGCGTCGAAGCGCAGTTGCACGGCGGTTGCCACCTTGTTGACGTTCTGACCACCCGGCCCCGACGAGCGGATGAAATCCTCGTGCAGGTCACCGGGATGGATCACGGCTTCGTCTGATATGATGATATTGTCATCGATCGGCATGCCGCAGTCATGGCGCGGCGGCGGACAAAAGAAAAGGCCCGATCGAAACCGGGCCTTCGATGGTACTGCGCGGCTACGATGCCAAGCGATCCGGGCTCTTACTCCGCCGCTTCCTGCATGCGAGGCGCCGCCCCCATCACGGTTGCATCGACATGCGGCTCGAATTTCTCGAAGTTGACGGCGAACATGCCGACCAGTCTTGCCGCCTGGCGGTCATAGGCAGGCTTGTCGACCCAGGTCGAGCGCGGATCGAGAATGGCGCCGTCGACGCCAGGCACCGCTACCGGCACCTCGAAGCCGAAATTGGCGTCGGTGCGGAATTCGGCTGTCTTCAGCGAGCCGTCGAGCGCGGCGGTCAGCAGAGCGCGCGTCGCCTTGATCGGCATGCGCTTGCCGGTGCCGTAGGCGCCACCGGTCCAGCCGGTGTTGACCAGCCAGCAATCGGCGCCGTGGCTGGCAATGAGCTCGCGCAGCAGATTGCCGTATTCCGAGGGGTGGCGCGGCATGAACGGGGCGCCGAAGCAGGTCGAAAACGTCGCTTCGGGTTCGGTGACGCCCTTTTCGGTTCCGGCCACCTTGGCCGTATAGCCGGAGAGGAAATGGTACATCGCCTGCGCCGGGGTCAGCCGCGCGATCGGCGGCATCACGCCGAAAGCGTCGGCGGTCAGCATGATGATGTTCTTGGGATGACTGGCGCGCCCGGTCTTCGAGGCATTGGGGATGAAGTCGAGCGGGTAGGCGCAGCGTGTGTTTTCGGTAAGGCGACCATCGTTGAAGTCCGGCACGCCGTCGGCGTCGAGCACGACATTTTCCAGCACCGTGCCGAAGCGCTGCGTGGTGGCGAAGATCTCCGGCTCGGCCTCGGCCGACAGCTTGATCGTCTTGGCGTAGCAGCCACCTTCGAAATTGAAGATACCGTGCGGACCCCAGCCATGCTCGTCATCGCCAATCAGCGTGCGCGACGGATCGGCCGACAGTGTCGTCTTGCCGGTGCCGGAAAGCCCGAAGAAGACGGCCGCGTCGCCCGCCGGCCCTTCATTGGCCGAGCAGTGCATCGGCATCACGCCCTTCTGCGGCAGCAGATAGTTGAGCATGGTGAACACCGACTTCTTCATCTCGCCGGCATAGGAGGTGCCACCGATCAGCACGATCTTGCGGGTGAGGTCGACGGCGATCATCGTTTCCGTGCGGCTGCCGTGGCGGGCGGGGTCGGCGCGGAAGGACGGCAGGTCGATGATCGTCATCTCGGGCACGAATTGTTCGAGCTCGGCCTTGTCCGGACGGATGAGAAGATTGCGGATGAACAGCGAGTGCCAGGCAAACTCGGTGACTACGCGCGTCGGCATTTTCAGCTCGGCATCGGCGCCGCCGACGAGGTCCTGAACATAGAGATCCTTGTCCGCGGCGTGGGCAAGGAAATCGGCGAACAGCGTTTCGAACTGGGCCGGCGAGATCGCCTTGTTGTTGTCCCACCAGACATGCGCCTCGGTGGCGGCGTCGCGGACGACGAACTTGTCCTTGGGCGAACGGCCCGTGTGCTGGCCGGTCTCGGCGACCAGCGCGCCATGCGCGGTCAGCCGGGCCTCGCCGCGCCGGATCGCCTCCTCATAAAGGGCGGCCGCGCCAAAATTATAGCGCACCATACCGGTGGTTTTCAGGCCGATACGATCGATCGGGCAAGCAGGATTGCGTTTGCCGACTTCCGACATTGGTGTCCCTTCTACGATTTGCCGCATCTTTGCCGGCACATTTCCGGCACGCCCGTTGTGCAGGCTGAGATGGTCAAAACCAGAAAAGCCAAATGATATCAAATCATTAATCGATTTAAAAATTTTGAAAGTTGTTTAAATCGTTTATATATGCGAAAAGTTTCACGGTTGCCCAAAGGATTGGCGATGTAAGTTCGTCCAATCCATGTCGAGGTAGGATTGTGGCCTGCGGCACCCCGCGCGTGACAGCGGACAAGGCCTATGCCACATTTTGTACCTAATTTGTCCTGCAAAAGCCCCTTCTCTACGAAAGAAGGGACAGCTCATGAGGGAGCCGCTTGAAATGGCAACAATCGCGCTTGTCGATGACGACCGCAACATTCTGACGTCGGTGTCGATCGCCCTCGAATCCGAGGGATATCGCGTCGAGACCTACACGGATGGTGCGTCCGCGCTGGAAGGCCTGGCGGCGCGTCCGCCGAATCTTGCCATCCTCGACATCAAGATGCCGCGCATGGACGGCATGGAGCTCTTGCGCCGGATGCGCCAGAAGTCCGACCTGCCGGTGATCTTCCTGACTTCCAAGGATGACGAGATCGATGAATTGTTCGGCCTCAAGATGGGCGCCGACGATTTCATCCGCAAACCGTTCTCGCAGCGCCTGCTGGTCGAGCGGGTGCGCGCCGTGCTGCGCCGTGCCAGCGCGCGCGAAGCTGCGGCAAAGGCGCCCAGCCAGCAGGCCCGCTCGCTCGAGCGCGGCCAGCTCGTCATGGACCAGGAGCGCCACACCTGCACCTGGAAGGGCGAACCGGTGACGCTCACCGTCACCGAATTCCTGATCCTGCATTCGCTGGCGCAGCGTCCCGGTGTGGTAAAAAGCCGTGATGCGCTGATGGATTCGGCCTATGATGAGCAGGTCTATGTCGATGACCGCACGATCGACAGCCACATCAAGCGGCTGCGCAAGAAGTTCAAGGCTGTCGACGACGACTTCGAGATGATCGAAACCCTTTACGGCGTGGGATATCGGTTCCGAGAAGCGTGAATAGGGAATAGGCAGTAGGGGTTAGGCAGTAGGGAATCTCAGCCATTTCTCTATTCCCTACTGCCTACTGCCTACTCACTAAACAGGGCCTGCTATTCGATGGCAGTGGAAGCACAGCGAACAAGACCGACGGGCGCCGCCAGGCGGCCGTCGCGCATCATGCCGTCCTTCGTCTCGAAGATCACGGTGCCGATGCGCCGCTTCCTCGGCCACCACATCTTTTCCAGCCTGACGCGGCGCATCCTGTTCCTCAACCTTGCCGGCCTGGCTGTCCTGGTCACCGGCATCCTCTATCTCAACACCTTCCGCGACGGGCTGATCGATGCCCGCGTCGAAAGCCTGATGACGCAGGGCGAGATCATCGCCGGCGCGATCGCGGCATCGGCGACGGTCGAGACCGATTCGATCAGCATCGACCCGGAGAAGCTGCTTGAGCTGCAGGCCGGCGAAAGCCTGGGGCCGGGCTCCGACCAGCTCGACAATCTCGATTTCCCAATCAATCCCGAGCGTGTCGCGCCGGTGCTGCGGCGGCTGATCTCGCCGACCCGCACACGGGCCCGCATCTATGACCGCGACGCCAATCTACTGCTCGATTCGCGCCATCTCTATTCGCGCGGCCAGATCCTGCGCTACGATCTGCCGCCGGTCGAGGAGGAACAGCCCGACCTTGTCGAGCGCGTCCAGAAGTTCATCTTCGACTTCTTCCGCAACGCCGACCTGCCGGTCTATCGCGAGCAGCCCGGCGGCAATGGCGCCGCCTTCCCGGAAGTGGTCAAGGCGCTGACCGGCAGCCCCTCGACCATCGTGCGCGTCTCCGAGCAGGGCGAGCAGATCGTGTCGGTGGCGGTGCCGATCCAGCGCTTCCGTGCCGTTCTCGGCGTGCTGATGCTGTCGACCGAAGGCGGCGACATCGACAAGATCGTCGCCGCCGAGCGCAAGGCGATCCTGCGCGTCTTCGGCATCGCGGCACTGGTCACCGCCATCCTGTCGATGCTTCTGGCCTCGACCATCGCCAATCCGCTGCGCCGGCTGTCGGCGGCGGCGGTCAGGGTCCGGCGCGGCGTCAAGAGCCGCGAGGAAATCCCCGACTTTTCCGACCGGCAGGACGAGATCGGCAACCTGTCGGTCGCGGTGCGCGACATGACCAACGCGCTCTATGCGCGCATCGAGGCGATCGAAAGCTTCGCCGCCGACGTGTCGCATGAATTGAAGAACCCGCTGACCTCGCTGCGCAGCGCCGTGGAAACCCTGCCACTGGCCAAGAACGACAATTCGCGCAGCCGGCTAATGGACATCATCCAGCATGACGTGCGCCGGCTGGACCGGCTGATCACCGATATTTCCGACGCTTCCCGTCTCGACGCCGAGCTGGCGCGTGAGGATGCCGGGACGGTGGACCTGAAGAAATTCATCACCGACCTCGTCGCCGTGTCGCGCGAGACCACGCGCAACAAGAAGGCGGTCGAGATCGAGCTCAAGGTCGCCAAGCTGCCGCAGGGCGTCAAAGGCTATTTCGTCGCCGGCCACGATCTGCGCATCGGCCAGGTCGTCACCAACCTGATCGAGAATGCGCGCTCCTTCGTTCCCGAGGACCATGGCCACATCAGCCTGTCACTGGCGCGCGCCGGCAAATTCAACATCCTGACCGTCGACGACAACGGTCCCGGCATCCGCGCCGACAATATCGACCGCATCTTCGAACGCTTCTACACCGACCGGCCGGCCGGCGAAGCGTTCGGCCAGAATTCGGGCCTGGGCCTGTCGATTTCGAGGCAGATCGTCGAAGCCCATGGCGGCACGCTGACCGCCGAGAACATCCCCGGCACCAAGCCCGGCGAGATCAAGGGCGCGCGCTTCGTCGTGACGTTGCCGGCCGAAGCATGATCCCGAAAAGTGGGAACCGGTTTTCTCGGACGAACGGTTCCGTTCGTCCAGAGATCATGCTTCACGCAAAAGGCATGATCGGGCAGCATCGTGCCTGATCCAGTTGCGCAGCCAGAAAACATTCACGGAACCGCGATCCTGATCGGCGAGCGCGGCGTCCTTATCACCGGGGCGTCCGGCGCCGGCAAGACGACGCTGGCGCTGACACTCCTGGACCATTGCCGCGCGCGCGGGCTGTTCTCGCGGCTGATCGGCGACGACAGGCTGCTCGCCGCGGCCCGCGCCGGGCGGCTGGTCTGTCGCGTGCCGGCGCCTATCGCCGGTCTCGCCGAAGTGCCTGGATTCATGCCGCGCCGGCTGCCGTTCGAGCCGGGCGGGGTGATCGACCTGCATGTGAGGCTGGTGCCAAAGGCAGAGATGGCCCGTTTCCAGGAGGAAATCAGCGGGCCGGTCGCAGGCTGCCCGGTGCCGCGTATCGACCTTGCCGAGCGTAATGCCGCCACGGCCCTGCCGGCCGTGATGGCGCGGCTGTCGATCGCGCCTTTTCTATGATCCGCTCCCGATTTTTTGCTGCAATGCGTCAAAATGGCATGGGCCGGCGCAATTTTGGGCTTGTCAACGGGCCGCGCGTCGACAAGATAGCGCTCCCGCCGCCTGGAATGGCTGGCGAGCATAAAATGCGCCTGTGAAGCGGCGATGACGGGAGCCACCAAAGAATGATCGGACTCGTGCTTGTAACGCACGGTCAACTGGCCACCGAGTTCCGACATGCCGTCGAACATGTCGTCGGGCCACAAGACAATTTCGAAACCGTGGCGATCGGTGCCGACGACGATATGGAACAGCGTCGCCGCGACATCGTCGACGCCGTCGCCCGTGTCGATACCGGGGCGGGCGTCATCGTGCTGACCGACATGTTCGGCGGCACGCCGTCGAATCTCGCCATTTCGGTGATGGAGTCCGGCCGCACCGAGGTGATCGCCGGCATGAACCTGCCGATGCTGATCAAGCTATCCTCGATCCGCAAGGGCGACAATATGGCCGCCGCGCTCGACGAGGCGCAGGCCGCCGGGCGCAAATACATCAATGTCGCCAGCCAGCTTCTGAGCAGCAAATGAACGCGCTATCCCCGGAGAAAGACCACATCGTCCGGGAGTTCCCGATCGTCAACCAGCGCGGCCTGCATGCACGCGCCTCGGCGAAATTCGTCCAGCTCGCCAGCGGCTTCGACGCCGCGGTCCATGTCGAGAAGGACGGCGTCAAGGTCGGCGGCACGTCGATCATGGGCCTGATGATGCTGGCCGCCAGCCCGGGCTACTCGATCCGTGTCACCGCCAGCGGGCCAGAGGCGCTCGAGGTCATGGACGCGCTCGAGCAGCTTGTCGCCTCCCGCTTCGGCGAGGAATGCTGATCCCGTTCTAGGCATGCTCGCGAGACATGCAGGGATAAAGATTTCTTTATATCCCATTGTCGTCTTGAGCCTGATCTGCTAGTCAGGCCGGCAATTCGCGCCCTTCGACGCGCCAACCGGCGCGGGCGCATCCGCAACCAATTCGCAGCATAACAATTCGCATCGGAGTACTGCCATGACGGGTAGCAAGGATTATGTGGTCGCCGACATCTCGCTTGCCGGCTGGGGCCGCAAGGAACTCGATATCGCCGAAACCGAAATGCCGGGCCTGATGGCCTGCCGCGAGGAATTCGGCGCCAGGAAGCCGCTGAAGGGCGCGCGCATCACCGGCTCGCTGCACATGACGATCCAGACCGCGGTGCTGATCGAGACGCTGAAGGTGCTCGGCGCCGACATCCGCTGGGCCTCCTGCAACATCTTCTCGACCCAGGACCATGCCGCCGCGGCCATCGCCGAGGCCGGCATCCCGGTCTTCGCCGTCAAGGGCGAGAGCCTCGAACAGTATTGGGACTACACCGACCGGATCTTCCAGTGGACCGACGGCGGCCTCTCCAACATGATCCTCGACGATGGCGGCGACGCCACCATGTACATCCTGATCGGCGCCCGCGCCGAAGCCGGCGAGGACGTGCTGTCCAACCCGCAGAGCGAGGAAGAGGAATATTTCTACGCCCAGGTCAAGAAGCGCCTGAAGGCTTCGCCCGGCTTCTTCACCAAGCAGAAGGCTGCGATCCGCGGCGTCACTGAAGAGACGACCACCGGCGTCAACCGGCTCTACCAGCTGCAGAAGAAGGGCCTGCTGCCCTTCCCCGCCATCAACGTCAACGATTCCGTCACCAAGTCGAAGTTCGACAACAAGTATGGCTGCAAGGAATCGCTGGTCGACGGCATCCGCCGCGGCACCGACACGATGATGGCCGGCAAGGTCGCGGTCGTCTGCGGCTATGGCGACGTCGGCAAGGGCTCGTCGGCTTCGCTCAAGGGCGCCGGCGCCCGCGTCAAGGTCACCGAGGTCGATCCGATCTGCGCCCTGCAGGCGGCGATGGACGGCTTTGAAGTGGTGACGCTGGAAGACGCGGCGCCGACCGCCGACATCGTCATCACCACCACCGGCAACAAGGATGTCGTCACCCTCGACCATATGCGGTCGATGAAGGACATGGTGATCGTCGGCAATATCGGTCACTTCGACAACGAGATCCAGGTCGCCTCGCTGCGCAATCTGAAATGGACCAACGTCAAGCCGCAGGTCGACATGATCACCTTCCCGGACGGCAAGCGGATGATCCTCTTGTCGGAAGGCCGCCTGCTCAATCTCGGCAACGCCACCGGCCATCCGAGCTTCGTCATGTCGGCGTCCTTCACCAACCAGGTGCTGGCCCAGATCGAGCTGTTCACCAAGGGCGAGCAGTACCAGAACCAGGTCTATGTCCTGCCCAAGCATCTCGACGAGAAGGTCGCACGCCTGCACCTCGACAAGCTCGGCGCACGGCTGACCGAACTGTCGGGTGAACAGGCCGCTTATATCGGCGTCACGCCGCAGGGTCCGTTCAAGCCGGAACACTACCGCTATTAACCAAAGCTAAATTTACTACCATATATTGAGGCCGGGCGATTGACTTTTCGCCCGGCCTTATTTTTGCGCGCGATCAGCCTTCACGGCGATTCGGCGAGGGTTTATTGTCAGGTGATTCGCGACGCTTCCGGCCCGAGAGGGGATCAGAGAGGCGCGTATCAGGGCGGTCTTGCATTCAGGCGGCGGAGAGGACCAAGACATGCCGGGGCAAAACCCGCACGGAGCGGGATCGGCCGTTTCCGGCGGCCACGACGATTCGGGGACCATAGGCTCGACCATTCAGGGCGGGCGCCTTTCATGGCGTGCCCGCATCGGTCTGTTCCTGACCAGTTCCGCGCTGGCCGGACCCTTGGCCAGCGCCGTGGCGCATGCCGAGAACGCCGCCGCGACCACCGCCGGCCTGTCGATCAACACGGTCGAAGTCATGCAGCTTGCCGTGTTCGTCGGCGTGACGGGCGCGGCATTCCTGTCGGCCATCGTTCTCATCCGCGAACGGGCCCGCACTTCGGCGGAGAATGTCGAACTGAGAAGCCGCGTCGCCGACATCAATGCGGCACTGCGCCGTTCGGAAGCGCTGCTCAATCTGCGCGACCAGCGCGTGGTGGTCTGGGCCTCGGAGAACAAGAAGCCCGAACTCATCGGCACGTTGCCTGTCGAAAGCGGCGCGCCAGAGGAACGGGCGGCTTTCCTCGCTTTTGGCCGCTGGCTGATGCCGCGCTCGGCGGCGGCGCTCGAGCACGCCATCGCGGGCTTGCGCGAAAAGGCCAGGCCCTTCGACCTCGTCATCGAATCGCAAGCCGGCGCCCCGCTTGAAGTGCATGGCCGCAAGAGCGCCGCGCATATCCTCGTGCGGTTTGTCTCGCTTTCCGAGACACAGCGCAGCCAAGCCCGGCTGAAGATCGACAACCAGCGGCTGGCCGCCGACCATGACACGATGATCGGCCTGCTCGAAGCGCTAAAGATGCCGGCATGGTTGCGCGACGAGCACGGACGCCTGAAATGGGTCAACCGGGCCTATGCCGACGCGGTCGAAGCCGAAAGCGCGGAAGCCGCCGTCCGTGACGCCAAGGAATTCCTCGGCGGCCAGGCACGCGAGGCAATCGACGCCCAGCACAAGACGCATCCGGTCTTCGAGCAGTCGCTCTCCACCGTGATCGAAGGCGACCGCCGCGTCTTCGCGGTGACCGACTTCGCCGGCGCCGACGGTTCGGCCGGCCTTGCCGCCGACACCAGCGCCATCGAGACCATTCGCGGCGAATATGAGCGGACGGTGCGCAGCCACGCCGACACGCTCGACCAGCTCAACACCGCCGTCGCCATCTTCGACACAGACGAGAAGCTACGCTTCTTCAACCAGGCCTTCCAGAAACTTTGGGGCCTGGACAGCGGCTTCCTGCACAGCGCGCCCGACAATGCGCTTTTGCTCGACCGGTTACGCAGCGAAGGCAAGATCGCCGAGCAGCCCGAATGGCGCCGCTGGAAGGAAGGCCTGCTCGGCGCCTATCGCGCAGTGGAATCGCAGGAACATTGGTGGCATCTGCCCGACGGCAAGACCATCCGCGTCGTCGCCAATCCGCAGCCCAAGGGCGGCGTCACCTGGGTATTCGAGAACCTGACCGAGAAGATGGACCTGGAAAGCCGCTACCGCACCGCGGTGCGCGTCCAGGGCGAAACGCTCGACAATCTCGCCGAAGGCGTCGCGGTGTTCGGACCCGATGGCCGGCTGCGCCTGTCGAACCCGGCCTTTGCGACGCTCTGGGGATTGAGCGGCGACGCCGCCAAGCCCAATGTTCACGTCTCCACGATACGCGACCTTTGCGACCGCCAGGCGGTCGACAGCCCCTGGCCCGGTTTCGTCGCCGCCATCACCGGTTTCGACGACGAACGCCGCGACCGGCACGGCCAGAGCGAGCTCAACAACGGCACCGTGCTGCGTTACGCCGTGATCCCGCTACCCAATGGGCAAGTGATGATGACCTTCGTCGACGTCACCGACAGCGTGCATGTCGAACGTGCGCTGAAGGACAAGAACGAGGCATTGGAGAAGTCCGATCAGCTCAAGAACGACTTCGTCCAGCACGTGTCCTACGAACTGCGTTCGCCGCTGACCAACATCATCGGCTTCACCGAACTGCTTTCACTGCCCACCACCGGACCGCTGAATCAAAAGCAGCGCGAATATGTCGAGCACGTCAGTTCGTCCTCCTCGGTGCTGCTGACCATCGTCAACGACATACTCGACCTTGCGACCGTCGATGCCGGCATCATGCAGCTCGACATTTCCGAGGTGCATGTCGACCGCACCATCGCGGCGGCCGCGGAACTGGTTGCCGACCGGCTGCAGGAGCATTCGATCCGGCTCGAAGTCGATGCCGCTGCCGCGCCGAAGACGTTCCACGGCGACGAGACCCGCATCCGCCAGATCCTCTACAATCTGCTAAGCAACGCCGCCAATTACGCGCCGGAAGCCAGCACCATCCGGCTCGCCTGTCGGCATCTGGCGGATGGGGTGGAATTTTCCGTTCACGACGATGGGCCCGGCATGCCGCCTGACGTTTTGGACTCGGTGTTCCGCCGCTTCGAACCGCGCACCAATGGCGGCCGCCGGCGAGGCGCCGGCCTCGGCCTGTCGATCGTCAAGAGCTTTGTCGAACTGCATGGCGGCAATGTTCGCATCGAAACCGGCAAGGACAAGGGCACCACCGTCATCTGCACCTTCCCCGACATGCCGGGCATCCGCGCCGCGGCCGAGTAGCGCGCTCGATGACGGGACCTGTGCTGGAGCGTTTGCTCGCCGATGAGACACAGACAGCGCGGCTGGGCGAAGATCTGGCCCTGTCCCTGCGCGCCGGCGACGTGCTGGCGCTCAAAGGCGATCTCGGCGCCGGCAAATCGACACTGGCGCGGGCGCTGATCCGGGCGCTGGCCGATGATGGCAGCCTGGATGTGCCGAGCCCGACCTTCACCTTGGTGCAGAGCTACGACACGCGCATTCCGGTGCACCATTTCGACCTCTATCGCCTGGCCTCGGCAGCCGAGCTCGACGAACTCGGCTTCGACGAAGCGCTGACGCAAGGGGCTGCCCTGGTCGAATGGCCCGAGCGGGCGGAAGGCTATCTGCCGAAGACGACGCTCTCGATCGAACTCGTCCAGCATGGCGAGGGCCGGCTGGCGCGGCTGTCGGGGCAAGGCGCCGCCTTCGACCGCGCGGCGCGATCGCTGGCCATGCGCGATTTTCTGGAGAGGGCCGGCTGGGGCGACGCGCGGCGACGCCATTTCATCGGCGACGCCTCCGCCCGCTCCTATGAGATCGTGACGCTCGCCGGCCAGGAGCCGCGCGTGCTGATGAACTCGCCGCGGCTGGTGCTCGGCCCCGCCGTGCGCGACGGCAAACCCTATGCGGTGATCGCCCACACCGCCCAGTCGGTCTCCGCTTTCGTCGCCATCGACCGCGCCTTGAAGGCCGGCGGCGTCAGCGTTCCGCAAATCCATGCCGAGGACCAGGACCAGGGTTTCTTGCTGCTCGAACATCTCGGTTCCGAAGGGTTTCTGGGCAAGGACGGCGAGCCCATAGCGGAACGCTATGCGGCGGCAGCCGAGTTGTTGGCCATGATGCATGGCAGGACCTGGCCGCAGCGCCTGCAGGCCGGACCCGGCAGCTTCCACGAGGTGCCGCCCTTCGACCGCGACGCGATGATGATCGAAGCCGATCTTTTGGTCGACTGGTATGTGCCGGCGATATCGGGCGGCCCGCCAAGCGACGATCTGCGCTCGGGCTACGCCAGGGAATGGAACGCGCTTTTCGACCGGCTGCAGGGCAGCGAATACACGCTGATGCTGCGCGACTTTCATTCGCCCAACATCATCTGGCGCGACGACCGCGCCGGCCATGACCGGCTGGGCATCGTCGACTTCCAGGATGCGCTGATCGGGCCTTCAGCCTATGACGTCGCCTCGCTGGCCATGGATGCCCGTGTCACCCTATCGCCCGAAATCGAGAAGAAGACGCTCGATGCCTATGTCGCAGCGCGCCATGCGGCAGGCGCCTTCGACGAAGCAAGTTTTCTGGAAGCCTATGCAATCATGGCCGCGCAGCGCAATTCCAAGATCCTCGGCATTTTCGTGCGTCTCGAAAAGCGCGACGGCAAACCTTATTATCTGAAGCACCTGCCGCGCATCCGCGACTATCTGCGCCGGGCGCTGTCCCATCCGGCGCTTGCCAGCCTGCGGGAATTCTACAATACGCACGGGCTGCTCGAGGAACGAACACTGTGACAAGACCGGACACTGCCATCGTCCTTGCCGCCGGGCTCGGCAAGCGCATGCGGCCGATCACCGATACGATCCCCAAGCCGCTGGTCAGGATCGCCGGCAAGACCTTGCTCGACTGGGGGCTCGACAGCCTCGCCGCCGCCGGCGTCGCCAAGGCGGTGGTCAACGTCCACTATCTTCCCGAGCAGATCGTCGCCCATGTCGCGGCGCGCAGCGCTCCGCGGATCATCATTTCCGATGAGAGCGACCGGCTGCTCGATTCGGCCGGGGGCATCGTCAAGGCGCTGCCGGAACTCGGCCAACAACCCTTCTATATCCTCAATGCCGACACGTTCTGGATCGACCACGGTCCGCTCAATCTCGGGCGGCTTGCCCTTGCGTGGGACGCCGCGAAAATGGATATTCTGCTGATGCTGGCGGATCTCCATCAGGCGACAGGACATTGTGGCAGCACCGATTTCCTGGTGGCGCCGGACGGTGCCCTGCGGCGTTCAAAAGGCGATCCGGCGGGCTTGATCTATGCCGGCGCGGCGATCGTCCATCCGCGCCTGTTCAAGGATGCATCGGCCGAACCGCATTCGCTCAACGCCTATTTCGATACCGCCATCTCCGCCGGCCGGCTGTTCGGCATGCCGATGCACGGCCACTGGATCACCGTCGGCACGCCCGATGCCATTCCGCTGGCGGAAGAAGCCGTCGCCGGCGCGCTAACCGAGTCGCAATGAGCGGCTCGAGCCGCGTTTTCTCGATCCCCCCCGGAGCGCCGTTCCTGCCGACGCTGGCCGAGGCGCTGCTTGCCGGCCGCCTGGTTCCGGGATTTCGTTTCGACGGCGATCCGCTCGCGCTCGCCGATGTCACCATCTATGTGCCGACGCGTCGTGCCGCGCGCGCCTTGCGCGGTGTGTTCGTCGACAGTTTGAGGGCACGCGGCGGCGGCGGTTCGGCGATCCTGCCGGTCATCCGCCCGCTCGGCGAATTCGACGAGGACGAAGCCCTGTTCGAGGCCGAGCCTTCGGCGGCGATCGATCTCGCGCCGCCGATCTCGGCGACCGAACGCCTGTTGCTGCTGACGCCGCTGGTGCGGGCCTGGAAGCGCCGGCTGCCGGAACATGTGGCGAAGCTTTTCGCCGAGGAAATCGTCATCCCCGCGTCCACCGCCGACGCGATCTGGCTGGCGCGCGATCTTGCGGGGCTGATGGACGAGATCGAGACGGAAGGCACCGACTGGACCAAGCTCGCCGATCTGGTGACCGGCAACCTTGCCGGCTGGTGGCAGGTGACGCTCGAATTCCTCGGCATCGTCACTGACGCCTGGCCGAAATTCCTGAGCGAGAGCGACCGCTCCAATCCGGCCGCGCATCGCAGCGCGCTGATCCGCTCCGAGGCGGCCCGGCTGCGGCGCAATCCGCCGGCCGGACCGGTCATCGCCGCCGGCTCGACCGGCTCGATACCCGCCACGGCCGAACTGCTTGCCGCGATCTCCCGCCTGCCCGGCGGCGCCATCGTGCTGCCCGGTCTCGACCGGACGCTGGACGAAGCGTCCTTCCAGGCGCTTGTCGCCCCCGGCGCGCGCCCAGCCGTACTTGGCCACCCGCAATATGGCCTGGCCAGGCTGATCGGCAAGATCGGCGTGCTGCGCTCCGACGTCGAAGAACTCGGCACGGCCGAACCGCACCTTGCGCTTCGCGCCGCGCTTGTCGGCGAAGCGCTGCGGCCGGCCGAGACCACCGAATTGTGGGCCGAAACACGCAGCGGGTTTTCGGCATCCGATATTGCCGGCGCCTTTGCCGAGGTGACGCTGCTGGAAGCCGCCAGCGAGCGTGACGAAGCCGTCGCCATCGCCGTTGCGCTGAAGCAGGCCGTGGAAGCCCCCGGCCAAAGGGCCGCGCTCGTCACCGGTGACCGCGCGCTGGCGCGACGCGTCTCGGTCGAACTCAAGCGCTTCGGTGTCGTCGCCGACGATTCCGGCGGCACGCCGCTCGCCAACAGCCCGGCGGCCAGCCTGCTCCGCCTGGCGCTGGAAGCGGTGTTCCGGCCGGGCGATCCCGTCGGCCTCTTGTCCCTGCTAAAGCACCCACTGCTTGGCCTCGGCCTCGAGCGTGCTGCCGTGCGCCATGCGGCAGAACTGCTCGAACTGGTGGCGCTGCGCGGCGGTACCGGCCGCCCCGACATCGTTTCGCTGCCGAAATTGTTCGAAAACCGTCTTACCGGCCTCGGCGATGACAGCCGGCCGCCTTTCTGGTTTTCCCGTCTCACCGTGCGCTCCATCGAGGATGCGCGGAGTTTGCTCGCGCGACTGACGGAAGCGCTGGCGCCGCTTTCGGCCTTTCGCGGCCAGGCGAATGCCGATCTTGCCGCGCTGGTCCAGGCCAGCGTCGTGGCTTTGGAAAGTCTCGGCCGTTCCGCTGATGGCGGCCTGGGCGCCCTCTATGCCGGCGATGCCGGTGAAAAGCTTGCCGAATTGCTGCGCGGGCTGGTCGCTGCTTCGGCCTCGCTGTCATTCGCGGCGAGCGAATGGCCCGATGTGATGGACGCGCTGATCGCGCCCGAGACGGTCAAGCCGGCGCAAGGCACCGACAGGAACATCGCCATCTGGGGTGCGCTGGAAGCGCGGCTGCAGGACGTCGACACGCTGGTCATCGGCGGGCTCAACGAAGGTGTCTGGCCGCGCAAGCCGGAGAGCGACCGCTTCATGTCGCGGCTGATGAAGACCGGCATCGATCTCGAACCGCCGGAGCGGCGCATCGGCCTTGCCGCGCATGATTTCCAGATGGCGATGGGCGCGAGACGCGTCGTTCTGGCCCGCTCGGCGCGTTCCGGCGACGCCCCCGCCGTGCCGTCGCGTTGGCTGCAGCGGCTGCTTACCTTCATCGGCAACGACCAGGCGGCAACCCTGCGCCGGCGTGGCGACGAGCTGCTCGCCTGGGCACGCGCGCTCGACACCGGCCCAAAACAGGATTTCGCGCCGCGGCCGCAACCGAAGCCGCCATTGGCGGTGCGCCCAACGCATTTCTCGGTCACCGAGATCGAGACCTTGCGCCGGGATCCCTACGCCGTCTATGCCAGACGCATCCTCGGCCTGATGCCGCTCGATGCGCTCATCCGTGATCCCGGTGCCGCCGAACGCGGCACGCTGTTCCACGCCATCCTGCATCTGTTCTCGTCTGAGGTTGCCGATCCGCGCGCACCCGACGCTCTGGCCGGTCTCATTGCCGCCGGCCGCGCCTGCTTTGCCGAAGCCGCCCTTCCGGCCGATGTCGAGGCGGTGTGGTGGCCGCGCTTCGAAAAGCTCGCCGCCAACATCGTCAAATGGGAGCGCACGCGCGCCGATGCCGTGACCCGGCGCCATGCCGAGGAGCGGGCCGGCAAGACCCCGGTCGGCCAATCCGGCGTGACGCTGTCCGGCTATGCCGACCGCGTCGATCTGCTGGCCGGCGGCATGGCCGATATTCTGGACTACAAGACGGGTTCTTCGCCCTCCAAGGCGCAGGCGCACACGCTGCTGGCGCCGCAACTGGCGCTGGAGGGCGCTCTGCTGCGGCGTGGCGCGTTCAAGGATCTGGGCGCGCGCGAGCCGTCGCAACTGGCCTTCATCAGGTTGAAGCCGAATGGCGAGGTGTTCGAGGAGTCCATCCTCGAGCACAACCGCCAGCCACGGACCGCCGCCGACCTTGCGGAAGAGGCCTGGGCGCGGCTGGAAAAGCTGCTGATCCATTATGCCGACCCGCAGACCGGCTATCTGTCGCGCGCGCTGCCGTTTCGCGAGGGCGAGACCGATGGCGACTACGACCATCTCGCCCGCGTGCTCGAATGGTCGGCCGGCGGCGATGCCGGCGACGAGGGAGGGGAGGCATGAAGAAGGCCTATCCCATCCCGAGCGATACCGCCAACAGCCAGGCCTGCGCCGCAGATCCGCAGAATTCGGCCTGGGTGTCGGCCAATGCCGGCTCCGGCAAGACCCATGTGCTGGCCCAGCGCGTCATCCGGCTGCTGCTCAACGGCACCGACCCGTCGAAGATCCTGTGCCTGACCTATACGCGCGCCGCCGCCGCCAATATGTCGAACCGGGTCTTTTCCACGCTGTCGGACTGGACGGTGCTCGGTGACACCGAGCTGGCCGCGAAGATCGAGGCGCTGGAAGGGCGCCGCCCAGACCGCGACACGATGCGCCGGGCGCGGCGCCTGTTCGCCGAGGCACTGGAGACGCCAGGCGGACTGAAGATCCAGACCATCCACGCCTTCTGTGAATCGGTGCTCCACCAGTTCCCGCTTGAAGCCAACATTCCGGCCCATTTCGAGATGCTCGACGGCCAGATGGAGGCATCGCTGTTCGCTGCCGCGCGCCGCGAGATGATCACCGGCACGGCTGCCGGCAACCCGGATCTGGCCGACGCCTTCGCCACCGTGCTGGAACGCGGCGGCGAGGCCGGTCTCGATGCCTTGCTCGGCGAGATCGTGCGCAAGCGCGACGGGTTGCGCCAGTTCCTCGATGCGGTCGGGCGTGACGGCTTCCAGCCTTTGTTCGATGAATTCCATTTCCGCCCTGGCCAGACCGCCGAAGGGATTGCGGCATCGGTCTGGCCGCTGCCCGGCTTCCTGCCCGACTATTTCACCGGCTTCGCCCAGGCCGCCGAATCCACCGACGCCAGGTCGGTGCTGAACAACATCCTGCCCTATGCGCGCCAGGCTTTTGCCGAGAGCGATCCCGTTCGCCGCCTGCAATCGCTCGCCAGAGCCTTTCTCAAGACCGATGGCGATCCGTACGATCCGGCGAAGGCCTTCAAGAAAGCCCTGACCGACCGGCTGCCGGACCTTGCCGAGCGCTATGTCTCGGCGGCAAGCGCCATTATAGAAACCGTCGACCGGCTGGCGCTGTTCCGCATGCTGGAAGGCACACGAGCGGCAATGACCATCGCCGACTGGCTGATCGCCCGCTACGAAGTGCTGAAGCGCAGCCGCGGCTTTCTCGACTTCAACGATCTGATCACCCGCACGGTCAACCTTCTGGCGCGGCCCGATGCCGGCCCCTGGGTGCAATACAAGCTCGACCAGGGCATCGACCACATTCTGCTCGACGAGGCGCAGGACACCAGCCCGGATCAATGGGAGGTGGTGAAGCGGCTGGCGGAGGAATTTTTCGCCGGGCTCGGCGCGCGCGACCGGGTCCACCGCACGGTCTTCGCCGTCGGTGACGAGAAGCAGTCGATCTATTCCTTCCAGGGAGCCGCGCCCGACTCGTTCGCCGACAGCCGGCTGTTGTTCGCCGGCCGGGTGCGCGATGCCGAGGCATCCTTCGCCGACCTCAAGCTGACCTGGTCGTTCCGTTCGACCGACGACGTTCTGGCCGCCGTCGACCGCGTCTTTGCCGATCCCGTCGTGCGGCGCGGCATCAGCCATGATCCCGATCCGTTGAGCCACAAGGCCATCCGCACCGATGCGCCGGGCTATGTCGAGGTCTGGCCGTCGATCGGCGCCGATGTCGTCGACGAGCCCGACGACTGGACGCAAGCCATCGACCACGCCCATGCGCCGGCGGTGCGCGTTGCCGAGAATGTCGCGGCGACCATTGCCGGCTGGATCGGCAAAAGCGAGATCATCGAAGGCCGCGGCAAGCGGCTGCGGCCGGGCGACGTGCTGGTGCTGGTGCGCAAACGCGACAGTTTTGTCCATGCGCTGACCCGCGCCTTGAAGCGCCGCGACATCCCGGTTGCCGGCGCCGACCGGCTGAGCCTACCCGGCCACATCGCGGTCAAGGACCTGATCGCGCTCGGTCATCTGCTGATCCAACCGCAGGACGACCTGTCGCTCGCGGCCGTGCTGCGCAGCCCGATCTTCGATCTGCCGGAGGAGGCACTGTTCACGCTCGCCGCGCAAAGGCCGCCCGGCCTGTCGCTGGCCGCGTCGCTGCGCCAGCATGCCGAAGAAAACGAGCGCCTGGCGAAGATTGTCGCGCAACTCGACGCCTGGGCTGACGAGGCCGCCTTCAAACCGGTGTTCGAACTCTATGCCGGCCTGCTGGCGCGTGATGGCGTGCGTAAAAGGATGATTGCGAGGCTTGGGCCGGAAGCCGGGGATATTCTCGACGAATTCCTGAGCTTCTGTCTTGCCGAGGAACGGACCGGCCTGCCCGGGCTGGAAGCCTTCCTGTCGACGCTGGAAAATGCCGGGCCCGAGATCAAGCGCGAGATGGACCAGACGCGCGACGAGGTTCGCGTCATGACCGTGCACGCCGCCAAGGGCCTGGAGGCGCCAGTGGTGTTCCTGGTCGATGGCGGTTCCGCTCCGTTCAGCGACCAGCATCTGCCGCGGCTGATGCCCTTCGACGGCTCAGGCACTTTCTGGTACGGCAAGGGCTATCTCTGGCGCTCGGCCAGCGACGTCGCCAACGGCTTCTCGAAGGCGGCAGCCGCCAGGGCAAGGGAACTCGCCGACGACGAGTACCGCCGGCTGCTCTATGTCGGCATGACCCGCGCCGAGGACCGGCTGATCGTCTGCGGCTATCACGGCAAGCGGGCGCCGAACACCGGCACCTGGCATTCGATCGTCAGCCGCGCGCTAACCGGCGCGCCGGAAAGCGAACAGCGCGCGCATCCCGCCGGCGGCGAGCCGGTGCATCGTTTCCACGTCACCAAGCTGCCGCCCGTCGCGGCGAGCGCCGATGAACAGGCGCGGCAGGCCGATGCTTTCGGTCCGCTGCCGGGGACCCTGTTCCGGCCCTTGCCGCCCTTCGAGGACCTGCCGCGGCCGCTGTCGCCATCCGGCGCCTCAGCGCTGATCGACGAAGGCAAGGAAGCGGTCGTCGACAAGGCTTCACCGGTGCTGGACGCCGATGCCGAGCCCGGCTTTGCCGTGCTGCGCGGTCTCGCCTTGCACAAGCTGCTGCAGATGCTGCCCGGCATTGCCGAGGGTGAACGCCAGGGCGCGGCCGAGCGTTATCTCGCGCGAACGGGTGCCGTGTGGCCGCCGTCGGAGAGGGAAAAGGCCATGGCATCGGTCATCGCCATCCTCGACGATCCACGCCTCGGCCAACTTTTCGCGCCCTCCTCGCGCGCCGAGGTGGCGGTCATGGGCAGCCTGCAAGTGAGGGGCAAAACACGCTCGATTTCCGGCAAGATCGACCGGCTGGCGGTGACCGCGGACACGGTGTCGATCGTCGACTACAAGACCAACCGGCCGGCGCCCGCTTCGCTGGCCGAAGTCCCGCCGGCCTATCTTTTGCAGTTGGCGCTTTATCGCGCCCTGCTGCAGCCGCTTTATCCTGGGCGCGAGGTCAAGGCGGCCCTTCTGTTCACCGAAGCGCCAAGGCTGATCGAGCTGCCGGCCCGGACCATGGATGACGCCCTTGCCCGACTCACAGGAGCGTGACACAAGACCTGCTTGAAGAAGGGCCAGATAACCACCACATTTGGTGCGACAAAGAACTCTCGAAAGGAATTTTCCGCATGGGTGCCACCGTCAAGGTCGACAAGAACAATTTCCAGGCTGACGTGCTCAACGCCAACGTACCGGTTGTGGTCGATTTCTGGGCGGAATGGTGCGGCCCCTGCAAGCAGATCGCGCCGTCGCTCGAAGACATCGCCACTGAACTCGGAGCCAAGATCAAGATCGCCAAGCTCAACATCGACGAGAATCCCGAGCTTGCCGCCCAATTTGGCGTGCGCTCGATCCCGACGCTGATGATCTTCAAGGGCGGTGAAGTGGCCGACATGAAGGTTGGTGCAGCGCCCAAGACCGCGCTGTCGCACTGGATCAATGGCAGCCTCTGATCCTCTCTGTTTAGACGCAATTCCGGACAGAGAACCGCTTCACACTTTTCTTGGAATTGCTTTGAAATTCCCGATATCAAGAGCCCGGCCATCGCGCCGGGCTTTTTGTTGGCGTCACCTACAGCGCCGCGCATCCTTGGATGCGCAGAGGACGCTGTAGCAGTTGGATGGCTCATGATCCTCTGGGTCATGCGCTGGGCGGCTCTGGCCCTCACATCAGGGCACGCCATGTCTTCTGCTGGGAACCAGAAACAGGGAGAGCGACATGACCGGATCCGCCAAGGCCACCGTCTTCATCGACAATGAGCGCGTCATCGTCACCGAGTACCGCTTCCAGCCCGGCGACAACACCGGCTGGCATCGCCATGGCCACGACTATGTTGTGGTGCCGCTGATGGACGGCAAGCTGAAGTTGGTGACCAAAGACGGCGAGACCTTCGCCGAGATGAAGAAAGGCGCGCCCTATTTCCGCAAGGAGGGTGTGGAACACGACGTCATCAGCGCCAATGACGGCGAATATGCTTTTATCGAGATCGAGTTGAAGTAAGCTGGCTCATCGCGCATGAGATGGCACGCCATCAAGTGCCATCTTGATGGCAGAGACGCGTAGGCTTATATTCCCTTTTCCAAAGGGAGTTTTAAATGGCCGAACCACAGCTCTCGGTCCGCAGCGCGAAAGCACGTGACCTGGCTCATAGGCTTGCTCGTCGCGAGAACCGCTCGATAGCCGACGTGGTCGAACGCGCGCTTGAATCCTACGAGATTCGAGAGGCTGGCCGCGAACCTGCTTCCATCTTCTATGCCAGCCTGACCGCAAGCAGTGGCGTCGACATCGATCTGGAGAACGTTATTCGCCAAGGTCGTGAGGTTCATTCAGGAATTGAGCTTTGATTTTCGTCGATACCAACGTGATTTCGGAGTCTCTGAAGAAGACGCCGGATCCAGCCGTGCTGGCGTGGCTTGTGCGCAATGACGCCGAACTGGCGCTTCCCACGGTGACGATTGCTGAAGTCGCCTTCGGTATTCAAAAGGTACGACCTGACAAGCGTGCGGATCGGCTGGAACAGGGACTTTCCCGATGGCGGCATCGATTTGCCGACCGGATTTTTGGACTGACGGAAGAGGCTGCCTTGGCTTACGGCGAGATCATGGGGGCCGCGACACGCCAAGGTCGCGGCATGTCGGCTCCCGATGGCATGATCGCGGCGATAGCGCGCGTGAATGGAGGCCGGCTGGCAACCAGAAATCTCAACGACTTCGGCACCACCAGCCTGGACCTGATCTCACCATGGAATTTCTGAAGCATGGCTAGTCACCAGTCGGCGATACGGTCGCCGCCGATGAACTGCGCGCTTTTGGCGGTGTATTCGAACAGCTCGATCTTCACGCCGTTGGGATCGCGTATCCAGGCCTGAAAGGTGTCGTCGCAGGCATGCTTCTTGGCCGTGACGTCGACGCCCTTCGACTTGATGTGGGCGATCGCCGCGTCGATGTTTTCGACCTCAAGGCAGAAATGGTTGATCTGGTTGAGTTCGCTATAGGTGGTGGCATCCTTCTGGAACACCTCGACGTGGCTGCCGCCGCCGCAATCGAGATAGAAGCCGAAAATCTTGCCGTCGCGCAGGAAATTGAACCTTGTGTCCATGCCGAGCACGTCGCGGTAGAAACTGCGCGTCGCTTCCAGATCATGCGCGAAAATGCAGACATGGGCGAGCTGCTTCACCTTGATCATCACGGGCTCCTTGTGCAAGCCAGGCTCTCAGGTTGGCGGCGTGCCATTCTCGGCGAGCACCGAGCCGGCCAGATAGAGTGATCCGCCGATCAGGATGCGCGGCGCCGGGCCGTCCCAGGTGTCGCGCAGCAGCATCAGCGCGTTGGCGACGGAACTCACCGGCTCGGCCGTCAGCCCGGCTTCCGTGGCCCGGATCGCCAGCTCATCGTTCGGCACGCCGGCATCGCTCAGGCTCACCGGCACGGTGTAGACATGCCGGACGAGGCCCTTGAAGGCGCGGAAATAGCCGCTCTGGTCCTTGGTGTTGATCATGCCCGAAATGAGGAACAGCGGCCGCGGGTTCTTCTCTTCCTGTTCGGCCAGCGCCTCGGCGACGACCACGCCGGCGCCCGGATTGTGGCCGCCGTCGAGCCAGATGTCGGTGCCCTTCGGCGCCAGCTCCGTCAGCCGGCCTTGCATCAGCTTCTGCATCCGGCCGGGCCAGACGACATGGGTCATCGCCTTCTCGGCGGCGCGGTGGCTGATCTCGAAGCCCGCCGCCTTGACCGCGGCGATCGCGGCGGCCGCATTGGCGAACTGGTGGCGCCCGGGCAGACGCGGCGGCGGAAGGTCCATCAGGCCGTCCTCGTCCTGGTAGACCATGCGGCCGTTTTCCTCGAAGGCGAGGAAATCCTGGCCATAGACGAAGGTCGGGCACTCCAGCCGCTCGGCGGTCTCGATCAGCACCTGCAGCGCCGTCTCGCTTTCCTGCGCGCCGATCACCACCGGGCAGCCGCGCTTCATGATGCCGGCCTTTTCGGCAGCGATCAGTTCGACCCGGTCGCCGAGATAGGCTTCATGGTCCATCGACACCGGCATGATCACCGTCACGGCGGGCCGGGCGACAACATTGGTGGCGTCGAAGCGGCCACCGAGGCCGACCTCGATGATGGCGGCTTCGGCCGGATGTTCGGAAAACAGGATGAAGGTGACGGCGGTGAGGATCTCGAAGACCGTGATCTTCTGACCGTCATTGGCCTTGGCGACGCGGGCAATGGCCTCGGCGAAGGTCTCATCGTCGACGAGTTTGCCGCCGCCTTCGGCGGCCAGCCGGTAGCGCTCGGCCCAGTTCACCAGATGCGGCGAAGTGTGGACATGGACAAGGTGGCCGGCGGCTTCAAGCAGCGCGCGAGAAAAGGCGGCGCAGGAACCCTTGCCGTTGGTGCCGGCGATGTGGATGACCGGCGGCAGCAGATCCTGCGGACTGCCAAGCCGCTCCAAGAGCCGCGTGATGCGGTCGAGCGAAAGGTCGAAGCCTTTCGGGTGAAGCGCCATCAGGGCTTCGATTTCGCGGTCGGCGGCAAGCGTTGTCATGACAAAATCCCGGCGCATGGCCCAAGCACCAGAATCAATCCCGGAATGGCCATGGCAATCAAAAGGCTACAGCGCGCCATGGACATGGCGCAATCGCTGTTCGCGGCGGCCAAAGCCGCGTTATGCATGTCGTTTCCCAAAACCGAGGTCACTTTTGGGCGACATGCACAGTGTCGTGTCAGGCCTGCGGCCTGGCTTCGGCGGCAACCACCGCGGGCGGCAGGATTTCCGGCTCCAGCGGCTTCTGCTCGCCTGGCATCTTGAGCAGCATCTTCAACAGCCGCGCTATCGTTTGGCGCATCTCCAGCCGCGACACCACCATGTCGACCATGCCGTGCTCCATCAGATATTCGGAGCGCTGGAAGCCGTCCGGCAGTTTCTCCCGGATCGTCTGTTCAATGACGCGCGGCCCGGCAAAGCCAATCAGCGCGCCCGGTTCGGCGATATGCACGTCGCCCAGCATGGCATAGGAGGCGGTGACGCCGCCGGTGGTCGGGTTGGTCAGCACGACGATATAGGGAAGGCCGGCTTCCTTCAGCCTGTCGACGCCGACCGTGGTGCGCGGCAATTGCATAAGGGACAAAATACCTTCCTGCATGCGGGCGCCGCCAGAAGCGGCGAACAGGATCAGCGGCCGCTTGCGCTGCAGCGCAACTTCGAAAGCGTGCACGATGGCGTCGCCCGCCGCCATGCCGAGCGAGCCGCCCATGAAGGCGAAATCCTGCACCGTCACCACCACCGGCAGGCCCTCGATGGTGCCCAGCGCGTTGACGATGGCGTCTTCCAGCCCGGTCTTGGCCTTGGCGTCCTTCAGCCGGTCGGTGTAGCGCTTCTCGTCGCGGAACTTCAGCGGATCCAGCACAACCTTGGGGTTTTCGAGCTGCTCGTACCTGCCGTCATCGAGGAAGTATTTCAGCCGCTCCTTGGCCGAAATCTTCATGTGGTGGCCGGAAGACGGAATGACGAACTGATTGGATTCCAGATCCTTGTGGAACACCATTTCGCCGGTCTCGGGATCCTTGATCCAGAGATTCTCGGGCATGTCGGTGCGCCGGCCGAGCATCGAATTGATCTTCGGGCGAACGTAATTGGTGATCCAGTTCATCGCTTCGGCTCCTGTCCTGACGAAGAGTTGGCTAACGACGTAGGAAAACTATTCGGCAGCAGCAAGGCGGGCCGAACGCACGCCTTGCGCCAGGCCGCTGACCAGCGTGGCGACGGCCTCGGCGGGGTCGGCGGTCTTTTCGCCCTTCGGCCCCAGCACATTGGCGACCGCATTGACGATCGCGGTGCCGACGACGACGCCATCGGCGTTTGCGCCGATGACACGCGCCTGTTCGGCGGTCTTGACGCCGAAGCCGACGCAGACCGGCAGGTCTGTGTGGCCCTTGATGCGCGTGACGGCGGCGGCCACCTTGCCGGTGTCGGCCAGCGCCGAACCGGTGATGCCGGTCATCGAGACGTAGTAGACGAAGCCGGAGGTGTTCTGCAGCACTTTCGGCAGGCGCTTGTCGTCGGTGGTTGGCGTCGCCAGGCGGATGAAGTTGATGCCGGCCTTCAGCGCCGGAATGCAGAGTTCCTCGTCCATTTCCGGCGGCAGGTCGACGACGATCAGCCCGTCGATGCCGCTGGCCAGCGCGTCTTTCAGGAAGCGATCGACGCCATAGATGTAGATCGGGTTGTAGTAGCCCATCAGCACGATCGGCGTTTCATTGTCGCCGGCGCGGAACTCGGACGCCATCTTCAGCGTCTTGACCAGCGTCTGGCCGCCTTTCAGCGCCCGCAGGCCCGCCGCCTGGATCGCCGGACCGTCGGCCATCGGGTCGGAAAACGGCATGCCGAGCTCGATGATGTCGGAGCCGGCGCCGGGCAGCGCCTTCATGATCGACAGCGAGGTGTCGTAGTCGGGGTCGCCGCCCATGAAATAGGTGACGAGTGCCGGGCGGCCTTCGGTCTTGAGCTTCGCCATGCGGCGGTCGATGCGGGTCGTCATGTGTGGCCCTTTGGACGAATTTTGCTCATAATCAACTCCCAAGTCGAAACTGTTCAAAGGGCCTAGATCTCCATGCCCAGCATCGAGGCCACCGTGTGCACGTCCTTGTCGCCACGGCCAGACAGGTTGACGATGACGATCTGGTCCTTGTCCATGGCAGGCACGATCTGCACCGCGTGCGCGATCGCGTGCGCCGATTCCAGCGCCGGGATGATGCCTTCGACGCGCGTCGTCAGCTTGAAGGCTTCCAGCGCCTCGTCATCGAGGATCGGCACATATTCGACGCGGCCGGTATCGCGCAGCCAGGAATGTTCCGGGCCGACGCCGGGATAGTCGAGACCGGCCGAGATCGAATGGCCGTCCATGATCTGGCCGTCGGCGTTCTGCAGGAGATAGGTGCGGTTGCCATGCAGCACGCCGGGCGAGCCGGCATTCATCGAGGCGCAATGCTCGATGCCGTCGAGACCACGTCCGCCTGCTTCGATGCCGATGATGCGCACATCCTTGTCGTCGAGGAAGGGATGGAACAGGCCGATGGCATTCGAGCCGCCGCCGACGGCGGCGATGATGGTGTCGGGCAGCCGGCCTTCCCGTTCGAGGATCTGCGCGCGCGCCTCGGTGCCGATTACCGACTGGAAGTCGCGCACCAGTTCCGGATAGGGATGCGGGCCGGCGGCGGTGCCGATCAGGTAATAGGTGTCGTCGACATTGGTGACCCAATCACGAAGGGCTTCGTTCATGGCATCCTTCAGCGTGCCGTGGCCGGCGGTGACCGGCCGCACTTCGGCGCCGAGCAGCTTCATGCGGAACACGTTCGGGCTCTGCCGGGCGACGTCGGTGGCGCCCATATAGACGACGCAGGGATAGCCGAAGCGGGCGGCGACGGTGGCGGACGCCACGCCATGCTGGCCGGCACCGGTCTCGGCGATGATGCGCTTCTTGCCCATGCGCTTGGCCAGCAGGATCTGGCCGAGGCAGTTGTTGATCTTGTGCGACCCGGTGTGGTTCAGGTCCTCGCGCTTGAAATAGACTTTTGCGCCGCCGAGATGTTTCGTAAGACCCTCGGCGAAATAGAGCTTCGACGGGCGCCCGGCATAGTGGGTCGAAAGATCGGTGAGCTCAGCCCTGAAATCCGGATCGTTTTTGACCTCGTTCCAGTGCCTCTCCAGGTCGAGGATCAGCGGCATCAGCGTTTCGGCGACGAAGCGGCCGCCGAAAATGCCGAACATGCCCTGCTCGTCGGGTCCGGTGCGGAAGGAATTGGGTGTCGCCGGCTGGTCCATCGCCGATCTCCTGGTCTCGATGTGGGAGCATGTCCTTGTCGGAAAACCGGTTACCACTTTTCCGGGGCATGCTCAGGTTTGAGCCGGTCAGGCGGCGCGGTTGTCGCGCGCTGCCCTGACGGCCCGGAAAAACTGTTCGATCAACGCCGGGTCCTTGACGCCCGGCGCGCTTTCGACGCCTGAGGAAATGTCTATTCCGGGCGGGTTCGCAAGCCGAAGGGCATCGCCGATGTTGGCGGCGTTGAGCCCACCGGAAAGCATGTAATCGACGCCGGCGTCAAGGCCGGCGAGGATGCGCCAGTCGAAGGCCACGCCATTGCCGCCCGGCAACTCGGAGCCCTTTGGCGGCTTGGCGTCGAACAGGAAGCGGTCGGCGACGCCGATGAATGGCTTGATCCGGTCGAGATCGGCCGCCTCGCTGAGTGGCAACGCCTTCATCACCGGCAAGCCATAGCGAGCTTTCAGTTCAGCCACCCGTTCGGGGTGTTCGGAGCCGTGCAACTGCAACATGTCGGGCTGCATGGCCGTGACGATTGCGTCCAGGAAGGCGTCGCTGGCGTCGACCGCGACAGCAACCGCCAAGGCCTTGCCGCGCGCGGCTTCGCGCAGGCGGCCGGCTTCAGCCGGCTCGACATAGCGAGGGCTTTTCGCGAAGAAAATAAAGCCGACATGGCTGGCACCGCCGGCGAGCGCCGCGGCCATTGCCTGGTCGGTCTTCAAGCCGCAGATTTTGATGTCGAGCGCCATGGCGCGGGAATTGGCATGAAATCGAGCCAGAGTCGAGAAAAAGCATACTGTTTGCCGGCAAGGCCAAAGGCGCTACCTATTGATGGACGGGATTATCAGCATGCCGGGCGGGAGAACGATCATGGCCGACAGAACGGTTGCCGAACTGAAGCAGAAGATCGCGCAGGCGCGCGAAGTCATCGCCCATCTGATGGACAAGGCCGCCTTCAACGGCGCCGAGGCGCATCGCGCGCTCGACTATTTCGGCAGCGATGAATTCGACCGGAATTTCCTACCGTGGCCGCATCATGGCGATGAGGGGCTGCGGCCGGAGGAACTCAACGCCGCGAATGACGACTGACTACTCGAACACGATCGCCTGCAGCGCACCGCCGTTGCGCTTCAGCCAGTCCTTGCAGCGGTCGGTGTCGGGGCAGAGTTTTTCGCACAATTTCCAGAATTTCGGACCGTGGTTCATCTCCTTGAGATGCGCGACCTCGTGCGCCACGAGGTAGTTTATCACAGGCTGCGGCGCCATCATGATGCGCCAGGAGAAGGAGAGATTGCCTTCCGAGGTGCAGGAGCCCCAGCGGCTGGAGGTGTCCTTGTAGCGGATCGCCTTGGCGCGCTTGCCGAGCGCCTCGGTGTGTTTGACCACCAGCTTCTCGATCTCCTTCTTGGCCTCGCGCTTCAAGAAGTCGGCGATGCGGCGCGGCAGGTGCACACGGTCGCCATGCACGATCAGCAGCGGGCCGCGCTCGTCACGCGATACCGTCACGGTGCCGCGCTTCGACGGTTCATGGACGATGCGGTGCGCCACGCCCCGGATCGGGATCTTGATGCCCGGCCGCACTTGCGGGCGCGTCGGCACCTTGGCCAGGCGCTGCTCCAGCCAATCCTGATGGCGGTCGAGGAACCTGTCCACCTCGCCACGCCGCAGGCCGGGCGGCACGGTGATGCGCAGGCCCTGGCCGCCGGAATCGATGCGCAGCGTCAGGCGCCGTGCCCGGGCGCTCTCGACGATCTTGAGCGGCAGCGTGCGACCGGCGACGCAATATTCGCGCTCCACCACTGGCGTGGCCTTGGGCTTCGTCAGATTGCGGAAGAATCCGATGGTCATGGCGGGACGATACGCGATTCGAGAAAAACGACTAGAACAAAAAAGAAACGGCGCCGCTCGCGCGACGCCGTCATCGTACCTTGGCTCGTCGCAAAGCCTCAGTCGTCAAGCAGGTTCGAGCCCTTGCCGCGCTTGGTAGGGGTCGTGCCGGTGCTCGGATCGGTCTTCGCCGGCGCGGTCGACTTGTTGCGCTTCCCCATGAAGCGATCGAACTCGTCCTGATCCTTGGCGCGACGCAGTTCGCGGGCATAGTCGTCGAACTCGGTCAGCATGTCGTCGAGCTTGCGGCGCTCCTCGGCGAGGCGCTCAAGCTCCTTTTCGCGCCAGTCGTCGAAAGCGACGTTGCCGGTGCGGGCGGAGCCATTGCCCCAGCGCGCGGCCTTGTCGGAACCGCGGCGGCAGCCGGCGAAGATGCCGTCCGTCGCACGGTTGACGTCACGCTTGAAGCCGTCGAGCCGGTCGCCCCAGATGATGTAGGCGAGCATGGCGAAGCCGAGCGGCCAGAACACCATGAAGCCGATCACCATCAACGCGATGGTTGCCGGCGTCCAGGCCGGGCGGATCAATGCAGATGTGTTCATTTTCTCCCATTCCTTCGGTTGGAGACAGCCAAGACCGGCTGCGTGGAATCGAAATGGGAAGGCAAAAACGGCGATTCAAGACAATGTCCGCCAAAACCGGACAAGGGTCTGAAATGATTATCGCTTTTTGAGCCTGTCGAGGAAAAGCACGACCAGCCCGGCGATCAGCCCCCAGAATGCCGCGCCAACACCGAACAGGGTCAGCCCCGAAGCGGTGACGACAAAGGTGACGGTGGCGGCCATGCGATCGCCTTCGTCCTTCAGCGCGATCGCCAGCGCGTTGGCCAGCGAGGCCATCAGCGCCAGGCCCGCCACCAGCACGATCAGACTCTGCGGCAGGACGGCGAAGATCGCCACCAGCGAGGCGCCGAAAATCGCGAAGATGAGATAGGCGACCGCATAAAACGGGCCGGTCTTCCAGCGCTCGGCGGGGTCGGGATGTACGTCCGGCCCGGTGCAGATCGCCGCCGAAATCGCCGCCAGATTCGTCGTCGAGCCACCGAATGGCGCCGACAACAGGGAAAACAGGCCGGTGACGCCGATCAACGGGCCGGGCTCCGGGTGGTAGCCGGCGGCGCGCAGCACGGCCAGCCCCGACAGGTTCTGCGAGGCCATGGTGACGAGATAGAGCGGCAGCGCCAGGCCGATCATCGCCTTGGCGGTGAAATCAGGTGAAATCAGCGTCAGCGTCGACAGTTCGGGTGTCGGCAGGCCGCCGACACGGCCGGTGAGAAATGCGGCGAGACCGCCGCCGACCAGCACCGACAGCACCGACAGCGCCGGGTGGAACACGCGGATCAAGAAGAAGGCCGCGATCAGCGGCAGGATCAGCCAGGGGTCGACGGGAACGGTCTTGACCGCATTGAGGGCGAAGGTGACGACGATGCCGGCGAGCATGCCTGAAGCGACGGAGGGCGGTATCCTGGAGATCAATTGCGTCAACGGCCGGAACAGGCCGGTGGCGATCAACAGGATGGCGGTGGCGATGAAGGCGGCGACGGCCTCGCCGATCGAAAAGCCGGTCGACGCCGCCATCAGCGCCAGGCCTGGCGTCGACCATGCGGTAATGACAGGCATTTTCGTGCGCCAGGACAGCCACAGGCTCTCGATCGCCATGGCCAGGCAAATGGCCGTCACCCAACTCGCCGTCTGAATTTGCGTGGCGCCGACCGCGTGGGCGGCGGCAATGACGATGGCCAGCGTACCGCCAAAGCCGACGATTGCCGCGACGAAGGCCGAGATCGGAATGGAAAGGCGCATCGTCACTTGCCCCGCCCGGCCATGTCGCCGACCGCGCGCACCAGCATGTCGAGGTCCTGCGGCCGCGACAGGCGGTGATCGCCGTCGGGAATCA
This sequence comes from Mesorhizobium sp. 2RAF45, assembly GCF_052115225.1. NCBI lineage: Bacteria > Pseudomonadati > Pseudomonadota > Alphaproteobacteria > Hyphomicrobiales > Phyllobacteriaceae > Mesorhizobium > Mesorhizobium sp. 2RAF45. Next base: position 455,353 of record NZ_JBFRGG010000003.1, on the reverse strand, counting down.
GCGACAGCGTGACATCATCGGCCGGCAGCAGGCTGACCAGCTTCAGAGCGTGGCTCGACGGTACGTCCGGATCGGCCAGCCCCTGCAGGATGTGCACCGGGCAATGCGTGTCGATCGGCCCAGTCATCACCCGGTTGGCGCGCCCGTCCTCGATCAAAGCGCGGGTATAGATGTAAGGCTCCGTGGAATAGTCCGACGGCTCGGCGAAGAATCCCTTCTCAGCGAGGGCGCGCTTCTGCGCTTTGGTCAGCACGGGCTCGACCAGCTCGGAGGTAAAATCCGGCGCCKGTGCCAGCAGCACCAGGCCGACGACGCTTGCGTCGCCCGCCTTACGCAATTCCTGCACCATGCGCAGCGCGATCCAGGCGCCCATCGACGAGCCGACCAGGATCTGATTGCCCTTGGCAAACTTCCGGAACACGGCAAGGCTCTGCGAAAGCCATGTCGAAATCGTGCCGTCGGCAAAGGCGCCGCCGGATTCGCCGTGGCCGGAATAGTCATGGCGCAGGAAGGCGCGACCCTCTTTCGCCGCCCAGTCCGACAGGGTCTGCGCCTTAGTGCCCAGCATGTCCGACTTGTAGCCGCCGAGCCAGACGATACCGGGCGTCGAACCCGCATTATGGCGCACCGCGATGCGCGATCCATCGACATCGAGAAAGGTTGGGGGCGTGACGGTCATGGCTTTTTCCTCAGGCCCCTCTTCTGGCTCGGGGTTCTTGTGGCACAGCCACGGGCGTGGCGAAAAGTGCTCGCGCCGTTTCTTTGTTTGGTGCAGGCGGTGATCAGGGTGATTTTCTATCAATGCTGTGCTATTGACTCCGCCCGCGCGCTCACCACATTGGCGCGTCCACGCATCAAGACTGACAAATCCTGAACGAAACGGCCAAGGAGACCACGACCATTCGCAGACCTTTCAAAGCAGCGGCGCCGACCAAGGATGGGCCGCGCTCCAACCGTGACATCCGGGTTCCCCGGGTCCAGCTTATCGACGCCGAAGGCCAGAACCGCGGCGATGTTTCCATCAACGACGCATTGCTGCTCGCCGAAGAGGCGGGGCTCGATCTCGTTGAGATATCGCCCAATGCGGTGCCGCCCGTCGTAAAGATCCTCGATCTCGGCAAGTTGAAATACGCCAACCAGAAGAAGGCGGCCGAGGCGCGCAAGAATCAGAAGGTCATCGAGATCAAGGAGATCAAGATGCGCCCGAACATCGACAGCCATGACTACGAGACCAAGATGAAAGCGGTGCGCCGCTTCTTCGAGGAGGGCGACAAGGTCAAGCTGACATTGCGCTTCCGCGGCCGCGAGATGGCGCATATGGAGCTCGGCATGCAGCTTCTGAACAAGGTGCGTGAGGAAGTGGCGACCATTGCCAAGGTCGAGGCGGAGCCGAAGCTCGAAGGCCGCCAGATGATGATGGTGCTGGCGCCGCGCTAGCTAAAGGTGTGCTGAATACCGACACATCTGAGATCACGATAAAGTCAGGCGTGACCAGCGCTCCAAATCCGCCTGAATTGTCTTGCAGAGCGTCCCGGCGATCGGCGGGACGCCTGTTTCTCGGCTAAAGCTGCGATCGCCGGCTTTGTATTATGCATGTCGTCCTCCCAAAACCTGGGCCACTTTTGGGCGACATGCAATAGCTCCTCGACGATCGGATATCCCCTTGGACAACGAACTCAAATACGGGCTGGGCAATTACCAGCAGATGCGTCGGCTGGTGCTTGCCGTGCTCGTGGTGGTGCTGTTTCTGGCGCTGCTGTTCGGTCAATCGACCTTCCCGCCCGACACGCCGGTGCATGAAACAATCGAGATGTTCGGTGTGCTCCTGATTTTCCTCGGCATCGTCGGCCGCCTTTGGGCGACGCTCTATATAGGCGGGCGCAAATCCTCCGAGGTGGTGACGGGCGGGCCCTACTCGATCACCCGCAACCCGCTCTACGTGTTCTCGACGGTGGCCGCGGCCGGGGTCGGCGCACAAATCGGCTCGTTCTCGGGCATCATCCTGTTCGCACTGCTGTGCGCCGGCGCCTTCCACATCGTCATCCTGCGCGAGGAGAAATTCCTTAGGGAAGCGCTCGGTGCGCCCTATCAGGCCTATCTGGACAAGGTGCCGCGTTTCTTCCCGAAGCTTTCCCTCTACCAGGAGGGCGACACTGGCAGCTTCAAGCCACGCCTGCTGTTGACCACGCTGCTCGACGGCCTGGTGTTCCTGATCGCCCTGCCGGCCTTCGAACTGATCGACGGCGCGCAGCAGTCGGGCATGCTGCCGGTGTGGTTCACGCTGCCCTGAGCGGGGGACACAGCGTCGCACGGCTTCAGGTGTTGCGCACAGGCCGTCTTTGACGTATAGGACCGCCGTTCAAGAAAACCGCCCGGCAGGGCATGCCGTGGCGGTTTCATTTGCTTTTCGGGCTTTGGTCGGCCCGGAGCGAACAAGAAGCGCGATAGTGCGCCAACAATACGGAGTAGCAAAATGCCCAAGATGAAGACCAAGTCGGCCGCCAAGAAGCGGTTCAAGATCACAGGTACGGGTAAAGTCCTGTCGGCTGCGGCCGGCAAGCGTCACGGCATGATCAAGCGTTCCAACAAGTTCATTCGAAATGCCCGCGGCACGATGGTTCTGGCTGAACCGGATGGCAAGAAGGTCATCAAGAATTTTCTGCCGAACGGCCTCTAAGGCATTCGGTCCGGACACGCAGTAGTTTTACGCAATTCCGAACGGAAAGCCGCAGGCACCTGGAATTGCTTTTAAGGAGATCATGACATGGCACGCGTAAAGAGAGGCGTCACCTCGCACGCCAAGCACAAGAAGGTCCTGAAAGCCGCCAAGGGCTTCTACGGCCGCCGCAAGAACACCATCCGCATCGCCAAGCAGGCGGTGGAAAAGTCGCTGCAGTACGCCTACCGCGACCGCAAGAACCGCAAGCGCTCGTTCCGCGCGCTGTGGATCCAGCGCATCAATGCCGCGACCCACGAGCATGGCCTGACCTATGGCCGCTTCATCGATGGCTTGAACAAGGCCGGAATCGAGATCGATCGCAAGATCCTGTCCGACATGGCCATCCATGAGCCGCAGGCTTTCGCCGCGCTCGTGGCCAAGGCCAAGGTCGCGCTCGAATATCTGAAGAACACCACGCCGAACGCTTTTGAAAGCGCTGTCGCCTAAGACCAGCGCTTCCCAAGCATTCGCAATTCTGATTTGGGGAACCCGCGCTGGCACGGCTGGCGCGGGTTCTTTTTTGACCCTGATGCAACCAAAATGGTGACGACGAACCAAAGTGGTGTCGGTCGCCCTATCGAGAGAGCTTCACTGTGAACGCCACCGCTGGAAATCTTGAAGCCCTGGAAGATTCACTGCTAGCCGATATCGCATCGGCCGCTGACGAGCCGGCCATCGAGGCCGTGCGCATCGCCGCCTTCGGCAAGAAGGGCACCGTGTCCGAGATGCTGAAAACGCTTGGCGCCATGACCGCCGAGGAGCGCCAGCTCAAGGGGCCCGTCATCAACGGCCTCAAGAACCGCGTCACCGAGGCGCTGACGGCCCGCAAGGCCGAATTGAAAGACGTGGCGATCGCAGCGCGTCTGGCCGCCGAGAAGGTCGACGTGACGCTGCCGGTGCGGCAGTCGCCGGCCGAGCGCGGCCGCATCCATCCGATCAGCCAGGTCATCGACGAGATCGCGGCGATCTTCGGCGATCTCGGCTTCGCCATAGCAGAAGGTCCAGACATCGAGACCGACTATTACAATTTCACCGCGCTGAACTTCCCTGAGGGACATCCGGCGCGCGAGATGCACGACACCTTCTTCTTCCAGCCGGACGAAAAGGGCGAGCGCAAGCTGTTGCGCACGCACACCTCGCCCGTGCAGATCCGCACCATGGAGACGCAGAAGCCGCCGATCCGCATCGTCATTCCGGGCAAGACGTACCGGCAGGATTCCGACGCCACGCACTCGCCGATGTTCCATCAGGTCGAGGGACTGGTGATCGACAAGACGGCCAACGTCGCCAACATGAAGTGGGTGCTGGAAGAGTTCTGCAAGGCGTTCTTCGAGGTGCCCTCGGTCAAGATGCGCTTCCGGCCGTCCTTCTTCCCGTTCACCGAGCCAAGCCTCGAGGTCGACATCCAGTGCGACCGCTCGCGGTCCGGCGAAGTGCGTTTCGGCGAAGGCTCCGACTGGATGGAGATTCTCGGCTGCGGCATGGTGCATCCCAATGTGCTGCGCGCCGGCGGGCTCGATCCGGACGAATATCAGGGTTTTGCCTGGGGCATGGGCATCGATCGTATCGCCATGCTCAAATACGGCATGCCGGATCTGCGCGCCTTCTTCGACGCGGATGTCCGCTGGCTGTCGCATTACGGTTTCCGGCCGCTCGATATGCCGACGCTGTTCGGCGGCTTGAGCGCATGACAGCGCTCCACATCGGCGGCTGCCGCTGCGGCGCCGTGCGGTTCGAGGCTTCGGCCGAGCCGCATCACGTCAGCTATTGCCATTGCGGCGATTGCCGGCGGGCCAGCGGCGCGCCGGTCTCGGCCTTTGTCGGCTTTTTGGCCGGCAAGGTGGCGTTCACCGGCAAGGCGCTGAAGATGTACGAGAACGGCCCGGTGACGCGCTCGTTTTGCGGCGTCTGCGGCTCGCCCATCGCCTATGTCGACGAGCGGCTGGAAGACGACATCTACTTCATGCTCGGCGCCATGGACGCGCCGGCGGATTTCAAGCCGACGCTGCATGCCTATGTCAGCGAGCAGCTTCCCTTCCTGCATATGTCCGACGATCTGCCGAGACATCTGAAATCAAGCGTCAAAAGACCAGACGGAACAGCCCCATGAAATTCACCCTCTCCTGGCTCAAGGATCACCTCGAGACCGATGCCTCGCTCGACGAGATCGTCGAGCGGCTGACGTCGATCGGCCTCGAAGTCGAGCATGTCGACGACAAGTCGAGCCTGAAACCCTTCGTCATCGCCAAGGTGCTGACGGCGGTGCAGCACCCCGATGCCGACCGGCTGCGCGTGCTGACCGTCGACACCGGCGACGGCAAGCCCCCCGTCCAGGTTGTCTGCGGCGCGCCGAATGCTCGCGCCGGCCTGATCGGCGCTTTCGCAGCGCCCGGCACCTATGTGCCCGGCATCGACGTGACGCTGACAGTCGGAAAGATCCGGGGCGTCGAAAGCCACGGCATGATGTGTTCGGAGCGCGAGCTGGAACTGTCCGACGAGCACAATGGCATCATCGACCTGCCGGCCGACGCGCCGGTCGGCACCAGCTTTGCGTCCTACGCCCATCTCGACGATCCGGTCATCGAGATTAATCTGACGCCGAACCGGCCGGATGCCACCAGTGTCTACGGCATTGCCAGGGATCTGGCGGCAAGCGGGCTCGGCACACTGAAAAGTGGTGCAGTCGAAAAGATTGCCGGGAAGGGCGAGACGCCGGTCAAGGTGGTGATCGAAGCGCCGGAGCTTTGCCCGGGCTTCGCCTTACGGCTGGTGAAGGGCGTCAAGAACGGCCCGTCACCGAAATGGCTGCAGCAAAGGCTGATCGCCATTGGCCTCAGGCCAATCAGTGCACTGGTCGACATCACCAACTATGTCACCTTCGATCGCGGCCGGCCGCTGCATGTGTTCGACGCCATGAAGGTCGCCGGCAACCTTGTCGTGCGCCGCGCCAGGGACGGCGAGAAGGTGATGGCGCTCGACGGTCGCGAATACACGCTGACATCAGACATGTGCGCCATCGCGGACAACAACGGCGTCGAATCGATCGCCGGCGTGATGGGCGGCGAGCATTCCGGCTGCGACGAGAACACGACCGACGTGCTCATCGAATCCGCGCTTTGGGATCCGATCACCACCGCCCGCACCGGCCGCACGCTCGGCATCATCACCGATGCGCGCTACCGCTTCGAGCGCGGCGTCGACCCTGAATTCATGGTCCCCGGCGTCGAGCTGGCGACGAGGCTGGTGCTCGATCTCTGCGGCGGTGAGCCGGCCGAGACCGAGGTCGTCGGCTATGCCGGCCACAAGCCCAAGATCGTCTCCCTTCCGCTGTCGGAAGTGACGCGGCTGACCGGCATCGAGGTGCCCAAGGCGGAAAGCCTCGACATCCTGTCACGACTCGGCTTCAAGCCGCAGGGTTCGGGCGATGTCGTCGATGTGGCGGTGCCGTCCTGGCGTCCCGATGTCGATGGCAAGGCCGATCTGGTCGAGGAAGTGATGCGCATCCACGGCGTCGACAACATCGCCCCGCAGCCGCTCGGCGCTCATGACGCAGTCAATTCGAAGATCCTGACCACGCTGCAGATCCGCACCCGCACAGCCAAGCGCGCGCTTGCCGTGCGCGGCATGATGGAAGCCGTCACATGGTCGTTCATTCCGGCCAAGCATGCCGAGTTGTTCGGCGGCGGCCAGACGGCGCTGAAGCTTGCGAACCCGATCGCCGCCGACATGTCCGACATGCGGCCGTCGCTGCTGCCGGGGCTGATCGCCGCCGCGCAGCGCAATGCCGACAAGGGCATTGGCGACGTCGCGCTGTTCGAGGTCTCGGGCACCTATGAGGGCGACGGCGCCGACCAGCAGCGGCGCGTGGCCGCCGGCGTGCGCCGCGGCACGGCCAAGCTCGACGGCTCCGGCCGCAGCTGGGCCGGCAATTCCGGTCCGGTCGGCGTGTTCGATGCCAAGGCCGATGCGATTGCGGCGCTCGAGGCCTGCGGCGCGCCCGTCGAACGGCTGCAGATCGAGGCGGGCGGTCCGGCCTGGTACCATCCCGGCCGGTCCGGCACGATCAAGCTCGGGCCGAAGACCGTGCTCGGCACGTTCGGCGAATTCCATCCCAAGACGATGGAAGGGCTCGATGTTTCCGGCCCACTCTGCGGCTTCGAAGTGTTCGTCGACGCCGTGCCGGAGCCGAAGGCCAAGCCGACGAAGACCAAGCCGAAGCTGGAGCTCTCGGCCTTCCAGGCGGTGAAGCGCGACTTCGCCTTCGTCGTCGACAAAGCGATCGAGGCCGGTACGCTGATGCGCGCCGCACTTGCCGCCGACAAGAAGCTGATCACAGCCGTCTCGGTCTTCGACATTTTCGAAGGCGCGTCGCTCGGCGCTGACAAAAAATCGATCGCCATCGAAGTGTCGATCCAGCCGGTCGAGAAGACGCTGACCGACGAGGATTTCGAGGCGCTGGCCAAGCGCATCGTCGAGAATGTCGGCAAACAGACGGGCGGCGTGCTGCGCGGCTGAAGCAATTTCGGGAAAAGTGCGTAGCGGTTTTCCTACAGGAATTGCGCCAGAACTACGCCTTGCAGGCAGATGGCGAATCGTCCTCCAAAGGGCGATGGACCATCTGCGCTATTCCGGGCTGCCGTTCGAAGCACAGCGAGGGGCGTTTCTCGCGATCGTGTCGGGGGACTCGCTCGTCCGTGAAGCACTGGTACGTGCCCGCACGCTTGAGCTGCCGGACTGGCTGGTCGTCTCCGGCGTACTTTACAACAGCGTCTGGAACCATTTGACGGGCAAGCCATCAGGTTACGGCATCAAGGATGTCGACCTGTTCTATTTCGACGACAGCGACCTGTCCTATGAGGCCGAGGACGATGTCATCCGCCAGGCAGCGCGGCATTTCGAAGAGCTGGCGCTGCCGGTCGAGGTGCGCAACCAGGCGCGGGTGCATCTTTGGTATCCGCAGAAATTCGGGCAGCCCTGCCCGCGCTATACGAGTTCCAGCGAACCCATCAGCCATTTCGCCTCGAAGACGCATGCGGTCGGGGTGCGGTTCGATGCCCACGGGCAGCTCGATCTGGTGGCGCCATTCGGGCTCGACGATGTCTTTTCGTTCCGCATCACGCCAAACCGAGTGATGGATAACCGGCGCACGCATGAGGCGAAGGGCAAGCGGGCGCGGGAGTGCTGGCCGGAGATTGAGGTGGTGCCGTGGTAGGGGTGCAGACATATGCCGAGCGAGGCGCTCCCCTCTGCCCTGCCGGGCATCTCCCCCACTTGGGGGGAGATCAGCAGCTTCGGCGCCCTGCGCATTCTCAACGTCAGCGATTGGCGAAAGCCTAGACGACATCCAATCTCCCCCCTTGTGGGGGAAATGTCCGGCAGGTCAGAGGGGGGCGCTGTCCCGCCAACGGCTCCCATTTTCAACGCTGCAAAAAGAGGCGCCGAAGCGCCCCTTCTTCCGCTGACCGCTGCTCACCCATTCACCAGTGCCAGCAACTCCTCCGTGTAGCGCTTGCCGACCACCTTGTCCGGTGACAGCGCATCGCCGATCGCCGCGACCTCGGCTGCACTCAGCTCGATCTCCGCCGCCGCAGTGTTCTGCTCCAGATGACGGATTTTCCGTGCACCCGGGATCGGTACGATGAAATCGCCCTGGTGCAGCACCCAGGCGAGCGCCAGCTGCGCCGAGGTTACGCCCTTTTCCGCCGCCATTGTTTCCAGCGTGGCGATGACCTTGGCATTGGCTTCCATGGCCTCGGCCTGGAAGCGCGGCAAGGTCCGGCGCCAGTCGCCATCGTCAAGCGTTTCGGGCCTGGCGATGGTGCCAGTCAAAAGGCCACGGCCGAGTGGGCTGTAGGGAACGAAGCCGATGCCGAGTTCGCGGCAGACGGCGAACACATCCTCTTCCGGGTCACGGGTCCACAGCGAATATTCGCTCTGCACGGCCGCTATCGGGTGCACGGCATGCGCACGGCGGATGGTCGCCGCACTTGCCTCCGACAGGCCGAGCGCGCGCACCTTGCCCTCGCGCACCAGCTCGGCCATGGCACCGACCGTATCCTCGATCGGCACGTTGGGGTCGACACGGTGCTGGTAATAGAGGTCGATGACATCGGTACCCAACCGCTTCAGCGAGGCCTCGGCCACCGCCTTGACGTGCTCGGGGCGGCTGTCGACGCCGGCCATGCGGTCGAGGCCGGTGCCTTCCTCCAGAATCTTGAAGCCGAACTTGGTGGCGATAGTCACCTTGTCGCGAACCGACTTCAGTGCCTTGCCGAGCAGGATCTCGTTCTCGTAGGGGCCATAGACTTCCGCCGTGTCGAAGAAGTTGACGCCGATCTCGACGGCGCGGTGCAGCGTGGCGATCGCCTCGCCCTCCGGCTGACCGCCATAGGCAAAGCTCATGCCCATGCAGCCGAGGCCGACGGGATAAACGTTCAATTCAGTTCCTAGCTTGCGGCTTTGCATCAGGCATCTCCTTGTTGTGATGCTTAAAGCGCGTCGACAACGCGCTTTAAGTTTTGTTGTGCATGTCGTTGTCCCAAAACCGCTGCGCACTTTTGGGCGACATGCATGAGGAGATAGCGCCTTGCTTTGTGTTCGATAATCGTCTCTCATTTGCACGGGCTGTTCCAATAAATAGATCAATGAACCGAGCGCATCTCTCCCAACTGGCCGTGCTGGCGACCGTCGCCCAATGTGGCAGCTTTCGCGGCGCGGCCAGGGAATTGGCCATCGCACCGTCGGCGGTCAGCCATGCCGTGTCCAGTCTGGAGGCACGGCTCGGCGTGCGGCTCCTGGCGCGCAGCACCCGCAGCGTCGCGCCGACGGAAGAGGGTGCGCAATTGCTGGAGCGGTTACGTCCTGCCCTTTCCGAAATCGACCTGGCGCTGGAGACGGCACTCGAGGCGCGCGACCGGCCGGCCGGGAATCTGCGGCTCAGCGTGCCGCGCACGGCGGCGCATCTGGTGCTGACGCCACGGCTCGGCGCCTTTGCCGCGGCCTATCCCGATATCGTGCTGGAGATCCTCATCGAGGATCGTTTCACCGATGTGGTGGAAGGTGGTTTCGACGCCGGCGTGCGGCTCGGCGAGAGCCTGCAGCGCGACATGATCGCGGTGCGCATCGGGCCGGACATGCGCGGCGCGGTGGTCGGCGCGCCATCCTATTTCGCGGCCATGCCGAGGCCGCATCATCCGCGCGACCTTGCCGTTCATCGCTGCATCCGCTTCCGCTTCTCCAGCGGCATTCTCTACCGCTGGGAATTCGAAAAGGACGGCGAGGAGATGGAGATCGCCGCGCAGGGGCCGCTGATCCTCGACGAGGACCATCTGATCGCGCAAGCCGCGATCGACGGCGCCGGGCTCGCCTTCGTCTTTGAGCCTTATGTGCATGCCCCGCTCGCCGACGGAAGGCTGATCCGCGTGCTGGAGGACTGGTGCCCACCCTTCGACGGGTTCTTTGTCTATTACCCCAGCCGCCGGCAGATGCGCCCGGCGCTCAGGGCATTTGTGGATTTCTTCAAGGTGAGCGGTTAGCTTACCCTTCCACCTTGTAGGGAGGGTGAGGGGCGTTGGAAGAAAGTTCTGTCCAGCGTCGTTCACACACAATGCAGTCGATCACCAACACCGCGACCCGCTACGGCTGGGCGACGATCCTTCTTCACTGGCTGATCGGCATCATTTTCATCGGCCAGTTCGCCCTCGGCTTCATCATGGTGCGGCTGACCAGCCAGCGTACCGCTTTCGAGCTGATCCAGCTGCACAAATCGCTGGGCTTTCTGCTGCTTGGCCTCATCATCCTGCGCATCGCGTGGCGGCTTGGCAATGCGACGCCGCCTCTGCCGGCTTCGGTCGGCGCGCTCGAACGGCGTACGGCGCCGCTCGCGCATCTGGCGCTCTATGCCTTCCAGATCGCCTTGCCCTTGTCCGGCTGGGCGCTGGTTTCGGTGTCGACGCTGGAAATCCCGACCATGCCGTTCAACCTGTTCGTTATGCCCAATCTGCCGCTCGCCGAATCCGATGCCGCCGAAAGCTTCTGGGCAGCCGCGCACTGGTATCTCGCCTATCTGGGCATCGCGCTCGTCGCGCTGCATGTCGCAGCCGCCCTGCGCCATCACTTCCTGCTGCGCGACAGCGTGCTCACGCGTATGATCACACCTTCGTCAGGTGGGGAATAGAGCGGGCGGCACGCGCGTTTGTGAGGTGAGGACGCGAACAAGCGTTGCCTCCAGGAAAGGAACAATCCCATGCATGCGCGCATCCTTGGATTCGCGGCTTTTGCCGCATGCCTTGCCGTGCCCGCAGCCGCGGCGGTGGCATTGAGCGACGCCGCCGGCAGCTACACGATCAGCCCGGCAGGCTCCAGCATCCGTTTCACCATAGGCAAGGCCGGCGGCGGCGGCTTCGACGGCGCCTTCGCCCACTTCAAGGGCACGATCCGCATCGACAATGGCGATGTCGGGCGCTCGAAGGTCGACCTTACCATCTATCCGGAAAGCGTCGGCACCGGCCAGAGCCGCATCGATGCCTTCCTGCGCTCCGACGCGGTGTTCGATGCGGCCAACAGCCCGGAAATCCAGTTCCGCTCGACCAGCGTGACCCGCACCGGCGACACGTCCGCCCTTGTCACCGGCAGGCTGACGGCGCGCGGCAAGACGTTTGCGGAAAAATTCACCGCCGAGCTCAATGGGTTGAAGGGCGGCACGATCAAATTCCATGTCACCGGCAAGGTGCTGCGGTCGCGCTACGGCATGGATGTCGGCACGCCGCTCTATTCCAACGTCGTCGACTTCGACATGACGCTGACGGGGAAGCGGGGCTGAGCCAGGGGTCAGCCTCGGTCATTGGCTTTTCCGTCGATTTCGGGCAAACCTCGCCTGATGTAACCGACATGGAGAAGCGTGATGTTCCGATGGGGTGTGTTGTCGACGGCCAAGATCGGTCGCGAGCAGTTGTTGCCGGCAATCGTCGAGGCGGAGAATGGCGTGCTGTCGGCGATTGCCAGCCGCGACCTGTCGAAAGCCACGGCCCTGGCCGAGCGCTTCGGCGCGCGCCATGCGTTCGGATCGTACGAGGAACTGCTGGCCTCCAAGGATATTGACGGCGTCTATATCCCGCTGCCGACCTCGCAGCATGTCGAATGGACGGCCAAGGCCATCGAGGCGGGAAAACATGTGCTGGTCGAGAAGCCTCTGGCGCTCGACGCCAAGGATATCCCGCCGCTGATCAAGCTGCGCGATGCCAAGAAGGTGCTGGTCTGCGAAGCCTTCATGGTCATTTACCACCCGCAATGGATCAAGGTGCGCGACCTCATCGCCAGCGGCGCCATCGGCCGGCTGCGCCATGTGCAGGGCGCGTTCTCCTATTACAATGTCGACCCCAACAATATGCGCAACCAGCTTGACCTCGGCGGCGGCGCGCTGCCCGACATCGGCGTCTACCCGACTGTGTCGACGCGGTTTTCGACCGGCAAGGAGCCTAGCCGTGTGCAGGCAACGATCGACCGCGACAAGAAATTCGGCACCGACATCTACTCCTCGATCCGCGCCGATTTCGGCGATTTCGAACTGTCCTTCTATCTGTCGACGCAGATGGCGGCGCGCCAGGTGATGGTGTTCCACGGCGAGAAGGGTTTCATCGAGGTCTTCTCGCCCTTCAATGCCGGGCTCTACGACCATCACCGCGTCGAGTTGCACAACCAGAACCATACCGAAGCGCAAGTGTTCCGCTTTCCCGGCACGCAGCAGTACCGGCTGGAGGTCGAGACTTTCGCGCGCGCCGCACAGGGCGGCAAGGAGCGTGTCTTCACGCTGGAGGAATCCGTGCTCAACCAGAAGGTCATCGACGCCATCTTCCGCGCCGGCGGCAAGGACGGCTGGGAGGCCGTCTAACTCTTTGCAATAAAGTAGCCGGCCAATTCGGGGAGGAAAAATGGCTGACGATGCGGACGTGGTCATTGTCGGCGCCGGCCTTGCCGGGCTGGTTGCCGCCGCCGAGCTTGCCGAGGCCGGCAAGAAGATCATCATCGTCGACCAGGAGCCGGAGCAGTCGCTGGGCGGACAGGCGTTCTGGTCGTTCGGCGGGCTCTTCCTCGTCGATTCGCCCGAGCAGTGGCGCATGCGCATCCGCGATTCGCATGATCTGGCGCTCGAGGACTGGATGGGCACGGCCGCTTTCGACCGGCCGGAGGATTTCTGGCCGCGCAAATGGGCGGAAGCCTATGTCGGTTTCGCCGCCGGCGAGAAACGCTCCTGGCTGCTGCAGCGCGGCCTGAAATTCTTTCCCGTCGTCGGCTGGGCCGAGCGCGGCGGCGGCAATGCCATCGGCCACGGCAATTCAGTGCCGCGCTTCCACATCACCTGGGGCACCGGCCCCGGTGTTCTCGAGCCCTTTGTCCAGCGCGTGCGCGAGGCGCAGAAGCGCGGATTGGTCAGCTTCAAGTTCCGCCACCGGGTCAACGAACTGACGCGCACTGGCGCTGTCGTGACCGGTGTGAGCGGCGACATCCTGGAACCCAGCACCGTCGAGCGCGGCCACAAGAGCTCGCGCGACATATCGGGCGATTTCGAGCTTCACGCGCAAGCGGTGATCGTCGCCTCCGGCGGCATCGGCGCCAACCACCAGCTGGTGCGGGAAAACTGGCCGAAGCGGCTGGGAACGGCGCCCAAGCGCATGATCACCGGCGTGCCTGACCATGTCGACGGCCGCATGCTGGCGATTACCGAAGCGGCCGGCGGCATGATCATCAACCGCGACCGCATGTGGCACTATGTCGAGGGCATAAGAAACTGGGCGCCGATCTGGACCGACCATGCGATCCGCATCCTGCCCGGCCCGTCCTCGCTCTGGCTCGACGCGCGCGGCAAGCGCCTGCCGGTGCCGCTCTATCCCGGTTTCGACACGCTGGGCACGCTCAGCCACATCATGAGCACCGGCTTCGACTATTCCTGGTTTATCCTGACCAAAAAGATCATTCAGAAGGAGTTCGCGCTGTCGGGCTCCGAGCAAAATCCCGACCTCACCGGCAAGAGCTGGCGCCAGGTGCTCGGCCGCGCGACGTCGGGCATTCCGGGTCCGGTGAAAGCGTTCATGGAGAAGGGCGAGGATTTCATCGTCGAGGCCGACCTTTCGAAGCTGGTGACGCGCATGAACGCGCTGGCCGGCGGCGAGCCGCTGCTCGACGTCGCCCAGGTGGAACGCGAGATCCGAGCCCGCGATCGCCAACTCGACAATCCGTTCTCCAAGGACATGCAGATCACCGCGCTGCGCGGCGCCCGCGCCTATCTCGGCGACAAGCTCATCCGTACAGCCAAGCCGCACAAGATGCTCGATCCGGCAAACGGCCCGCTGATCGCGGTGCGTCTCAACATCCTGACCCGCAAGACGCTGGGCGGCCTGCAGACCGATCTCGACAGCCGCGTGCTGGGCGCCGATGGCCAACCAGTACCCGGGCTCTATGCGGTGGGCGAAGCGGCCGGCTTCGGCGGCGGCGGCGTGCACGGCTATGCCGCACTGGAAGGCACGTTCCTTGGCGGCTGCATCTTCTCCGGCCGCAGCGCCGGCCGAGCGGCGGGACGCTCGGTGGCGTGAAACGACGTTACCATGGCCCGTGGTGAGACGGGAAACCGCTTACCAGAGCCAGGCGCCTCGTCCAAGTGCGGCGACCGCGTCGACGATCCGCGTGAAACTTTCGCGGGCGCGCCCGACCGTGTGCCGGGCCCTGAGATAGCCGTGCACCAGACCCGGTTCCTCGAACCAGGTGGCCCGCCCGCCTGCCGCGACGATGCGGTCACGATAGGCCTCGCCGTCCGAAGACAGCGGGTCGCACTCAGCGGTGACCAGCACTGTCGCCGGCAGCTTGGCGAAGTCGGTGTCGGCAAGCGGCGCCAGCGTGGCATCGCCGCTGCGATCCTGCCCGCCGGTGCGGATATGCTTGTAGAATTCGAGATCGCGCATGGTCAGCATCGGCGCTTCGGCATGTGTCACATACGAACCCTTCGAGCGGTCGCCGCCGAGGCCGGGATAGATCAGCACCTGGCCTGCCGGCCGTTTCGCATGGCCGCGCGTTGCGTGCGCAGTGGCGGCGCAGAGATTGCCGCCGGCGCTGTCGCCGCAAAGCAGGATGGGTCGGTCGTGGGTGGAGGCAGCCCATGCGAAAGCGCTCATGGCGTCGTCAAAGGCGGCCGGATGCAGATGCTCCGGCGCCAGCCGGTAATCGACGGAGACAATTTCGTAGCCAGTGCGGGCGCAGAGCTCGGCGCAGACGTCGTCATGGCTGTCCAGCCCGCCAAGGATGAAGCCGCCGCCATGGATGTAGAGCACTGTCGCCGCCGGTTGCGGGGCGCTTCGGTAGGTGCGGATCGGGATATTGTGCGTTGGTGTTGCAATGGCCGAGGTTTCGACCGTCACGCCCTGGGGATAGCCGGCAAAGAATTCCCGGCACATACGGTCATAGATCTCGCGCTGCTGCGCGATCGTGTAGTCGATCGTATCGGGCGGATAATAGGAATTGGTCCGCTCGATGAAGGCCCAGGTCTCTGCGTCGATGAGTTTTGTGTAATCGGTCATGCTGGACACGCCGACTGCAAAGGTCGAGCCCAGTCACCCCCCTCTGTCCTGCCGGACATCTCCCCCGCAAGGGGAGAGATTAGCAACTTTGATCGCGGCGCTTTTCTTGCGGCGCCTGTGATTGGCGAAAGCAGAGATAACATCCGATCTCCCCCCTTGCGGGGGAGATGCCCGGCAGGGCAGAGGGGGGTGCTTCGCGCTGTCATCTCCGCGGAGTCACTTCCCCTTCCACACCGGATCGCGCTTTTCGGCGAAGGCGCGGAAACCTTCCATATTGTCTTCCGACCCATACAGCGCATCGACGGTCGCCAACTGGCGGCGCGTCACCTTGTTCATGGCGTCCTGAAAGGTCAGCGCTTCGGCCACGCGCGCGGTCTCCTTGATCGCGGCGAAGACCAGCGGCGGGCCGCTGGCGAGCAGGCGGGCGATCTCCCAGACGCGGTCCTCGAGCTTTTCCTTGGGCAGCACTTCGTTGACCAGGCCCCAGCGATGCGCCTCAGCGACATCCATCCAGCGGCCGGTGAGCAGAAGGTCCATGGCGACATGATAGGGAATGCGCTTCGGCAGCTTGATCGTCGCCGCGTCGGCCAGCGTGCCGGCACGGATTTCGGGCAGCGCGAAAGAGGAGTGGTCAGAGGCGTAGATGAGGTCACAGGACAGCGCCAGTTCGAAGCCGCCACCCACCGCCATGCCGTTGACGCAAGCGATGACCGGCTTGTTCAAGTCGCGCAATTCCTGCAGGCCGGCAAAGCCGCCGACGCCATAGTCGCCGTCGACCGCGTCGCCGCCGGCGGCGGCCTTCAGGTCCCAGCCGGCGCAGAAGAACTTGTCGCCGGCTGTCTTGACGATGGCGACGCGCAGTTCCGGATCGTCGCGGAACGCCTTGAAGGTTTGCCCCATCAGCCGCGAAGTCTTCAGGTCGATGGCGTTGGCCTTGGGCCGGTCGAGCGTGACCTCGAGGATCGAGCCTTCGCGGCGCGTCGAAATGACGTCAGACATTCTTGTTCTCTCCCAGCACCAGCAGCGCGTCGGCGATCCAGGCACCCTTGCCTTCGACGCAGACGATCAGCGGGTTGATGTCGAGTTCCTCGATCTCGCCGGCATTCTTCTGCACGAAGCCGGCAATGCCCGCGATGGCGTCGATGGCGGCCGCGACATCGGCCTTCGGCCGGCCGCGATAGCCTTCGAGCAGCGGGAACAGCTTCAGGCCGCGCAAAGCCGCCTCGATGTCGTCGCGGGTCGCCGGCAGCATCAGCGTGACGCTGTCGCGCAGCAATTCGACCAGCACGCCGCCAGTGCCCAGTGTCATGACAGCGCCGAACATCGGATCCCTGGTGAAGCCGACGATCAGTTCGGCGACGCCGTCGCGCACCATGCGCTCGACATAGAGGCCGGTGCCGAGCGGCAGCAGATCATGCGCCGCCGTGCTGACGGATTCGGCGTCCTTGAGATTGAGCCGGACGGCGCCGACCTCGGATTTATGGGTGACGCCCAGCGCCTTCAGCGCCACGGGAAAGCCGAGCGCCATCGAGGAGATCACCGCCTCGACCGCATTGCCGGCGCGCTCGCCCTTGGGCACCGGAAGCCCGGCCTTGATCAGCCGCGCCTTGGCTTCGGCTTCGTCTGGCGTGACATGCTCACCGCCGGCAGCACCTGCAGCGGATGTGTCGACCGGCTGCGCCTGCGGTTCAGCCCATGCCCAGCCGATGAAGGCCGCTGCACCTGCGGCATCCATGGCCTCGGAAATGCCGAACAAGGGCACCATGCCGCGCGCCATCAGTTCGGCGGTGTATTCCTCGGGCAGGTTCTCCGGCAGCGAGGAGACGATCGCGCCATGCGCCCTGTTGGTCTTCAGCGCCGATTCGAAGGCGCGCAGCGTCGCCCACCAGTCGGTGACCGAACAGCGGTCGGGGCGCGGAAAGTCGAGCACCAGCATGTTGAGGTCGAAACCGCCCGACACCATGGCGGTGAAGGTGGCGGTCATCGCCGGCTCGTTGTTCCAGATGAAGGTGTGATAGTCCAACGGATTGGCGACCGCGACCAGCGGCCCGAGCGTCGACTTGACATGGGCGCGATGGCTCTCGGTCAGAACCGGGAAATTGACCCAGCGGCCTTCGGCGCTGTCGGCCATGACGGAGGCCTCGCCGCCCGAACAGCTCATCGACGACAGCCTGTAGCCGGGCAGCGGCCCGGTGATGTGCAGCAGCTTCAGCGCCTCGATGAAGGCGGGGATGGAATCGACGCGCGCAATGCCGAGCCGCCTCAGGAAGGCACCCGAGGCCGCGTCCGAGCCGGCCAGTGAGGCGGTGTGCGAAACGGTCGCCTGCCGCGCCTGTTCGGAGCGGCCGACCTTCATGGCGATGATAGGCTTTTTCAGTTCGCGTGCGCGCGCCGCCAGCCGCTCGAAGCCGGCTACCGAATCGAAGGCCTCGATGTGCAGGCCGAGCGATGTCACCCGCTCATCCTCGATCAGGCCGAGCGCCATTTCGGAGAGGCCGGTCTGCGCCTGGTTGCCGGCGGTCATCAGGAAGGCGATCGGCAGGCCGCGCTTCTGCATCGTCATGTTGATGGCGATGTTGGAGGACTGGGTGATGATGGCGACACCCTTGCCGCCCTCCTCCAGCCGGATGCCGCCATGCTGGTCAGGCCACAAAAGCGCGCCGTCGGCATAGTTGATCAGGCCGTAGCAATTCGGCCCGATGATCGGCATCTCGCCAGCGGCCGAGACCAATTCGGCCTGCAGCCGCTCGCCGTCATCGTCATAGGCTTCGGTCTCGAGGAAGCCGGCGGCAAAGCAGACGGCGCCGCCGGCGCCGCGTTCGGCCAGCGCCTTGACGACCTCGATGGTCAGATGCCGGTTGACGCCGACAAAGGCGGCATCCGGCGCGCCGGGCAGATCGGCGACGGACCGGTAGGCCTTACGTCCGGCAACCTCGTCCTTGGTCGGGTGCACCGGCCAGATCTCGCCGGCAAAACCCATCTTGATCGATTGCGCGACGACGGCGGCGGCCTGCACGCCACCGAAGACGGCGATCGATTTCGGGCGCAGGAGACGTTCGAGTTTATGCATGGTCATCTTTTCGTTTGAGCATCTCAGGACAAACGATCTCGTTTGCCCGACAAAACCGAATCTCGGCTTTGGGGATCATGCTCTAAGCACCGAACGGACGCAGCAGCGCCCGCGAAATAATATGTCGCTGAATCTCCGACGTGCCCTCCCAGATGCGTTCGACGCGAGCGTCGCGCCAGATGCGCTCCAGCGGCAGGTCGTCCATCAGCCCCATGCCGCCATGGATCTGGATCGCCTCGTCGGCAACGTATGCGAGCATTTCGGTGGCCTTCAGCTTGGCCATGGCCATGTCCTGGTCGGTGACGGTGCCTTGATCGTACTTCCAGCCGGCTTCGAAGACCATGAGGTCGGCGGCCTTCAATTCGGTCGCCATGTCGGCGAGCTTGAACGACACGCCCTGAAACTTGCCGATCTGCTGGCCGAATTGCTGGCGCTGCGCGGCATACTCCACCGCATGGCCGAGCGCCCGCTCGGCGCGGCCGAGACAGGTGGCGCCAACCTGCAGGCGCGTGGCGCCCAGCCAGGAATTGGCAACATCGAAGCCCTTGTGCACTTCGCCGAGAACCTGGCTTGCCGGCAGCCGGCAATCGTCGAATTCGAGGATGGCGTTGGTGTAGCCGCGGTGGGAGACGTTGCGGTAGCCATCGCGCACCGTGAAACCCTTGGTGCCCTTGTCGACAAAGAAGGCGGTGATCTTCTTGCGCTTGCCACGCGGCGAATCCTCTTCGCCGGACGCCATGAAGACGATGGCGAAATCAGCGAGATCGGCGTGAGAGATAAAATGCTTGGTGCCGTTGAGCACCCAGTCATCGCCGTCCTGCACGGCTGACGCCTTCATGCCGCGCAAATCGGAGCCGGCGCCAGGCTCGGTCATCGCCAGGCAGTCCCATTTCTCGCCACGGATGCAAGGAAACAGATATTTTTCGCGCTGCTCGGGGGTGCCGGCCAGGAGGATGTTGGAAGGCCGCGCGACGCAGGTCCAGTGCAGCGCATAATTGGCGCGGCCGAGTTCCTTTTCGTAGAGCAGCCAGGTCACCGTATCGAGACCCGCGCCGCCGACGTCCGCCGGCATGTTGGCGGCATAGAGCCCGGCCTCGATCGCCTTGGCCTTGATCTCCTCGATCAGCTCGCGGCGCAGCACGCCGGTGCGCTCGACCTCGCGCTCATGCGGATAAAGCTCGTTCTCGACGAAGGCGCGCGTCGTCTCGACGATGAGTTTTTGTTCCTCCGAAAGACCGAAATCCATGGCCTCAGCCCTTCTTCTTTTTCTTCGGCTTCTCCGCCTTCTTCACCGGCTTGGAGGCCTTGGCCTTCTCGGCGGCCGTGGAAGCCGTCGGCTTCTTCGCCGCCAGCTTGGCCAGCTGCTTCGTATAATCCTTATGCAGCGCGCCGGCGCCCCAGCCCTTGCCCTTGTTCTGCTTCGACAGCGCATCCATGATCGCGACAAGATTGTCGTCGCGGATCTTTTCCAGCTCGCGGATCGACAGGCCATGCGCCTGGTCGTCCGACTGGGTGGCGATCAGGTCGACCAGCTCGTCGTTGAATTCCGGCACGTCCATCAGCTTGGTCCACGGCCATTTCAGGCACGGCCCGAACTGCGCCATGAAGTGGCGCATGCCGGCCTCGCCGCCGGCGACGCGGTAGACCTGGAACATGCCCATCTGCGCCCAGCGCAGGCCGAAACCGTAGCGCATGATGTCGTCGAGTTCCTCGACCGTGCAGATGCCGTCCTTGATCAGCCACAGCGCCTCGCGCCAGGCTGCTTCCAGCAGGCGGTCGCCGACGAAGGCCTCGATCTCCTTGCGGATGACGACAGGCTTCATGCCGATCGAGGCATAGATCTCCTTGGCGACCTCGATGGCCTCGGGAAAGGTCTGCTCGCCGCCGACGATTTCGACCAACGGCAGGAGATAGACCGGGTTGAACGGATGGCCGACGACCAGCCGCTCCGGGTGCTTCTTCATCGCCACCTGCATGTCGGTCGGCTTGATGCCGGAGGTCGAGGAGCCGACAATCGCGTTGGCCGGCGCATGGGCGTCGATCTCGGCCAGCACCTTGTGCTTGAGATCGAGACGCTCCGGCACGCTTTCCTGGATGAAATCGGCATCGGCGACCGCCTCGGCAATGGTCTTGGCGAAGGTGAGCTTGCCCTCTTTCGGCAAGCCGCCGGGCACCATCTGCTTGTAGGCGCGGCGCGCGCCCTTCATCACTTCCGAGACCTTGCGCGAGGCTTCGGGATCGGGATCGAAGATCGACACGTCGATACCGTTGAGCAGCAACCGCGCCACCCAGCCGGCGCCGATGACACCGCCGCCAATGGCGGCCGCCTTGTTGATGATGCTCACGCGGAAGCTCCGGTTCTTGTCCTGGCTGTTTCGGGATCGACGAGAGGCACGCGCTCGCCGGCGCGGATCACGGCCGGGTCGTAAGCCTTGCGGGCAAAGACCTCGAGCACGAAGGGTCGGAAGAAGTCGATCGGCAGCGTCTCGTAATCGGGATCGAAGCTCGACTGGTCCCAGCGCTCGCAAAACTGGTCGCAATCGTCGAAATAGGCGTGGCCGGCAAAGCGATCGCGCGCATGGCGGTTGCCGCCGAGATGATGGGCGTAGTAGAGCCGCTGGAAGTCACCGTGCTTTTCCACCACCCAGGTGCATTGCTCGCGCACGAAGGGCTTCAGGATCGAAGCGGCGTATTCGTCGTGATTGTAGGGCGCGTAGATGTCGCCGATATCATGCAGCAGCGCGCAGGCGATCCAGTCGGTGTCGGCGCCGTCGCGCCAGGCGCGCGTCGCCGCCTGCAGCGAATGGCCGAGCCGGGTGATCTTGTAGCCGGACAGCCCCTCGTCGAGCTGGACCAGCGCGTCGAGCAGCCGCTCGCCGGTTTTGGCGGCATAGTCGATTTCATGGGCGGTCAGGAACTCGTAATCGTCCCTGTCGCCATCCTTCATCGCGGTGAACTTGACGGTAGCCATGATCAGACCCCGTTTTACGCCGCGGCTGCGATCGGCGCCCGCTTGGTCAGGTTGAGCTTCTTGCGCACTTCCTCCGGCCCCAAGATCCGGGCGCCGAGATTGGTGACGATGCTGGCGGCGCGCTCGACCAGCTGCGCGTTGGTGGCCAGCACGCCCTTGTCGAGCCAGAGATTGTCTTCCAGACCGACGCGGACGTTGCCGCCGGCGAGCACGGCCGCGGCGGCATAGGCCATCTGGTTACGGCCGATGGCGAAGGCCGACCAATTCCAGGTCGACGGCACATTGTTGACCATTGCCATGAAGGTGTTGAGATCGTCGGGCGCGCCCCACGGCACGCCCATGCAGAGCTGCACCAGCGCATCGGGGTTAAGCACCTTTTCCTCGACCAGTTGCTTGGCGAACCAGAGGTGGCCGGTGTCGAAAGCCTCGATCTCCGGCTTGACGCCGAGCGCCGTCATCATGCCGCCCATGGCGCGCAGCATGCCGGGCGTATTGGTCATGACATAGTCGGCTTCGGCGAAGTTCATGGTACCGCAGTCGAGCGTGCAGATTTCCGGCAGGCACTGGCGCACATGTTCCATGCGGTTGGTGGCGCCGCCCATGTCGGTGCCCTTTTCGTTGAGCGGAAGCGGCGCTTCCGGCGAGCCGAACACCATGTCGCCGCCCATGCCGGCGGTGAGGTTGAGCACCACGTCGACATTCGCGTCGCGGATGCGCTCGGTCACTTCGCGGTAGAGATGCACATCGCGCCTGGGTTTGCCGGTCTCAGGGTCGCGGACATGGCAGTGGACGATTGCCGCGCCGGCCTTGGCCGCGTCGATGGCCGAATCGGCGATCTGCTTGGGCGAACGCGGCACATGCGGAGAGCGATCCTGCGAACCGCCGGATCCGGTCACGGCACAGGTAATGAAGACCTCACGGTTCATCGCAAGCGGCATGGAATTCTCCTCCCAATCGAAACAGAAGCAAAGCATTGCGCGACTTGCACGCGACTGTTTTGCGCTTTACGAAGGCTGCATGCCAAAAAACGAAAAAACGACAATCTTTCGCGCCGAGCAGTCGCCGCTCAAGGTGACGTTGCTGGTGTTTTCCGGGGCATCCATCATGTGCGTGGCGTGCGCCGTCGATCCGCTGCGCGCCGCCAACCGCATCGCCGGCGAAACCCTGTTCGACTTCAAGCTGGTTTCGGTAACCGGGGAGGCGCCGGTCACGACATGCGGCCTGCCCGTGGCGGTCAGCGGCCGATTCGATGCGACGGAACCAACCGATGTCCTGGTCGTGGTCGCGGGCTTCGGCACGCAGAACTATGCCACGTCTGCCTTGCTCGCCGGGCTGCGCCGCGCGGCGCGGTCGGCCCGCGCCTGCGGCGGCGTCGAGGCGGGCACCTGGCTGGTGGCGCGCGCCGGCTTGCTGGAAGGGCGCAGCGCCACCACCCATTGGGAAGACATGGAAGATTTTTCGTCGGCCTTTCCCGGCGTAGACGTGCGCCCCGATCGATACATCATCGATGGGCCGGTGTTCACCACGGGCGGCGCATCACCGACCCTGGACCTGATGCTGCACCTGATTCGCACCCGGCTCGGCATGGCCGTTGCGCTCGATGTGGCAAGCGCATTCATCTACGATCAGGCGCGCGTGGCGACGGATGCGCAACCGCTGGTCTCGCTTGGTCGGCTCGATGGCTACGATCCACGCCTGGCGCAGGCCATCCGGCTGATGGAAGCGCATGTCGATCAGCCGCTGACCATCGAAGCAATAGCCAAGCGTGCCGGCGTGACGGCGCGCACCCTGGAAAGCATCTTCCGCAAGTCGATTGGCGAGACGCCGGGCGCCTATTATCTGAGGCTGCGGCTAGGGGCCGCGCGCCGGCTGGTGGTCGACACGCGCGTGGCCATGGCGGATATTGCCGGGCGGACGGGATTCTCGTCCGCCGCGGCATTTTCCAGAGCGTTTTCAAGAGCTTTTGGCGAAGCCCCGGTCAGGTTGCGCCGGGGCTAAGTCAGTTCAGGGAATCAAGCAGCGTTCTGGCGATCGCTGCCGGCGTCGATCTGCGAGCGCATCTGTCTCACCAGCCGGACTTCAAAACGGTTGCTGACGGCGCGATCCCATTGGTTTTTCACGTCGTCGGTCGGCCGCGGCAGCGCCATCAGCCGGTCGATGATCGATCCGGTCTCCCCAGATGAGAGCAGGGCGTCGATTTCGCGTTCGTGCTGCATATCGGTTCGCCTCCTTCCTTTTCACCCGCCACAGGCCCCTCTTATACGAGATACGTGACGGCAGTTTGAAGGCAAGAGCGAGGTCATTGAGGGGCGGCCAAGGGCAAAACCTTGTCGCCGGATGAGCGCTTCGGCGCAAAGCCGTTCCGCGCGCCAAAACCCGAGTCAGGAAGATCAGCCGGGCCGTTTCACGAACAGCACGGTGGCGAAGCCGCTGTCCCATTCATCATCGGGATAGCGGTCTTTTTCGGATGTAGCCGACCGCCTTGTAGACATTGCGGGTGCGCTCGTTGAACGTGTCGGTCTCGACATAGCGCCGCGCCGATGCCTGGGTGACGTGCGGCAGCCAGGTGCCTTCAAAGGTTTCCCGCAGCGCCTGTGTCAAGGCTGCGACGTCGCCCGCCTGCGCCTTGCGCACCGTGATCCGCCCGTTTGCCATCGTCATCTCCCTTAGGAAGAGCGGATTAGCAAAAGGCGATCACGGCGGCTTTCGGCCACATCGGGCAGCTGTCTGTCCAGCGTCCGCCCTCAGACGTAGCGGTTGACGATGTTTTCCAGCAATTCCTGACGGCCGGAGCGCGGCTGCGGTTCGATCTTCTTCTTGACCACGCGCTCGGCGATGTCCTCGAGCGTGCGCTTGCCCGACAGCATTGCCTTGCCCTCTGCCGTGTTCCAGCCGGCATAGCGCTCGGCCAGCGGCGCCGACAGCGCCTTGTCCTCGACCATGCGGGCCGCGGCCTTGAGGCCGCGCGCACAAGAATCCATGCCGCCGATATGGCCGATCAGCAGGTCCTGCGGGTCGAGCGACTGGCGACGCAACTTGGCGTCGAAATTGGTGCCGCCGGTCTTGAAACCACCGGCCTGCAGGACCTGGTAGTAGGCCAGCGCCATTTCCGGCACGTTGTTGGGGAACTGGTCGGTGTCCCAGCCCGACTGGTAGTCGTTGCGGTTCATGTCGATCGAACCGAAGACGCCAAGCGCATTGGCGAGCGCCAGCTCGTGCTCGAAGGAATGGCCGGCGAGGATGGCGTGGCCCTGCTCGATGTTGAGTTTTACTTCCTTCTCCAGGCCGAAGCGCTTGAGGAAGCCATAGACCGTGGCGACGTCATAGTCGTACTGATGCTTTGTCGGCTCCTGCGGCTTTGGCTCGATCAGGATGGTGCCCTTGAAGCCGATCTTGTGCTTGTAGTCGACGACGAGGCTGAGGAAGCGGCCGGCCTGTTCCTGCTCGCGGGCAAGGTCGGTGTTGAGCAGCGTCTCATAGCCTTCGCGCCCGCCCCACAGCACATAGTTCTCACCCTTCAGCCGCTTGGTGACGTCGATGCAGCTCTTCACCGTCGCCGCCGCATAGGCAAAGACATCCGGATCGGGGTTGGTGGCGGCGCCCGACATGAAGCGGCGATGCGAAAAAAGGTTTGCCGTGCCCCAGAGCAGCTTGACCCCGGTCTGCTTCATCTTGCCGGCGAAATAGTCCGCGATCTCGTCGAGGCGGGCGGCACTTTCTGAAAAGTCCTTGCCCTCGGGCCGGACATCGGCGTCGTGGAAGCAGAAATAGGGCGCGCCGAGCAGCGAGAACATCTCGAACGCAACATCGGCCTTGAGCTTCGCCAGTTCCATCGTGTCGATGCCGCCGGCCTTGGGGAACCAGGGGCGATCGAAGGTCTGGCCGCCGAACGGGTCGCCACCCGGCCAGGCAAAGGAGTGCCAATAGGCGACGGCGAAGCGAAGATGGTCTTCCAGCCGTTTGCCGGCGACGACCTCGTCAGGATTGTAGAAGCGGTAGGCCAGCGGATTGGTCGAATCCGGCCCCTCATATTTGATCTTCTGAATGTCGCCGAAAAATCCGCTGCTCATGATTTCTGTCCTCTCTCGAATAGTTCGCCCTGATTACCTCAGGTAATTCGCCTTGATTACCTCAGGCGTAATTGGTTTCGCACTGCCGTGGGGTGAAAAGGGTTGCGTCAAAGCCACTCAACGAAGGAGACAGACCATGACCGACCTCAACAAAATCGCCGAGGGCTACATCACCGCCTGGAACGAAAGCGATGCCAGCCGTCGCGCCGAATTGCTGAAGGCCACGTTCACCGAAGACGTCAGCTATCGCGATCCGCTGATGCAGGGCGACGGCCATGACGGTGTCGCGGCGCTGATCGACGGCGTGCAGCAACGCTTTGCCGGCTTCCGCTTCTCGCTGAAGGGCACGCCGGACGGCTTCGCCGACAAGATCCGCTTCTCCTGGAACCTCGGGCCTGAAGGCGTTCCTTCGGTCATCGAAGGCACCGATATCGGCGTCATCGAAAACGGCCGCCTGAAGAGCATCACCGGCTTCCTCGACAAGGTCCCGGCGCAGTGAGGCCGGAAGTCGCGGCGTGGGCGAGAAATCGTTCACGCCGTGGCACCCCTGATTGCCGGATAGAGCGTCCGGTAGCGATGATAGGCATCGGCGTAGGCGCCGCCGAGCTTGGCATCCGGTTCGATCGTGGCATCCGTCCTTGGGGCGGAGCAGACGGCCAGCGGATCGGCACCCGTCGCCGCGATCAGGCCGAGCCTGGCGGCACCGAAGGCGGCGCCGAAATCGCCGTCGGCGGGAATATCCACCGGCACCTGCAGCGCGGTGGCGATCGATTTCAGCCAGTAGCGCGAGCGTGAGCCGCCGCCGATCGCCGTCACCCGCGTCAATGTGGTGCCGGCTGTCTTCAGGGCTTCGAGACTGTCGCGGAAGGCGAAGGCGACGCCTTCGAGCACCGCCTGCGTCAGGACTGCCCGGCTCGATTCATGCGCCAGCCCGGTGAAGGAACCGCGAATGGCGGAATCATTGTGCGGCGTGCGCTCGCCCGAGAGGTAGGGCAGGAAGGATACACCGGTCGGCGCCTTCAGCGCGTCGCCGAGTTCAGCGGTCAGTTCACCCGCGCCCTTTCCAGTGATCTCCGACAGCCAGTTGAGCGAATCGGTCGCCGACAGGATGACGCCCATCTGGTGCCAGGTGTCGGGCAGCGCATGGCAGAAGGTGTGGACGGCACTTGCCGGGTTGGGCAGATAGGACGCGTTGGCGGCAAACAGCACGCCCGACGTGCCGAGAGAGACAAAGGCATGGCCAGCGCCGACCGTGCCCATGCCGCAGGCCGAGGCTGCATTGTCGCCGGCGCCACCGGCAATCGGGATGCCGGCCTCGACGCCCCATTTCGATGCCAATTCGCTGCGCAAACCGCCGGCCTTCTCGGTGCCTTCGACCAGGGACGGCATCTGCTTCTCGTCGAGCGATGTTGCCGCCAGCAATTCGGCCGACCAGCGGCGCTTGCCGACATCGAGCCAGGACGTGCCCGCTGAGTCCGACATTTCGGAAATGTGGTCGCCAGTCAGCCAAAGCCGCAGGAAATCCTTCGGCAGCAGCACCTTGGCCACTTTGGCGAAGACGGCGGGTTCGTTGTTCTTCACCCAGGCGAGCTTGGGCGCGGTGAAGCCGGGGAAAACGATGTTGCCGGTGAGCTTGCGGAAGCGCGGATCGGCGTCGAGCGCTGCTGCCTCGACATGGCTGCGCGTGTCGTTCCACAGGATGCAGGGGCGCAGCACATGATCAGCCGCATCGAGCAAGGTCGCGCCGTGCATCTGGCCGGACAGGCCGATGCCTTTCACCGCCGCGAACTGCCTGGGGTGCGAAGCCTTGAGTTCGGCGATCGCGTCTTCGCAGGCGCGTATCCAGTGGGACGGGTCCTGTTCGGACCAGCCGGGATGCGGCCGCGAAACGTCAAGCGAACCATGGCCGGAGCCGACGACGGTCTGTCCGGCATCGATCAGCATCGCCTTGACGCCCGACGTGCCCAGGTCGAGGCCGAGATACATATCATCCTCCCATGCCAATTATTTTTTTCGGATCTCGAAAAAATCTGGCTGAGCAGTTTTTAAGGCAAGATCGGCTTGCGGTCAATTCTCTGACAAATCGGCCGCGCGTCGCGCAAGCAGCACAGACAGCGGGCTATCCGGCCGCGCCATCGAACGCTCCGCCGTGAGCGCCCCGGCGAGCGCGCGGTCACCGGCCCGCAAGGCCGCTTCGATCAGCGTCAGGTCGATGACGTCGCGCTGTGCGTGGCTGCCGCCGAAGCGGTTGGCGATCGCCCGGATCGGCCGGATCAGGTGCACGGCCTCGCTGTAGTTGCCCTCGCCGAACGCCTTGATTGCCAGCGTCAGTGGATGGCCGACATCCCGCGTGAAAGCGACGTTGTCGCCGCCGCCATGCATCGCCTCGCGTTGCGCCTCGAGCAAGGCAAGGGCGGGTCCGTCGAGCCCGGCGCCAACGAAGGCCATCATCGCATGCGCATCGTTGAAGGCATAATCGCCGGCGCCGGCCTTGGGCCAATTGGCGGCGAGCGCCGTCCAGCGGTCACCGACATCGATGCCGCCGAGATGCAGCCGCCACAGGATTGCCGACGCATCGACCATGTTCAACGCCATCGCCGATGGCGTGCCATAGATCGGTCCGTCATAGAGCGCCAGCACCTGGTCGATCTCGCCGAGATCGTAGTGGAACAGCGCCAGGTGCCACCAATTGTGCACCTGCAGGAAGCTCTCCTTTGTCCAGGCTTCGGGATTGGCGCGCATCCAGGCGATACCGTCCTTTTGCCGGCTTTGCATTTCCATGACATGGGCGACCGCATGTTGCGCCCAGCCGTCGCGCGGCTCGATCTCGACCGCCGCGCGACCAAGCTTTTCGGCCCTGGTATAGTCCCCCATTTCCTCCAGCCCGAAGGCCTGCATGCCGAGGATGGCGTGGTAGCCCGGCATGCCGCTCTGCCATGACGGCAAGGCGCGGGCGATGCGATCACGCAGCATGCGGGCATTGCCGGTGAAGAAATCGATCTGGTGCCCGACCTGCAGCGCCAGCGCGTCGAGCGGGGTCTGGATGGCGATATCCTCGAGGATCCTGGCGGCGTCATGCCAGCGCCCGTTGGCGAGGTGGCCGAGGGCCAGAACATGCGCCGCTTCGCGCGCCGTCGCGGCAAGCGGCAGCGCCGCCTCGTGGCAAGCCCTGGCCACCGCCGTCGCGTCGCGCTCGGTGGCAAGGCCGAAGAGATAGCCCTTGAAGACATGCGCCATGACGAAACCGGGATCCGCCGATATGGCACTGTCGACGGAAGCGACGGGATCGCCGATGAAGCACAGCAGTTCACGCACGGCCTGGCTGTAGGGCGTGAACCCCGCTTCGGTGGCGCCCGAAAATGTCAGGCCGAATGTGTCCCTGATTGCCATGCAACATCCCTCTGATCGACCTGGAACAAGCCCCGGACCCTTCGGGCCAAGGCGATCTTAAATCATGGGCCACGGACGTGCCAATCGTGCACTGCATAAGGTCTATGCCAGCAGCCTTTGCAGTTCATCAACCATGGAATGCAGATTAGGCTTTGTAAAATCGAACGAATTGTGGCTTCATTGCGGCGCGGCGAAGGGCTTGTAATCGCGATCTGAGAGGGGACGCGATGCGGCATTTTGAAATACAGCGTCCGAACAGCCGTTCGGAAAACGTTGATGAGTCGATTTCTTTGTTGTGGCGAAAACCACGGCAAATCCATCCATGGTTTATTAGCTTACTTGCAACTACCACGCTTGTGTTGCTGCCGAATTCCGCGGCCCTGGCGGCCTGCGTGCTGGTTCCGTCGGCTGGAAATACCACCTTCACCTGCGATAGCGGCGATTCGGGCGGCGGCCTTACCGATACAAGCGGCGACAACACGCTGACCTTTCCCGCCGGCGGCACCGGGCAGGTGAGCGGCAACGTCACCTTCGGCGCCGGTACGGATCGCATCGACATGCAGTCCGGCACCATTACCGGTACGGTCAACCAGGGCGACGGCACGGATTTCTTCACGATCGGCGGCGGCACCGTCTCCGGCAATGTCCAGCAGGGCGCCGGCATCGACGATTTCAACATGAGCGGCGGCCAGATCGGATCGCTCAACCAGGGCGACGGACTGGACACATTCACCATGACGGGCGGACGCATCGTCGATTTCTTCGACGATGGCGACAACGCGGTGATGACCGGCGGCCGCATCGGCCGGGTCAACATGAAGCTCGACAAGAACTATTTCAACATGTCCGGCGGCACCATCGACCGCAACCTCGTCACCGGCTTCGACCAGGACACCATCATCCTCTCGGGCGGCACGATCGGCGGCAACATCAGCGTCAGCGGCGGCAATGATAGCGTGACGATATCAGGCGGCACGGTCGGCGGCGATGTGCTGATGAGCTTTGGCTCCGACAGTTTCGTCTGGAATGGCGGCGGCATCATCTATGGCGCCGTCGATCTCGGCGCCGACAACGATACCGCCAAGCTCAGCAACCTCACCAACGCCAATCTCGGCGACACGGATGCCCTGAATGGCGGCCTCGGTACCGATGCGCTGACCTTCGACAACGTCAAGCTGGAGAGTCCAGAACTGGGAAAGCATCAGCGCCACCAACGACACACAGCTGCTGCTCGACGGCAATCTCAAGCTCGGCGACAGCGGCACCGGCACGGGCTCGCTCAGCGTCGATGCTTCGAGCACGCTCTATGGCGGCGGCTTCAACGCGACGATCCAGGCCCTCACGGCAGGCCAGTTGGCGGAAGTGACCAATGCCGGGCGCATCGACCTGACCAACGGCACCACAGGCGCAACCGATCGGCTGACGATTTCGGGCAATTATGTCGGCGCCGGCGGCGTGCTGCTTGTCCAGACCGAACTCGGCGACGATTCTTCCGCGTCCGACAGGCTGGTGCTTTCGGGCGGCACGGCTTCCGGCTCGACCGGCATTTCCGTGGTCAACGCCGGCGGCGCGGGTGCCGCGACCGCTCAGGACGGCATCATGCTCGTCCAGGCAGTCAACGGCGCCACTTCCGGCGCCTCGACCTTCGCGCTCGACGGGCCAGTCGCCGCCGGCGCCTTTGAATACTATTTGTTCAAGGGCGGCGTCAGCGCCGGCAGCGAGGAGAACTGGTATCTGCGCTCGACGCTGATAACACCGACGACGCCGGCCGCGGCGCCGCCGACGGTCGAGCCCTCCCCGCCGGTGGAACCGGTGCCGCCGGCGGCCGAGCCGCCACCCCCGCCGCCATCCGAACTGCCGCCGACGCCACCGCCGAGCGAGGGCGACATCAACAATCCGCCGCTCGACCCGACACCGCCCGTGCAGGCCAGCGACCCACAACCCGAACCGCCGCCGCCGCCGCCACCGGCGCCTCCGGCGGATCCGCCACCGCCGCCACCGGTGGTGCCGACCGAAGCGCCGGCGCTTCCGGTGCCGACACTGCCCGGCCCGCCGCCTGTCCAGCCGGCGCCGCCGACACCCGGAGCGACCGCGGTGCAGGCAGCCGTGATCCCGCTCTACCGCATCGAGGTCCCGGTCTATTCGGCCTTGCCGCCGGTGGCCGAACACCTGGCGATGACGACGCTCGGCACCTTCCACGAACGGCGGGGTGAGCAAAGCCTGCTGTCGAACCCCGAGCTATCGCCGGTCTGGGGCCGCATCTATGGCCAGGACGCCAAGATGGGCTGGTCGGGAACGGTGTCGCCCTCCTTCGACGGCACGCTGTTCGGCCTCCAGGCGGGTTTCGACGTGTTCGGCCGCGACACCACCTCGGGCGGAATCGATCGCGCCGGCCTGTTCGTCGCCTATGCCAGCATGAAGGGCGATTTGCGCGGCCAGGCGCTGGGATGGAACGATCTGTCCGTCGGCAGCCTCAACGTCACCGGCACCAGCGTCGGCGGTTACTGGACCCGGATCGGCCAAAGCGGCTGGTACCTTGACGGCGTCCTCATGGCCACGTTCTTCGGCGGCCACGCGACATCGTCGCGCGACATCGGCATCGATGTCGGCGGAACAGGCGTCACCGCTTCGCTGGAAGGCGGCTATCCCATCGCGCTGGCGCAGGGCTGGACGCTCGAACCGCAGGCGCAACTGGTCTGGCGGCATCTGTCGCTCGACGACACCAACGACCGCTTCTCGTCGGTTTCCTTCGACACCAACGACAGCGTCAGCGGCCGGCTGGGTGCGCGGCTGCAGGGCGAGACCACCATCAACGGCATGGCGCTGCAACCCTACCTCAAAGCCAACATCTGGCACGATTTCAGCGGCACCAGCCATGTCAATTTCGACACCACCGACATCTCGACCGAGGGCCGGTCGACCTCCTTCGAGTTCGGCGGCGGCGTGGTCGCCAAAGTGACCGACAAGGTCAGCCTCTTCGCCACCGGCGACTACACGACCAATCTGGGCGGCGACAAGCGCCGCATCCTCGAGGCAATGTGGGCATCAGCGTGAAGTGGTGAACCACCATCCGAAACCGGTTCCGGTTCGGATGGTGGAATAAAGGGTCGCCTAGTTCCCCGAACGCATCGCCACCGTGGCGATGCCGGCGCCGACCAGTAGCGTGCCGCCGGTGCGGTTGAAGATGCGGATCGCCTTGGGATTGCGGACGACGTTTCGGGCGCGGGCCGCGACCAGCGCATAGCCGAAGGCATTGGCGAAGGCGAGCGCCAGGAAAGTCGTCTCGAAAATCAGCATCTGCGTCCAGAAATCGGCGTGCCGGTCAAGGAACTGTGGCAGGAAGGCGACGAAGAAGGTGATGCTTTTCGGGTTGAGCGCGGTGACCAGCCAGGCATGCGCCATCATCTTGGCCGAAGACACCACGTCGGTGCGCGGCTCGGCCTTCAGCGCGCCGCCGGCGCGGAACAGCTTTACGCCGAGATAGATCAGATAGCCGGCGCCGATCAGCTTCAAGATGGTGAAGACCGTCGCCGAAGCGGCGAGCAGCGCGCCAATGCCGAGCATCGACAAGGTCATGGCGGTGAAATCGCCGAGTGCCACGCCAACCGCCATCGGCAAAGCGGTACGCCAGCCCTGGCCCAGCGCATAGGACACGACCAGCAGAATCGTTGGCCCCGGAATGATGAGCAGGATGGTAGACGCGGCGGCGAAGGCGGCCCAGTTCTCGAAGGACATGTCTGTCTCCCTTGGGTTAAGGAGACGGATAAATCCTCAGCCCAGGGGCAATGTAAAGAGGCCTGATTTTTGTTTTTACGAAAATCCGGGCGGAAGACCGCCACGCACTTTCCTTGGAATTGCCGCGCCATCAATTGCGCCAAAGGCAGGTCGGCGTCAGTTCGCGCCGCTCAGCGTGCTCACGATATCGGCCAGGCTGACATCGGCACCGAGAACCAATGCGGCCGCGACAATGGCAGCGGCAAAAAGCGTGATGTCGGTTTTTAACGTCTTGCACATGGAGGCCCCTCGCTGATCGCCCGATGGGTAGGAAAGACCGGTGCCGGGATTATGACCCGGCCTGGGTCTTTTTGTGCAGGAACGCCCGGTTGCCAGTTCATTCGGCACGGTCAGGTGCCGCCAGGCCAGGCGCAAATCCAGGCAGCGCAAGGCATTCACGCTTTATCAACCATGAATGATGAAAATGCCCGCTATCCGGCCGGACCGTGCTTCCCGCCGACAGCGTAGGGTTTGGGTATATGCGTGAGTTGCCGCAAGGTCCGACGCCGCCACGATACGGCGACGCAATCGATACCGATCATCATCTTTCCCGCCGCGCTATCCTGTCCGGGGCAGGCGCGCTGGCGCTGCTCAGCGCGGCCGGCTGCTCGACGTCCGGCGGCGGCATGCCGGCGCTCGAACTCGACAATACGGTCACCGGTTCCGTGCCGCCGATGCGGCCGGCGATCAGCGTCGACAGGAATATCACCAGCCCCGACCTGATGTACGCCGCCTTGACGGACAATGGTTTCAACGTGCCTGAAGTGCCGTATCTGAAGGTCAAGCCGGAATTCCGCCGCCAGATCGTCGTCGACACGACCGGCGAGGCGCCCGGCACCATCGTCGTCCATCTCAAGGAGCGCATGCTCTATCTCGTCCAGCCGGGCGGCGACGCCATCCGCTATGGCGTCGGTATCGGCAAGGACGGCTTCCGCTGGTCCGGCCGCGCCAACATCCAGTATGGCAGGGAATGGCCTACCTGGACGCCGCCGCCGGAGATGATCCAGCGCAAGCCCGAACTGGTGAAGTGGCAGGGCGGCCAGCCAGGCGGCCTCACCAACCCGCTCGGCGCGCGCGCGCTCTACATCTACCAGGACGGCAAGGATACCGGCTACCGCATCCATGGCTCGCCCGAATGGTGGAGCATCGGCCAGGCGATGTCGTCTGGCTGCGTGCGCCTGATCAACCAGGACATCATCGACCTCTACAGCCGCGTTTCGAAGAAAAACCCGGTCGTCGTCATGTGATCGTTTTGGGCGGCTCAGGCGGCCGCTTCCATCTTCCTGTTCGCGCATGAACTTTTCCCGAAAACCCGTTTCCACTTTTCGGGATCATGCTCAAGACTCTCCCGTTGCGTGACGCGGCAAGACAGGCCAAGGTGCCTTGAAAACCATCGCTCGGGAGACGTCAGGAATGGCCGGAACTTTTGTCATCGCACAAGGCGGCGGCCCGACCGCCGTCATCAACCAGACGGTGGTCGGCGCCACGCTGGAGATCCGCAAGCGGCATCCCGGCGCCAAGGTGCTGGGTTCCATCCATGGCGTGCGCGGCATCCGTGACGGCAATTATGTCGACCTTTCGGCCATTCCCGAGGATCGGCTGCGGCTGATCGCCGGAACGCCAAGCGCGGCCCTCGGCTCGACACGCGACAAGCCGGATGCCGCCTATTGCGATGTCATCCTCAACGGCCTGAAGAAGGCCGGCGCCGACGCCTTCATCTATATCGGCGGCAACGACACGTCGGGCACGCAGCAGATCCTGACCGATGCCGCCGGCGGCTCGATCGCTTTCGTCCATGCGCCCAAAACCATCGACAATGATCTGGAGGAGAACGACCATACGCCGGGATTCATCTCGGCGGCCGAGTTCGTCGCCGGCGCCTTCCTCTCGGTCGATCTCGATTTCCGCGCTTTGCCCGGCATCTATGTCGGCATCGTGATGGGCCGGCATGCCGGCTTTCTCACGGCCGCGGCGGCTGCCTGGCAGCTCGATCCCGACAGCGGCCCGCATTTGGTCTACGTGCCGGAACGGCCATTCTCGGCCGGGGGCTTCATCGACGATGTGCGTGCCACGCTCGACCGCCACAAGCGCTGCATCGTTGCCGTGTCGGAAGGGGTGAGCACCGCCGACGGCAAGGCGCTGGTCGAAAGCCTGGTAGCGCCGGAGAAGCTCGAGCGCGACGCGCATGGCAACGTCAAATTGTCGGGCAGCGACCTGCCGGCAGCTCTCGAGCGCGCATTGGCCGAGGGCCTGCCGGGCAAGCGGGCCCGCGTCGACGCGCTCGGCTACATGCCGCGCGGCTATGTCGGCGCCATCAGCGCCGTCGACGGACAAGAGGCGTTCGATGCCGGCGCCTTCGCCGTGTCCGTCGCCGAACAGGGCGGCGGCTCCGTGGCGCTGCAATATGACGGCGCAAAGACCGTTCTGAAGAAGGTGCCGCTGAAGAACGTCGCCGGCAAGACCCGCCACATGCCTGACAATTTCATGAAGCCCGACGTCAACCAGCTGTCGGAGGCCGGCATGGCCTATCTCAAGCGGCTGGTGCCGGAAAAGTACAAGGTCGGGAAGCCTTTCGTTTGATGTCAGGCTTCCACCTGATACCGGGCTCACAAGTGATGCCGGAGTGGTTCAGCAAGAGCATCGTCGACGACAGGACGACGATGCTGACCGAGCCGTTCGTGCATGACTATGTGCGCGCCAACATCTGGCATCTGCGCGGCCGCGACGCCGACCTTTTGGTCGACACCGGGATGGGCATCTGCCCGCTGGCGCCGCAGATCGAGACGCCGCAAGGCAAACCGCTGCTGGTCGTCGCCACCCACATCCATCTCGACCATGTCGGCTCGCTGCACGAATTTGCGTGGCGGGCCGGGCC
Organism: Mesorhizobium sp. 2RAF45; assembly: GCF_052115225.1. NCBI lineage: Bacteria > Pseudomonadati > Pseudomonadota > Alphaproteobacteria > Hyphomicrobiales > Phyllobacteriaceae > Mesorhizobium > Mesorhizobium sp. 2RAF45. The sequence goes on along the minus strand of NZ_JBFRGG010000003.1, from coordinate 419,918 downwards.
GAAGATGAGTGCGGCGCAATTCGAAAGCATGGATGAGGCGGCGACCTACGCCTACATGTTCCACGATCTCGAAGGCGCCGTGTCGAAATTGCCGGCGCCGGGCTGGAAGGCCGCCGACTACAAGATCCCCTCGGCGCCGCTGACGCGGACGCTTGATGAGGGCGACGTGATCGATCTCGGCGACCGGCAATTGCGCGTGCTGCATCTGCCCGGGCATTCGCCGGATTCGATCGCGCTTTTCGACGAGGCCGACGGGCTGTTCTTCAGCGGCGATGCCATCTACGACGACACACTGATCGACACGCTGCCGGATTCCGATCGGGCCGCCTATGCCAGCACCATGCAGCGCCTGCTCGACCTGCCGATCCGCATCGGCCATGGCGGCCACGGGCCGAGCTTCGACGGCAAGCGTATGCGCGAGATTGCGGCCGACTATCTGCGCCGGCATGACGATCCGTAAGCGCTCCCTGAATTAAATCTTCGTAAGGTCGGCCGAAAACCCTAATTCGGGCCGATCTGCACCCTAGATACCTCGGTGTCGATCCGGCCGGCCGCCATGTACGGCGAGACAGGCAATCCGGTCGTCGACACGCCGGCGGGCGCTTCTCCCAAGGTGCCCGCGGCGCCCGATCAACTCTCGCCCGGACAGAACGACCATGTCACCTCTTGGTATTCTTCGTAGGCATCGCGTCGCCGCCCTGCTGGGCGCTGCGCTGATCATCTCCCCCGTCGTCGTCTCGTTCGCCCAGAGCGCGAACAGTACCGGCGTCAGCAAGATTGTCGCGACGACCCAGACCCCAGTCGCCGGAATAACGGCCCCGAACGGCTCCTTTGCGCCGATCGTGGCGGCCGACAAGCCGGCAGTGGTCACGGTCACCACCATCATGAAGGCCCAGCCGGCAGGCGCCGATGACGGCATGCCTCTCGGCAATTCGCCGTTCGACCAGTATTTCCGCCAGTTCTTCGGTGACCAGGGCATGCCCGCTCCGCAGACGCCGCCTCAGCAGGCACAACGGGCCGAAGCGCTCGGTTCCGGCTTCATCGTCAGCGCCGACGGCACCATCGTCACCAACAACCACGTCGTCGACGGCGCCTCTTCGATCAAGGTGACGCTCGATGACGGTACCGAACTTCCCGCCAAGCTCGTCGGCCGCGATGCCAAGAACGACCTTGCCGTGCTCAAGATCAAATCCGACAAGCCCTTGCCGACGGTCAAATGGGGCGATTCCGACAGGCTGATGACCGGCGACCAGGTGCTGGCGATCGGCAATCCGTTCGGCATCGGCACCACGGTCACCGCCGGCATCGTTTCGGCACGCGGCCGCGACCTGCATAGCGGGCCGTTCGACGATTTCATCCAGATCGACGCGCCGATCAACCATGGCAATTCCGGTGGCCCGCTTGTGGATGTGAACGGCAATGTCGTCGGCATCAACACGGCGATCTATTCGCCCAATGGCGGCAGTGTCGGCGTCGGCTTCGCCATCCCGTCGGACCAGGCGCAAAAGGTCGTCGCCAAGCTGATGAAGGACGGTTCCATCCAGTACGGCTATCTCGGCGTTGAGATCCAGTCGGTGACGCCGGACGTGGCAAGCGCCATCGGGCTCGATCACCCCGGCGGCGCGCTGGTTTCCAAGGTCAATGACAGCTCGCCCGCCGCCAGCGCCGGAGTCGAGGCCGGCGACGTCATCACCGGCTTCGCCGGACAGGACGTGAAGGATCCCAAGGATCTGTCGCGGGCCGTGGCCGATGTCGCGCCCGGCGCCAAGGAAACGCTTGATGTCTGGCGCAAGGGCAAGGCGATGCAGATTTCCGTCAACGTCGGGCAAAACAGCGACGATGTTAAGACGGCATCGACCGACGATTCCGGCGCACCGAGCGCCGAGCAGGGCTCGCGCGCACCGGCGATCGGCCTCGGCCTGATGGACATCACGCCCGACATTCGCCAGGAAATGAACCTCGCCGACAATGAGCATGGCGCGGTGGTTGCGCGCGTCAATCCCGACAAGGCGGCCGCTGCTGCCGGCATTCAGCCCGGCGATGTCATCGTCGCCGTCAACCAGGCCCCGGTGAAGAGCGCCAGGCAGGTCACGCAGGCGATCGCGCAGGCGAGCAAGTCGGGCCGCAAGTCGGTGCTGCTTTTGATCGAACGCGATGGCAGCCAGATCTATGTCGCCGTGCCGTTCGCCAATGGCTGAGCCGCGATGCCGATGACATGAACGTCGAAGTGGCGGGCCTGCCGGAGGCGGGGCCGCCACCTCGGTATCTGGCTGGAGCAATTCCAGAAAAAGTGTGCGGTTTTCCCGGGAAAAGCGCGTAGCGCTTTCCCTTGGGAATTGCGCCAAAACAAAGAGTTAGAGCATTTCGCCGTTTCCATGAAACGGTGAAACGCTCCGGTCTAAAGTTTGCGCAGCGCCACTTCCTCGACCAGATGGTCGGCGCCCTTGCGCAGGATGAGGTCGGCGCGGGCGCGTGTCGGCAGGATGTTCTCGCGCAAATTCTTCAGATTGATGTTGGACCACAGGCCTTCGGCGATGGCGCGCGCCGCTTCCTCCGAAAGCTGCGAGTAGCGGTGGAAGAACGAGTCCGGATTGCGGAAGGCGGTCTCGCGCAGCCGCATGAAGCGCGCGATGTACCATTCGTGGATCAGCTTCTCGTCGGCATCGATATAGATGGCGAAGTCGAAAAAGTCGGACAGGAAGGGCACGATCTTGCCGTCCTGCGGCAACTTGCCCGGCTGCAGGACATTGATGCCTTCGAAGATCAGGATGTCGGGCCGGTCGATGGTGACGAACTCGCCGGGAATGACGTCGTAGGTGAGGTGCGAATAGACCGGCGCGCGGATATCGGGCAGCCCCGACTTGATGCCCGAGAGGAAACGTAGCAGCGCGCCGACATCGTAACTGTCGGGAAAGCCCTTGCGTTCCATCAGGTTCTCGCGGCGCAACACCTCATTGGGCAGCAGGAAACCGTCGGTGGTGATGAGATCGACCTTGGGGCTCGACGGCCAGCGCGCCAGAAGCTCCTTCAGCACGCGTGCGGTGGTCGATTTGCCGACGGCGACGGAGCCGGCGATGCCGATGATGAACGGCGTCTTGACGATATCGACGGCGTTGAAGAAAGCCTGGCGCTGCCGGAACAAGAGCTGGCTCGCCTCGACATGGGCGGACAAAAGCCGCGACAGCGACAGATAGATGCGCTTGACCTCCTCGAGGTCGACCGGATCGTTGAGCGAACGCAGGCGGCGGAACTCGTCCTCGCTCAGCGTCAGTGGTGTGTCGGCGCGGAATTGCGACCATTGCTCGGCCGAGAAGAAACGAAAGGGGGAATATTTCTCGGTTGGCGCGAGCTGATCCATCGAGATACCTGCCCTCCCTCGCGGTCAGCCCTGGGGCCGTGACGCCTTCTCGGCGATGCCCGAACGCCCGGTGCGGCTTTCGAGCTCCTTGAGCACGTCGCTCAGCGGAACACCCGAGAGGCCGAGAACGACGAGCCAATGATATATAAGATCGGCACTTTCGGAAACGAGGCCCTGTCTGTCGCCCTTGACGGCGGCAATCACCGTCTCGACCGCCTCCTCGCCGAGTTTCTGGGCCGCCTTGTCGATGCCGCGCGCGAACAGTTTCGCCGTCCAGGAGTCCGGGTCGCCGGAATGGGCGCGGTCCCTGATGATTGTCTCCAGATCGGAGAACGAAAATTCAGCCATGGCGCCTGGGGCCCTTTTCTTAGCCGGAACAGCCTCTAGGGCCGATCACCCGAGGAGTCCAGCCGCATCGGCAGGCCCGCGGCGGCCATATGCGCCTTGGCCTGGGCGATTGTATAGGTGCCGAAATGGAAGATGGACGCCGCAAGCACCGCGCCGGCATGGCCGTCGCGAATGCCTTCGACCAGGTGATCCAGCGTGCCGACGCCGCCCGAAGCGATGACCGGCGCGCGCACCGCATCAGCGATCGCACGCGTCAGCGCGATGTCGTAGCCGGCCTTGGTGCCGTCGCGGTCCATCGAGGTCAGCAGGATCTCGCCGGCGCCGCGATCGACCATTTGACGCGCGAATTCGACCGCGTCGATGCCGGTCTTCTCGCGCCCGCCATGGGTGAAGATCTCCCAGCGGTCGGCCTCGCCGGCGCCGGAGACCTTCTTGGCGTCGATGGCGACGACGATGCACTGGTTACCGAACTTGTCGGCGGCTTCGGCGACGAAATCCGGGTTCTTCACCGCCGCCGTGTTGATCGACACCTTGTCGGCGCCGGCCAGAAGCAGCTTCCTGATATCGGCGACCTGGCGCACGCCGCCGCCGACGGTCAGCGGCATGAAGCACTGTTCGGCGGTGCGGGCGATGACATCGAAAATGGTTTCACGGTTGTCGGACGAGGCGGTAATGTCGAGAAAGCAGAGCTCGTCGGCACCAGCGGCGTCATAAGCCTTGGCCGCCTCGACCGGGTCGCCGGCGTCGATGAGGTCGACGAAGTTGACGCCCTTGACGACACGGCCGTCCTTGACGTCGAGGCACGGGATGACACGGGCTTTCAGCATCAGCGGCCCTCTATCGTGGCGATGAGATCGTTTAGCAGCTCGCCGACCAGCGGCGGGACGTCGCCCTGCGCGTCGAAGGCCGGATCGTAGGCGGAAACGGTGATGCCGACGACCGGCACCGCCAGCGCGATGGCGCAGGCCGCGTCGCGCAACTGTTCCGGGCTGGGCCCGCCTGACGTGACGTATCGATTGGCCTGCAGTTCCTTGGGGTCGTGCACGTCGAGATCGAGATGCATGTGCACGCTTTTGGCGCCTGCGGCCTTCAGCTTCGCTGTTGCTGGTCCAATGCCTGGACATTCGGTGCGGATGACCGGCAAGGTCTTGAGCAGTTCTTCCTCGGCCGGATCGAGATCGCGGGCGTTGACAAGCACACAGCGTGACGGATCGATCGGCTTGAAACCTGGAATGGCCGCTGCCATCGGACGCCAGCACAGGCCAAGCACGGTCGCCAGCGCCATGCCGTCGAGAAAGCCGTATACCGAGGTCTCGGGCGTGTTGAGATCGCCATGCTGGTCGGCCCAGATGATCGCATCGGCACCCTCGCCGGCGACCGCGCCGGCCGATGTCAGGCAGTTTCCGGCCAGCACGATGGGGAACCGCCCCCTGTCGATGGCAATGCGGACCTCGCCCGAGACGGCATTGCAGACGGCGAAACCGGTGGCGATCTCGCGTTCCTGGTCGTCACCGACCCTGCCGATATCCGCGACCGCGACCTCGTGGCCGGCAATGGTCAGTGCGTCGACCAGACCGCCTGCAATCAGCGCATCCGGGCCCTGTCCCATGCCGCCGTGATAGTGGCCGCTGTCATAGGAGGCGAGGATGATGGTGATCTTCACGATTTCGCCTCCGCCGCCGGCCGGCCCTGCAGGATCGCCAGCGCCTCGACGGGATCGATGCGGCCGTCATAGAGCGCGCGACCGGAGATGGCACCTTCAAGCTTCTTTGCATCGGGCATCGTCATGCGCACGATGTCGGCGATCGAGGCGAGGCCGCCAGAAGCGATGACCGGGATCGATACGGCCTCGGCGAGGTCGATGGTGGCGTCCCAGTTGATGCCGGTCAGCACGCCGTCGCGATCGATGTCGGTGTAGATGATGGCGGCGACGCCGGCACCCTCGAATTTCCTCGCCAGTTCAATGACGCCGAGGCTCGACGCCTCGGCCCAACCCTCGACCGCGACCTTGCCGCCCTTGGCGTCGATGCCGACGGCCACCTTGCCCGGGAAAGCCTTGCAGGCCTGCCTGACAAGGTCGGGATCGCGCACCGCCACCGTGCCGAGGATGACGCGGGCCAGCCCGCGGTCGAGCCAGTCCTCGATCTGCGCAAGCGTGCGGATGCCGCCGCCGAGCTGCACCGGGTTCCTCGTCGCCTTGAGGATGGCGCCGACCGCCGCGCTGTTGACGCTCTGGCCCTTGAAGGCGCCGTTGAGGTCGACGACGTGCAGCCATTCGAAGCCCTGGTCCTCAAAGGCTTTTGCCTGCGCGGCCGGATCATCATTGTAGATGGTCGCGGTCGCCATGTCGCCGTGCTTCAGGCGCACGCACTGGCCGTCCTTGAGGTCAATGGCGGGAAACAGGATCACGATTCAGGCACCCTTCTTGCTCATGCACTAGGGCCTCCAGCGCAGGAAATTGGTGATCAGCGCCAGCCCCAGCGCCTGGCTCTTTTCGGGATGGAACTGCGTGCCGACGAGATTGTCGCGGGCGACGGCCGCCGTCACCGGACCACCATAGTCGGCGACGGCCAGAACCTCGGCCGGCTTTTTCGCGTCGAGATGGTAGGAATGGACGAAATAGGCGTGCAGCCCCTCCGGTCCGGTCGGAATGCCGACAAACAGCGGGTGTTGGCGTCTGAGCTCGATCGTGTTCCAGCCGATCTGCGGGATTTTCAGAGCCGGATCGGCGGGCGTGATCTCCTTGACGTCGCCCGAGATCCAGCCAAAGCCATGGGTGACGGTCTTTTCCAGGCCGCGCTCAGACATCAGCTGCATGCCGACGCAGATGCCGAGGAAGGGCCGGCCCTTGGCGATGGCGACGTCTTCGACCGCGTCCCACATGCCGTCGACCGCGCGCAGACCGGCCGCGCAGTCGGCATAGGCGCCGACGCCGGGCAGGACGATGCGGTCGGCGCTGCGCACCCGGTCGGCATCGGCCGTCAGGTCGATTTCGGCCGATATGCCGGCTTCGCGCGCGGCGCGCTCGAAAGCCTTGGTGGCCGAGCGCAGATTGCCCGAGCCGTAGTCGATGATTGCTACCCGCATGTCAGGGCCGTCCCGGTATGTGGGTCAGGCCCAGCGCCATGCCCGGCTGCGCCGGACGCGCCTGGGCGGCATCCGGAACGATGCGCGGCGGCGGCGCGGCTTCCTCCGCATGCCCCTCGATCTCCAGCGCATAGCGTATGTCGGCATCGTGGAGCCGGCCGGCCTGAACCGCGCCCCATTCATGCCAGCCGCGCCGGCGCAGGGCCGCTATGCGCAACCCCTGCCCTTCCAGGCCGATATAGAACGAAACCAGCGTCGACAGCAGCGAACTTGCCAATCCAAGGCCAAGGTTTTGCCCAGCCATCGAAAGCGCGCCCATGACGACGAAGGCAAGTCCGGCTTCGATCCACAGCCGGTGCCAGGCGAGCCAAAGCGGCGGCACCAGCAGGCCGAGCCAGGTGAAGCCGTCGCGGATAAAGGCCGTTGCGTCGACCTTCTCGCTGCGGCCGGGCGGTTCCATCACGACATAGGTGGCCATGGCCTATCCCTTCAACGATCCCTTGGTGGAGGGAACCGCGTCCGGCTGGCGCGGGTCGGGCTCGAGTGCGGCACGCAGCGCGCGCGCCACCGCCTTGAAACAGGTCTCGGCGATGTGGTGGTTGTTGGCGCCATAATGGTTGGTGACATGCAGCGTGATGCCGGCATTTTGCGCCAGCGCCTGGAAGAATTCACGCACCAGTTCGGTGTCGAAAGTACCGATCTTGGGCGACGAGAAAGACACGTTCCAGACCAGGAACGGCCGGCCCGACACGTCGATCGCCGCGCGCGTCAGCGTCTCGTCCATGGCAAGGTCGAAAGAGGCATAGCGCATGATGCCGCGCCGTTCGCCCAGCGCCTTGGTCAGCGCCTGGCCGAGCGCGATGCCGGTGTCCTCGACCGTGTGGTGGTCGTCTATGTGCAGGTCTCCCTTGGCCCTCACCGTCATGTCGATCAGCGAATGGCGCGACAGCTGGTCGAGCATATGGTCGAAGAAGCCGACGCCCGTGGCGATATCGGATTTGCCCGAGCCGTCGACATGGACCGACACCGAGATGTCGGTTTCCTTGGTCTTGCGGCTGGCTTCGGCGGAACGGGGCGCCATGACCTTGTCCTTGTCTCAGGGTTTCAAAGCTCCGCAGACGAGCTTCGAACATTCACCGGCTTGAAAACGAAAGCCTTCTATCAGCATGATCCGGCGATTGCCAGTTGCCTCGGACAGAGGTATCGGCCTTGCCGGAGTGGCGATTTGCAATCATGGGTCCCGTGCATACATATGGCCGATAAAATCACTCGTACCGCGCCAATCGCCTTTTGGGATCGCGCGAATCGGAGCCAATAAATGTCTGATAATCTGACCATGCACGCCACGACCATCGTGACGGTGCGCAAGGGCAACAAGGTGGTGATCGCCGGCGACGGCCAGGTCAGCCTTGGCCAGACCATCATGAAGGGCAATGCCCGCAAGGTCCGCCGCATCGGCAAGGGAGGCAATGTGATCGCCGGTTTCGCCGGCGCCACCGCGGACGCCTTCACACTGCTGGAACGGCTGGAAGCCAAGCTCGAACAATATCCCGACCAGCTGACGCGCGCCTGCGTCGAGCTCGCCAAGGACTGGCGCACCGATCGCTATCTGCGCCGGCTGGAGGCGATGATGCTGGTGGCCGATAAGTCGGTCTCGCTGGCGCTGACCGGCACCGGCGACGTGCTCGAACCCGAACATGGCGTCATGGCCATCGGTTCAGGCGGCAACTATGCGCTGGCCGCGGCGCGGGCGCTGATGGACACCGACAAGGATGCCGAGGAGATCGCCCGCAAGGCGATGCAGATCGCCTCCGACATCTGCGTCTACACCAACAACAATTTCGTCGTCGAAACGCTCGATGCCGCCTGAGAAGGGTGTGCTCTACGATTTTCGGCCGGTTACCGAAAAGGACCTGCCGATGATCGCCGGCTGGCTCGCCGAGCCGCATGTTGCCCAGTGGTGGAACGATCCGGAGACGGAGATCGCCGAGATTCGCGATCATATCGACTCGATTTCGGTCGAGCCGCTGATCGTGGAACTCGACGGCAAGCCGATCGCCTATCTGCAGAGCTACGACCCGCATCTGGAAGACGACCATCCCTATGCCGACCAGCCGTTCGGCACGCTCGGCATCGATTTGTCGATCGGGCCGCCGGAGCTGGTCGGCATCGGCCATGGCTCGGCGATCGTACGCCAGTTCGTCGAAGATCTGTTCGAGGAAGGTGTGCCCCGCGTCATCATTGATCCCAACCCCGCCAACATTCGGGCCATCCGCGCCTATGAAAAAGCCGGATTCCGGGCCATAGACCGCAGGCAATCGGTCTATGGCGACGTCGTGCTGATGGCGATCGATGCCGACGATGAACAAATGGGGGAATAACCAGATGAGCAAGCCGGCCGCGGATGATGGCTATTCGGCCTATGAAGACAGCTGGCGCATGGGTCTTCTGCTCGTCCTTGGCCTGCTCATCTTCCAGGCCGGGGCTCTCTATGGCATGGGCCGGACGCCGATCTGCACCTGCGGCTACGTGAAACTCTGGCATGGCGTGGTGAACAGTTCGGAGAATTCCCAGCACATTTCCGACTGGTACACCTTCTCGCACATCATCCACGGCTTCCTGTTCTATGCCTTGGCGAGGTTCCTGTTTCCGCGTTCGCCGATCGGCTTGCGGCTGGCCTTCGCCGTCCTCATCGAGGGCGGCTGGGAGCTGCTGGAGAACAGCCCGTTCATCATCGACCGCTACCGCGCCGGCACCATCTCGCTCGATTATTACGGCGACAGCATCATCAATTCGGTGTCCGACACACTGGCCATGGTGCTGGGATTTGTGATGGCGCGAAGGCTACCTATATGGGTGATCGTCAGCCTCGCCATCCTCTTCGAACTCGGTACCGGCTATCTCATCCGGGACAATCTGACACTCAACGTGATCATGCTGCTGCATCCGTTCGAGGCCATCAAGCAGTGGCAAAGTGGAATTTAGCTATGACGACATTTTCTCCCCGCGAAATCGTTTCGGAACTCGACCGCTTCATCATCGGCCAGAAGGACGCCAAACGCGCCGTAGCCATCGCCTTGCGCAACCGCTGGCGCCGCCAGCAGCTGGAAGGCCAGATGCGCGAAGAGGTGATGCCGAAGAACATCCTGATGATCGGCCCGACCGGCGTCGGCAAGACCGAAATCTCGCGCCGCCTGGCGCGGCTGGCCGGCGCGCCTTTCGTCAAGGTCGAGGCCACCAAATTCACCGAGGTCGGCTATGTCGGCCGTGACGTCGAGCAGATCATCCGCGATCTCGTCGAGATCGCCATCGGGCTCGTCCGCGAAAAGATGCGCGAGGACGTCAAGGCGCGCGCCCACATCAATGCCGAGGAACGTGTCCTGGAAGCGCTGGTCGGCAAGACCGCCAGCCCGGCGACGCGCGACTCTTTCCGCAAAAAGCTGCGCGACGGCGAGCTCGACGACAAGGAAATCGAGATCGAAGTGGCCGACACCGGCAATGGCGGCATGCCCGGCTTCGAGATCCCCGGAATGCCGGGCGCCAATATCGGCGTGCTCAACATCAACGACATGCTGTCGAAGGCGATGGGCGGCAAGAAGACCAAGCTGCGCAAGACGACGGTGAAGGAGTCCTACGATCTGCTGGTCAGCGACGAGTCCGACAAGCTGCTCGACCAGGACGAGGTGGTGCGCCGGGCGCTCGATGCCGCGGAAAATGACGGCATCGTCTTCCTCGACGAGATCGACAAGATCGCCGCCAGATCCGACATTTCCGGCGGCCCTTCGCGCGAAGGCGTGCAGCGCGACCTGCTGCCGCTGGTCGAAGGCACCACGGTGGCTACCAAATACGGGCCGTTGAAGACGGATCACATCCTGTTCATCGCCTCGGGCGCGTTCCACGTGTCGAAGCCGTCCGACCTGTTGCCCGAATTGCAGGGCCGCCTGCCGATTCGCGTCGAACTGCGGGCCTTGGAGAAGCAAGATTTCGTCCGCATCCTGACCGAGACGGAAGCGAGCCTGATCAAGCAATATATCGCGCTGATGAAGACCGAGGGTGTCGACCTGACCTTCACCGACGACGCCATCGATTCGCTGGCCGGCATTGCCGTCGACCTCAATGACAGCGTCGAGAATATCGGCGCCAGGCGGCTGCAGACGGTGATGGAGCGGGTGCTGGACGAAATCTCCTACGACGCGCCCGACCGCAACGGCACATCGGTCACCATCGACGCCGCCTATGTGGAAAAGCATGTGGGCGACCTGTCGCGAAACACAGATTTGTCGCGATTCATCCTTTAAAGCACGGYGCCGGCTGGTCCGGCGCCGGTTCAGGCAACCCGGCAGAACAATCATGTGTGGCCAGATGGTACCATCTGGCCACCTTTCGTCTTGCCGGGTGAAGGGGCGCTCTCGACTCGAACGGGAGCACTACCCTAGTTTGCCCGCAAGATTGCAGGCGGCGGACGCATGAAAAAACTCATCCCAATCATTCTCAGGCCAGTCATTCTCTGCTTGACGCTGGCGGTGACGCTGTTCGCCGCTGAGGCGGCGACATTGGTGCCGGCGGGAAACCGCAATGCCGAGCAGCCCGATATCCCCGGCGCGTCGAGCCGGCGCACGCAGGCGACCAACACCACCTTCCAGGCGAAATACCGCAAGGTCTATGCCTTGCTGCAGAACGACCCCGACCTGCGCGGCAAGATCAAGAAGGCCGCTGCCGCCTATGGCATCGATCCGATGCATATCGTCGGCGCCATCGTCGGCGAGCACACCTACAATGTCGACGCCTATGACCGGCTGCAGACCTATTACGTCAAGGCGATCTCCTACCTCTCCAGCAAGCTCTCCTTCGCCTATGATGGCGAGGACATCACCGATTTCGTGCAGCGGCCGGAATTCAAGAAATGCGCCGGGATGTCGGACAGCTACGACCTCTGGGAATGTCGTGAACAGGTCTGGAACCATACGTTTCGCGGCAAGAACGTCGGCGGCGAGGACTTTCCCGATGACCGCTTCGGCGCCACCTTCTTCCAGCCCTATTATGCCGGCCAGACTTTTGGGCTCGGTCAGCTCAACCCGCTGACCGCGCTGCAGATGAGCGATCTCGTGCACAAGGTGTCGGGCCTGCCGAAGCTCGATGTCGGTGACCCCAATTCGGTCTACAAGACCATCATGGATCCCGATCTGACACTGCCTTATGTCGCCGCGACGATCAGGAAATCGATCGATGCCTACAAGAGCATTGCCGGCTTCGACATTTCGGGCAATCCCGGGCTGACCGCGACTCTCTACAATGTCGGCAATCCGGAGCAGCGCGCCGATGCGCTGAAAGCGGAAAACGACAGGCGTCGCGCCGCAGGCGAGCCGGAAAAACTGCCGGAGGAGAATTATTACGGCTGGCTGGTCAACGACAAGCTGCCGGAGCTGAAGGCGCTTTTTTAGACCGGTTCACGCCGCCAGCAACGACTTCAGCTTGACGGCCTGCGATCCCAGCGCCTCCGGTGCCGGCTTGGCCCGCTTGCCGATCAGCATTTCGGCCAGCCGGATGTCGCGGGCGACCGCATTGCCGGGGCCGATGCCGCTGGCCGCCACCAGCCTGCCGTCTTCGGCGAGATGGAAAAGTATGAAGGCGCCGTCACCGAGATCGCGGCGCACCGTGTTTCGGCCTTCGTCCGAAAGTCCGGCTATCTGCAGTGACAGGCCATACTGATCCGACCAGAACCACGGCACCGCCGCATGCGCCTCGCCGGCACCGAGCATGTTCTTTGCCGCCAGTGCGCCTTGTTCCTGGGCGTTGCGCCAGGCCTCCAGCCGCACGCGGCGGCCGCCATAGACGGCAAGCGGGAACGAACAGCAGTCGCCGGCGGCAAAAATGTCGGGATCGCTGCTGCGCAGCTCGGCATCGACAGCGATGCCATTGTCTATCGTCAGGCCGGCCTCGGCTGCGAGCCCGGTCACCGGCACGGCGCCGATGCCGATAATGGCGAGGTCGGCTGATATCTCGCGCCCGCCGGCGAGTGTCAGGTACACTTGCCTGCCGTCGTCGGCGATGGAGGCAATACCTTGACCACACACGATGTCGACGCCTTCGGCGACATGGGCCTGATGGATGATTTCGGCGATCTCGGCCGGCACGCCGCGCATCAGGATGCGCGGCTGCGCCTCGATGACCGTGACCGCAGCACCGAGCTTGCGGGCCGCGGCGGCGAGTTCGAGGCCGATGAAGCCACCGCCGATGACGGCAATGCGGTTGCCGGCACGGAGATGGCCGCGAATGGCCAGCGCATCGGCGAAGGTCCTGAGATACACGCAGCGCGCGCCAAGGCCGGGCATCGGCAGCTTGCGTGGGGTCGAGCCGGTGGTCAGCAGGAGCTTGTCGTAAGGCAGGACCGAACCATCCGACAGGCGCACCCTATGTGCGGCGCGATCGATCGCCACGGCCTGGACGGAATGGATATGGCGGATCGACCTCTCGACCAGCACCGCGTCGCTGGCGATCGCCTTGATTTCCGGCGCGTCGCTGGCCATCGCCTCCTTGGACAGAGGCGGCCGTTCGTAGGGCAGATACGGCTCGTCGCCGACCAGCGTCACCGGCCCATCATAGCCGAGATCGCGCAGCGCAAGTGCTGCCCGCCCGCCGCATTCGCCGGCGCCGATGATGACCATGCCCCGCGCCATCTCCGTCACCCGATCTGAACGAGGACTTTGCCGGCGTCGACCTTGACCGGATAGGTTTTCAGATTGACGCAGACCGGGGCGCCACGGGCCGCGCCCGTCTTGTAGTTGAAGCGGCCATTGTGCTTGGGGCATTCGATGATGTCGTCCATCACCAGACCGTCGGCGAGATGCACCTTTTCATGCGTGCAAAGCCCATCGGTGGCGAAATAGTCATCGTCGGGACTGCGATAGATGGCGAAGGTGCGGCCGCCATGATCGAAGCGCATCACGTCCTCTTCATCGATGTCACCGGCGGCACACGCCTCGACCCAGTCGCTCATTCAGTCCTCCCCTGGAAGATCGGATAGCCAGCGCGCGATCATTCCGCAGCGGCGGCGACGACATCGTTGTGGAATTCCTCGCGGTATGGCCTGGCGGTCGCCGGCAGTTCGCGCTTGAGGAAATAATCCTCGTTGCGCAGCTGACGCAGGAAGACCGGGACCATCTCGCGATAGCCGGCCAGGATCGACGGCGTCGGCGCCGGCAGATCATGCTTGATCAGTTCATGCAGCCTAGGCAGCGCATGGTAGGGCACCATCGGGAACATGTGATGCTCCACATGGTAGTTCATGTTCCAGTAGATGAAGCGGCTGATCGGGTTCATGTAGACGGTGCGGCTGTTCAGCCGATGGTCGATGACATTGTCGGCGAGGCCGCCATGCTGCAGCAGGCCGACCATGACGTGATGCCAGGCGCCATAGAGCCTGGGCAGGCCGACCAGCATCAAGGACAGGAACGAGCCGGAATAGATCGCCAGCGCGATGGTTGCGGCATAGATCGCCGTCCAGATGCGGGCAATGCGGATCGCCTTGCCCTGCTCCTGCTCGGGAACGAAGGTCTTTTCGGCGGCGCTGATGTTGCCGGCGGCGTTGCGCAGCATGTCCGACATCGCATGCCAGGCGTCCAGCACGCCGACAAAGCCGAGCAGCGCGCGCACCAGGTCCGGCGGCCGCATGACCGAGATTTCCGGGTCACGGCCGACGATGATGGTGTCGGTGTGATGGCGCGTGTGGCTCCAGCGCCAGGTCACCGGATTGCGCATGATCATGAAGCAGGCGATCTGATAGACCGCATCGTTCATCCACTGCGTCCGGAACGCCGTACCGTGCCCGCATTCATGCCAGCGTGAATCCGTCGATGAGCCGTAGAGGACGCCGTAGACGAAGAAGAACGGCACGCACCACCAGCTGCCCCAGAACAAGGCGCCACCGGCGCCGCTGGCGATGAGCGCGGCCAGCCAGATCGCGGTGTCGCGGATCGCCGGCCCGTCGGAGCGCTGCATCAGCTCCTTCATCTGCTTGCGGGACACGTCGGTGTGATACCACTCGGCCGCCGACAGGCCGGTTTCCACGGCTAGTTTGGCGTCGCGGCCGATCAGGCTGTAGTCCCGCCGGGACGGCGCAGTGATCATGATTGCCTCCTCGGCAGGCACTCGCCCAGGCGAATGCCGGTTGCCCATATGGCTTCTAGCGTGAAAGTACCGCTTGCCCATGATAGACTCAATATCACAAAGATAGTTTCTATCATTTCCTATCAGAATGATGTATCGTGCCCGGCAACGGAACCGAGGGGCGACCATGGCGAAACGGCCGACCATATCCGATCTGGCACGCATCTCCGGCGTAAGCGTTGCCACGGTGGACCGCGTGCTCAACAATCGCCTGCCGGTGCGCGAGGAGACCGCGCGGCGCGTCTATGAGACCGCGACCGAGATCGGCTATCACGCGGCCGGCCTGATCAAGCAACGGATGCGCCATGAACTGCCGGAGTACCGGCTCGGCTTCCTGCTTTTGCGAGGCAACGATGTCTTCTACGGCGATTTCGCGGCGGAGCTCGAACTGGCGGTGTCGCAATCGCAGCGGTTCCGTGGCGCCGCAACCATCGACTTCGCCAGTTCCCTGGTCCCCGACGAGATCGCCGCCCAGATGCGCAAGCTGGCGGCAAAATCGAGGGCCATCGCCGTTGTCGGCCCGGACCATCCGACCCTGACGGCGGCGGTCGAGGCGTTGAAGGCGAGAGGGCAACCGGTCTTCTCGCTGCTGTCCGACTTTGCCGCCGGTATCCGCGAGGGCTATGTCGGCCTCGACAACCGCAAGGTCGGTCGTACCGCGGCCTGGATGATCGCCAGGGCGGCGCGGCAGCCCGGCAAGGTCGCCCTCTTCGTCGGCAGCCATCGTTTCCATGGCCACGAGCTGCGCGAGATCGGCTTCCGCTCTTTCTTTCGCGAGCATGCACCCGACTTCGGCGTGCTGGAAACGCTGGTCAATCTGGAGGCAAACCAGGTGACCCATGATGCGATGATCGATCTTCTGGCGCGCTATCCGGATCTTGCCGGCTGCTACGTCGCGGGCGGCGGCATGGAAGGCGCGGTCTCGGCGCTGCGGGCAGCAAGGCCGGTGCATATGCCGGTGGTCGTCTGCAACGAGATCAACGCCGAGTCGCGCGCGGCACTCGCCGACAACATCCTCACCATGGTGATCTCGACGCCGCTCGCCGCGCTCTGCCGCGAACTGGTCGATCGCATGGTGCATGCCATCGAAACCGGCGCGGCCAACGCGCCTGGCCAGACCTTCCTGCCCTTCGACATCTATCTGCCGGAAAATATCTGACCTTTGCCGGGCGGGAGCAGCCGCCGGAAATGATAGAATCCATCAGGACGATCCGAAAATCCGGCGGCAGGCCGCGGAATCGCCCTTGACGTTCCGCTGGAATGGAATAAATATTTCACCCACTGTACATTTTGGTTCTTTCGTTCCGGAACGTCTGTTTCAAACAGAGGGTTTGGCATTCCAGCTCAAGCAGGGGCCAGCCCAAGTAGGGGATGCCACACGGAGCGAAGCGATATCAGGGAGAGATTCCCCGGGGAGATCGGGGATTCCGGATAGATCGGTGCAACCGGACACCAAAAGTGGAGGAGAGATACAATGAAGAAACTGCTTTTGGGCGTCGCCTTCGCGGCGCTGATGAGTTCATCGGCTTTTGCCGCCAAGATCGGCGTATCGATGGCCAAGTTCGATGACAACTTCCTCACCGTGCTGCGCAACGGCATGATCGCCCAGGCCAAGGGCATGAGTGGCGTCGAGCTGCAGGTCGAAGACGCACAGAACGACGTTGCCAAGCAGCTCGACCAGATCAAGAACTTCGCCGCTTCGGGCGTCGACGCCATCATCGTCAACCCGGTCGACACCTCGGCCACGCAGGCGATGTCCGACGCTGCCGCCGCCGCCAAGATCCCGCTGGTCTATGTCAACCGCGAGCCGGTCAACGTGAACTCGCTGCCCGACAATCAGGCCTTCGTCGCCTCGAACGAGGCCGATTCCGGCACGCTCGAGACCAAGGAAGTCTGCCGCCTGTTCAAGGAAGCCGGCAAGAAGGAAGCCAATGTCTATGTGATCATGGGCGAGCTTTCCAACCAGGCCGCCGTGCAGCGCACCAAGGACATTGAAGAGGTGATCGCCACGCCGGACTGCAGCTTCATCAAGATCATCGACAAGCAGACCTCGAACTGGAACCGCGACGAGGCGCAGAACCTGATGACCAACTGGCTGTCGACCGGCAAGAAGTTCGACGGCGTCATCGCCAACAATGACGAAAGCGCCATCGGCGCCATCCAGGCGATGAAGGCCGCCAACATCGACATGAAGTCGGTTGTCGTCGGCGGCGTCGACGCCACGCAGGACGCGCTTGCCGCCATGCAGGCCGGCGACCTCGATGCAACCGTGTTCCAGGACGCCGCCGGCCAGGGCGCAGGCGCGCTGGATGCGGCGCTGAAACTGTCCAAGGGCGAGAAGGTCGAGCACAAGGTCTACGTGCCGTTCCAGCTTGTCACCCCGGCAAACATCGACAAGTTCCTGAAGAAGAACTGAGCCGCGGACATAGGAGCGGCGCGCGCGCAGAAGGCAGCGCCGCTCCCCTTTCCCTCGGCGCCTGACGGCGCTCGAGGCGCGACCGCGGCTGACGGAGGATAGAAGATTGGCACAGACATCTCATGGCGTCGGAGGGCTTACCTACGATGCGAAGAAGCGCGCCTGGCCGGCCGAATTCAACGTTTTCCTGGCGCTCGTCATTCTCGTCGTCATCTTCGAACTGATCGGCCGCATCTTTCTCGGCGACAGTTTCCTGTTCAACACCCGCAGCGACGTCTCGGGGATCTTCAATGAGGCCCGCCTGCAGATCATCATCCTGCAGGTGTCGATCGTCGGCATCATCGCCATCGGCGTGACGCAGGTGATCATTTGCGGCGGCATCGACCTGTCTTCGGGTTCGATCGTCGGGGCCACCGCCATGATCGCCATGAGTTTCGCCCAGGTGGCGACCGTCAACGGCAATCCCAACCCGAAGGCGATGTTCCTGGCGCAAGGCTGGACCGACCTGCCCGTCATCGTGCCGCTGCTGGTGGCGATCGGCTGCGGGCTGCTCGCCGGCCTCGTCAATGGCTCCTTGATCGCCTACACGCGCATTCCTCCCTTCATCGCCACGCTCGGCATGATGGTGACCGCGCGCGGCATCGCCAAATGGTGGTCGAAGGGCCAGCCCATCTCGTTTCCCACCGACAGTTTCGCGGCGATCGGCAAGGGCCTGATGCCCGTCATCATCTTCCTGTCGCTGGCCGTGCTGTTCCAGCTCATCATGAGCTACACACGCTACGGCAAGCACTGTTACGCGATCGGCTCCAATGAGGACGCCGCGCGCATGTCCGGCATCAAGATCGCCAACCACAAGATCCTGGTCTACGTCATCGCCGGCATCCTCGCCTCGCTCGCCGCGGTGGTGCTCTCGTCCAAGAACCTCACCGCCCAGGCCGGCATGGGGGTGATGTACGAACTCGACGCCATCGCCATGGCCGTCATCGGCGGCGTCTCGCTGTCGGGCGGCCGCGGCTCGATCATCGGCACGGTGATCGGCTCGCTGATCTTCGGCGTCATCATCTCCGGCTTCACCTTCCTGCGCCTCGACGCCTACTACCAGGAGATGGTGAAGGGCGTGATCATCGTCGGCGCGGTCGTTCTCGACCAGTGGCGCCAACGCCTGCGGGCATTGAGGGCTTGACCATGTCAGACATCGTCCTGAAGACCGAAAACCTGACCAAGCGCTATGGCGGCGTGCATGCGCTGGAAGGCGCAAACTTCGAACTGCGCAAGGGCGAGCATGTCGCCATCATGGGCGACAATGGCGCCGGCAAATCGACCTTCGTGCGCCAGATCACCGCTGTCGAGCAGCGCACCAGCGGCCAGATCTGGTTCGACGGCAAGGAAGTGAATTTTGCCGGGCCGATCGAGGCCCGCACCGCGGGCATCGAGACAGTGTTCCAGAACCTGGCGCTGGCCGACGATCTCGACGTGCCGTCGAACCTGTTCCTCGGCCGCGAAAAGGTGCTGTTCAATCTGGGGCCCTTCTCAATCCTCGACCGCAAATACATGCGCAAGGCAACCGAGGCGGCGCTGGTGCGCACGGCGGTGCAGATCCCCAATCTCTCCAACACCATCCGCCACATGTCGGGCGGCCAGCGGCAGTGCGTGGCGATCGCACGGACCGCGACCTTCGCCTCCAAGCTGATCATCATGGACGAGCCGACAGCCGCACTCGGCGTGCAGGAGACGGCGCAGGTCGAAAACATCATCCGCACGCTGAAGGACAATGGCGAGCCGCTGATCCTGATCAGCCACAATATGCGCCAGGTATTCGACCTGTGTGACCGCATCGTGGTGTTCCGGCGCGGCCGCATCGTCGCCAATCTGCGCAAGGAGAATACCGACGGCCAGGACATCGTCTCCTACATCACCGGCGCCAAGACCGGGGAGGCGGAACTCGCGGCTTGAGGCTAGGCGATCGCCCGCTTCCGGGACGATCTGCCGCGCCAACAAAATACCCCAGGCACCTTTCCCTAACAGGAAGGTGCGGACACAACGCTCTCGAACCCATCCCTCAGAGGAAACATCCATGACTGTTCGTTTCGCCCTCCTCGGTGCCGGCCGCATCGGCAAGGTCCACGCCCGCGCTGTCGGCTCCAACCCGCAGGCCAAACTGGTGGCGGTGGCCGACGCCTTCGAGAAGGCGGCGACCGAACTGGCAACGGCCTATGGCGCCGAAGTGCGCACCATCGACGCCATCGAAAAGTCCAAGGACATTGACGCCGTCGTCATCTGCACGCCGACCGACACCCATGCCGATCTGATCGAGCGTTTCGCCAAGGCCGGCAAGGCGATCTTCTGCGAGAAGCCGATCGACCTGAACGTCAAGCGCGTCGAAAAATGCCTGGCCGTGGTCGAGAAGGCCAAGGCGACGCTGATGGTCGGCTTCAACCGCCGCTTCGACCCCCACTTCGCCGCCGTGCGCAAGGCAATCGACGACGGCGCCATCGGCACGGTCGAGATGGTCACCATCACCTCGCGCGATCCCGGCGCGCCGCCGATCGACTACATCAAGCGCTCCGGTGGCATTTTCCGCGACATGACCATCCATGATTTCGACATGGCGCGCTTCCTGCTCGGCGAAGAGCCCGTTGCCGTGAGCGCCCACGCCTCGGTGCTGGTCGACAAGAAGATCGGCGAGGCCGGCGATTTCGACAGCGTCAGCGTCATCCTGGAGACGGCTTCCGGCAAGCAGGCCGTCATCTCCAATTCGCGCCGCGCCACCTATGGTTACGACCAGCGCATCGAAGTGCATGGCTCGAAAGGCATGATCGCAGCCGAGAACCAGAGGCCGGTGTCCATCGAACTGGCCAATGAGAAGGGCTATACGCGCCCACCGCTGCACGATTTCTTCATGACCCGCTATCTCGACGCCTATGCGATCGAGATCGCCTCGTTCATCGCCGCCGCGACATCAGGCAAGAAAGCGGCACCGAGCGGTGCAGACGGCCTCGTGGCGCTGAAGCTGGCGGATGCGGCGCTGAAGTCGGCGACTACAGGCAAGACCGTTCGTCTCGACACGGTGCGTTGATATTCGGGTGAGGCCGGCCTGACCCGAACCTAAACACACCTTGATGTTTGGAACCTAACAAAGGAGTAGGGCGATGAGCGCATCCGCCGATCGTAATTCACAGACACGCGCCATCGTCACCGGCGGCGCGCAAGGCATCGGCTTTGCCGTCGCCGAGGCGCTGGCCGACGAGGGCTGCCGGGCATTGGCGCTCATCGGCCGCTCGCAGGAGAAGGGCGACAAGGCCGTTGCCCATTTCAAAAAGGCCGGCGTCGACGCGATCTTTGTCAGCGCCGACGTCTCGAAGGTGGCGGACTGCAAGCGCGCGGTTTCGACCGCGCTCGCTCATTTCGGCACGCTGAACGCGCTGGTCAACGCCGCCGCCACCTCGGCGCGCGGCTCGCTGGTCGAAACCTCGGAAGAGCTTTTCGACCAGATCTTCGCCACCAATGTGCGCGGACCCTTCTTCTTGATGCAGGGGCTGGTCGCCCATCTCCTGGAGCGCAAGGCGCCGGGCTCGATCGTCAACGTGCTGTCGATGTCGGCGCATTGCGGCCAGTCGTTCCTGACGCCCTATTCGACCAGCAAGGGCGCGCTGATGACGCTGACCAAGAACGTCGCCAACGCCTATCGCTTCAACCGCATCCGCTGCAACGCGGTGCTGCCTGGATGGATGGATACCGAGGGCGAGGACATCGTGCAGAAGAAATGGCACGACGCCCCGGACGACTGGCTGGCGAAAGCCGAAGCCGCGCAGCCGATGGGCCAATTGGTCAAGCCGGACCAGCTGGCCCGGCTGATCAGCTACATGGTCAGCCCGCAATCGGGGGTGATGACGGGGTCGCTGGTTGACTACGACCAGAGCGTTGCCGGGTCGTCGCCGGAGTAGCAGCGAGCCCTGCGCAAACGCTCCTCACTTCGTCATCCACGGGCGGAGCAAGGAGCGAAGCGACGCCGCGCAGCCTGAGGATGACGAAATCGCGAGGGTACGGCTCATCCCTGATTGACTGTCGTCGAGGGGACGTGACAAACGCCTCGGCTTCGACTATATGAGCCGCATGATCCACCTGTCCGCCACCTATTGGTACTTTAGCAGCTCGCTGGCGGCGGGAGGATTGCGCTCGATCTGAAGATTGCAGCAACAAGATCCGAACAGCCGCCAGACCTGGCGGCTTTTTTGTTTCAGCCGGCAGGTCTCCTAACAGGAGCAGAAAGCCGTGTTGACCACCACAGACGACCTTCGGGTCAAGGAAATCCGAGAACTGAGCACGCCGGACCAGGTGATGCGGGAGATCCCGCGCACGCTGACGGCGACGCGCACCGTGAGCGCCTCACGCAATGCCATCCACGCCATATTGAACGGCACCGACGACCGGCTGCTTGTCGTCGTCGGACCTTGTTCGATCCATGATCCGGTCGCGGCCGTTGACTATGCCAGCCGTCTGGCGGCGCTGCGCGAGACCCTGTCCGACCGGCTCGAGATCGTGATGCGGGTGTATTTCGAGAAGCCGCGCACCACGGTCGGCTGGAAGGGCCTGATCAACGACCCCGACCTCGACGGCAGCTTCAACATCGACAAGGGGCTCAGGATGGCGCGCAATGTGCTGTCGGCGGTCAACAATCTCGGCCTGCCGGCGGCGACCGAATTCCTCGACATGACCACGCCACAATACATTGCCGACCTCGTCGCCTGGGGCGCCATCGGCGCGCGCACCACCGAGAGCCAGATCCACCGCGAGCTGGCCTCGGGCCTGTCCTGCCCGGTCGGCTTCAAGAACGGCACCGACGGCAATCTCAGGATCGCCGGCGAGGCGGTGAAATCGGCCACCCAGCCGCATCATTTCATGGCGGTGACCAAGGGGGGACGCAGCGGCATTGCCACCACCACGGGCAATGAAGACTGCCACGTCATCCTGCGCGGCGGCGTCCAGCCGAACTATGACGCGGCAAGCGTCGAGGCGGCCTCGCTCGAACTCGCCCGCCTCGGTGTCGCGCCGCGGCTGATGATCGATGCCAGCCACGCCAACTCGACCAAGAAGCCGGAGAACCAGCCCAAGGTGGCGGCCGATGTGGCCGGCCAGGTGGCGGCGGGCGACGAGCGCATCATCGGCCTGATGATCGAGAGCAATCTCGTCGCCGGCCGGCAGGACGTGGTGCCCGGCAAGCCGCTCGTATATGGCCAGAGCATCACGGATGGCTGTATCGACTGGGCGACCACCGAGACCGTGCTGCACGGCCTTGCCGGCGCCGTCGAATGGCGCCGGTCGGCACGCCGCGCCATGCTGGAAAGCCGGCAAGGCGCTGCCTGACAGGACGGCAATGTGGGAAGGGCGGCGCTGGATTACGCCGTCCTCAGCCCTTCCCAGGCGGTGAACACCGAGACCGCAAAGAGCAACAGCCCGGCCGCGCGGCCGGCAAGGATGGTCGCCCGCGGATTGGCGATCAGAAGCTTGCGGCTGCGGCCGGCGGTGATTGCAAGCCCGCCATAGATCGCGGCCTGGGTGATCACCGTCATCAGACCCATGACAGTCGCCTGCACCCAGATCGGGCCGTAGTCCGGCTTCAGGAACTGCGGATAGACGGCAAGCACGAACAGATAGGCCTTCGGATTGATCAGGCAGGTCACCAGCCCCTGGCGAAACGCCTTCCATGCGGAGCGGCTGCCGACAGGCCCGTCCTGACCGACGGTGATGGAGCTGCGCATCAGCGTGATGCCGATGAAGGCCATGTAGGCGGCGCCGGCGATCAGCAGGGGCTTGAACAGGATCGGCACGAAATGCATCAGCAGGCCGACGCCGATCGCCCCGTTCAGCGTGTGCACCATGCCGCCGACCATGATGCCGCCGGTCGCGGCCAGACCCCTGTCGCGGCCGCCGGTCAGCGCATTGGCCAGCACGAACAGCATGTCCATGCCCGGAACGGCGATGATGCCGAACAGCAGGATAAAGAAAAGCCAGAGATTTTCCGCGTAGCCCATGTCAGTTGCCTGTCGCCTCGTTCCACCAAGCCGCAGCGGAACCTGTTGATTTTCAATTCGATAGGCAGTCCTATAGGTCGACCCAACTGACAAGGGTGTGTCAGTTGCGGTCGGAGCCGGGTGAGGAATATGCGCAAGGCGTCACGCCTGTTCGAGATCATCCAGATCCTGCGGCTGGCGCGGCAGCCGGTGACGGCCGCCATGATCGCCGAACGGCTGGAAGTGACGATCCGTTCGATCTATCGCGACATCGCCGCACTTCAGGCGATGCGCGTGCCGATCGAGGGTGGGCGCGGCATCGGTTATATCTTGCGCCCCGGTTTCGACCTGCCGCCGCTGATGTTTTCGATCGAGGAGATGGAGGCGATCGTGCTGTCGCTGGCGCTGCTGGAGCGCACGGGCGACGACGAACTCAAGCAGGCGGCCAAGCGCGTCAGCAGCAAGATCGCCGGCGCGGTGCCGCCGCCGCTGCGCCAGACATTCGACGCCAATGCCCTGCATGCCTGGGGCTTTGCCGCCCCCTCGGCCGGCACGATCGACCTGGCGCTGGTGCGCCGCGCCGTCCGCGACGAGGAGAAGCTCGACCTCTCCTATCGCGACGAAGCAGGCCGGACCACGCAACGCATCATCCGGCCGATCGCGCTGATCTACTACGCCGAGTCCGCCAACATCGTCGCCTGGTGCGAACTGCGGCACGCGATCCGCAATTTCCGCAGCGACCGCATCGAGGACTGCCAGCCGACCGGGCTGCACTTCAAGGGCGAAGGCGACCGCCTGCGCCAAATCTGGGTCGACGGCTGGGAAACCCCGGCCCCCGGCGGCTAGACGAGCAGGTATTACCGCACATCCACCCAGCGCTTTTCCTCGAAGGAGCGTGCCATGGCGTGCACGGTGCGCTCGATCTCCAGACCTTGCGCGAATTCCATGAGGCGCGCCGGTCTGCCGGCGAGCCGCGTCAGCAATTCGTGGCACTCGATGATCTTGAGGTCGTTGAAGCCCAGGCCATGGCCGGGCGCCGGCAGGAAGGCGTCGTAGGGCTTGTGGTGCGGCGCCACCAGGATGGTGCGGTAGCCCTGCTCGGTCGGGCGATCAGCGGTGAGATAGAGCTGCAATTCGTTCATCCGCTCCTGATCGAACAGGATCGAGCCCTTGGAGCCGAAGATCTGGATGGCGATGCGGCCTTTGCGGCCCCAGGCCGAGCGGTTGACCTGGAGCGTGCCGGCAATGCCGTTTTCCAGATGCATCAAGATGCTGGCGATGTCGTAGGTCTCGACCGCGCGGCGGCCGCCCGCCGCCAGCTTGCGGTCGGCATAGGGCTTGGCCATATCGCAGATGACGCTGGCGACGCGGCCGAACAGGACCGAGACCAGCGACAGCGGATGCACGGCGAAGTCGTCGAGCGCGCCGTAGCCGGAGGCGGCTTCGTGCTTCCAGAAGAACAGCGCCTCGGGATCGGCCATGAAATCTTCGTCCATCTCGATGCGCAGATGATTGACCTCGCCGATGATCTTCTCGTCGAGCAGCGCGCCGATGTGACGGATGGCCGGGCTCTGGATGTAATTGTAGCCAAGGGCAGCGACCTTGCCGGATTTCTTCGCTGCTGCCGCCATCGCCTCGGCTTCGGCAAAGCTCGGCGCCATCGGCTTTTCGCACCACAGATGCTTGCCGGCCTGGAGGATGGCGATGGCCATTTCCGGATGGAACTGGTTGGGCGTGGTCAGCGAGACGATATCGACTTCCGGATCGTTGACGACGGCGCGCCAGTCGCCTGAGGCCTTGGCAAAGCCAAACTCCCCGGCCTTGCGCCGGGCAAGCTCCTCATTGACCTCGCCGAGATGGACGAGCCTGGGCTTGGCCACGTCGGGAAAGACGGCGCCGACGGCACTCCACGCAATGGCGTGGCACTTGCCCATGAAACCCGTGCCGATAAGACCGACGCCGACCATTTTCCGTTTCCTCCGCTGCCTGAAGCACTGCGTGGATGAATTAGTCCATTTTCTCTCCAAATGGAATGTCTGCCTCATTTTTTATGGCGTTCTTGCGCAGGCTCGCTATGATGGGGCAGAGAGGACGTTTCACGGATGAGCTTGGACGGGCCGACGATGGACGAACGGGTACCTCGCGACTTCGAGACGCTGCGCGCCACCATCCTGGACCGGCGCGAAAGCCTGCCCAAGCGCATCGCCCAGATCGCCGCCTACGCGCTCGACAATCCCGACGACATCGCCTTCGGTACCGCCGCCAGCATCGCCGCCTCGGCCGGCGTGCAGCCCTCCACCCTGATCCGCTTTGCCCAGCAGCTCGGCTTCGACGGCTTCACCAGCCTGCAGCAGGTGTTCCGCGAGCGGCTGCGCGAGCGCAACTCATCCTATGACGAGCGGCTGCAGGCGCTGCGCGCCAAGGCCGAGGGCGGCGCCGGTCACCGCGCGATCTTCGACGGCTTCGTCGCCGCCGCCAGCACCTCGCTCAACGACATTTCGCGCACGCTGGACGATGCGCATCTGGAAGAGGCGATTTCGCTGCTGGCAAAGGCGCAGACCATTTATGTCTTAGCCAAGCGGCGCTCCTATCCGGTGGCGAGCTATATCGCCTATGCGCTGGGCAAGCTGAAGATCCGCAACCAGCTGATCGAATCGGCCGCCGGCCTGAACGCCGAGATGATCGCCTTCGCCACGCCGGCGGACGCCGTCATCGCCATCTCCTTCTCGCCCTATGCGCCGGCCACCATCGAGGAAGCACGCACCATTTCGGAACAGGGCGTGCCGATCGTCGCCATCACCGACAGCTCGTTTTCGCCGCTCGCCCAGTTCGCCAGGGTCTGGTTCGAGGTTGCCGAGGCGGATTTCGCCGGCTTCCGTTCGCTGTCGGCGACGATGGCCCTGGCCATGGCGTTGACCGTTGGCGTCGGCGAGAAGCGGCGCGATACCGCCCGCAGGCGCAAAGCCTGATCGGGCACCTAAAAGCCAATTTTAGATCCGGGAATGCTCATTCCATATTGACTATGGATTGGAATTATTATTTCATATTCCCGGCACCACGCCGCCGCTCGCGCGTGTTACCCAAACAATGTTGTTCCTGACAACAAGACTGACGGGAGGTTCCAATGAGCGAAGCCGTGGACGCCAGACAGGCGCCGCTCGACGTCATCACCATCGGTCGCGCTTCCGTCGACCTCTATGGCCAGCAGATCGGCTCGCGGCTGGAGGACATCACCTCTTTCGCCAAGTCGGTTGGTGGCTGCCCCGCCAACATTTCGGTCGGCACGGCGAGGCTCGGCCTGCGTTCGGCGCTGCTGACGCGCGTCGGCGACGAGCAGATGGGCCGCTTCATCCGCGAACAGCTCAAGCGCGAAGGCGTCAACACCGACGGGCTGAAGACCGACAAGGAGCGGTTGACCGCCCTGGTGCTGCTTTCGGTCGAGAGCGAAGGCGTTTCGCCGATGATCTTCTACCGCTCGGACTGCGCCGACATGGCGCTGGCGCCGGAAGACATTGACGAGGCGTTTATCGCTTCGGCCCGTTCGATCGTCGTCACCGGAACGCATTTTTCCCGACCCAACAGCGACGCCGCCCAGCGCAAGGCGATCCGCATCATGAAAGCCAAGGGCGGCAAGGTTATCTTCGACATCGACTATCGGCCCAATCTGTGGGGCCTTGCCGGCCATGCCGAAGGCTTCGAGCGCTATGTCAAATCCGACCGGGTCTCGGCCCAGCTGAAGACCGTGCTGCCCGATTGCGATCTCATCGTCGGCACCGAGGAAGAGATCATGATCGCCTCGGGCGCCGACGACTGCCTGAGCGCGCTGAAGACGATCCGCGCGCTGTCGGCGGCCACCATCGTGCTGAAACGCGGCGCGATGGGCTGCATCGTCTATGACGGACCGATCAGCGACGATCTCGAGGACGGTGTGGTCGGCAAGGGTTTCCCGATCGAGATCTACAATGTGCTGGGGGCCGGAGACGCCTTCATGTCCGGCTTCCTGCGCGGCTGGCTGGGCGGGCAAGACCACGCGACGGCGGCGACCTGGGCCAATGCCTGCGGCGCCTTCGCCGTGTCGCGGCTGCTCTGCGCGCCGGAATATCCGACCTTCGAGGAGCTGCAGTTCTTCCTCAAGAACGGCAGCAAATACAGGGCGCTGCGCAAGGACGAGGCGATCAACCATATCCATTGGGCAACGACCCGGCGGCGCGATATCCCCTCGCTGATGGCACTCGCCTGCGATCACCGTGTGCAGCTAGAAGACGTGGCGGCGAAAGCCGGCGCCGATCCGGCGCGCATCCGCGATTTCAAGGTGCTGGCGGTCAAGGCGGCGGCCAAGGTCGCTGCCGGCCGTGACGGCTACGGCATGCTGATCGACGAGAAACATGGCCGCGAGGCGATGTTCGAATTCGCCAGGCATTCCTTCGCCTGGCTCGGACGCCCCGTGGAACTGCCGGGCTCGCGGCCGCTGCGTTTTGAGTTCTCGCAGGACATCGGCTCGCAACTGGTGGAATGGCCGGTCGACCATTGCATCAAGTGCCTGTGCTTCTACCACCCCGACGATCCGGCGGCCTTGAAGGAGGAACAGCAGCAGAAATTGCGCGCGCTGTTCGAGGCGGCGCGGAAAGTCGGCCGGGAACTGCTCGTCGAGATCATCGCGGGCAAGCATGGCAAGCTCGACGACATGACCATTCCGCGCGCGCTGGAAGAGCTTTATGCGCTCGGCATCAAGCCGGATTGGTGGAAACTCGAACCGCAGGCTTCAGCCGGTGCCTGGACCAGGATCGAAGCGGTCATCCTGAAGCATGATCCGTGGTGCCGCGGCATCGTGCTGCTTGGCCTGGAAGCGCCGCAGGACGAGCTGGAAGCCGCCTTTGCGGCCACCGCCAATGCGCCGATCGTCAAGGGTTTCGCCGTCGGCCGCACCATCTTCGTCCATGCGGCCGAAGAGTGGCTGGCCGGCAGGATGTCGGATGACGAGGCTGTCGCCGACATGGCGTCGCGCTTCGAACAGTTGACCGAGGCGTGGCTTGCCGCGCGCGGCCGCAAGGCGGCATAAGAAGGCGCGGCACAAGGACTGCGGAGGAAAATACCATGAGCAAGACAATCCGCCTGACGACGGCGCAGGCGCTGACCCGCTTCCTGTCCCGCCAGATGACCGAGATCGGCGGCAAAAAAGTGCCCATCTTCGGCGGCGTCTGGGCGATCTTCGGCCACGGCAATGTCGCTGGCATGGGCGAGGCGCTCTACCAGGTGCGCGACGAACTGCCGACCTTCCGCGCCCACAATGAACAGGCGATGGCGCATGCGGCTATCGCCTATGCCAAGGCCAATTTCCGCAGCCGCTTCATGGCCGCGACCTCTTCGATCGGCCCCGGCGCGCTCAACATGGTGACGGCGGCGGCGCTTGCCCATGTAAACAGGTTGCCTGTCCTGTTTTTGCCCGGCGACGTCTTCGCCAACCGCATCCCCGACCCGGTGCTGCAGCAGGCCGAGGATTTTTCCGACGGCACGGCGACGGTCAATGACTGCTTCCGTCCGGTGTCGCGCTATTTCGACCGCATCACGCGGCCGGAGCAGATCATCCCGGCGCTGAGCCGCGCCATGCAGGTGCTGACCGATCCGGCCGATTGCGGCCCGGTGACGCTGTCGCTCTGCCAGGATGTGCAGGCCGAGGCCTATGACTATCCCGAAAGCTTTTTCGCCGAACGGGTCTGGCACCAGCGCCGGCCGCGCCCGGACCGCCACGAACTCGCCGCCGCTGTGGCGGCACTCAAGGGCGCGAAGAAGCCGCTGATCATCGCCGGCGGCGGCGTTCTCTATTCGCAGGCCTCCGATGCGCTGGCCGAATTCGCCCAGGGCGCCGGTATTCCGGTCTGCGAGACACAAGGCGGCAAATCCTCGCTGCCGGACGATCATCCGCTCAACATGGCGGCGGTCGGCGTCACCGGCACCTCGGCCGCCAACCGGCTGGCGGAAGATGCCGATGTGGTGCTCGCCATCGGCACGCGCCTGCAGGATTTCACCACCGGCTCATGGGCGCTTTTCAAGACTTCCGGCAAGACCATCATCGGGCTGAACGTCCAACCTTTCGATGCCGGCAAGCACCGGGCACTCCCGCTGGTCGCCGACGCGGCCGAGGGACTGGCCGAACTCGGTGCCGTGCTGAAGGGCTGGAAGGCGCCTGCCGCCTGGACCGACGATGCGGCCACCGGCAAGAAGGCCTGGCAGGCCGACGCGGCCAAGGTGACGGCCTCGACCAACGCCGCTTTCCCGTCCGACGCGCAGGTGATCG
This sequence comes from Mesorhizobium sp. 2RAF45, assembly GCF_052115225.1. Lineage (NCBI taxonomy): Bacteria > Pseudomonadati > Pseudomonadota > Alphaproteobacteria > Hyphomicrobiales > Phyllobacteriaceae > Mesorhizobium > Mesorhizobium sp. 2RAF45. Next base: position 390,237 of record NZ_JBFRGG010000003.1, on the reverse strand, counting down.
GCGCCGTGCAGCGGGCCATGGGCTCCGGCGTGACGCTGCTGCATGCAGCCGGCGGTCTGCCCGGCGAATTGCACAAGCTTTGGCAGGCCGGCGCGCCGGGTTCCTACCACGCCGAATACGGCTTCTCGACCATGGGCTACGAGATTGCCGGCGGACTCGGCACCAAGATGGCCAAGCCCGGCGAAGAGGTGGTCGTCATGATCGGCGACGGCTCCTATCTGATGCTGAATTCGGAGATCGCCACCTCGGTGATGCTGGGTTTGAAGCTCACCATCGTGCTGCTCGACAACCGTGGGTATGGCTGCATCAACCGGCTGCAGATGGCGACCGGCGGCGCCAACTTCAACAATCTCCTGAAGGATTCGCGCCACGAAATCCTGCCCGACATCGACTTCGCCGCGCACGCGGCGAGCATGGGCGCAATTGCCGAGAAAGTGCCGTCGATTGCCGGCCTGGAAAACGCCCTGCAGAAGGCGAAGACGAACGACCGCACCACCGTGCTGGTCATCGACACCGACCCGCTGGTCTCCACCGACGCCGGCGGCCATTGGTGGGATGTGGCGGTGCCGGAAGTCTCCGCGCGGCCGCAGGTGAACGCGGCGCGCAAGGCCTATGACGAAAAGCGCCAGATGCAGAGCGTTGGCGATTGATGCTAAGTCGGCGCTGCTCCCTACCGCCCCCTTGTGGGGAGGTCGGACCGAGGGTCCGGGTGGGGGTCGGCGTCGCACCCCCACCCCGCTGCTTCGCAGCGACTTGCCGGGGCGAGCCACGGGTCTCGCCCGTCCTTCGGACCCCCACAAGGGGGAGGACAGATACGAACTGAAACTGGAGTGACGACTTGAAAGCCAAACTGGGCATGTCCCCCATCGCGTGGTGGAACGACGATCTTGCGGAACTCAGCGATGACGTGTCGCTGGAAGAATGCTTGCGCCAGTCGCGCTCGGCCGGCTTCACCGGCATGGAGATGGGGCGGCGCTTCCCCAACGATCCCGCTGTCATGCTGCCGATCCTGAAAGCCGCCGACGTGACGCTGTGCGGCGGCTGGTTTTCCGGCACGCTGGTCGATGAGGAGATGAGCAAGAACAAGGATCGCATCCAGCCGATGATCGAGCTGTTCAAGGCGGTCAACGCGCCTTGCATCGTCTATGGCGAGGTCGGCCGCTCGATCCAGGGCGACCGCTCGAAGCCGCTGGCCACCAAGCCGAAACTCACCGGCGACGAGATGAAGGCCTATGCAAGGCGCCTGACCGAATTCGGCGAATGGTGCGCCGAACAAGGCATGCCGCTGTCCTATCATCACCACATGGCGGCGGTGGTCGAGACCGAGCCGGAGCTCGATGCATTCATGCGCCATTCCGGCGAAGGCATTCCGCTGCTGCTCGATGCCGGACACCTGGCCTTTGCCGGCGGCGATGTGCTGCGCGCCATCGACAACCACCACAAGCGCATCAGCCATGTGCATGTGAAGGATGTGCGCATGGATGTGATCGACAGGCTCGACCGCACGAAACAGTCGTTCCTCGACGCCGTGGCGCTCGGCGCCTTCACCGTGCCGGGCGACGGCTCGCTCGACTTCGGCGCCATCGTGCAGCGCTTCGCCGACCATGGCTATGAAGGCTGGTTCGTGGTCGAGGCCGAGCAGGATCCGAAGAAGAACCCGCCGCTCAAGATGGCGCAGGTCGGCCACAAGGAGCTGATGCGGGTGATGACGGCAGCCGGCTACACGGTCGAAACCCAGGGTTTTCCGAATGCCTGACGCGACGGGTTCACGGCGAGGCAGGTTGCTGTAGATTGGCCCGATGAAAGATTCCGAGCACCCCTTCTTCCGCCCGTTGTGGCGGCGTGTCGCCGTCGTCGCGGTCTGTATCATCTGGTCGATCATCGAGTTCACCACCGGCACGCCATTCTGGGGCACCATCGCGCTCGGCTTCGCCGGCTATGCCGTCTGGCAGTTTTTTTATCTGTACAAGCCGGTTGATGAGAACAAGGCGCCGGCCGAGTCCGAACCGAAGGAGTAACCCGATGTCGAAGCTGCTGGTGAAGGCCGACAATGGCCATGGCCGCGTTGCCCATGTGACGCCGAAAAGTGCCGGCTGGACCTATGTCGGTTTCGACCTGCATCGGCTGCAACCCGGCGAAAGCGCCTCGGGAAAGACGCAAGACCGCGAAGTCTGCCTGGTGTTCGTCACCGGCAAGGGCACGGCGAAAGCCGGAGGCAAGGATCTCGGCCTGCTCGGCGCGCGTATGTCGCCTTTCGAGGGCAAGCCGTGGTCGGTCTATGTGCCCGAGGGATCGGACTGGTCGGTGACAGCGGACACCGAATTGGAGCTCGCAGTCTGTTCGGCCCCCGGCCTCGGCGGCGGCTTGCCGGTTCGAGTGATCGGGCCGGACGATCTCGGCCAGGAGGTGCGCGGCAAGGGCACCAACACGCGCTACGTCACCAACATCCTGCCGGAAGGCAAGCCGGCCGATTCTTTGCTGGTGGTCGAGGTCATCACGCCGGGCGGCCACACGTCGAGCTATCCGCCGCACAAGCATGACCAGGACAATCTGCCGGCAGAATCCTATCTCGAGGAGACCTATTACCACCGCCTCAACCCGCCGCAGGGCTTTGCCTTCCAGCGCGTCTACACCGATGCCGACACGAATGGCCATCGCGCGCTGGACGAAGCCATGGCGATTGAGGATGGCGATGTCGTGCTGGTGCCCAGGGGTTATCACCCCTGCGCCGCCTGCCATGGCTACGATCTCTACTATCTCAACGTCATGGCCGGGCCGAAGCGGACGTGGAAATTCCACAATGCGCCCGAGCACGAATGGTTGATGAAGGCCTGACCGGTCCGAGATTCCTCCTGAACCTGTTGGTCCAGCTCGGAAAAATCGTCGGCTAAGGACCTATTGGGTCGATTTGCCTTCGAAAACCCTTCAAAGCTTCGTCAATCCGTCATGGAAATCACCTATGGCAGCGGTCTGACGAGGATTTTCGATGCGTTATGCCATCTACTTCACCCCCCGGCAGGACGAACCGCTGGCGCGGATCGCCGCCAACTGGCTGGGCCGTGACCCATTCGGCGCGGCGACAATGCCGGTTGAGGCCGTGGCCGATCTGGCGGCGGAGGAAGTTGCCTTCCACACCGCCTCGGCACGCCGCTATGGCTTCCACGCGACGCTGAAGGCACCCTTTCGCCTGGCCGCCAGCGAGACCGAGACGTCGCTGCGCGCCGCAATCGACCATTTTGCCGAAGCGACGCCGGTTGTGACGATCCCGCGTCTCGTCGTCAGCCAGATCGACAGCTTCTTCGCGCTGGTGCCGGAAGGACCGCTGCCGCCGCTCAACCGTTTCGCCGACGAGGTGGTGCGCGATTTCGACCGCTTCCGCGCGCCACTGACCGAGGCCGAGATCGAACGGCGCAGCCCGGATTCGCTGAAGCCGGCCGAGTTCCGCAATCTCTGCCAGTGGGGTTACCCCTATGTCTTCGAGACCTTCCGCTTCCACATGACTCTGTCGGGCCGCGCCGGGCCACAGGAAAGCCCTCGTTTGCGCGCAGCAATCGACAGCCTGTTCGCGGATGTGTTGCGGCAGCCGGTGCTGGTCGACGCGTTGACGCTGTTTATCGAGCCCGAACCGGGCGCGCCGTTCATGGTGCTTTCGCAGCACGCGCTGGGACGCCGCCCGGCAAGGAAAACTGCCTGAACTAACCTGCTCGAAGAACCAAAGGACTGCTCGAAATGACCGCCGAAACCGTTCTTTCCAACGCCCGCATCGTGCTTGCCAACGAGATCGTCGAGGGGTCGCTGGTGCTGCGTGACGGCTTTATCGCCGGCATCGATGCCGGCGGCAGCCGGTCGGGCGAGGACATGGGCGGCGACTATGTCATTCCCGGGCTGGTCGAGCTGCACACCGACCACCTGGAAGGCCATTACGCACCCCGGCCTAAGGTGCGCTGGAACCCGATCGCCGCGGTGCTTGCCCATGACGCGCAGGTGGCGACGGCCGGCATCACCACCGTGCTCGACGCCTTGCGCGTCGGCATGGACGAGGACGCCGACCTCACCTTAGCCGATATCCGCAAGCTGGCCGATGCCATCGAGGACAGCGTCGCGCAGGATCGTCTGCGCGCCGATCACTTCCTGCATCTGCGCTGCGAGGTTTCGGCGCCGGACTGCCTGCAGGCCTTCGCCGATTTCGACCGGGACGACCGGGTCAAGCTGGCCTCGCTGATGGATCATGCGCCCGGCCAGCGTCAGTTCGTCAATCTCGAAACCTATGCCTATTACTACCAGCGCAAGCTGAAGCTGACCGACCGCGACTTCAAACTGTTCTGCGAGAAGCGGATGGCGGAATCGGCGCGCTATTCGGCGCCGAACCGCGCGGTGATCGCGGCTGCCTGCCGTGAGCGCGGCATTGTGCTTGCCAGCCATGACGACGCCACATCGGGCCATGTCGACGAGGCGATCGAGCAGGGCGTGCGCGTTGCCGAGTTCCCGACCACCGAGGAAGCGGCGCGCGCTTCGAAGGCCGCGGGCCTGGGTGTTCTGATGGGTGCGCCGAATGTCATGCGCGGCGCCTCGCATTCGGGCAATGTCTCGGCGCGCGCGCTGGCCGGGGACGGCCTGCTCGACATCTTGTCATCAGACTATATTCCCTTCAGCCTGATCCAGTCGGCCTTCTTCCTCGGCGACATGGTCGAAGGCATTTCGCTGCCGCAGGCGGTCGCCATGGTGTCGAAGAACCCGGCCGAGGCCGTTGGCCTGACCGACCGCGGCGTCATCGAGCAGGGCCGCCGCGCCGACCTGGTGCGCGTGCGCGTCGACGACCATGTTCCGGTGGTGCGCACCGTCTGGCGGCAAGGGCGCCGGGTCGCATGATGGTGTCGGCCTTGATCGAGCGCGAGTTGTCCGCTGAAACGTTCCCTGTGCGTCATGGCGTCTTTGTCGCCGTCGTGGGGCCGAGCGGCGCCGGCAAGGACACGGTGATCGGTTACGCCCGTGCCCTCTTCGCCGATGAGACCCGGCTGGAATTCGTCCGCCGCGTCATCACCCGGCCAAGCGATGCGGCGAGCGAGGATCACGACACACTGGCCGACGCCGCCTTCGTCGAGGCCGAGGCCGACGGCGCCTTCGCCATCTCCTGGGAAGCGCATGGCTTGCGCTACGGCCTGCCTGCCGATGTCGACTGGTCGGTCGCCAATGGCCATGTGGCGGTGGCGAACGTGTCGCGTGCGATCATTCCCACCTTGCGCGAGCGCTATGCCAATCTGGCCATTGTCGAGATCACCGCTTCGCCTGACGTGTTGGCCGAGCGGCTGGCGATGCGCGGCCGCGAGTCGCGCGGCGAAGTGCTGGCGCGCCTGGCGCGCAGCGCCAATGTGACCCTGACCGGCCCCGGCGTGACCACGATCGACAATAGCGGCCCGCGCGAAGTGGCCGGCGAGCGCTTCGCCGAGCTGCTGCGCAAGGCAATGGCCTTCTCCGACATGTCGGGCATGATCTGATTTAGGCGTGCATCCTGCAGCGGCAGCGTGCGCGGCTCAATTGGCCTAAGCGCCGCCCATTGGCGCTCACTTGCTTTCCCGCGGCTTCCGGAGCGCTATGTGGTGCTGACCACAGAAGTGATTCCAGGCCACGCGTCCTGGAACACCCGATCAGAGAATCCGGGGCGAACGAGGACAGGGAGCTTTCATGCAGACGCTGACGCCCATCCTCCCGACGGTCACGGCGGCATTTCTCGCCTCCTTCGTCGAGGTCGTCGAAGCCTTCACCATCGTGCTTGCGGTCGGCGTGACGCGCAGCTGGCGCCCGGCGCTGACTGGCGCCGCCTTGGCGCTGGCGTTGCTGGCGGCGCTGGTGCTGGCGTTCGGGCCGCTGCTGGCGCTGGTGCCGATCACCACGCTGCAGTTCATCGTCGGGGTGCTGCTGGTCCTGTTTGGCATGCGCTGGCTGCGAAAGGCCATCCTGCGCAGCGTCGGCGTCATTGCACTGCATGACGAGGAGGCGGCCTTCTCCAAGGAGACCGCCGCCCTCAGCCAGCAGGCCAATGACCGCCGCGCCGACTACCTCGCCGGCCTGGCCTCGTTCAAGGCGGTGCTGCTCGAGGGTGTCGAGGTTGTGTTCATCGTCATTGCCGTCGGCGCCGCCCATGGGCAGACGCTCTACGCCAGCCTGGGCGCGCTGGCAGCCTTCGTCCTGGTGATGCTTATCGGCCTGGCGGTGCACCGGCCGCTGGCACGCGTGCCGGAGAATGCGCTGAAATTCGTGGTCGGGCTGATGCTGACCAGCTTCGGCATCTTCTGGACCGGCGAAGGCATCGGCGCCGACTGGCCGGGCGCCGATCTAGCCCTACTCGCCATCTTTGCCATCGTCACGCTGGCGTCCTTTGCCATGGTGCGCTGGCTGCGCGGCACCTATCCCGTATCAGCCGGAGGGTTCGCCCGATGAGCGTCATCCGTCTTGTTGCCAGGGAATTCCTCGGCATGTTCGTCGATGACGGCAATCTGGCGCTGTTGGCGCTGGTGCTGGTGGCCGCCGTCGCGGCGGCGGTGAAGCTGCTGGCCCTGCCGCCGCTGCTCGGCGGCGTGCTGCTGCTGGTCGGCTGCCTCGCCATCCTGCTGCAAAGCGTTCGCCGCGCGGCACGTGCGGTCAAACGATAAAGGCGGCCCGCATGGCCGCTACCTCGGGCATCGTTTCGATAGCAAAACGATGCCCCAGCGATGCTTGCTATCCCTTGAACGCCGGCAGGGTCAGGCCCTTGACGCCGACATCGAGCGCGAACAGTCCACCCGGATTCTTCTGGCGGACGAAGTGGCTGGCCGGGCGCTTGAGGACGGCTGACGTGACATAGAGGATGTCGAGGTCCTTGCCACCGAATTCGCAGCAGGTCGGCAGGTCGGTCGGCAGAACCACGGTCTGCATCAATTCGCCATCAGGATCATATCGGCAGACCTTGCTGGTCACCGGGATGGTCACCCAATAGCATCCCTCGGCATCTACGGTGGCGCCGTCGGCGACGCCGCCGGTCGCCGTCATGTCGATGAAGGTGCGGCGGTTTTCGATATCGCCGGTGGCGGCCTCGAAATCATAGGCCCACACCGCGCCGGCATGGCTGTCGGAGAAATACATGGTCTTGGAATCCGGGCTCCAGGCCAGCCCATTGGAGCAACCGATGCCATCGATCATCTTGTGCACGGAAAGGTCGGGATCGAGCCTATAAAGCGCGCCGATGAATTCGATCGGCTGACCCGGCACCTCGAACATCGAGCCCGACCAGAAGCGGCCCTGGCGATCCGGCTTGCCGTCATTGAAACGGGTGTTGGGCATATGAGATTCCGGGTCGACGATCGCCTGGAACGTGCCGGTCGCCGGGTCGAAGAAGTGAAAGCCGTTGGCCATGGTCAGCACAAGGCCGCCCTTCTCGCGCAGGCCGAGGCAGCCGAGATATTCCGGTGTCTCGAAGGTCTCGTCCTTGCCGGTCGCTGGATCATAGCGGTGGATCAGCTTCTTCCAGATGTCGATCCACCACAGCACGCCGGCCTTGGGGTCCCAGAGCGTGCCTTCGCCGAGTTCGGCCCTGGCATCGACGACGCAAGTGATTTCGACCATGGTCAGCCCTCTTTTCTCCGCAGCCTGCCGCCGAGGCCGGCGAAGGTCTCGCTGCCGATCGACACGGTGAGCAGGATGACAGCGCCGTAAACGATGAGCAGCGCTCCGCTCGACAGGTTCAGCGCCGGCAAAAGGCCGGTGAGGATGGTGAGCACCATGGCGCCGGCGACGGTGCCGAGATAATGGCCGCTGCCCCCGAGGATGGAGGCGCCGCCGATGGCCACCGCCGCGATCGAGGTGAACAGATAGGCGTCGCCCATGCCGAGATAGGCCTGACCGGAATAGCCGGTCAAAAGCATGCCGGCGAAAGCGGCGGTAAGGCCTGAGATGACATAGGTGAGGATGGTGGTGCGTGCGGTCGGCACGCCGGAGAATTCGGCGACCGTGGCGCTGGTGCCTAGCGCGTAGAGATGGCGGCCGAACGCCGCCTTGGAGAGCAGCAGCGTCGCCACCAGGGTCAGCGCCAGCCAGATCAGCGCGATGACCGGAAAACCACCGAGCCGCCCGACCGACAGGAACTGGATCAGGGCCGGGGCCGAAGGCGTCGGCGAGCCGCCGGTCAGCACCAGGATCAGCCCTTGCAGGATCACGTTTGTGGCCAGCGTCATGATGATCGGCGGCACGCCGAACTGGGCAACGCCGATGCCGTTGATGAAGCCGATGAAAGCGCCGCCGGCAAGCAGCAGCGGCATGACCCAGACCAGCGGCAGATCCTGCCCGCCGCACAGCAGCGCCATGATGATGGCGGCCGAATTCAGCACCCAGGGTACCGACAGGTCGATGCCGCCGCCGATGATGACGAAGGTCTGGCCGAGCGCGACGATGCCGACGAAGGCGGCCAGCACGACGGTGGAGCGCATGTTGGAGACCGACAGGAAACCCGGCGAGAACAGCGCCGTGACCAGAAGCAGCACCACCATGCCGGCATAGGCGAGCACGATGAGGCGGTTGCGGGCAAGGAAAGCGCTCATTGGACACGGTTCCTTGCGGCTTTCTCGGCGACGGAACTGGCCAGCACCGAGAGCAACAGGATGACGCCGGAGGCGACCGGCTGCCAATAGCTCGACACATGCAGGACGAAGACCAGATTGCCTATCAGGGTGAGCACGAAGGCGCCGATCAGCGTGCCGGCTAGATGGCCGCGTCCGCCGAACAGGCTGACGCCGCCGATGACCGCCGCCGCCACCGAAGGCAGGATATAATCCTTGCCGATGGTGGGCGAGCCGGCGCCGGTCTGTGTCACCAGGAACAGCGCCGCACCAGCCGCGAACAGGCCGGACAGGCCATAGGTGACGAGGTTGACCCTTGCGATCGAGACGCCGGACAGGAAGGCCGACTTTTCGTTGGAGCCGGTCGCCTGGATGGCGATGCCGACCCGCGTCGCGCGAAACCACCACCAGAACAACAGTAGCACCAGCAGCATCCAGACCGGGCTGGTCAGGCCGAGGGGCTGTGCGGAAGCGAAGCCGACCCACCATGAGGGAATGCTGCCGCCATCGGTCGGCAGGATGATCATGGCGACGCCGTTGAGGATCGACCAGGTGGCGAGCGTGACCAGGAAGGGCTGCAGCTTGAGCAGCGAGATCAGCAGGCCGTTGAGTGCGCCGATCAGGAAACCGAGCGCCAGGATGATCAGCGCCCAAAGTGCCGTGGTCGACGCATCGTCGGTAAAGCGCGTCGCCGCGATCACCGTGCCGAGGCTGATCATGCCGCCGATCGACAGGTCGATGCCGCCGCGCAGCAGCACGATGGTCTGCCCGGTCGCCGCCAGCATCAGCGTCATCGCCGCCGCCGTGTCGAGATTGAGCTCGTCCAGCGAGAAGACGCCGGATTGCAGGCTGCCATAGATGCCGACAATCAAGGCCAGCATCAGGCAGGCGACCAGGAACGGCGCGCGGTCGAGCAGGCGGCCGCGCCAGTCGATGGCCGGCTTGGTGGGCTTCGTCTCGGCCGGCCTCTGCGCCATCTCCACAGTCTGCTCCACGGACATCACCATGATTCAGGCCGCCCTGGTTTCAAGCATGGCGGCGCGCAGGATTTCCTCCTCCGAAATGTGATCCCCCTCCAGCGTCGCGGCAATGCGGCCGTTGCGCATCACCAGCACGCGGTCGGCGACATGGACGAGTTCCGGCATGTCGCTGGAATGGAACAGGATCGCATAGCCCTTGGCGGCGAGGTCGCGCATCAGCTGGAAAATCTCGCCCTTGGTGCCGACATCCACGCCGCGCGTCGGATCGTAGAGCAACAGCACGCGCGCCTGCGTCAAAAGCATCTTGCCGAAGATCACCTTCTGCTGGTTGCCGCCTGACAAGGTGCCGGCAAGCTGTTCCGACGTGCCGGCCTTGATACGCAGGAAATCGACCATCTCCTTGACGAGCGCCGCTTCCTTTTGCCGGCTTAGCAAGCCGTTTTCAGTGAAGCGCTTGATGACCGACAGCGTCAAATTCTCGCGCACGCTCTTGGTCAAAAGCAGGCCCTGGCCGCGCCGGTCCTCCGGTACCAGCGCGATGCCATCCTTGCCGGTCAGCGCCTGGCGCGGATTGCCGATCGAAACCGGCTTGCCCCACAGTTCGATCGAGCCGCTTGCCTTGGTGGCGCCGAACAGCGCCTGAAACAGTTCGCGCTGGCCATGGCCTTGCAAACCGCCGACGCCGAGCACCTCGCCTTCGCGTAGCGCGAAGTCGACGCCGGAAAGCCGGCTGCCGCTCGAAAACCCCTTTACTCCGAGAGCGATGCGATCGGTCGCGGTGGACACACGCTCGGGATAGAGCCGGTCGAGATGGCGGCCGATCATCTGGGTTACGATCTCATTGTCGGACACCGCATCGGCCTCATGCGCGGCGACGGTGCTGCCATTGCGGAAGATGGTCAGCCGGTCGGCGATGGCGCGCACCTCGGCCATGCGGTGCGAGATGAAGATGACCAACCTGCCCTCAGCGGCGAGCTGCCGGGTAAGGTTCAGCAGCCATTCGGCTTCCCGTGCCGGCAGCGCCGAGGTCGCCTCGTCGAGGATCAGGATGCGCGGGTCCTTGGCCAGGCCCTTGGCGATCTCGACGATCTGCCGTTCGGCCAGGGTCAGCCGCCGCAGCTCCTGATCGGGGCGCAGCGCCGGAAAGTTGTATTTTTCCAGCAGCGCCAGCGTCTTGCGGCGCATCTCCGTGCGGTTGACGGTGCCAAGCCACGTGCGCGGCTCATGGCGAAACCAGATGTTCTGTTCGACGCTGAGATCAGGGATCAGCGACAACTCCTGGAAGACTGCGGCGATGCCGCGTGCCTGCGCCGCATCCGGATTGGCCGGGCGATAATCCTGGCCATCAACCAGGATCGAGCCGCCATCATGCTGCACGGCGCCCGACAGGATCTGGATGAAGGTGCTCTTGCCCGCGCCATTCTCGCCAAGCAGGGCATGCACCTCGCCGGCACGGGCGCTGAATGTCGCCTCGCTCAGCGCGACAATGCCGCCATAGCGTTTGGACAGGCCGTTGACGGTGACAAGGTCCATGCATGCGCCTTCGAAAAGCTCTCCCGACATCTGCGATGCCGGGAGACAGGGTCATGGTCACTGGATGTTACTTCGCCCCGGCGGCTTCCGCAGCGGTGATCTCTACCCAGTCGGGCGTGATCGGCAGCGTCAGGCCGGGCGCCTGGTCCGGGAAGGCATTTTCGCCAATGGCGATCTTGATCATCTTGGTGCCCGGATAGAGCTTGGACTCGAAGGGATCGGTGGTGACGAAATCGCCCTTGACCGAGACGGAACGCTCGGCCGGCTTCTTGCCGGTGTCGAGAATGTCGACCGCCAGCTTGATCGCTTCCGAGGAGAGGTAGGCCGGGTTGGAGCCCAGGATGCACTTGGCGCCTTGCGTCTGCGCGCAGGTGACGGCGGCGACATTGTAGGAGAAGCCGACGACCGGGACGATCGGCCGGCCGGCATCCTTCAGCGCCTGGATGGCGCCCGAGCCATAGCCTTGCGTCATGATGCCGTCGATCTTCGGATTGGCGGCGAGCAGCGCCGCGACACCCGACTGTTCCGGTCCGAGCGCATAGTTGCCGTTGTAGTAGCCGACGACCTTGATGTCGGGATATTTGGCCAGCACCTTCTCATAGCCCCCCTGCAGCTGCGCCGAGATCGGCGCGCCGGCGAGGCCGCGGTCGAGGATGATGTTGCCCTTGCCGCCGAGCTGCGTGGCCATCCACTCGGCCATGACGGAGGGGATGCGGTCCCAGTCGGAAGCGACGGCATAGGCGCAGGGTTCGGTCACCACCTGGTCGAAGGAGATGACGACGATGCCGGCGTCGCAGGCCTTCTTGATGGTCGGATTCAAGGCCGAGTCCGAACCGGCATCGACGAGGATGGCGTCCGGCTTCTGGCGGATGATGTTGTTCAGCGAGTTGATCTGCGCCTGGACGGTGTTCTCGACATTCTCGATCTTGAGGTCGACGCGGCCCTTCAGCGGCCCTTTGTTGACCGAGACGGTGGCGACGCGCTCCATCTGTTGGCGCCAGTCATTGCCGACGAAATTGTTCGAAAGATAGATGGTGTAGGGCTTCTTGTCCTCGGCGTGGCCAGTCTGCATGCCGGCAGCCATCATGGTGGCGGCAAAAGCTGCCAAGCCGATGTTACGGCTCAATGATTTCATGATTTTCTCCTCCCGTTTTTCGTTTCGCGCCCGATGCGGCGCATTGCAATTCACCAACTCAGGTTCCCGAGGCCTCCTTGGGGGTGATCTCCACCCAGCTCGGCGACACCGGCAAGGAAAGTCCCGGCGCGAGATCGGGAAATACGGTCTTGCCGAGCTCGATCTTCACCGCCGAGGAATTCGGCGCATATTTGGCATCGACCATATCCGTGGTCAGGCCGGGCGAATTGAACAGCACGGTGGTGTCGGCTGGCTTCTTGCCAGTGTCCAGTATGTCGACCGCGAGCTTGATCGCTTCGGCCGACAGCGACGGCGGATTGGCGCCGAGCCAGCATTTGGCGCCCTTGGTCTGCGCGCAAGTTACGCCGGTGCCGTTGAAGGCGGCGGCGACGATCGGCACCATCGGCCGGTCGGCATTCTGCAGCGCCTTGATGGCGCCTGTACCGTAGCCCTGCGAGAAGATGCCGTCGACTTCCGGATGCGCGGCGAGCAGGCTGGCGACGCCTTCCTGTTCGGGGCCGGCGGCATAGTTGCCGTTGAAATAGCCGACGATCTCGATGCCGGGATATTTCTTCAGCACGGCACCAAAGTTCTTCTCGAACTGTTCCGAGATCGGCGCACCGGCGAGGCCGCGATCCATGAAGACCTTGCCCTTGCCGCCGAGGATGGAAGCCATCCACTCGGCCTGGTTGTTGGCCATGATGTCGAAATCGGAATGCATCTTGTAGGCGCATTCGGCAGACACGGTCTGGTCGAAGCTGACGACGATGATACCGGCGTCGCAGGCCTTCTTGATGGTGGGATTGAGCGCCTCGGCCGACGACGCATCGATGAGGATGGCGGCCGGTTTCTGGCGGATGATGTTGTTCAGCGAATTGATCTGCGCCTGAACGGTGTTCTCGGCATTTTCGATCTTGAGGTCGACGCGACCCTTCAGCGGCCCCTTGTTGACGGCGACATTGGCGACGCGTTCCATCTGCTGGCGCCAGTCATTGCCGACGAAATTGTTCGAGAGATAGATGGTGTACGGTTTCTGGGTCGCGGTATGGCCCGGCATCGCAGCCATCGACGCTGCGAACCCGGCAAGCGCCACGAAGCAGGCGCTCAAGCTCGTTAGTTTCATGGTCTTCCTCCCTGTATTTCCTGCCCAGCCGGTGATGGACTGCGCCATCTTAGTCGGATGAAGACGACAAATTGATACCGGTACCAATCGCTGTTGTCAATTTGCCCAGACTTCCCAAAGGCTGCGTCCGCGAGCCGAATTCGCAGGAGTTCTTCTCTTGCGACGTCTCCCGTGGCCGGCACTTCAGCCTAGCTATCATGCTATTATAATTTTATGGACCTGTCTATGCGACGTCAGCAGAAAATCCCGCCTCCGGCGCGCTTCAGGACAGGTCGTTCGGTGCGTCGTAAGTGATGCTGAAGATATCGGCGGGGTGGCGGGCGACGGAGAATTCGATGCTGCGCTGGTCCGCCGACTGGTAGAGCATCTCTACCGTCAGCACCGGACTGCCGAGCGTTATGCCAAGGTCGGCGGCAACCGCCTCGTCGGCGATCTCGGCGCGCACCGTGACATGCGCCACGTCGAGCCGCAGGCCGAGATGTTGCTGCACCGAACGGAAGATCAGCACGTCCGAAAAATCCTCCCGCTTCAGGCGCGCGCCGATGTCGGGCGGGAAATAGGTGGTGATCTGCGCCTTGCGCTGTTCGCCGATCGACAGCACGCTGCGCAGGCAATAGCCGGCCTCGTCCTTGCCCATGCCGAAATGCCGCTGGAGCACGGGCGAAACCTCCTTGCGGTAGGATTTCACCGTCAGCTCGGCATCCTTGGTGAAGGCCGCCATGTCGGCGAAATTCTTGAACTTCCAGCTCAGATTGACCGAGGGGCTGCGCGCCGCGACCACGGCAGGCTTGGCCGAGCGCTTGCGGATCAGCCCGTCGGCTTCGAGATCGCGCAGCGCCTGGCGAACCGTGATCAGGCTGACGCCGAAATGCTCGGCAATGGTCGCTTCCTTCGGCAGTTCGCCGCCGACGGGGAAGGTGCCGTTGCCGATCGGTTCGCGCAGAATGTCGGCGAGCTGGCGGTAAAGCGGCCCGTTGGCGCGGCCGAGCGTGCGCCTGGGAAGACTGTCTATGGTGGGGTGGTCCATGTGCCTCGTCGCGTCTGTGTCGAAGCTTTTATAATAGCTTCCTGGGCCCGAGGCTAGGCAAGGCTGTTGACGATCAACCGTCTCAGACAAAGAGCCGAAGCGGCTGTTCGATCACCGATTTCAGGGTCGCGAGCCATGCGGCAGCGGTAGCCTCGTCAACACTTGCCGCATCTATCGTCAGCAGGCATTCAGCATGGCCGCCCGGCGTGTCGGGCGAAACGGTCAGGCGCATGGCACGGCCCGGCAGAAGCGGCGTCATCACCGGCCTGATGTCGCTCGCCGGCAGCAGCCGCAGAGATAGGGTCGCTGGCGTTTCCGTCCCATCCCGGCTGTCGGCCAATGCCGCAAGCCGCATGGCGCGCAGCGATGTCAGCGGCATCTCGGGAATCACTGCGAATACGGTTTGCCGACCCGCCAGTTCCAGCGCCACGCAAGCGCCACCTAACCTAGCTGCCTCCGGCATCTCGACAAATGCGCGACCGGCGGCACGCAGCAGCACGTCGTCGATGGCGAACACATGCCCCGAGCTCTCAAGCGCCGCCAGCAGGTCTTGCAGCGAGCCAAGGGCAACGGAGGTGGCAAAGGCGGCGATCCGGGGCGCGGTCGGGGACAGGGGCGCTGCCGCGGGGGCGACTTTTGGCGAGACGACCGGCGCGGCAACCGGAACGAAGGCCTGCACGTCGGCGGCCAGGATGCGGCCGCCCGGGCCGCTGCCGCGAAGTGTTTCGAGCGGCAGGGAACGCTCGCGCGCCAGGCGGCGGGCATAGGGCGAAACCGCCAGCCGGGTCTGCGCCGTCGCGATGTTCATTTCAGATACTCTGAATTCACGCAGTTGGTCAGCCGCCCCTCGGCGAGATAGGCGTGCACCACCTCGATCGATTTCAGCCGGAGGTCGCGCATCGACGCCGGGCTGTAGAAGGCGGCGTGCGGGGTGACGATCAGCCGATTGGCGATCCAAGGTTCTCGGGCGCGCCATGCGGTGAGCAGCGGATGGTCGAGATCGCCGGGCTCGTTCGGCAAGACGTCGAGGCCGGCGCCGGCGACGATGCCCTCGCGCATCGCCGCTTCCAGCGCGTCGAGATCGACGATCGGACCGCGCGCGGTGTTGATGAGGACAAGGCCGGGCTTGGCGGCGGCGAAGGCGGACGCGCCAAGCAGCTTGCGGGTCTCCTCGCTGAGCGGCGTGTGGACGCTTACCACATCCGCCCGCTCCATCAATTCACTGAGCGAATGGACGCGTTCGTAGCCGGTCGACAGGTCGACACCGGAGAGAAGATGCGGGTCATAGAACACCACCTTCATGTCGAAGGCGGCGGCGCGGCGCGCCGTGGCCAGCCCGATACGGCCGAGGCCGACAATGCCGATGGTGGCGCCCTTGTGCCGACGCACCAGCGGCGCCTTGGAAAAATGCCAGCCTCCGGCGCCATGGCCGGAAAGCTCCGCGCCATAGGCCGATGTGCCGCGCGTCAGCGCCAGCATGAGGCCGATGGCGTGGTCGGCGACCTCGGTGGTGCCATAGTCCGGCACGTTGCAGGCCGGAATCTTGCGCGCACCCCAGCCCGCCGTATCGATGTTGTCGAAGCCGACGCCGGAACGCACGGCGATGCGCGCCTTGGGAAAGGCCGATGGCGCGGCCGCGACATTGTGGGTGGGCGAATAGTTGATGACGGCGTCGACCACCTCGCAGACGGCAGGATCGAGTGCGGCTGCCTTGTCGTTGGTCGAGCGGGCGAGGATGAACTCCACATCGAGATAATGCTGCCGCTCGAGTTCGGCCTCGTCGGCGGCTTGCCAGTTGGCGCAAAGGATCTTCATGCTTGCCCTTCGGATTTCCTCGGTACGATGATTATTTCTTGATGCCGCCGATGCGGCCGCCCATCGGCACCACGGCGCCGACCGGCTGATCGATGGTGTTGAGCGTCCCGCTGACCGGTGCCTCGATCTCGACCACGGCCTTGTCGGTCTCGATCTCGGCGATCAGTTCGCCTTCCTTGACCGGATCACCGACCGCCTTCAGCCATTTGACGACAGTGCCTTCGCTGACGGTGAGATCACCGAACGGCATTGTGATCGGCTCGTCGTCGCTGGGAGCGGCAGCCGCTGAAGCGGCGGGCAAAGGTTTGGCTGGAGCAGGCGTTGGTTTAGCCGGCGCAGCGCTTTTCAGGCCGACCGTGTACCAATGGTCCGGCACCGGCGGTTGGCCTGATATGACATCGCGCACGCCCTGGGCGATGCGCGCCGTGTCGACCAGCATGGCGCGCTCCAGTACCGGCGCGAAGGGATGCGAGGTCGGCGCGGTGTGCAGCCTTCCGGGCGGGGCGTCGAGTTCGTCGAAGGCGAGTTCGTTGATGGCCTGGGCGATCTCGCCGCCAAGGCCGCACATCGCCCAGGCTTCGTCGACGATGAGCAGGCGATGGGTCTTTCGCACGCTGGCGACGATGGTGTCGATGTCGAGCGGCATGATGGTGCGGGGATCGATCACCTCCGCCTCGATGCCTTCGGCGGCCAATACATCGGCAGCTTCCAGCGCGCGCTGCACCATCTGGCCGGCGGCAACGATGGTGATGTCGGTGCCGGCCCGCGCGACGCGCGCGACGCCGAAAGGCACGAAATGCTCGCCGACCGGCACCTCGCCCTTGGAGGCGAACAGCGCCTTGGGTTCCAGCATGATGACGGGATCGCCGGCCCTGAGCGCTGTCTTCATCAGGCCCTTGGCGTCGGCAGGGGTCGACGGCACGCAGACGATAAGGCCCGGCATATGGGCAAAGACCGGATGAT
The DNA here is from genome assembly GCF_052115225.1 of Mesorhizobium sp. 2RAF45. Classification (NCBI taxonomy): domain Bacteria; kingdom Pseudomonadati; phylum Pseudomonadota; class Alphaproteobacteria; order Hyphomicrobiales; family Phyllobacteriaceae; genus Mesorhizobium; species Mesorhizobium sp. 2RAF45. The sequence continues at coordinate 373,073 of NZ_JBFRGG010000003.1, read as the reverse complement.
AGATGCCGCTGTGATGCGGGCCGGAGCTGCGCAGCGCGCCGGCGCCGACGCGCACCACCATCGGCGCGCTCATCAGGCCGCTGGTCATGTAGCGCAGCTTGGCTGCCTGCAGGAAGATCTGGCCGGCGGTCTCAAAGGCGAAGTCGGCGAACATCAGGTCCGATACGGTGCGCGCACCGGTGGCCGAAGCGCCGACGGCGGCGGCGGTGAAACCCTGTTCGGAGATCGGCGTGTCGACCATGCGCTCGGCGCCGAATTCCTGCCAGAGGTTTTTGGTGTGTGCGAAACTGCCGCCACGCTCGCCGGTGCCCTCGCCGAAATAGAGGATCGCCGGATTGGCGCGCATTTCCTCGGCGATGCCGTCGCGCACCGCTTCGAGCCAACCTTGCGTGCGCGTCTCGCCGACGGCGCGCGGCTGTAATGCAGCCGGCGGATTGATCGGATCGGCGAAGACATGCAGGCGCACCGTCGCCGGATCGGGCTCGGGCGACTTGCGGGCGAAGGTCAGCGCCTCCTCGACCACCTTTTCGATCCGCGCCTCTATTGCCGCGAGCGCCTCGGCATCGGCGATGCCATAGTCCTCGATCAACCGCTTGCGGAACATGTCGATGGGATCGCGCTTGACCCAGGCGTCGAGTTCCTCCTGCGTGCGATAGGTGCCGATGACCGGATCGCCCTCATGGTGACCGACGGTGCGGTAGGTTTTGGCCTCGATGAGCGTCGGGCCCTTGCCTGAACGGGCGCGCTCGGTGGCCTCCTTCATCGCCAGCCAGACGGCGAAGACGTCGTTGCCGTCGACCGCGACCCCAGGCATGCCGTAGGAGGCGGCCTTGGTGGCGATCTCTGGGTTCAGCGTGACCGACTTCAACGGCGTCGCGGTGGCGTAGAGGTTGTTCTCGCAGATGAAGACCGCCGGCGCCCGCTGCACGGCAGCGAAGTTGAGCGCCTCGTGGAAGCCGCCATGGTTGGCGGCCCCGTCGCCGAAGAAGGCGACGCCGATGTCGTCGCGGCCCTGCTGGCGGGCGCTCATGCCGATGCCGACGGCATGGCCGATGCCGGCGGCGACGATGCCGTTGGTGCCGAACAGGCCGACCGAACGGTCGTAGAGATGCATGGTGCCGCCACGGCCGCCGCAAATCCCGTCAACCTTGCCGAACAGCTCGGCCATCACCCGGCCGGGATTGGCGCCCTTGGCAAGTGCGTGGCCGTGGCCGCGATGGGTCGATGTGACCCAGTCGGTTGGCCTGAGATGCGCGCAGACGCCGACGCCTGTCGCCTCCTCGCCGATATAGAGATGCAGGAAGCCTGGCGTTTCACCCTTGCGGCAGGCGATCTGGGCGATGCTTTCGAAGCGGCGCAACAGCACCATGCGTTCGAACAGGTCGAGCAGGATTTTTGGATCGGGCAGGTTTGGAGCGCCCTTGAAATCGTCGCGTGCGCGCGCCGCAGACATTGCCACCAAAGCCTCCCTGAAATGCGTCCGACGCCGGGCGGCAGAGCGCCGGCGGCGAGCTTGTCGGCCGCTCGCTTTGGCGCATCATAGATTATAATAGCATAATGTCTACTGGCTTCGGACAAAGCCGTGCGACGGCTAGAGTCTGGTGATCCGAACGGTCGCGTCGGGCCGCTGAAACAGCTCCGGCCGCAGGCTGAGACCCAGCCCCGGCCCTTCGAGCGGCGCGACGTGACCGTCCTTGACCGGCGGAATGTCGGCGACGATCTCGGTATACCAGCCGGTGAAATAGGCGCGCACCGCCTCCTGGTAGTTGACGTTCGGCAAGGTCGCCGACAGCGCGCAGCTGGCGGCATAGACGATCGGCCCGGTGCAATCGTGCAAGGTCACCGGCAGTTCGCTGGCCTCGGCCATGTTGGCGATCTTGCGCGCCTCGGAGAGGCCGCCGCACCAGGCGAGATCGATCATGATCACGCTGGCCGCGCGCTTGTCGATCAGCTGCTTGAACATCTGCCGCGAGGCCAGCCGCTCGCTGGCGGCGATCGGGATCGAGGTATGGCGGGCAAGCTCGGCCATGGCGTCGAGCTCATTGTAGCGGATCGGCTCTTCCAGCCAGGCGACGTCATGGGCTTTCAGCGCCTCGGCAATGCGCAGCACCGGCGGCAAGGTCCACAGGCCGTGCAGCTCGACCATGATTTCCATTTCGCGGCCGACGGCGTCGCGGATTTTCTGGAAAGGCTCCAATGCCTTGTCCAGATCGGCCAGCGAAATGCGGGTGCCGTTCGACGCTTCGGCGGCGATGTCGAACGGCCATATCTTCATCGCGCCGATGCCTTCGGATTTCAGGCTCCTGGCGAGATCGCCGGCATTGTAGCGCCAGGCGAGCAGGTCCTCGTAGGGGCCTTCGTGGGAATCGCCAGGCTTGAGCGACCAGTCCTCGCCCCGCTCGAACAGGGCGTTCTTCTTCGTGGCGCGGACATGCTTGTAGCCGGCGCAGGTGTTGTAGATCGGCACGCTCTTGTGGGTGCGCCCGCCAAGCAGCCGCCAGACCGGCTCGCCAAGCGCCTGGCCATAGATATCCCACAGCGCGATGTTGACGGCGGAGTTGCCGCGCACCTCGGCGCCGGAATCGCGCGCGCCGACATAGACGCTGCCCAGCGTGCGATCATGCAGCTCGATGTCGCGCGGATCCTTGCCCAGCAGATAGGACGCGACATTGTCGTGGATGTAGGCAGCGACCGGCCCCGGCGCCCAGAACGTCTCGCCGGTGCCGATCAGGCCGGCATCGGTGTGGACGCGCAGCCAGAACAGGAAGGGAAACTCCGCCAGCTGCAGCGTTTCGAGCGCGACGACTTTCATCTTCTTCTCCCCATTGCAGCGGACCATACGGTCGATGGGACAATAGCACATCGCCGTTGACAGCCATTTATGGTACCGGTATCAATTCCGTCAAGATGGCCACCGGGAGGGTGTTTTCTTGCCAGCCGAAAATCACAATACGCCCCCACGAAGAACACTCGTCACCGGTGCCGCCGGCGGCCTCGGTCGCGAGGTGGCGATCCAGCTGGCGCGGCGCGGCTGTGTCGTCGCGGTCACCGACATCAATGGCGAGGGCCTGGCCGAGACCGCCAGGCAGATCGGCGAAGCCGGCGCGGAAAGCGAGAGCATCGTCAGCGACTTCACCGGGGAAGGCGTGCCGGAGGCGGCGGTGGAGAAAGTGGTGGCGCGCTGGGGCGGCATCGACATCCTCGTCAACAATGCCGGCTATGGCGTGATCGAGCCCTTCCTCGACGCCACCTTCAAGGCCTGGACGCGCACGCTGGCGCTCAATGTCACCGCATTGGCCATGGCCTGCAAGGCAGCTGGCCGGGTGATGCGCGAGCAGCGTTCGGGGCGCATCATCAACATCACCTCGCCGGGTTCGCGCATGGCGCTGCCCGACTACACCGCCTACACGGCGAGCAAGGCCGGGGTCGATTCCATCACCCGCGCCGCGGCGGTGGCGCTGGCGCCCTATGGTGTGCTGGTCAATAGCCTGGCGCCGGGCATGATGGACACGGACATGCAGCGCTCGACCGAGGTCGACCTCGCCCACGCCAATGGCCGCAGCGACCTGCAGGCCTTCCTCGACGAGCGCACCCGCCGCATCCCGCTCGGCCGCCGCGCCGAGATTGCGGAAGTCGCGGAAGCCGTCGTCTGGCTGTGCCTCGATGCGCCCAAATACATGACCGCCGAGCGGCTCAACATGTCGGGCGGGCTCGACAAGGACTGATCAGATGCTGCGAAACTCCCCACCCGGCAGCGCCGATATCGGCGCGCTCGAACGCAAGGCGATACAATTGCGCCATCACATGCTGACCATGGCGCGCGGCCAGGGCCAGGGCTACATCGGCCAGGGCCTCGGCATCGCCGATGTGCTGGCCGCGCTCTACTTCCACGAACTGCGCTACGACCCGCACAATCTGGCGTGGGCCGACCGCGACCGCTTCCTGTTGTCGACCGGGCATTATTCGATCGCGCTGTGGGCAGCGCTGGCCGAGGCCGGCATCATCCCGGTCGAGGAACTTGCCACCTATGGCGCCGACAACAGCCGGCTGGAGATGTCGACGCTCGACACGACGCCCGGTGTCGAGGTCATCGGCGGCTCGCTCGGCCATGGGCTGGGACAAGGCGTCGGCCAGGCGCTGGGCCTGCGCATCGACAAATCCGAGGCGCGCGTCTTCGTCGAACTGTCCGATGGCGAAATGCAGGAAGGCTCAACCTGGGAAGCGGCGATGTCGGCCAGCCATTTCAAGCTCGACGGGCTGGTGGCGCTGGTCGACTGCAACGGCATCCAGGCCGACGGGCCTGTCGTGCTCGATATGGAGCCGGTGGCCGACAAATGGCGCGCCTTCGGCTGGCAGACATCGGAGATCGACGGCAACGACATGAAGGCGGTGGTCGGCGCACTGGCCGATGCGCGCGAGCGAAACGGCAAGCCGAAGGCGATCGTGCTGCGCACGCTGCCTGGCAAGGGCGTGCCGCGCATCGAAACCTCCGAGAAATCGCATTTCTTCCACATCGATGTGGCGCAATGGGACGGCATCATCGCCGAGTTCGAAAAAACCGTGGGAGCAGCCCAATGAGCGGTGCGGCGACGGAGGCCGGCCGCACGCTGGCCATGGGTCAGGACGAAGCTGTTGGCGGTGGCCGGCAAAGCGTGGAGGCGCCGTTTGGCAAGGCGCTGGCGCGGCTCGGCCAGAACCGTCCCGACATTGTCGGGCTGACCGCCGACCTCGGCAAATACACCGACATCCTGCCGTTCCGCGACGCGTTCCCCGACCGCTTCTTCAATGTCGGCATGGCCGAGCAGAACCTGGTCGCTGTCGCCGCCGGGCTGGCGCGTACCGGCAAGGTGCCGTTCGCCACCACCTATGGCGTGTTCGCGACAAGGCGTGCCTATGATTTCGTCGCCATCGCGCTCGCCCACTCCAACCTTAACGTCAAGATCGTCGCCGGCCTGCCGGGATTGACCACCGGCTATGGCGGCACGCATCAGGCGATCGAGGATCTGGCACTGATGCGCATGATTCCCGGCCTGACCATCATCGACCCCTGCGACGCGACAGAGATCGAGGCGGCGACCGAGGCGATCGCCGAGCGTCACGGGCCGGTTTATATGCGGTTGCTGCGTGGCAACGTGCCTGTGGTATTTGAATCCGGCTATCGTTTCGAAATCGGCAAGGCGCGGCATCTTCGTGACGGTTTCGATGTCGGCATCATCTCGGCCGGCTTCATGACCGAGCGGGCACTGGATGCGGCGGACGCGTTGCGAAAACAAGGCATCTCCGCCGGCGTGCTGCACGTGCCGACCATCAAACCGTTCGATGCCGAGGCGGTGGCCGCGTTCGCAGCCGGCGTCAGCCAGATCGTCACAGCGGAAAACCATGTTGTCGTCGGCGGCCTGGCCAGCCTCGTTGTCGAGACCTTGTTCGACGCCGGCATTGCGAAGAAAGTCACCCGCATCGGCTTGCCCGACCGCTACATCGAATGCGGCGCGGTGCCGACCCTGCAAGCGAAATACGGCCTGACATCAGAGGCCGTCGTCGCCGCGATCATAGCCCTGGGTTAGGACCACCGCATGAAAATCACCGAAATCGAGACCTTTGCCGTCGGCGCCGGCTGGAAGAACTGGCTGTTCGTCAAGGTCCATACCGACAAGGGCATCCATGGGATCGGCGAAGGCACGCTGAACGGCTTCATCAAGACCACCGAAGCCGGCGTGCACGAGCTCAAGCATCTCGCTATCGGCCAGGACCCGCGCCGCATCAATGCGCTGGCCAAGCGCATGCTGGATAGTGTCTCGCTCGACGGCGGCCACATCCATCGCACGGTGATCGCGGCGATCGAGGTTGCCTGCTGGGACATTCTGGGCAAAAGCCTCGGCGTGCCGATCCACCAGTTGCTCGGCGGCCAGGTGCGCGACAGCGTGCTCGGCTACGCCAATGGCTGGTACCGCACCGAGCGCACGCCGGAGGCCTTCCTCGAGGCCGCCAAGGCGGTTCTGACCAAGGGGTTCAAGGCGTTCAAGCTCGATCCGTTCGGCACAGCGCAAGGTTTTATCTCGCGCGAGGAATTGGAGCTTTCCTACGCGATCTGCCGAAACTTGCGGGACGAACTGCCTCGGGATACTCTGATCCTGATCGACGTGCATGCGCGTTTCACCGAGATCGCCGCCCTGCAGGCAGCGCAGAAATTCGCCGATCTCGACATCTTTTGGTGGGAGGAGCCGACCTCGCGCGACCGGCAAGAGACGGTGCACGAAGTGGCGCATCGCTCACCGATCCTCGTGGCGACCGGCGAAATGTACGACACGGTCGGGCAATTCTACACGCTGGCCGCAGGTGGGGGCGTCAACATCTTCCAGCCCGAACCGATGTCGCTCGGCGGTATCGCGCCGTCCATGCAGGTGGCCAACCTCGCGCTTGCCCATGGCAGCCACATCGCCCCGCACCAGAGCGGCGGCCCGGTGGCGACGGCGGTGTGCCTGCAGCTGGCGGCCGCGGTGCCGAACTTCCTCATCCAGGAGCACTTCGACGCTTTCAACGACCCGTGGACGCGCGATCTCGTGACCTGGCACCCGACCGTCGATCCGGACAATGGCCATCTGTCACTGCCCGACGCGCCAGGCCTTGGCATCGATCTCAACATCGAGGCGATCAAGAGCCACCCTTACGATCCCAACGCCTATCTCAACGTCCATGCGGAAGGATGGGAAAAACGGCTCGGGCGGCGGGAAGAAGCGGGGCAGCGTGCTTTCTAATCCGTCACGCGCTTTCGCGATCGACGATCTCGAAGCCGAGGCTGGTGATGGTCGGCACCTTGGTGTCGCCGCCGAGCCGTGCCAGCAATTGCCGCACCGCACGGCGGCCCATCTCGTAGCGGTTGACCTTCACCGTGGTCAGCGGCGGATAGAGCTGCGCGGCGAGATCCATGTCGCCATAGCCGGCGATGGCGATCCTGCCCGGCACCGCCCAGCGCCGGCGGTGGCATTCCTGCACGGCGCCGACCGCGAGCGTGTCGCTGGAAAAGAAGATGGCATCGATATCCCGGTGGCGGGAGGTCAGCGTCACCAGCGCCTCGGCACCGCCCTGCGCGGTGATCGGCACTTCGACCTCCATATCGGCATGGTTCTTGATGCCGAGTTCCGTCAGGGCGGCGTGGTAACCGGTGCGGCGCTGCCGCAGGCGGTCATTGCCGTGGATCGGCGTCGAAACGAAGCCGATGCGCTTGTAGCCCTTGGCCGCCAGATGCATGGTCATGGCATAGGCGGTCTCGAAGTTGGAGACGCCGACCACCATGTCGATCGGCTTGCGGCCCTTGATTTCGGAAATTTCGACCACCGGGGCGCCGCTGCTCTTCAGCAAGGCGCGCGCGGTCTCGCTTTGCACGAAGCTCTGCAGGATCATGCCGACCGGGCGCCAGCCGAGCAGGTTGCGGATCGACTTCTCCTCGGCCTCCTGCGTGAACTCGCCTTGCACCAGGAGCATCGAGTAGCCGCTCTCATGGCATTCGTCGGACATGCCTTGCACCTGTTCGGCAATGCCCGAATTGATCAGCGGCGGCACGACAGTGCCGATCATGCGGCCATTGCCGCGCATGCTGGACGCAAGCCGGTTGGGTACGAAGCCGGCCTGCTCGATGGCTTCCAGCACTTTGGCCCGCGTTTCCGGCGAGACCATGTCGGGATTAGACAGCGCGCGCGACACCGTCATCGGCGCCACACCGACACGCTTGGCGATCTCGCGAACGCCGAGGCGTTGCGGCTTCTTTTCGCCCGCCGGCGGCTTGTCGACCATCACCATGCTCCAAGAAAGCGCTATCCACCAAGGCAATGTCCTGCGGATCACGCGGAAACGTCCATTCATAGCGGTTGCCGAGAGTGCTTTCCAGCGATGGACCCAGCTATGCACCGCCAGAAAATTTCAGCGTTGACAAGTTATAATATTATAATCTTAATGGCCGAGAGGAGCGCGCCAGGATCGGCGCGGGCGCATGGGGCCGGCCGCAAGAGCGGCAACGGTCGCTGCCAGGGAGGTCGGGATGAACAGCGCGGCTGAGGTGAGCGCGCCGCCAAGGGACGCGCGATCGTTCCGGCGGCGACTGATCGGCTTGATTGCCGTCGGTGAGGTCGGCGTGCTGGCGGCCATGGCTTTGCTGATCGCCTTCTTCTGGCTGCTCGAGCCGGCCTTCCTGTCGGAGCGCAACATCCGCGCCATTCTCAACGTCGTCTCCTTTGTCGGCATCATCGCCATCGGCCAGACCATTCTGCTGGTCGCCGGCGAGTTCGACCTGTCGGTCGGTTCGGTGGCCGGACTGTCGGCCGTAGTCGCCGCCAAGCTGATGACCGCGGCCGCCCTGCCGGTGAGCGTCGGCATTCTCGGCGGCATCGGCGTCGGCGCGCTGATCGGCCTCCTCAACGGCTTGATCGTCGTCAGGCTGGGCATCCCCGCCTTCATCCAGACGCTCGGCATGCTGTTCATCGGCCAGGGCCTGATCCAGGTGGTGACGGGCGGCTATCCGGTCTATCCGCTGCCCGAGGCGATCAACACCATTGGCGGCACCGATCTCGCCTTCGGTCTCGGCTGGAGCTTTGCCTTCTTCATCGTCGCCGCCCTCTTTGCCGACTTCGTGCTGCGGCGCACCGTGCTCGGGCGCAACATGTATGCCACCGGCGGCAACAAGGAAGTGGCGCATCTCGTCGGCATCAACACCAGCGCCTACAAGATAGGCGCCTTCATCACCGTCGGCGCGCTGTCGGCGATCGCCGGCATGTTCGTCATGGCCGATCTCGGCAGCGGCGGCACTTCGATCGGCAGCGGCTGGGAACTGACCGTCATCGCTGGCGTCGTGGTCGGCGGCGTCAGCCTGTTCGGCGGCGCCGGCACGGTGGCCGGCGGCGTCGTCGGCATCCTGATGCTGAAAGTGGTGCAGAGCGGCCTCGTCGTCATCGGCGTCAACTCCAACTGGCAGCAGATCGCGGTTGGCGTGATCATGGTCATGGCTGTCGGCCTCGACATAGTGCGCCGCCGCTACTTCATCGCCGGCGCCTGAGAGGCCGCGGATATTGCGCCGGCAAAAATGCCGGCGAACCAAGGGAGGTAAGGCATGAAAACCCATTTGAAAAAGCGGCTGATCCGAACCGCATTGGTGGCAGCGGCACTCGCCACCTCGCTCGGCTCGGTGAGCCTGGCCCGGGCTGCGGACATCCACCTGCTCTGGGTGCAGGCGATGAAGGATCACCCGGTGCATCGGCTGATGCAGGCGGGCTTCCTCAACAAGTGCAAGGAACTTGGCTACACCTGCGAGGTGGTCGGCGACCCGAGCGCCACCAACTGGGATATTCCGGCGACCTTGCCGCTTGCCGAGGCCGCCCTTGCCCGCACCAAATACGACGCGATCGGCGTCTACGGTCCCGATCCGGCCATCTATTCCTACATCTCGAAACTGGCCAAGGAAGGTTTCCCGATCGTCACCTGGCACGTCCTGCCGCCCGAAGGGACCGTCAACGGCCTGAAAGCGGCAACGGGAGAGAACATCGCCGAAGCGGGAACCAATGCCGCGATCGCGATCGGCGACAAGCTCGGCGGCAAGGGCACCGTAGCGTTGACGCAGGGCGCTTCCAACGACACCGAAAACGCCATGTCGGATGCCTTCCGCAAGACCATCGCGGCGAAATATCCAGGCATCAAGGTGCTCGACACGCAGATGGAAGGCTTTGAGCCGTCGGCGGCCGAGGCAAAGGCGGTGGCGATCCTGCAGGGCAATCCCGATGTGACCGCCGCCTTCGGCACCACCGGCAACAGCATCCAGACCTGGTCGGGCGCCGCCCGCAAGGCCGGACGCGACGTCGTCATCGTCGGCATGGACTATATCAGGCAGAATCTCGATCTGGTGAAATCCGGCGCCGCCTACGGCATCGTTGCGCAGCCGCTCTATGAAGAGAGCGCCAAGGTCGCCGAACTGCTCGGCGATCTCGCCCAGGGCAAGACCGTGCCTTACAGCAATCCGCTGCCGGCAAAGGTGATCACCGCATCTGATCTCGATCCCTATTACAAGATGCTGGACAGCGCCGGCCAGTAACACCTGCCGCCGGGCCCGCGCCTTGCAGGCCCGGCGCTTTCCGAAGGGATGCGTCTTGTCCATCACCACCCAAGCGCCGCTGTTTTCGGCCACCGCCATCGCCAAGAATTTCGGCGGCGTGCAGGCGCTGCGCGGCGTCGATTTCGATGTCGTGGCCGGCGAGATCCACGCCTTGCTCGGCCAGAACGGCGCCGGCAAGTCGACGTTGGTCAAGATCCTCAACGGCGTGCATCCGGCCGGTTCCTACACCGGCACGATCCAGCTCGACGGCCGGCCCATCAGCTTCGCTTCGCCGGCCGATGCGCGATCGAACGGCGTAGGTTACGTGCCGCAGGAAATCGAGGTGCTCGAACAGCTGTCGGTCGCCGAGAATGTCTTTGCCGGCCGCACCGGGCTGGGTACCGGCATGCTGGTTTATCAGCGCAAGCTCCAGCAGCGGGCCGGCGAAATCTTTGCCGACCTCGGCATCGACATCAACCCCACGGCCTATGTCGCGTCGCTGACCTCGGCGCAGCGTCATCTGGTGATGATTGCGCGTGCCATCGTCACGAAGCCACGCGTGCTGATGCTGGACGAGCCGACGGCCTCGCTCTCCGGCACCGAGGTCGATGCGCTGTTCGCCGTGCTGCGCCGCCTGAAGGCGCAAGGCGTGGCGATGATCTACATCACCCACCGCCTGCCCGAGGTGCTCGCCATCTGCGACCGCGCCACGGTGCTGCGCGACGGGCAGGTGGCGGTACGGATCGCGCGCGAGGACTTCGATGCCGAGACCTTCATCTTCTCGATGTCGGGTCAAAGGCTGCAGCGGCTGTTTCCTGAACATGCAGCACCCGTCGGCGCGCCGACGGCGCTGGAGGTGCGCCATCTCACAGTCGCCGGCCACAGCGGCGCGGTCCATGGCGCCAGGGATATCAACCTGTCCGTGGCGGCGGGCGAAATCGTCGGGCTGGCCGGGCTGCTGGGCTCGGGCCGCAGCGAGATCCTGCACGGCATCTATGGCCGCGTCGCGGCCGAGGGCGAAGTCCGTGTCGCCGGCCAGACCGTGTCTATCAAATCGCCCAGGGATGCCCGCGCGGCCGGCATTGCGCTCTTGACCGAAGATCGCAAACGCGACGGCCTGCTGTTCAACCTGCCGGTCGGCGCCAACATCACCATCGGCAATCTCGCGCCTCTGTCGCGTCACGGCATGGTGCGCGGCGGACTGGAGCGGAGCTCCATCCTCACCGCCATGCGCGCGCTCAACGTCAAGGCGTCGTCGCCGCAGGCCGTGGTCACCCATCTGTCGGGCGGCAATCAGCAGAAGCTGTTGTTCGCCCGTGTGCTGATGCGGGCACCGAAAGTGCTGCTGCTCGACGAGCCGACCAAGGGCGTCGACGCGGCGACCCGGCACGAAATCTACCGGCTGGTGGTTGAACTCGCCGAGAAGGGCGTGGCTTTGCTGATCGTCGCTTCCGAACTGGAAGAGCTGATTGGCCTTTGCGATCGCTGCCTCGTGGTCGCCGACGGGCGCATCGTCGACGAATTTGGCCGTGGCGAAGGCGGCGAGGACCGCGTGCTGCGCTCGGTGACTGCGGCGCAAGCGGAACGCCACGCTGTGGCTGCACAGGTTTCAGCATGATGTTCGCCGGCAAACGTGTTTTCGTCACGGGTGCTGCGACCGGCATTGGCCGGGCGACCGCGGAGTACCTCGCCGACGAGGGTGCCAGGGTTTTCGGCGCCGGACTGGACGGCGCGGAGGGCAAGGCCCTTGCCGGCCGCTATGGCAAAAGCCAGTTGATCTTCCGCGAGTGCGATCTCACCCGCGAAGCGGAGGTTCAGTCGGCAGCGACGGCAATCGCCAAACGGCTTGGCGGGCTCGACGCCGTCGTCAACTGCGCCGGCATCTACCCCACCGGCAAGCGGCTTGAAGACGTTTCCGACGCGGAGTGGGAAAAAACCATCGCCGTCAACCTCACAGCCATTTTCCGGGTCTGCCGCGCGACCTTGCCGCTGCTGCGCGCGGCCGGCGGCGGCTCGATCGTCAACATAGCGTCCGTCCACGCCGATGCCACGGTTCCCGGCGTGCCCGCCTATGCCGCGACGAAGGCGGCGGTCGTCGGCCTGTCGCGGCAGATGGCGCTCGACTATGCCGTCGACCGCATCCGCGTCAACGCCGTGCTGGTCGGCTCGGTCGCCACCCGCATGACGCTGGACGGGCTGGAAGCGGCCGGCGGCGCCGAAGCGCTGGGCCTGTCCTTCGAGCCCAACAGGATTGCCCGCATCGCCAACCCTTCCGAGGTCGCCACGGCAATAGGCTTCCTGATCTCGGACGCCGCGTCCTTCGTCACCGGCAGCGCCATGCAGGTGGATGGCGGCCTGCTGGCGCGGCTTCTCTAAGCCTAAACGCAATCGGCTGGTTGACTGAAGATCCGATTATCCTGCCCTTCAGTTTGCCGCGCACAGGCGCTACCCTGCCAGGGCACGGAATTCCGCAGCCATGGCTGTAGCGGGGGGCAAGCCACCATGAACATGGACTCGACCATTGCTGGTCCGACACCACATTTGACCGCCCCGGCCATCGGTAGCGAGCTTGTTTGCATCGTCGATCGCAGTTCGTGTTTCCATGGCGCGATTCACGTTTCAGGATTCACGTTTTCCGCAAAATCCCCTGTCATTGGGGTCGCCTTGCTTCTGCCGGATGGCCGCACAGTCGTCCTGTCGCAAACTGGCCTTCCCAGTGCGGATTTGAGTCGTCTCTATGGGCGACTTGCGGCGTCGTGCCGATTTGACGAGCGGGTCTTTACGGGGCTGGACAACGCTCAGATGCTGGATGTGAAACTCGAAATAAGATTGGCGGACGGGTCGAAGGAAGTGCGCCCGCTTGCGGCGGCAGATCCGAACGATCCGATACTGCCCCTGGTAAACAGATTCTTTGCCGAGTTGCGGTCACGTTCCGGCGGACATTTGCTGGAGATCGGTTCGCGCAACCGGACCGGTGCAATGTGGCGCAACAGCCTACCGCCGGGCTGGGTCTACACCGGTTTCGATATTCTGGACGGCGAGAACGTCGACATCGTTGGAGACGCCCATGAGGCCAGCCGCTTTCTGCCTCGCAAAACCTATGACGCCGTCATGTCATTTGCGGTGTTCGAGCACCTCCTGATGCCCTGGAAGGCCGCGATCGAAATGAACCGGGTTCTCAAGACAGGCGCTCTGGGGATTATCCTGGCGCCGCAGACATGGGCTCTGCACGAAGAGCCGTGCGACTATTTTCGGTTTTCGAGTCACTCCTGGAAGGCCTTGCTCAACAGATCGACCGGGTTTGAAATCATCGAAGCCATCGATGGTGTGCGGGCATACATCGTGGCCCGAGTGCACAACATATCGACGCATTTTGGCGAGATGCACACCGGAGCGTTGATGTCGGCCGTCCTGTTTCGCAAGACAGGTGAAACAAAATTGGATTGGCCGGTCTCGCTTTCCGACGTTGCCGAAGATCTATACCCTTTTTAGAACCTTTTTAGCGGTTGGTAAGGGCCGTGGTTCTTTACGCGTAGCCTTGGGGCTGCGCCTCGCCAGGATCGACAGCGACGGACCATGCTCGTTGTCCGCTGTCTCGTGTGCGACCGCCAGATCGTCGAACCCCAGTTTAGCCAGACCCCACAGCAGATCGTCGCGATGTATCCAGCGCGGTACCGGGTCCATGCCTCCGCAAAATGTCGATGCGCCAAGCGGTCCGTAGGGGCGCGGATAAAGCGTCACCGTTCGGCCGTGCCAGTCGCGTTGCTCTGGCGCTCCAAGCGCCGCGCGCCGCCGGTCACCGACCGGCATCGCATTGTCGTCGACGACGTGAGTCCACAAAAACAGGCGATCGGTTCGGTCCGCCAACAAGTCCAGCACGTGCAGCGGGTCCGTCATATGATAGAGAACACCGCTGGCTACGATCAGCGGCCAATGCTTTGTTTCACTCTCCAGGAAGGGCACAAAATTGCCGAGCCGAAAGCTCGCGTCGCGCAAGCCAAGGATTTCCTTCGCGACCAGACAGCGAAGAAAGGCATCGCGATTGGCCTCGATGGCCAGAACCGACCCTGCACCTTGGGACAACAAAGTTGCGGTATGCGCCGCCTCCAAGGGACCTAGTTCGAGGACTTGCTTCCCGTTGAGCCAGCCACCCAGTTTCTCCGCGAGCCAAAGTATGCGTGGGTCCTCGTGCAGATGGGATGTGCCCGCCTGCAAGCCTTGCGCTGCCGGGAACGCGGTGACCCATTGGCCCTTGAATGCATCAATCGCATTTTGGGCTGACGGCGCTGATCCGATGTACACGGGAGGATCGACAACGGCCGCAGCGATGTGTTCAGGCCCGGCTTCGTTGATCGCGTCGAGCGCCAGGGCCAGTCTGTCGGGACTATGCGTCGCCGGATTGGCGGACATCACCGCAAAGAACTCGCACCCTACAGTCGGGTAAAATTGCTCTTCACGAAGTCCCAGGACTCCTGCTGCGTGCAAATCGGCCATGGCCAGGCGGAAACTGGACGGCGTGAAGACCCAGGCGTGACAGTCGACATAGTCGTCTCCTTGCCTGGTTGCCATCGCGTAGCCTGCTTGAGGCGTTCCGGCGAAAGCATACTCTCCCTTGAACCCTTCCAGCCAGACCTGCACACCTCCGCGCGTTCCATGCGATGCATGATGATCGAACATGGCCGCCGTGCCATGCCTTTTTTGCCCTGCCACATAGGCGGCCAACAGATGGCCCGCGGTACAACTGGGCCGCAGATAATCGAAGGTGTATCGACGATCCGGAATCAAGAGATACACCCGCCCACCCGGCTTGAGTGCCCGTTCGCAGCGTTGGAGGAAATGAACAGGGTCCGTGAGATGCTCAAAGACGTGACTGGCCACTATGAAGTCGAAGCCCTCGCCAGTCAGGTCGAGTTGTCTGAATTCGCCTCCATCGTCGATGGCATCTACCGTTTCAAGCCGTGAAACGTCGACGCCGATCGCAGCGTATTTCGAGCGCAATCCGTCGGCATCGGTATGATCGACAACGAGCGTTTTGTAACCTTCGGCCTTGGGCAATATGGGCGAGTATGAAGCGCCAATCTCGATGCCGCGTCCATTCTTGCCGATTGCCGTTCGGATAGTCTTTCGGAAGTCCAAGTTCGCATCCCCCGCACCGAGCGTTGCACGTCATGAGTAGACCATTTCACAGCGTCGACTGAAGTGTTATCTGTCGGGGCCGGGGGGCGCGCGGCCATGAAAAAGATCGGGCAAATTGCGAACTGGGCGGCCGCAGGAGCGTATGTTCTGGCCGCCAAGATAATTCAGTTCCCAGGCATTCTGGCCGAACGCGAGCCGCGATTTGTTTCCGATGAGACCGTGACGCCGGCAATTGGCAATTGTTATGCGATCGTCGTCAAATATCACCTCATTGGGATTACGAGCGACTTTCTCGACCTCCTGGCGACGCTTCGTCGCCAACATGTCAACGCCATTGTTGTCTGCAATGGCGATCTTCGTCCGGATGAACTCGTGACCTTAAGGGCATTTGCGCACCGCATCCTTGTGCGTAACAACATTGGCCGTGACTTCGGAGCCTACCGTGCCGCGACCTTGCATCTGGCGTCGGAGGAACTCCGACCCGAACGTATGATTTATCTGAACGATAGTGTCATTTACATTGCCGGACCTGGCTTGGACTCAATGATCAAAGCTCTGCTTCAGAGCGACTATGACGCCGTTGGCACCTACGAGAACCATGAGTTTGCCCATCATATGGGCAGCTACGCATTTAGTGTAGCCGGCAAAGTATTCGCCGATGCACAGATTCGGCGATTTTGGCGAGAGTACAGGCCCTACGACATTCGCCCCCACGCGATACGGAAGGGAGAACTCGGCTTTTCGCAATGCCTGGAGCGTTGTGGCTACCGGGTTGATGTTATCTATTCCGCCGACAAGCTCGCGCTTCGGCTCGACAAGATGTCGATCTCCGAGCTGGTAGCAACACTTCGTTACGTCCCTTATGGCGCGCTTCGCGGTTACGATCTTGGCCCGCTTCTGAAAGGCGCTCAAAGAACCGGACAAATGCTGGCGGGCAATCCCAAATCAAAAAGGCGTGGAGAAAAACGCGGAAAGGACTCCGCCATTCTCGAACAGGAATCGCGAACGCCTACAATATCGGAGTTTGGCAGGTTTTCGGCCGAAACAAAGGCCCGGCTTGCGGAAGCCGAGAAAAATGCATCCGTGGCCATTCAGATTAAACAAGAGACCCTGGTCAATCATATGATTGGGACCATCATCAATGGCAGCCAAATACACTTCGGCTTCGGGCTCTTTCATCGGGTGATGGATAGTCCTTTGGTGAAGCGCGACCTACTTATTCGGGGGATTTTGCTTGAACATGACTGTGCTCGTATCCTCGAACATCTGACGCCGCCACGGCGGGAGCCGATCATGCGCGAGTTGTTGAACCGTGGGCGGGCCGTCAATGTGCGTGGCATGCGCCGCTTCAAGCTCAGGAATGGGCTTATTTAGACGATCATCGTCGTCAGGCGCACCCGTCTTTTGCCCCGACCTAAAGCGAAAAGGGCGTGAACCAGACGGTGCCGGCAGCACTTTCGCCCTGGGCGAGGACGATCACGCCCTCGTCCGCATCATCCCATCGGCCGCGGTTGAAGGCGCCGGAGGCGTTGGTCTGCGGCTCGACGCAGAAACATGGTTTGGCCGGATCGGCGTAAAACATCAGATGCTTGAAAATCGGGTCGGCCTTCATACGCAGTCCCGCGCCGCGAGCCGGCAAGCGCAGCGTCGCTTCACCGCCCCAGCCGCCATAGTCATTGTTGCGCCAACCACTCGGGAGGGGTCTGCCTTCGGCAAAGTCGAGTTCGGGCGGCAAGGTGACGGCATCGCCTGAAATGCCGTCGGGCTCTTCGAGATAGAAACGCCTGGCGTCGAACTGCACCGTCACGTCCGGATCGCGATCGAACCAGGGATGCAGTCCAAAACCGAACGGCATGGCGACCGGACCGGTGTTAGTCAGGGTCATGGTCACGCTCAGCCCCTCATCCGAAACCGCGAAAGCCTGGGTCGCGCGGTAGGAATAGGGCTCGGCTCCGGCGGCGATGTCCAGCGACAGGGTGGCGTTGGCGGCACCTGCCCCGGTGACATCCCAGGCGTGCTGCCAACCGCTGCCATGGACGTTGAATTTCTCGGGCGGATTGTTGGGCAGGACCTGCCAGCGTCTTGCGCGGAAGTCGAAGGCGTTTCCGGCGATGCGGTTGGCATAGGGCGTCATCGGAAACATGGCGACGCCAAGCACGTTGCCGGATCTGCGATCATCTTCCGAGAGCCGGCGCATGAGATCGATGCCGCGCCAGCGCAGCGAACTCACGGAGCCGCCGATTTGCGGTACCAGCGCGACTTCGAGCGCTCCCGATCCGATGCTCAGCAATTCAGAAATTGCGGCCATAGCCTGCCGTCCAGCCACCGTCGACGCCCAGCATCTGGCCCGTCGTGTAAGTGTTGAGCGGATCGCAGAAGAACAGCACGGCCGCGACCGCTTCCTCGATGCAGCCGGCGCGGCCGACCGGCGTGTGGCTGAGCATCGCCTTGTCGCCCGAGACCATGGTTTCGTCCTCGACCGCGCCGAAGCCGACGGCATTCACCAACACCTTCGGCCCGAACTCCATGGCCAAGGCACGCATGCCGGCTAGAATCGCCGCGTTCTCCATGGAAAAGCGCGGATGACGGCGCATCGGCATGCCGGCGGTGGCCGAGATCAGGAAGACGATGCGCCCGCCGCCGCGCTCGGCCATGGCCACGGCCGCCCTGCGCGCATCGGCATACTGGCAGCGTGGATCCTGCATCGTCGTTCCCGGGCGCAGCGGGTTGGACATCAGCAGGATGTCGGCGGCACCCCCTGCTTCGAGAACCGTGCCGCCATTGGCACGCAGTGCGGCAAGCACGGCGTCGACGATCGGGTTGGTCTCGCCATCGAGGGCCACCGCGGCGCCGTTGAGATCGATTTCCATCGCGCCACTCACATCATGTATCCCGCCGTCCAGCCGCCATCGACGGCCAGCACCTGGCCGTTGACGTAGCTGGCGGCCGGCGAGGCCAGGAACAGCACCGCCTCGGCGATCTCCCGCGGCTCGGCCGGGCGGCCGAGCGGTACATGGGCCAGGAATTCCTGCGTGCGGCCGGCGAACTTGCCGTCATCCCCGTAGAACAGCTTGGCGGTCAGCGCCGTCATCACCGAACCCGGGGCGACCGCGTTGGTCAGGATGCCTTTGGCGCCGAGTTCGATCGCCATAGACCGCGTCAGATGGATGATGCCGGCCTTGGCGGCGACGAACGGGCTCTGCAGGCGCATGGCGGCAAGGCCGACGACCGAGGCGATGTTGACGATGCGCCCGCCCCTGCCGGCGGCGAGCATGGGACCGAGTGCCGCCCGGCTCATAATGTAGAGGCCGTCGAGATCGATGCCGGTGATGCGGTCCCATTCCTCGGCCGGGAATTCGTCAATTGTGACACGATGCGCCAGCGTATTGACGCCGGCATTGTTGATGAGGATGTCGAGGCGGCCGTAACGCTGCATGATCGCGGCTATCGCGCTGCCGACCGATGCGGCATCACGGATGTCGGTGGCGCAGGCCATGGCATCGGTCAAGTCGGCCGCGACCTGGCTTGCGCCCTCGCCGTTGATGTCGGCGACGACGACCGCGGCACCATTGTCGGACAGGCGCCTGGCGATGGAACTGCCGATGGCGCCAGCCGCTCCCGTGACCAGCGCCACCTTGCCTCGCAAATCGCAGCGCATGTCCCGCACACCCCCCGAGCAATACCGGGTATGCTATTATAATATCTACAAGAGCCGGGCAAGCGGCAGCGTCGCCCCGCGATTATTCCGCCGGCGCGCCGGCAACGTTCTTGCGGGCGGCATCGACCATCAGCCGCCGTGCGCGGAACACACCCCATTGCTGGTCGACGAGCACGCCGATGAGGATGACGCCGCCCATCACCGCGAAGTTGAGCGAGGACGGGATGCCGAGCAGATTGACGAGATTCTGCAGCTCCTGCAGCAGCACGGTGCCGAGGATGACGCCGATCAGCGAGCCCTCGCCGCCACGCAGCGAGAAGCCGCCGAGCACGGCGGCGGCGATGGCGTAGAGTTCATAGAACTGGCCATGGCTGGCCGGCGAGATCGAGCGCGTGTACATGGCGAAATAGATCGCCGACAGCGCCGTCAGCACGCCGCAGATGACGTAAGCCGCCATGACGATGCGGCCGGTGCGGATGCCGGAATACTTCGCCGCCTCCTCATTCTTGCCGATGGCATAGAGATAGCGGCCGAACACCGAACGGTGCAGCACCACCCACATGACGATGGCGATGACGATCAGCGCGATGAAGCTGTTGGGCACGCCATAGGAACGTCCGGCTGTCAGGAATTCGAGCTCGGGAAAATTCTGGCCGAAGGCGAAGCCGGCGGTGCCGTCGGCGGTGTAGAAGCGGGCGACGCCGCGATAGATCAAGAGGCCGCATAAGGTGACGACGAAGGGCTGCAGCTTCAGCCTGGTGATAAGCCAGCCATGCACCAGGCCGATGATGGCGCCAAGCGCGATGATCAGCACGAAGGCCAGCGGCCAGTCCAGCTCGCGCACGGCGATGAAATCGATGAACAGCGTTCCCAGCAGCGCCACCACCGATCCGACCGACAGTTCGATGCCGCCGGTGATGATGACGAAGGCCTGGCCGATCGACAGGATGCCGAACAGGCCGATCAGGTTCGAGGTGTTGGCAAGGTTGATCGGCAAGAGGAAGCGCGGATTGATGATGGCCACGATCGCGCCGACCACCAGGATCAGGATCAGCAGGCCGAGATCTTTCTTGCTCATCGTCGTCTCCCCAATTCCTGCCTGGGCAGGTTGCGCGGTCTCGCAGCGCAAAAACTATTTCGGCTGCTTGCCCACCGCCAGCAGCAGCACGTTTTCCTGGCTGAACTGGTCCTTGTCGAGAATGCCCGAGATCTGGCCCTCATGCATGACGGCGATGCGGTCGGACACGCCGATCACCTCCTCCATGTCGCTGGAGATCATCAGCACGGCGACGCCTGCATCGGCCAGGGCGCGCATCAGCCCGTAGATTTCCGCCTTGGCGCCGATGTCGATGCCGCGCGTCGGCTCGTCGAGGATCATCACCTTCGGGTTCATGGCCAGCCACTTGCCGAGCACGACTTTCTGCTGGTTGCCGCCCGACAGCGTGCCGGTGCGCGTCTGCACCGAAGGCGCCTTGATGCCGAGATTTTTTTTCTGCTTCTCGGCAGTGGCGGTCTCCGCACTTGCCGACACCAGCGAACGCCTGGCATGCGCCGGCAGATTGGGCAGCGAAATATTCTGGGCGATCGACAGGTCGAGCAGGATGCCGGTCAGCTTGCGGTCTTCCGGCACCAGGAAAATGCCGTGCGCGACGGCGTCGGCCGCCGAACCCAGCACAAGCGTCTTGCCGTCGAGCTCGAGCGTGCCGCCAAGGCTGCCGTCGATGCCGAAGAAGACGCGGGCGAGCTCAGTGCGGCCGGAGCCGACCAGGCCGGCAAGGCCGAGGATCTCGCCACGCCGGACATCGAGGTCGACGGGTCGGCTGGGATAGGTGGGGGTGCGGATGGCCTTGGCCGCGAGTGCCACGGCGCCAGGCGCACGCGCGGCCTCGGAGGCCTTCTCGCGCTCCTTCAGCATGCGGCCGATCATCAGCTTGACCATCTGGTCGTGGTTGATGTCGCGCTTGCCCAGCGTGCCGGCCAGCATGCCGTCGCGCAGCACGACGACGCGGTCGGCGACCCGCTCGACCTCGTGCAGGCGGTGCGAAATGAAGATGACGCTGATGCCGTCGGCCTTCAGCGCCTTGATGACGTCGAGCAATTTGTCGGTCTCGGCGAGCGGCAGGCTGGATGTCGGCTCGTCGAGGATGACCAGCCTTGCCTTGATCGACAGCGCCTTGGCGATCTCGACCATCTGCTGCTGCGCCAGCGACAGGTCGGCGACCTGCGCATCGGCGGAGAAATTGGCGCCGACGCGCTTCAAGAGCGGCGCCACCATCTCGCGCAGCTTCGAGCGGTCGACGAGTTTCAGCGGCCCGGCGCGCAGCGGCTCGCGGCCGAAGAAAATGTTGGCGGCGACGTCGAGGTTTTCGAACAGATTGAGTTCCTGGTGGACGAAGGCGATGCCCGAACCCAGGCTACCTTCGACACTCAGCCCCTTATGGGCGGTGCCGTCGACCGTGATCGTGCCGGTGTCCGGCGTGGTGACGCCGCCGAGGATCTTCATCAGGGTCGACTTGCCGGCGCCGTTCTCGCCGACCAGGCCGATGACCTCGCCCGGCCTGACCTCCATGGAGAAGCCATCCAACGCGACGACGCCCGGATAGGTCTTGCGCACGCTCTCGAGGCTGAGGAACGGCGTGGTCGCTGCGATGGATGTATCGGAATAGTTCATCATGCCTGACAGCAGTTAGCGGGCCGGCCTTCCGGCAGACTGACGATCCTCGAAGGGTTCGTCAATGCGCGCAGCCGGCTCAAGCGAAGTTGAGCCGGCTGAACTGCCTGTGGTCTTACTTTCCGGCCATCGCCTTCAAATTGGCGGCGTAGGCGTCGACATCATCCTTGCCGATGATCTTGGTGGGGATGATGATGAGGTTGCCGGCCGGGATGCCCGACTTGTCGCCCTTGAGATAGGCAGCCATCAGCTTCATGCCCTGATAGGCCCATTCGAAGGGCTGCTGCACGACGGTGGCGGCAACGGTGCCTTCCTTGACGCCGCCCAGCGTGATCGGATCGTCATCGAAGCCGACGACGGTGATCTGGCCGAGCTTGCCGGCATCGCGCAGCGCTTCATAGATGCGCGGCGTGTTGTAGGAATAGAAGCCGACCATGCAGGTGACGTCGGGGCTGGCGACCAGCGCGTCCTCGACATTCTTCTTGGCACGCGCCTGGTCGATATCGTCGCCGCGCACGTCGACGAGCTCGATCTTGGTGCCGGCGAGGCCATCCTTCATGCCCTGGATGCGCTCCTTGGCATTGTCGGCGCCGAGCAGGCCGACGAAGCCGAGGCACTTGCCGCCATTGGGCATCGCCTTCTTGGCGATTTCGGCCGCCTGCTTGCCGGCATCGACGTTGGACGAGCCGATATAGGCGACACGCTTGGTCTGCGGCGCATCACTGTCGGTGGTGAACAGCGCGGTTTCAGACGCGATCTTGTTCAGGCCGTCGGTCGAGGTCTTGGGATCGACGGCCGAGACCATGATGCCCTTGACGCCGGCCGTCACCAGATCGTCCATCAGCCGCTGCTGGATGGCGACCGAGGATTGTTCGGGATATTTGAGTTCGAGATTATAGTCGGGTAGCTCGCCCTGCGCCTTCTTGACGCCGGCTTCGGCCGCTTTCCAGAAATCGGAAGCGCCGTTGACGACGAAAGCCAGTGTCGGCTTGTCGTCGGCGCGCGCGATGGCCGTCGCCGTCAGGCCGACAACCAGGGCCGCGGCGGCCACGGATGCATTGCGTATCAAGGACTTCATGTTCAACCTCCCTTTTTGGTTCAGCCGTCGGGCTGGACCGTCTTGCTCACTAGAATTGCGTGCTCACCTGAATTTGCCGTTTGCGGCTTGGATACCCCCTCCTCCTCAGGGTTTCCCGGCACTCACAAGAATGGCCTCGTTCCAGCCACGGTTGCAGACTTTAGAGACTCATCCTTCGTTCGTAAATAGTCCGATTTGTCTGACATATCACATATCCGAGACAAGGCTCGCGGAGGCAAATCTCCGCAAGCCATCGGACCATTGACGTTCGCTTTCCCGCCGCTCCGGACCCAACAAGGCCGGGCGCGACGGATTGACGTTACAGCGCATTTTTGTATTAGTAAACACTATTAGTTTTCAGCCGATATTCGGGCACAGCGTGGCGCCACCGCGAACGGTGCACCGACGAACCCATGCCCTGGCCGCACGACGCAAGAAGCCGGGCAGTCATTACTGTCCCTGCGCATAAGGAGCCTGATGATCGATGGACCACACGGCCGCTAATAGATATAAACGAAGCGGCGGTTTCTATAAACCGGCACCGCCGAGCCATCTTGTCGGACCGGCAGGCGGCCGCTAGACAGGCCGTGATTGGGGACACGAACGCCATGAGCGAGACCAGGGATTCGGCCATCGAGACGGTCAAGCGCCGCAAGGCGCCGGCCAAGCCCAAGGGGCGGGTCACCATGACCGACATCGCCCGGGCCGCCGGCTGCTCGCAGGCGACGGTTTCCTTCGTGCTCAACAATTCGCCAGGGATCAAGCTGTCGCAGCACACCCGCGAGCGGGTGATCGACGCCGCACGGGCGCTGGGTTACAGCGCACCCGCCTTCTCGGCGCTGCGCAAGCCGGTTGCCACCTTCGACGGGCTGGACGGGGTGATCGGCTTTGCCGTCGACCAGCTGGCGACCAGCCCGGAGGCGGTGGTGGCGATCGAAGGCGCGCGCCAGGCTTCGTGGAATGCCGGCAACGTGCTGCTGGTGGCGCAGACCATGGGCGACGCCGTGATGGAGCCGCGCGCCATCCAGGCGCTGACAAGGCGGGGCATTTCGGCGCTGATCTACATGACCATCTTCACCCGCGAGATCACCGCGCCCGACTTCCTCTACAGCCTCGACATTCCGGTGATCCTGCTCAATTGCTATACGGCCGACTATGCCTTCCCCGCCGTGGTGCCCTCCGAGATCGCCGGCGGCCAGAACTCGACAAGGCACCTGATCAGCCACGGCCACCGCCGCATCGCCACCATCACCGGCGAGCCCTGGATGCAGGCGGCGCAGGACCG
Organism: Mesorhizobium sp. 2RAF45; assembly: GCF_052115225.1. Taxonomy (NCBI): domain Bacteria; kingdom Pseudomonadati; phylum Pseudomonadota; class Alphaproteobacteria; order Hyphomicrobiales; family Phyllobacteriaceae; genus Mesorhizobium; species Mesorhizobium sp. 2RAF45. The sequence goes on along the minus strand of NZ_JBFRGG010000003.1, from coordinate 349,170 downwards.
GCTGAAAGGCTACCGCCGCGCGCTCGCCACCGCCGACATTCCCTTCGACCCGGAGCTGGTGGTCGAGGGCGACTGGTCGGCCAGTGCGGGCTACGCCGCGACCGTCAAGCTGCTCGCGCTCAAAGACCGCCCGACCGCCATCTTCTGCCAGAACGACCGCACCGCGATCGGCTGCTACGAGGCGCTGAAGGAAGCCGGCCTGCACATTCCGCAGGACATTTCGGTGGTCGGCTACGACGACGAGGAAATCGCCCGGCATTTGTTCCCGCCGCTGACCACCTCGATCCTGCCGCACATGGCGATGGGCCAATGGGCGATCGAACAGCTGGAATCACCGACGGCGCCCGGACAGGGGCGCTATCCGATCACCAAGCTGGAGTGCCCGCTGGTGGAGCGGGAGAGTGTGCGGGCGGTGGCGGGAGGCTGAGGCAAGGCGGCCTAGCCATGCCGTTGCGCGGAGCGGCCGGCATTCTTTTGATAGTCTACCAGGGGCAATAGTCACTCCGGCATGTGGCCGGGCAGTATGCGGCCGGGCAATTGTCGATCATACTCGGGCCATGACGCGTCCGGGCTTGCGCTGTGTGCAGGTATTCGCGGCTCTGCTGGCCGCGAGCTGCCCGCGCGCCATGGCCGACGGGATCGTCGAGGCGGGCGCCTACTCCTTCTCCGACGAACGCGGCGGCTTCCGGATCCTTTCGGCCACGGGCGCCGGGACCCGCGCCGACCCGATCGTGGTCACCGAGGAACTGGACACCGCCGACCCGGTGACGCTGACCATACGCGCCGCGCGGCCGATCCAGCCCTTCGGATCGACGGGCAACTACTCGACCGGCTTCTTGCCGCTAAAAATCGTCACCCGCAACAACAGCGGCGAGGCCTGGATCGAATTCGGATTCGAGCTGCAGGCGATCCTGAACGCGCCGAGCGATTATGGCGACGGGCTGTCCTTCGACCAGGCGCAGCGCGTGGACAACATGATCAAGTCCGACAGCTTCGCCGAATTCAAACGCGACTTCGAACCCTATGACCGGTTGCTGTTCAGCAAGGGCAAGGTCGACCCGCAGGAGAGTGCGTCGTTCTCGTTCCTGGTGACGGACTTTTCGCCGAAGGATCGGTTTTACCTGGTGGAGGAGCCGAGGGTGCCTTCGTCGTAAGGGAGTCTGCGGACTGTAGCGCTGGTGCAAGGTCTGGCGCACCCGACAGGATTCGAACCTGTGACCTCTGCCTTCGGAGGGCAGCTAGGCAGCGGTTGCGTCTCAGTAGAGAGCTGCTTGCATCCCGGAATAACTCTTTCGCTACAACCGGTTGACGGACAAGACGTAACCCCACCCCCTATACCTCGTCAAGCACGTCCCGTCCCAAATCTGTGACAGCTGTGACCACGTTGTGACCCACAGACTCTCGAAGAACGAGGGCACGGGGGGACAACTGACTTGGTCATTTATTGATACCCGTACGAAAAAATTCGTCGTTTCCCTGGGCCGCGTCCAGATTGGTTTGGACAGGCACACTCACAGGCAAAGGCTGAAGCGATAGGATTTTGAGGTTGACAGTTCCCTATGTCGCTTTGCTTCCAGGAGCTTCCGCAGAACTCGACAATTTGGCGATAAGCGCATTGGGAGGCGCGCGTCGAGAAGTAAGTAGTAGGAGCGAGCCCAGGATCATGGGTATGCCCATGGCGATGCCCATCAGCCACCCGTAGGCCTGCGAGAGCGCAGACATCTTCTGGTCCATTGCTGCCATATCTTCTTTAAAGAAGGTGGCAAGTACAATAAATATCACACCTGTGACGAGTAGATACGCCCCAACGATGTTTTTGCCCTTGCTAATTACCATCGCCTTGTTGGCGTCAGGGCCGCGCGATGAAAACATCCCCAGTTGCCCGGCATTGCCAATTACAGGTAAGTCAATTAGCGTACCGCTAATCAAGGCACTTCCCTTGTCTGCGGTATGTATGGCGCGGATGATAACGCCTTGACCAGGGTTTAGAAATGAAAAATTCAATGAGAACGACTTAGCATCATCACTGATAGTTAGAGTTGGGTCATTTTCTGGCATACTTGATGCGGCTACAGTCGCTTCCAGAATCTCTCCATCACCATTCAATTCGATCTTGATTGGCCCATGTTCGGATACATCCGTTGACCGAACTGCAGATCTACCGCTATTCCAGATCGCAACGTGCGTCAGTGAAACGCGAGGGACTTTCTTGTCCGCGTACAACACCGATACATTGTTCAGGAGAGAGCTTCGACCAGCGTCGAGCAAGCGGATGCTAGTTTGCTGATATAGAAGACGTCCTTTCGTGCGTCGGAAGATGGTGTAGATCGCAACCGCAATGCCGATGGCGCCTACAAGAACCCCGACCCAGCCTTGGTTGAAGAAGCCTAGAATTGCGCTCATCTCAGCCAGCCACCCCGACCCATTCCAAAGAACCCACTGTCACTTTTGGCCGACACGCAGGCGAAGTAAAGCCCCGGACATTTAGCGCCGATGCGCACCAACTCAATCGGCGCTTCCTGGTGATTGTGCTCTTGAATTGGGCTGATGGTTTGTTGCCACGGAATGCGCCAAGCAGATGAGTGCTCCTACAGGCCAGAATTGCCGACCTTGTGGGGCCAGGCAGCGGCCTGCGCAAAAAAAATTCTTTTGATTTTGAGACTGTCGCATAGCCCTTTGCCAACCATATCGGATTGCCCTACACACAACTCCTTGCAACATCGCCGTTTCGACTGGGGGGAAGGCTTATGACTGCGTCTACGTTCGAGGCATGGGACCCGCTTGATGCCGATGCTGGAGCAGACCCCGGCATCTTAATAAGTGCTCAGAAACGCGAAATTGCGAACATCCTTAGGAGCTATACTGGCTACTACGACCTCTTTTCCGAGTTGTTGCAAAATGCCCTTGATGCGGTAGAGCGGAAAGCAAGCAACACAAGTACAGACTTCCAGGGTAAAGTGTGGGTTGAAATTGACCTGAAACAACACACGGTGCGTGTCACCGACAATGGCATTGGAATGAGCATCGATCAGATGCGTCAATTTCTCCGACCCAACTTCTCATTCAAAGCGGGAGCGGCCACACGCGGAAGCAAGGGTGTCGGCGCTACATATTTGGGATACGGATTTAACTCCCTGCACGTGAGTTCCAAACAGGCCGGCCAGTCCTACTCCGGCATCATCGAAAATGGGCGACACTGGGTTGACGACAATACGGGCACCGTCAGCAGACCAAAAATTGTAGCTCACCCCGAGCCAGATGGACCATTCCAGCTAACACAAGACGGCACCTCCATCTGCGTGAGGTTGGTAGGCGAGAAGATACGACCATCGAACCTAGCTTGGTATCAAGCCACCACCGCCGAACAGTGGTTAGCTTTGCTACGCATTTTGACCCCAGTAGGAGGCATCTACCTCAAGGGGACCGAAGCTCCAACAACACAGGTCGAAGTGAGGGTGACCGACGCGCAGGGAGTGACGACAACTGCCGGGCCAACCACGCCACAATACCTATATCCTCATAACCTGATAGCGCGCAGCGGCGATATACGAGAGTACAACGCCTATGTCGAGAAAAAGCTCGTAAGCGGAGCTGACGCAACGAAGATACCCCCAAAGTTCTTAAAGTTAAATGGGTTGTGGGGGCAGTGGGGAACAGACGAACTACTTCGTCAAAACGGCAAAACAAGCCCCATTCAGATGCGCCTTGATACTGCAGAGCGGGCGCTTGCAAATGACGCAGGTATTTCTGCATACGTATACCTCGCCTTTTCTACAGAGTTATGGGATACGGTAAACGATTCAATATTAAAACTGAGGAAGGGTGCACGAGTACTTCACGGCGGCCTGCAGCTTGCGACGAGAGGTATGCCACAGGGTAGTACCCTTACGATTCCGATGACGAATAACATAGGTTTTCAAAATCTGGCGCATGTTATCATCCACTTCGACAATGCGGAACCTGACCTTGGCCGTAAGGGCTTCCAGCCCGAGTATGTAACTCTTGCCGAGAAGATCGCGGTATCTGCGGTAACTGCATTTCGTCGCCGCTATCACTTACTCCGGAAGCCAGGTGTCGCCAAGATTTTCAGTGATGAGTTGAAGGTGGATCAATGGATTAAGCAACAGGTTCAGCACGAAACCGACCACGCTCTTATCATCAAAGGCGCTGGCCTGTTTATGCCAACGGAAGAGCTTCCTATAAGATCGGAGCCGCTCGTAGAGCAAGATGTAGTGGCCGTCTTCAATCAGATGCTTTCATCTGGCCTGGTGAGAGGTGTGCAGCTGATAGCCAGTAGCCAATACAACCAGTACGACGGTCTATACCGCGTAAAGATGGACCCACCGTTTGATAAATACATAAAAAGCACCAATAATCCGCTTGGTATTGATGCAGAAATGTTTACGAAGGATGAGACGTACCAGACGGTGGTCAAGATTCTGGAGTACAAATACAACCTAGATGGATTGATTGAAGAGCTTCAGTCTGGCGTTAAGGACACCAATGATATTGGTTTATCTGTCTCTTGGTCGATGGGTACCAAGTGGAGGGAGATGTTTGACGTCACCAGCCTCTTAGACGACGACAACGCCCATCACAGACAAATCCATGGCACGACGCATTCGTTTGCACACTCAGTCTCTGGCGTTCATGCCTTTGAAGCGGTCATACTTCATGATCTCGTCAGTTATTTAAAGGACCCCGTGGCAGAGGTCGCGCGGCAACGTCAGATGCTAGATGACGACAGCTAATGCACCGGCCCTCATGGACAGTGCGAAAGGGCTAGGCGTCAAGGAGATAGCTAACTCGTTCGCTCAGCTTCTTCTCAAGGTCAGCAAGCCTTTCGGTTGTTCAGGAAAGTTGATGCAGCGTCCCTGGCGGTTGCCAGCGCCGACGCTCCCTGCGCCCTCACTAGCATCTTGAATGGAAGGAGCACCGTAAAGCGAAGGACCGAATGGACAGGTTCTGGGGGCCTTGGTGGTTCGCACGGACGGGCTTAGTCGATGGTGAGCGGCGCTACTTTCTTGCCAAGATAAGCTGCTTGAATCCGAGCGAAGCTTGCCGGTCCACTGGTGCAAGCTGCGCGGCCAACGTCCGATCGGTCACTTCTTCATTGCGATAGTCAGCAGTGAATGAAGTTGCCCGTGGCCTGCCCATGTTGCCTTTGCATTCAAACGCTCCACTCCTGGCCAAAAACGAGATGATGCGTAGATCGCAGCCTGAACGTAGTTTGAAACTTGCGCATAGAGTGTCCGCAGACTGGTCCTCCTAGCATGATCGCCAAACCTGCCCACATAATATGCAGCCACAGCACGCAACGCGTCATGCCGGGTTCCGTCCTTCGCAATGTCTAATGCAATCTTCACTTCGTCATCAGTAGGCTCCGTAGCTTGCATCATGGCAGCGATGAGCCACATGCGTTGCCAGTCGGCAAGGGCTTCATCGGCTGCCAACCCAACGACAAAGGTTCTCAGGTCCTTGTCGTCAAGAAACTTCGCTAGGTATGACGAATAAATTTGCGCCATCGACGGTCGCCGCTTGAATGCGTCTTTGACGTGCTCTACGGCGTGATCTGATCCGGCCTTCGCAAAGAGCGGTAGGCAAAACCTTTCAACATTCTCTTCCTGTCCAGGGTACTCGTCCATCGAGTCGAACAGGGACATCGTTGCAGCCAACTCGATCGGTGTTTCCTCGACGCCTTCCTTTTCGTCTTCGACTGCATCCTCCTCGTCCTCCGACTCCCATTCTGACTGGAACCCATAGTCCGCATCGAAGTCTTCGTCCTCAATTTGGTCCGCGATCTCATCAACCGCTGCTTGAAACAATGACTCCAAATCGGGTTCCATTGTATGAAGCAAGTTCTTTGGTATGATCTTGCACTTGCTTTCGTTGAGCGAAAGGTCATAGCTTCTCAAAGCCGGGATTAAATCTCGTAGAATGCGATCAGCATGCTCAACTGAGTCAACAAAAATGTACAGATCGTCGACATATCTTGCCGAATGCAATTTCATGTCCTTTAGGATTCTATCGATTGGAGCCATGTAGAAATTTCCGAGAAGGTCTGACGGAAATATTCCTTGTAAGATTCCCCTTGAACTCCTCTCCCCGGTGAAACTCGTAAGCAGAGCCTCTAAGCGGGATGAATATGCTTTATCGAAGCCGGAATCATTCAGAACGTTAATTAACGTATGAAGGTTTATCGAACTAAAGTAGTTTGCAATATCAAGTTTAAGAACGTACTGGACGCTCTTATCCTTGACGCTCTCGGAAAGCGAGGATTGGAGGTCATTCCAGCACTTTCTGGTTGAGAGAAACATTGCGGGACTATCCTCGTCCGCCAGCTGATGGCTGAACGAGCGGGCCTTATCGAGAGATTTTCTGATAACGGCTGTCGATCTGTCGGCTAGTGCTTGGTACAGTAGGCGGTCTTTTGGAAGTAAGATGCTACCAGGCCGGGAATATGCAGGGCCTAGGCGCTTTGTGGACTCTACGGGTATCCGGAATGACTTCGGAACTTCCATAGAGATAGGGATTCCAGGTGTGAATTGACCAGCTTTTATGTCAGCGGAGACAGCTTCCTTGAGAGCATCGCCAGCCCGTGCATAGATCAGGCTAAGATGCGGTGCGTATATGAAGTCCGATTTCACGTCATTCAAAATACGCTTAATCGACAGGTCGAGATCCATTTTGGCGAATGCAGCACTCTCCATACCGAAGGGCTCGCCTAGTTTCACATCTGCCATGTCAACGTCCCCTGAGAAGCCACAGAGCCTCCATATACCCGATGTCTATAAGACAGCAACTGGCAACACGGACTAACATTGGGTATTTTGGAACTTGCAAGTTTGGGCTCAGTTGCGAATTTGCTTCGTGAATAGATGAATACAGATGCGCGGACGTGGACGGGGCACTAGGCCCCGCCCTTCATTCGGTTTTCCCGCCGCCAAAGCGGTTGAAGGTTGGTGTAATAGCAAAGCTGGATAAGGTGGTCTAAGTCCCTGGCGTTTGCCAGCGGCTCTATGTGGTCAACCTCCCACTGCCGGTAGCTGTCCCAGGACATGCCGATCCGAAACTGTGTCGCAATATGGTCTCGGAGCTTGGAGTGATTGCAGCCGAGTGCATAGGAGGGGCTGGCGCGCCCACTAAGGGCCATTCCGGTTCGGCGGAGGGTATTCCTGTACATTCTGAATGAGGGTTCTCTAATCCCTCGCAGCAGCTCGCGTTGCCGCGCCTGTCGGGCATTGCAGGCGACGCATTGCCGGTTGCCGACGAAGCGTTCCGCGTGGTGACCTTCTTTGCAGGTCTGCCCCGTATAAAAACGAGAAAGGCCGCTCGCAGCGGCCTCATTTCTGCTCAGCACGATAGACGTGCCGACACTCTGTAGTGACATTTAAGTTTCCTATTGTTTGATGAAAAACGCCTCCTTCCCGCGACCTGTGCGAAAGTGGTACTGGACCCCGCATGCCTGTAGCTTCATAGCCGGCACCGACGATGGGTCGCGAAGTTTGGCGGTAATCCGTTCCAAGCTGGAAGGATTGATCCGTAGCGTGTTTGCGATTTTAGATTTTGCGTAGTAGCCGGGATCGGCGCTCTCGAAATGCTCAACCAGTTTGATCTCTGTCGGAACTTTGCGAGCCTTCCGCCTCGTTGCGCCTGAAAGCCAATTTGCTAGCCGTATGCCGGGCATCTGCTGTTCGATTGCTCGTACAACCGCTGTCCCTGTGTTCCCTCTTGGCAAGAGCATATAAATGTCCGTGGGCTTGCAATTGCCATCAGCATCAATTGCGTTTCGGCATTGGATGCGGTTTATGGCCTGGACTACGCTTCTGGCTATGAAGCCATCGCTCAGAGCGGTCCGTATATCCGCATAGTCCCCGTATTTGCGGCTTCCGTAGAACCAGTCGTCCGACTGTCGACCTCGATGCGCAATGAACCTCTGAGCCGGCTCAATGTCGTCCAGATAGGGCAGGCCGAAGAGTATGGCGGCCTCGCACCTATTCCAATCATTTCTGCCATCAAGGTTGCCCCAATTATCGAACTGGACACTTCCGTCCTTAGGCCCGTAAGGTTCGATAGAAGGTCGAGCATCCTTATGGGCACATACGAGGATCCGCTTTCCGGATAGCCGCTTTGATAGGTCGCCCCAGACGATCGACCATTCCTTCCCTGCATGTTGCGCGAGATGTTCCTTGCCGACCTTATGGCCGTATGAGACGTGTAGCGTCACATTCCGGTAAGTTCGGATTCCCGGTGGTCGAGCCAGTACATCAACCCGTTGCCTCATGATCGAATAAACGGGGTCTATGCCCGCCGTAGCGTCGAGGATGACGCCTCGCATTCCATCTACGCCGATGAGCGATCTGGCGCTGTGCAACTGGGTCCGTCCACCGCGTCTGCTCGTCCATGCGTGGCCAATACGGGCGATAGTTTGCAACTGGTCCAGTTGCTCAAGATATTGAGTCTTGGACGATCTCTCCATGCGTGAAGCCGACTCGGGTTTGGTAGCTGGTGTGTGCTCAGCGAATGCGTCGTCTGAGGTTCCAGCAATGCCTGCCCTCAGTCCGCTGAGATCAATGCGTGCCAAGATGTCGAAGGACTCAGCATCCAGCACCCGATCAGATCGACCAAGGTCTGTATCCGTGAGGCGGATCGAAAAAGTGAATAGTTGCTCGGCGGCAGTTCGCAGTTCACCATGCATGGCCCTCGCAAGATCGCCGGACATTGACCGTAGATTGCTAGCGATCAGGCTGTAGTTATCAGCCCAGTCGAAGGCTTCGTCGATCACTACCCAGTCACGTTTGCCACATTGGTAGCTCAGTAATCTATTTGCCTTGTGGTTCAAGCCAGTATCAGCAATGTCCTTTAGAGCCAGCCGATAGGCGGCATGTGTGGTGATAACCACTGGAGCGAAGGCGAGCTGATCGTTAGTTGCCGAAGCTTCTTGGTGAAACGGCCGAGCCATCTTCCACCCAGCAAGCTTGTTAATCCCCTCCGACAGTCTGTTCGCCTCCTCTCGGAACTTTGTGACAATAAGCGCTCCTGGGTGCCGTATATAGTCCTGCATCGAGCACAGAACTTTCAGGGCTTCAGTCTTCCCTGATCCGGTAGGCAACTGGACAACCTGCCAGCGCACTGGGTCAGTGTTACGACTGCAAATGGCTTGTGCGAGCTGTTGCCAACCCTCTGTCAAGGCATTCGAGCCGGCTAGTCCAAGGGATTGTTTCCAGTGGCTGTTCATTTGCTTGGTAAAAGATGTGAGCATCTGTTCCTTTCTCTTGAGACAACAAAAAGGCCCACCGGCTCGCAAGCCGGCAGGCCCAAATCTGAAAGTCCCGCAGTTAGCTCTTAAGATAATTTAGGGACAAGTGAGGGAGTTTACGGGAAGGTGAAAAATCAGCCCGGGTTATTCCTTATAGGGAGGTATAGGAGCTACGCTGGTCCGACAGGCCCGTTTCTGATTTCCACATAGGGAGGAAAATAGCAGCTACGCAGATCGGGACCGATTTTCCACTTATGAGGGACAGCGACATAGGTCTTCCCAAGGACAAGCTGCGTCACCTGGACGATCTCAGTAGTTCTAAACATTCGCCCAATCCGGCAGTTGCTGCGATGGTCCAGGCCATAGCCCTAATATTGGTATTGAGCGCCAGTAGGAACTGCAAATCGCTTGGACCATAGGGAACTGGCATGACCTCCCGTAGGTAGATGTCGGTTGCCCTCATGCTGGCATCCAACTTCGCTATCGCAACAGACACCATAGGCTTTTCGCGAAACCAACCTTTCTGGGCCATGCACATAATAACTACAGAAAGCTCCGTCCCATCCTGATAGCGAAGCGGTGCGGTTATGACGTCCTTGTGCTCGTCTGACAGGTTCAATCCAAGCTGCGTCACACATAGTTTTACCAGCTCGGCCACGTAGTCAGGCATCACGAGTGCTGTGTTCGTCATGCCGCCACCTGCTGGCTGGCTTTCCTAAGTTTCGCAACGATATCCTCCGGCTTGAGATGCGTGTACCGGAACAGCATTCTTGGGTCCTTGTGCCCGCTGATGGCTGCGACTTCTGGTACGTTCAAGCCTAGCTCAAAGAACCGGCTTACAGCCTCGTGCCTGAGGTCGTGGAATCTCAGGTCTATAATGCCCGGCTTGTCCTTTGCGGCTCTGCGCTTGCACCTTTCCCATGCTAGGCGGAACGCATTTGCCGAGACCGGAAACAGTCGGTCGTTAGTTGCCGCGTCCATCAAGATTCGCAGTATGACCACTGCGTTTTCAGACAAGGGAATGGTGCGCGGAATGTCGGTCTTTGTTTCCGGTATCGACAGCAGGCCATTGGCTAGGTCGAGGTCCGCACGGCGTATGTTTAGAAGCTCGCCACGACGCATCCCAGTCTCGATCGCAAGCTTGATACCCGGTTCCAGCCATTCTGACCGGCCATCTGCACAAGCAGCCAACAGCGCCGCAAACTCATCAGCATGAAGCCGCCTGCTACGTCCGCTAGCAGCCTTGGGCTTGCGCACGCTGGCAACTGGATTTGCATGTAAGGGTATGTCCCATTCACGCCGCGCGACCTCAAAGACGGTACGCAATAGGCCAAGTTCCCGTATGACCGTTCCGGCTTCTACCTCTCTTAGCCTCTTGTCTCGGTACCGGGTGAATGCCTGCGGCGTGATCCGAGCTAAGGTCAGGTTGGCCCAGTCGTACCGGAGGAAAACCTCTATGCGTGTGGCTTCCGATGCATGGCCGCGCTTGGCCGGTGTTACATCACTCGCGTAGCGGCGTAGTAGGTCTGCAACGGTTGTACGTTGCAAGGTGGACGGGTCGTAAGCCAGCGCTGAGCGGTCTAGCTCCTGTTCAGTCTGTCGTATCCATCTCAGCGCGTCAGCACGGTTGATGAAGGTTTTGCTTATCGGGGTATGCCCAGTGCGGCGGACCTGTGCCTGCCACTTGTCGTTTCGCTTGCGTAGAGACGCCATCGGCGCTGCTCCTTGTGACCAGATTGTGACTGGTTGCTTTGAGGAGCATTTCAAGGAATGAAGCAGTCGCTCGAAACCCTTGCTGTATAAGGGTTTGTACTGGCGCACCCGACAGGATTCGAACCTGTGACCTCTGCCTTCGGAGGGCAGCGCTCTATCCAGCTGAGCTACGGGTGCTTTCAGGATCGACAATCCGGAAAACGAACCAGCCGGCGAACCGGCAAGTCACGGCTTCTTAGCGGAAGCCGGCGCGGGCTTCAACGGGCAATTGGCGATTGAGCGGCGTCCTGTGAAGGGGGTGGGGTGGGTTAGTGCTCTAACGGGTGCGCTTGTTGGATATAGCGCTCACCTCTCCGTCTCGGCTTCGCCGAGCCACCCTGCCGGGGCGAGCCACGGGTCTCGCCCGTCCTTCGGACCCCCCACATTCGTGGGGGCGAGGAACCCAAGCGTCACTCCCCCGCCTCACTCTTCACCACCCGCCGCCCGCGCACGGCCCGCTTCACCTTCTTGGTACCCGCAAGCTCGTTCATCGCGTCGAGCTGCATCTGCTGCATTTCGGCCAGGCGCGTCCATTGGCGGGAGATGAGGTAGTCGAGCTTTTCGTGCAGATGGCGAACTTCGAGCTCGGCCTTGAGGTTGACGCGGTATTCGTTGAAGGAGCGCAGGCGGTCTTTCACCTCCTGGCGCTTCTGGCTCATCATGATGATGGGCGCCTGGATGGCGGCGATGCAGGAAAGCAAGAGGTTGAGCAGGATGAAGGGATAGGGGTCGAAGGCGCCGTTCAACCCCTCGAACAAATTGACGCCGATCCAGACCAAGAGCACGGCGGCAAACGAGATCAGGAACCACCAGCTGCCGCCAAAGGCGGCCATATTGTCCGAGACGCGGTCGGGGAAGGTGCGGTGCTCCTCGAATTCTTCTTCCGAGTTCTCGGAAATCGTGTCCTGTCTGGCGATCGATTCCACCACCTGGCGGTCGAGCTCGGAGAATTCGCCGTGCTCCTGCTGCAGCAGCTCTTCCATATAGCGCATGCGGTAGCGGCCGAGCTCCTCGCGGCTGATGCGGGCGCCCCGGGGCAGGTCCGGATGGTCGGAGCGGATGCGGTCGGCCAGGCTCGGGCGCAGCGTGTCGATGCGCACCAGGTCGCGCTTGTGGAATTTGCGGCCCGAGATCGCCGACGGCTTCTTCTTCGGCTTTATGCGCGACGTTCCTAGGCCGGTGGGTTCTGAGTCCGGCACTTCGGGCGTGTCGAAATGCTCGTCCGAAACCTCGTGCAGGTCTTCCGGCGTGATCGGCGCCTCGAAATATTCGCCGCCGCTGTCGTTCTCAGTGTCCGCCGCCTGCTGCTCGGATGCCTTTGGGACAGTGCTCATGGTGCGGGCTCCTGCTGTGGCGCTGCTGGTTTGAGGATACGCCGAGGTGACGGCGCATATCCACTGTCGGTTTGCGCTGCCTATGCCATGGCTTCCGACGATTGCATGACAACAGGATAACAATAGCCGGCTGCGGGTTTTTGGGGGCGGTTCAGGGGTTCATAGCGGCGCGCCATCTGAGACCCTGGAGATTAGCCGAGGCCACCCCGACTTCGTCATCCACGGGCGGAGCAGCCGCGAAGCGGCGTCGCGAAGATCCCTGGATGACGAAGTGAAGCGGTTCCGCCCTTGCTATTGCTGTTCGGCGAACATCAGCCTGGTGTTGGCGTCGGCCGTGGTCGGCGACAGGCTGCGCTGGATCAGCGCCTCGACATGGTCGTTGCGCTGGCGGGCCGAGTCGGCGCCCATCACCACCACGATCAGCTGGCGGCCGTCGGCATTGTAGGAGGTGACGATGTTGAAGCCGGAGGCCCTGATGTAGCCGGTCTTGATGCCGTCGACGCCGCGCACGCGGCCGAGCATGTCGTTGTGGCCGCGCACCAGCCTGCCGCGGAACATGAAATCGCTTTCGGAGAAATAGTGGAAATGCTGGGGGAAGCGCTGGCGCAGCGCCATGCCGAGCACCGCCATGTCACGCGCGGTGGTCATCTGGCCGTCGTCGGGCAGGCCTGAGGCGTTGCGGAAGGTGGTGCTGGTCATGCCGAGCGAGCGCGCCTTGGATGTCATCATGGCGGCGAACTGGTCCTCCGAGCCGCCGAAATATTCGCCGACCGCCACCGCCACGTCATTGGCGGATTTGACGACGATGGCGCGGATGGCCGAATCGACGTCGATGGTTTCGCCGCGCCGGAAACGCATCTTGGTCGGTGGCTGCGAGGCGGCGTGGTCGGAGACGGGGATCTGCGTTTCCTTGGTCACGCGGCCGGACTCCATCGCCTCGAACAGGAGATAGAGCGTCATCATCTTGGTCAGCGAGGCCGGATAGCGCTGCGCCGTCGAGTTGACCTCGAATATCTGCTTGCCGGTCCTGACGTCGACGACGATGGCCGCATATTTCTGCGGCGGCGCGGGCACGGACAGCACCTGGTCCGGCGGGGTCGTGGTCGAGCAGCCGGCCACCATCAGCAACAGGCCAAGGGCGACGAGAACTCTCTGGAGAAGCGGGAAAGGACGCAATTTGGACAAGGGCGGACTGTTCTGGCGATGCTGTTGCTGAGATAAGGCGAAGCTAACGTAACGCGCTGGATGCGTCCATTTGGTTAATGGCGGTTAGCCCCAGGATTGTCGAGCTCGACCTGGTTCCTCTTCCCCGCTTTGCGCTACGCTATGCACACATCTTCTGTGACTGGCGTGACTGATCGACGCAAGGCTTGATTGCCACGTGGCTCCCCCAATCCGTCGCTGCTTCGCAGCGCCACCTTTCCCCCCTCCGGAGGGAAAAGAAGGGAGCATTGCTGCACGAGCCTTGCCGGCGAAAAAGCCTGGCGCCTTTCCTCTACCCCGTCGAAGCCGAGACGGAGTGGGGGTCGACCAGCGCTGCCATGCAGGCTATCGCCAAAGACCAGGCTCTTGGAAATGTGTGCATGCCGTTGCACGGTAGTGAGGGCGAGGAACTTGAGGATTTATCCGCCCCGAAAACGCCTGTTTCTGTGTCTTTCCTTGCCAGAGCCGCGTTTCCTGTGGGAAGGGGCGTGGCATTGGCTGGCTTGGGGGGTGGCATGACGAATATCGGGGCCGGGGGCGCAGCGCCCTCGCTTATCAAGGCATCGCTCAGCCGCACCGGCAAATGGGCCGGCAGCGTGGCTTTCATCAGCGGCGCCGTTGGCGACGTGCTCAATCCGCTGGCGCCGTTCGCCGCCTATATCACGCTGGTCGCGTCGATTGCCGCGGCCATCATCGCCATTGCCATTGTGCTCAGGCTCGTGCTGGCGGCCAAGGCGCTGCCGGCGCTGTTGTTCGCCACCAGTGCGGCGGCGGTCGCCGGCGGCGTCTTTGCCGTGCAGAAGGAAACCAATTCGCAGAACGGCGTCATCGCCGGCCTGGTGCCGGCGATCGCGCAGCTGCAGCAGTCGATGGGCATCGTCTCCGAAAAGGTGGCCAAGATCGAGCAGACGGTGACGCAGACGCAGAAGACCGTCGAAGAGGTCAAGAAATCGACCGACACGGTGGCGCAGAAGACGGACCAGATCGCGTCCGCGCAGCAGCAGCAGACGCAGCAGGGCGCGCAGACGCAAAAGACCGTCGAGGCGGTCAAGCAGACCACCGACACGCTCGCCGCCGGCCAGCAACAGCAGCAGGTCCAGGCCGAAAAGCTGCAGGCCACCACCGAGCAGATCGCCGCCTCGATCGACACCATCGCCAAGGGGTTTGCGCAGCTTTCGGCGCAAGGCGGGGCGATCGCCGAGCCGAAGCGGCCGGACGAGTTCTACCACAATGCCCGCGTCTACGAATTGTCGGGCGACATGCTCAACGCAAGGCGCTCCTACCTCGCCTTTGCCGGCTTCGATGTCGACGCCATCGACCCTTATACGCGTTTTGCCACGCTGCTTCGGGTGCAGGACGGCAAGGCGGGCGCGCGCGAAGTGTTCGGGCAGCTGGCCGACAAGGGCAAGGCGCTGTCGATCAAGCTGGTGCATATATTGCAGTTTGAGGACGCGCAGCGGCTGGACAAGCTCGACGCCTTCGTCACGGCCAATCCCGACTACGCGCCGGCTTATTTCCTCAAGGCGCAGGAGTTTTCGGAAGACCGCCTCGGCAGCCAGACGCTGGCCGACAAGCGCAGCGAAGCCCAGGCGCTGACCAAGTTCGTGTCCTACGAGAAGGATGGCGGGCTGCTCAAATATTTCGTCGACCAGACGCAGTTGGCCGACTGGCTGGACCGCAGCCGCAGCCGGCTGGCAGCCCTTGGCGACGTGCTCGATCCGGCGCGCTTTGCGCCTTCGTTGACGCCGATGCGCTCCAACCAGGGCTGGTCGATGACCATTTCGCTGCCCGAGCCGGCGACCGCGATCTCCTGGCGTCTGGGCACCGCCGGCCCGTTCACCGACACCGGCTTCCTGGCGATGAAGGACCAGACCACCGGCAAGCCGATGGCCAATCCAAGCTTCGAGTTGCCCGACAGCACGGCGGCGACCACGATCGCGATAAAATATCTCGACATAAGGGGCCGCGAGACCGGCCCGTTCGACATAGGCTTCGATCCGGACGCCGCGCTGCAGCAAGGCGACAAACAGATCCTCGACCAGTTCTGGACGTCGTGGATCGCCTTCGATTCCGGCGGCAATCACGGCCTGGTCTATTTCACCCAGATGCTGTCCTACCGCTGCGCCATCAAGGAGGTGCGTTACAGCCTGAACGGCGCCGCGCTCGACAAGTCGCTCGAGATCCCGCCTTGCGACAAGAAGGACCCCTACGCCATCCCCTACGACGCCAAGGGCTATTTCAAGGTCGCCGACAGCGTGAAATCGATGTCCGTGCAGGTGACCTACACCGACGGGACGAAATCGCCGGTCAGGGAGTACAAGCGGCAGTAGGCCTGAGAGCGCTGGTCATGGCGATGGCTTCAGTTTGGCCCTCGTCTTCTCGTTTGCGCCGCCCCTCACCTGCCTGCCGGCATCCTCTCCCCGTGTAGAGACGGGGAGAGGGCGCTGTCGTCAACGGTTTCGCCAATCATCAGCGTTGCAGAGAAAGCTCCAGCGTGCGGCCAGTTCCTTCTCCCCGTCACTATACGGGGAGAAGGTGCCGGCAGGCGGATGAGGGCAGCGCCGACGGCTTCCATTGTGCCTGATGCAAAATGCCTTACGCAGTGCTTGCGCAATCAGCGCCTACAGGTTCTGTTTGCGCCCGTCAGATTCGGGTGAGAGCGCTATGGATACGATCACGATCAAGGCCAAAGGTATTTCGGTTTCGCTCGACCTCACCGTCGGCCACATCGCCGACATGACCGTCGAAAGCGACGGACGCCAGCTGAAGCCGCTGCACCGCGCGCCCTGGGTCGACGCAAACGAGACGCTACCGAAGGACCTGCCGCAAGGCACGGTCCGGCTGTCCGGCGATTTCCTCTGCGCGCCGTTTTCGCGCAGCGATGTCGAGGAGGCGCCGCTGCATGGCTGGACGGCCAACAGTGCCTGGGATGTCACCGAAAGCAGTGCCACGGACGACGGCTGGCGCGCTGTCTTCCGGCTGCGGCACGAGGTCATGGGCGCCAGCGTCGACAAGATTTTTACGCTCATCGACGGCCATCCCTTCCTCTACCAGGAACATGTGTTTTCCGGCGGCTCCGGCGCGATTTCCGTCGCCCACCACCCGATGACGGTGATGAAAGGCGGCGGACGGCTAGCCTTTTCGCCGAAGCGCTTTGCCGCGACGCTGGCCGATCCGCTGGAGCCGGATCCCGCGCGCGGCCGCTTCATGCTGGCCTATCCGGCGCGTTCGGCCGAGCTCGGCCAGTTTCCCGCCGCCGGCGGCGGCACGCTCGACCTGACGCAATACCGCATGGAGGACAGGCGCGAGGATTTCATCACCCTGGTCGAAGCCGACCATGCCGGGCCGGGCTGGACGGCACTGGCACGCCAGGCCGAGGAGGACCTGGTGCTGGTGCTGAAGAACCCCGCGGAGCTGCCTGTTACCATGCTGTGGCTGAGCAATGGCGGGCGCGACTATGCGCCGTGGAGCGGCCGCCATCTCGGCGTGCTCGGCATAGAGGACGGCCGCACGGCGATAGGCCATGCCGCTTCCATCGGCGACAACTGGCTGAAACGCGAAGGCGTGGCGACCGCCTTTGCGCTCGGCGAAGGCCGGAGCTTTTCGTTCCGCCATGTCATCGGCGCCCTGTCCGGCGGCACCCCGCCGCGAGAGATCACCACGGCCGACGGCCGGATGCGGCTTGCGACCGGCGGCTCGACGTCCGACGTGCCGTTCGACAGCGCGTTCCTGCGCATCGGCCAGCCTGCGGCCGCCTGAGGCGAGGTATGCCCTGAGCGCAGGGTTTGAAATTTCCGCCGACTGCCGCCAAAATGCGGCGTAATGTTTCGCCGATCATCCAGGCAAGTGAGGCTCCCATGTCCGAAATCGCCCACCTAGCCGCCACCATCTTCAAACGTGCCGGCAAGGCAAAACGCTTCATCGTCGCCATCGCCGGACCGCCAGGCTCCGGCAAGTCCACGCTGTCGGCCGGCCTGCATGACCTTTTGCCGGAAGGGGCGGTGGAAGTCGTGCCGATGGACGGCTTCCACTATGACGACATCGTGCTCAACGCGCGCGGCATGCGGGCGCGCAAGGGCGCGCCGGAAACCTTCGACTTTGCCGGCTTCGAGACCCTGATGAAGCGCATCCGGGCCGGCGAACCCGACATCGCCATTCCCGTCTTCGACCGCAGCATGGAATTGTCGCGCGCCGCCGCGGCTATCGTCGGCACCGAGACCAAGTTCATCCTGGTCGAAGGCAATTACCTGCTGCTCGACGAGGAACCGTGGGCGCGGCTGGCGCCGCTGTTCGATTTCTCGATCTTCGTCGACGTGCCGCGCAATGAACTCGAGCGACGCCTGATGGAACGCTGGCACGGCCATGGCCGTTCCGACGAGGAGGCGCGCGCCTGGATCGCCTCCAACGACATGCCCAACATCGAACGCGTGCTGGCCCGGCGCCGGGCCGCCGACCTGATCATTGGTTAACACGCTTAATTTTCGGTATTTCTTGGCGGGAACCTTAAGAGTTTCGCGCCGTTATGCCTTACAACCCATTTGTCCGGCGTAAGGGATTTTCCAATGGCCACCAAGGCAAAAAAACCAGCCAAGACGAGGCCTGCGAAGGCAACTCAAGCGAAAGCCGGTGCTGGCCCCGCGATTGCAGAACGCTCGAAAGACGCCAAGGCCGCTTTCGGCAAGGCCGCACCGCGAAAAGTCGTACCGGTCGCAAAGACCGCCAGCCCGCGCAAACCGGCGCCGGCAAAGGCCGGTGCCGTCAGGACGGCGGCTAATGTTGCCGCCGGCGCGGTGGTCGCTACCGCGCGCGGCGCCGTCTCGCTGGCGGCCTCGGTTATCGGCAGGGGCGGCTCGAAGGCCAAGGCGAAGTAGCAGGCTGCTCCGCCCGACCGTGTGTATTGGGCCAAGGCCGTCGCCTTGCAGCGACAGGCCGCACTAGTCCTTTGCCGGAATGGTCAGGCCCTTCTGGACCGCCGGCCGGGCCAGGCCGCGCTCCAGCCATGCCGCCACATTGGCGAAATCATCGAAACCGACGAGGTCGCGCGCTTCATAGAAGCCGATCAAATTGCGCACCCAGCCGAGCAGCGAGATGTCGGCGATGGTGTAGTCATTGCCCATGATCCATTTGCGGCCCTTCAGCCTGCCATCGAGCACGCCAAGCAACCGCCGCGATTCGTCGCGGTAACGTTCCAGCGGACGCTTGTCGGCGATCTCGCGGCCGGCGAATTTGTGGAAGAAGCCGACCTGGCCGAAGATCGGCCCGATGGAAGCCATCTGGAAGAAGACCCACTGGATCGTCTCGTAGCGCCGCGCTGCGTCCGCCGGGACGAGCAGGCCGGTCTTGTCGGCGAGATAGAGCAGGATGGCGCCGGATTCAAAAAGGCCGATCGGCTTGCCGTCCGGGCCGTTGGGATCGATGATCGCCGGGATCTTGCCATTGGGGTTGAGCGACAGGAATTCCGGCGTCCAGCTTTCGTCCTTGCTGATGTTGATCAGATGCGGCTCATAGGGCAGGCCGAGCTCTTCCAGCGCGATCGATATCTTCACGCCGTTCGGCGTCGTTGCCGAATAGAGCTGGATCTGGTCGGGATGTTTGGCCGGCCAACGGATGGTGATCGGAAAGGCGGACAGGTCGGCCATCGGGAAACTCCTGAGCGGGGGATTTGGCGCGCCAAGGTGCGCGGTGTTGGCGGGTAGGCCCAAGAACTAGGCCTGCGACCCGCTAGGATCAATATGGCGGCGGCAGTTTCGCCATCCTTATCCTTGGACACCGAATCGAACGCGGTGGATGGTGTCCCCGCCCTGGGGCGGTGGTGACCGCCGAGATCAGATGGCCTTGAATGCCAGCACCGCGTTGGTGCCGCCGAAAGCAAAACCGTTGCTGATCGCGGCGCGCACCTTGCGCTCGCGCGCGACATTGGGCGTCACGTCGAGATCGCAATCGGGATCGGGTTCACGGTAATTCGCGGTCGGCGGCACGACGCCTTCGCGGATCGCCATGACGCAGGCGATCATCTCCAGCCCGCCCGAAGCGCCGAGGCAATGGGCATGCATCGACTTGGTCGAGGAGACCGACAGCGAGCGCGCGTGCTCGCCGAAGACGCGCTTGATCGCGTTGGTCTCGATCTGGTCGTTGGCCTTGGTGCCGGTGCCGTGCGCGTTGAGATAATCGATGTCCTCGGGATTGAGCCCGGCATCGGCGAGACAGAAGCGCATCGCCGCTTCCGGTCCCTCGATGGTCGGGGCGACGATGTCGGAGGCATCGGCCGAAAGGCCGGCGCCGGCGATTTCGGCGAGGATGGTGGCGCCACGCGCCATGGCGTGATCGTAGCTTTCCAGAACCGCCATGCCGGCGCCTTCGCCGAGCACCAGACCCTGGCGGTCGGCCGAGAACGGCCGGCAGGTGTCGGGCGATAGCACGCGCAATGCCTCCCAGCCCTTGAGCACGCCCCAGACCAGCGGCGCATCGGTGCCGCCGGCGACCATCACGTCGGCACGGCCGAGCCTGATCTGGTCGACCGCGGAGGCGATGGCGTGGTTGGCCGACGAGCAGGCCGACGTGACGCCGAAAACCGGTCCACGCAGGCCAAGATGCATGCTGACCTGGCCGGAGGCGGCACCTGGCATGACCCGGGGCACGGTGAATATGCCGGCGCGATTCTTGCCCTCAATCAGAATAGCGCGATAGTTCTCCTCGACGGTCTCGAAGCCGCAGACGCCGACGCCGACAATGGTTCCCATGCGATAGGTGTTGTCGGCATGTGGGGCCAGGCCGGACTGCTGCATCGCCTCCTTCGCAGCGATAACCGCAAGCAGGCTGAAACGGTCCATCGACACAAGCTGCTTGCGCTCGATGCCGTGATCGGGCAGCGCCTTGATCTCGCAGCCGGTCTTGACCTTCAGGTCATGCAGGAAGGGATTGTCGATGGGGCCGATGGCCGAACGGCCGGCCCGCATTTCAGCCCAGATCGACTGCGCATCGACGCCTAGTCCGCACAGCCCGCCAATGCCGGTAATGACGACGCGTTTCAGCATTCGGTCAGGCTTTTTTCGCGATCAGCGCGCGAACGGCCTCGACCATGTCGCCAACATTCTTCAGATTGCTCCAGGCATCGACCGTGTTCATCTCGATCTCGATGTCATACTGCTCCTCGAGGTCGAAGATGATCTCCGTCAGCTCCAGCGAATGGATGCCGAGCGACGTCAATTCGGTGCTGGTGGTGATTTCTTCACCGCCCGGCTCGGCATGGGCCTTGATCTTTTCGATGATGTCCGTTGCCAGCTGGTCAGCCATTCGGTTTCTTCCCCACTTTATCGTTTCCCGACGCCAACTGAACAGCGCCTTCTTATCCTCGATATCAGGCCGCGATCGTCGCCTTCTACCCCCGTCAAGCATCGCCTGACCGTATCGAGGTGGCTCCCTCTATAGAAACGGAAACGCCATCAAGCAACAAGCTATATATCGACAAAACCGCCGCAGTGCTTAACCTGACGGCGTGGATACGATCGAACATACCAAGTTTTCGGCCCCTTTGGCCCAGCGCGCCGCGGGTCTGGCCCAGCTGGGCTGCGCCAGCGCGGACGGGCGCACGCGGCTGCGACGCCTTTATCAGGACGGTTCCGCCAAGATAAGGCTGCCGGCCGTTTTGGCCGACCCGCTGGAGGCAGTGCTGATCAACACCGCCGGCGGATTGACCGGCGGCGACCGCATCGGCTGGGATGTGGATGTCGGCACAGAAGCCTCGGCGTCGATAACGACCCAGGCCTGCGAGAAGGTGTATCGCGCCGCATCCGACCATGCCGAGGTGCGGGTCAAGCTGACGGTCGGCGAGAACGGCCGCATCGCCTGGCTGCCGCAAGAGACCATCGTCTTCGACCGGGCGGCCTTTGCCCGCACATTGGATGTCGAGCTTGCCGCGGGGGCCGAGGCGCTGGTGCTGGAGGCCACCGTCTTCGGCCGCCTGGCCATGGGCGAACGCGCCGCGCAAGGCATTTTCCGTGACCGCTGGCGGGTTCGCCAGGACGGTTTCCTCATCCATGCCGAGGATTTCCGTATTGGACCCGATATCACTGGTGCCCTGGCACGCCCGGCGGCCGCCGGCGGCGCGATCGCCGTGGCGACGCTGCTGCTGGTGTCGCAGCGGGCCGAGACCCTGCTCGACCCGGTCCGGGAAATCATCGGCGACCAGGGCGGCGCCAGCGTCTGGAGCGTGAAGGCATCTGGCAAGCTTCTTGCGAGGCTTTACGCCGGGGACGGCTACCAACTGCGTCAGCGGCTGGTTCCGCTCGTCGGACTGCTCAACGGAAGGGCGGGGCTGCCCAAATTATGGTCACTGTGATTCTGGAAACCGCATGAACCTGACGCCGAGGGAAAAAGACAAGCTGCTGATCGCCATGGCGGCGATCGTGGCACGCAAGCGGCTGGAGCGCGGCGTCAAGCTGAACCATCCGGAAGCGATCGCGCTGATCACCGATTTCGTCGTCGAGGGCGCCCGCGACGGCCGCCCGGTCGCCGAACTGATGGAGGCCGGCGCCCATGTCGTCACCCGCACGCAGGTGATGGAAGGGATCGCCGAGATGATCCATGACGTGCAGGTGGAAGCGACCTTCCCCGACGGCACCAAGCTGGTGACCGTGCACGAGCCCATCAGGTGAGGAGATCGACATGCTCGAACTGCGCCCAAACTGCGAGTGCTGCGACAAGGACCTGCCGCCTGAGGCGACGGATGCATTGATCTGCACTTTCGAATGCACCTTCTGCGCCGATTGCGTGGAAAACGTGCTGAACGGCGTCTGCCCCAATTGCGGCGGCAATTTTTCGACCCGGCCGATCCGCCCGGCAGCGAAGCTGGAAAAATACCCGGCGTCGACCAAACGCGTCCTTAAGGCCGAGGGCTGCGGCCCGCGCAAGGCCGCGTGACTGCACCATCGCAAACGAAAGGCATGTAGAATGATCCCTGCCAAACGCCTGTGCCTCGCGGCGATCCTGCTCATCGCTGCCGCCATGCCGGCCTATGCCCATGTCGGCATCGGCACGACCTCGTCCTTCACAGCCGGCTTCATGCATCCCTTATCCGGCCTTGATCATATGATTGTGATGATCGCCGTCGGCCTGGGGGCGGCGCTCAAGGGCGGCAGGGCGATCTGGGCATGGCCGGCGGCCTTTGTCGGCGTGATGCTTGCCGGCTCGGCCCTTGGCATGGCGCATGTGCCGGTGCCCTTCGTCGAGCCAGGCATACTGGCCTCCGTGGTGGCGCTTGGCCTGCTCGTGGCGCTGGCGGTCGACCTGCCGGTTTCGGCCGGCGTCGCCATCCTCGGCCTTTTCGCGCTTTTCCACGGCCACGCTCATGGCACCGAAGTGCCGGAAAACGCCGGCGGGCTCGAATACGTGGCCGGCTTTGCCGTCGCCACCGTGCTGCTCCATGCCGTCGGCATCGCCGCCGGAATGAGCCTTGGCATGAGGTTCCGTGGCCTGGCTCGTGTCGCCGGTGCTGCCTGCGCGGCGATCGGCGTCGGCCTCGCCTTCGGCGTCGTGTGACATCAGATGATCCCCGGCGAAATCATTCCCGTCCCAGGCGACATCGAGCTCAACAAGGGTCTGCCGACCGTCACCCTGAAAGTCGCCAACAGCGGCGACCGACCCATCCAGGTCGGCAGCCACTACCATTTCTTCGAAACCAATGAAGGGCTGAAATTCGACCGCGAACAGACCCGCGGCATGCGCCTCGACATCGCCGCCGGCACCGCCATGCGCTTCGAGCCGGGACAGGAACGCGATGTCACGCTGGTGCCGCTCGGTGGCAAGCGCGAGGTCTATGGATTCCAGCAGAAGGTGATGGGCAAGCTGTGAATTCTGTGGCGTCTCGCGCTTGGCCTTCAAAGGCCGCGAACGGTGTTTGGGCAAGCGTGAAAGCAAATGGTGCTTTCGGCTCAGTCCGACGGTTTGGCGGCCGCATAGATGATGATCTTTCCGGGATCGTCGAACGCGACGGCAAGGACGTCCTGCGCGGCCACGCGCCGCGAATCGATGGCGTTAAAGAGCAGGGCGTTCGCCTCAATCTCCTTGCGCAGTTCCGCGACGTCGTCCTGATGCTGCCGGACCTTGTTCTCGATGACCGGCGGCGGGCCGCCTTCGCTGCGTGCCGCGTCGGTCAGGAACACGATATCGACCTTGTTGAGCTTGGAGGTCTTGCGCACCGTGCCGATGTTGTCGCGCGTGCGGTCGATCGCCGAACTGACTTTTCCGATTTCAGCTGTCGTCTTGGCCTGTTCCTCGCTAATTTGCGAGCCGACGATGCGGTCAACGGTCTCCGGGCTTTCAAGGCCTTGCGCATTCAGCGCGGCCTGGGGAAGGCTCGCTTCCATAAACGCGGCCGCCGCAATGGCATGCAGCCATCGGGCATCGGGCAAGGTGGTGGAGGTCATCGTTCGCTTTCGCAGCTTGTTTCAACAATCAGCAAGCGAAACGACTCCAGCCCTGCCACGGTTCCCCTCGCAATACGGCCGGCGGACCGGATACCGGCCCGCCGCGCCGACCCGTCAGCTGGCCTTCTTGGTGATCAAGGTCAGCGCGCCATTGGGCTCCATGCTGGCCGCGACGACCTGCGCCGAGGTCATTCCCTTGGCCTGGAGGGCGGACTTCACCTTGGGGGTGGCGTCGATCGAGCTGCGCAGTTTCTGCAGGCCGGCGTCACCGCGCTGGGCGATCACCTGATTGACCTGCGTCTGGGTGTCCTTCGGCAGCTCGGTGATGTCGACAATGTTGACGCTCTGGATCGCCGGCGCGGCCTGCTGACCGCCGGGGGCGGGAGTCGTCGCCTTGGGGGCAGGCGTGGCCGGAGCGGGCTGCTGCTGGGCACTGGCGGCACCGGCCAGCATCAGGCTGGCGGCGGCTGCAAGAATTATCGTTTTGCGCATGGATTTTCCTTCCATCGATTTGGCAAACGGTCGTTTTGGGGTGACCTGCCAACCTCAACCGCCAAATGGGATCAGAAGGTGTCGCCCAGCGGGTCATTGCGTGACCATTGGATGGCGGCAATGTGCAGCCCAGCCTCAACCACACCGCATTTCGGGAGCAATCGCTGATGGCCAGAATCTCGCGTGCCGCCTACGCCCAGATGTATGGGCCGACTGTCGGCGACAAGGTCAGGCTGGCCGACACCGAACTCTTCATCGAGGTCGAAAAGGACCTCACAATTCACGGTGAGGAAGTAAAATTCGGCGGCGGCAAGGTGATCCGCGACGGCATGGGCCAGAGCCAGGTTTCCCGCGCCCAGGGCGCGGTCGACACCGTCATCACCAACGCCTTGGTGATCGACGCCAGCGCCGGCATCTTCAAGGCCGATATCGGCCTCAAGGACGGCCGCATCGCAGCGATCGGCAAGGCCGGCAATCCGGACACGCAAGACGGCGTCACCATTATCATCGGCCCGGGCACCGAAATCATCGCCGGCGAAGGCAAGATTCTCACCGCTGGCGGTTTCGACGCGCATATCCACTTCATCTGCCCGCAGCAGATCGAGGAAGCGCTGATGAGCGGCATCACCACAATGCTGGGCGGCGGCACCGGGCCGGCGCATGGCACGCTGGCCACCACCTGCACGCCGGGGCCGTGGCACATGGCGCGCATGATCCAGTCCTTCGACGCCTTTCCGATGAATATCGGCCTGTCGGGCAAGGGCAACGCTTCGCTGCCGGCGGCGCTGGAGGAAATGGTGCTGGGCGGCGCCTGCTCGCTGAAGCTGCATGAGGATTGGGGCACGACGCCGGCGGCGATCGATTGCTGCCTGTCGGTGGCCGACGATTACGACGTTCAGGTGATGATCCACACCGACACGCTGAACGAATCCGGCTTCGTCGAAAACACGGTCGCGGCGATCAAGGGCCGCACCATCCACGCCTTCCACACTGAGGGCGCCGGCGGCGGCCATGCGCCCGACATCATCAAGGTCTGCGGCCTGCCCAATGTCATCCCGTCCTCGACCAATCCGACGCGGCCCTACACGGTCAACACGCTGGCCGAACATCTCGACATGCTGATGGTCTGCCACCATCTGTCGCCGTCGATCCCCGAGGATATCGCCTTTGCCGAGAGCCGCATCCGCAAGGAGACGATCGCGGCCGAGGATATCCTGCATGACATTGGCGCCTTCTCGATCATCTCGTCGGACAGCCAGGCGATGGGCCGCGTCGGTGAAGTGGCGATCCGCACCTGGCAGACCGCCGACAAGATGAAGCGCCAGCGCGGCTCGCTGCCGCAGGAGACCGGCGACAACGACAATTTCCGCGTCCGCCGCTACATCGCCAAATACACGATCAACCCGGCCATCGCGCATGGGCTGTCGAAAGACATCGGCTCGATCGCCGTCGGCAAACGCGCCGACCTGGTGCTGTGGCACCCGGCCTTCTTCGGTGTGAAGCCGGACATGGTGCTGATCGGCGGCATGATTGCCGCCGCCCCGATGGGCGACCCCAACGCCTCGATCCCGACCCCGCAGCCGATGCACTACCGGCCGATGTTCGGCGCCTATGGCAAGGCCAGGACCAACTCGTCTGTGACCTTCGTTTCCAAGGCGGCACTCGAGTCTGGCCTGCATGGCCGGCTTGGCGTCGAAAAACAGTTCGTCGCCGTGGAAAACACCCGTGGCGGCATCGGCAAGCATTCCATGGTGCTCAACGACGCCACGCCGCATGTCGAGGTCGATCCGGAAACCTACGAGGTCCGCGCCGACGGCGAATTGCTGACCTGCCAGCCGGCGACCGTGCTGCCGATGGCGCAAAGGTATTTCCTGTTCTGAGGCCGGTCGGCCAAATTCCGTTGCGGCTGGTATGCATAGGCCGCAATATGCGGTCGAGCAGAAACCCACCGTGATCAGGCATGGCCACCGAAATCGCCTCTCCCCACGACATTTTCCCGCATATCCGGATCGTCATGGGCATGGTGATCGGGCTTGGTGTCGCCCGCCTGCTGTCGGGGGTGGCGCGCATCGTCCAGCATCCCGGCCAGTACCGGCTGTATCCCGTGCATCTGGCCTGGGTCGCCTCGGTGCTGTTGATGCTGGTGCATTTCTGGTGGTGGGAGTTCGGGCTCTACGCCATCGAGACCTGGACCTTCGGCAAGTACCTGTTCATCATTTTCTACGCGATCACGCTGTTCCTGCTGTGCGCGCTGCTGTTTCCGGATTCGATGCTGGACTACACCAGCTACGAGGATTTCTTCTATTCGCGCCGCGGCTGGTTCTTCGGCCTGCTGGCGGCGACCTATCTGCTCGATGTCATCGATACGCTGCTGAAAGGGCCCGAGCATTTCGCCCGCTTCGGCAACGAATATCTGTTCCGCACGCCGGTCTTCGTGGCACTGTGCATCGCCGCGATCCTGGTGCGCGACCGCCGCTTCCACATCGCCTTCGTCGCGGCAGCACTAATCTACCAGATATCGTTCATCCTGCGGCTCTTCGACACGATCGTATGACTGTTGCGGATGGTCTAGAGTCCAGGAAGAGACAGGATCTAAGCATGTACAAGGCCGTTGGATCACGGGGATCCCGGGTCAGCCGCGTTCTCTGGATGCTCGAGGAGCTCGGGCAGCCCTATGAATTCGTCGAGGTCAAACTGCGCTCGCCAGAAGCCTATGCGCTCAACCCGTCGGGCAAGGTGCCGGTCCTCATCGACGGCGAGCTGACGGTGACGGATTCGGCGGCGATCTGCGTCTACCTGGCCGACAAGCACGCTGACAAAGGCATGGGCGCCAATCCCGGTGTTGCCGGCCGCGCCGAGATGGATTCCTGGATGCATTTTGCCCAGAGCGAGTTCGAGGCGCCGCTGTGGAACAAATTGCGCCACCGCTTCCTGCTGCCGAAGGAAGTACGCGTCGATGTCGGCCCGGCGGCGGCCTACGATTTCGCCTCGGAAGCCAAGGCACTGGACCGCCGGCTCGGCGACAAGCCGTTTGCGCTGGGTGACCGGTTTTCCGCGGTCGACGTGCTGCTCGGCGACATGGGCAACTGGGCGCGCGCCGGAAAATTCCCGATCGAGTCCGCCCGCGTCAACGCCTATTTCGACCGGGTGCTTTCGCGCCCTGCCCGCGCGCGGGCGCAGGCCAACGGAGGCTCCATGAAATGAAACTCAACCTCAACACCGACTTCACCAAATTCCCGCGCGCCGTCACGGTGCTGCTCGCCGGCGAGGCGGGCGCGGCGGCTCCGTTTGCCAAGGCTGTGCTTGCGCATGACGAGCGGCATCTGCGCCGCCGCGCCATCGAACTGTCCGACGGCAGCAAGGTGCTGGTCGACCTGCCCGAACCCGTCGCCCTGAACGATGGCGACCGGCTGGTGCTGGAGGATGGCCGCCATGTCGAGATCATCGCGGCGCCGGAAGAGGTCTATGACATCCGCGCCCGCGACGGCGTGCATCTGACCGAACTGGCCTGGCATATCGGCAACCGCCATCTCGCCGCAGGCATCGAGGCGGATCGCATCGTCATCCTGCGCGACCATGTCATCAAGGCGATGCTGGAGGGGCTTGGCGCCACGGTGCGCGAGGTCTCCGAACCGTTCAAGCCGGTGCGCGGCGCTTATTCCGGCCATGGTGATGGGCATGGTCATGACCATGGCCACGATCACAGCCATGCCGAGGCGCATGCACATAGCCACGGTGAGGCACACTCCCACTCGCATAGCGAATCGCATTCGCACAGCCATACCGGCCACCACCACGATCATGACTGACCAGCCTTCGAACATCGCCCTGCTGCGGCTGATGGCGTGGCTGTCGCCGGCCTTCCCGGTCGGCGGCTTTGCCTATAGCCACGGTCTCGAACGGGCGGTGCATGACGGGCAGGTTGCCGATGCCGCGAGCCTGGCCCACTGGCTGGAAACGCTGGTCGAGATGGGCTCGGGCTG
Source organism: Mesorhizobium sp. 2RAF45 (assembly GCF_052115225.1). NCBI lineage: Bacteria > Pseudomonadati > Pseudomonadota > Alphaproteobacteria > Hyphomicrobiales > Phyllobacteriaceae > Mesorhizobium > Mesorhizobium sp. 2RAF45. Next base: position 320,723 of record NZ_JBFRGG010000003.1, on the reverse strand, counting down.
GAACGATGCCGTGCTGTTTGCCGAGAGCTGGCGCCGCGCCCGCACCGCCGGCGATCTCGACGAAGTCGCCGCACTGGCCGAGGCGCTGGCCGGCTCGCGGGAACGCCATACCGAGACCATGCTGCAAGGTGCCGCCTTCCTCAAAGCAGCTGCGGCCTGGCCCAATCCGGTGCTGGCGCGCCTGCCCGCCGAATGCGCTTATTGCGTCACCGTCGGCGCCATTGCCGGCGGCAACGGCATTGCGCTGCAGGATGCGCTGTCCGCCTTCCTGCAAGCCTTCTTCTCCAACCTCGTCCAGGCGGCGATCAGGCTCGGTGTCGTCGGCCAGAGCGAGGCCACCACGCTGCTGGCCGGCTTCGAGCCGTTGGCGCTCTCAACCGCCGACCGCGCGTCCCGATCGACATTGGACGATCTCGGCGGCTGCGCCTTCGTCTCCGACATCATGGCGATGAGGCACGAAACCCAGTATTCGCGATTGTTCCGTTCATGATCGCCCTCGCCTTTGTCCTCTCCTTCGTCCTGCTGCTGATCACGGCGCTGCATGTCTATTGGGGCATTGGCGGCATCTGGCCGGGCAGGGATGCGGCGTCCTGCGCCCGCGCGGTCGTCGGCTTTCGCGGTGTCGACGAAATGCCGACGCCCTTCGCCAGTTTCGCCGTTGCCGCCTGTCTTGGCCTGGCAACGCTCTGGCCGCTGGCGCTCATCGGCTTCTTTGCCTCGCCTTTCCCGAGGGAAGGCCTTGCCGCCACCTCGCTGCTCATCGGGCTGGTGTTCCTGGGGCGCGGCATTGCCGGCTTCACGCCGTGGTGGCGGCGCCTGGCGCCAGAACAGCCTTTCGCGCGGCTCGATGTGCGTTACTATTCGCCGCTGTGCCTGTTGATCGGGCTCGGCTTCGCAGTCCTTGCCATCATGGAGTTCCCGACATGACTCAAGCCAACGGTCCTCTTCGCATCGGTATTGGCGGCCCTGTCGGCTCCGGCAAGACGACGCTCACCGAAAAACTCTGCAAGGCGCTGCGCGACGAGTTCTCCATCGCCGTCGTCACCAACGACATCTACACAAGGGAAGACGCCATGATGCTGGCCCGGCTGCAGGCGCTGCCGGAGGATCGCATCGTCGGCGTCGAGACCGGCGGCTGCCCGCACACCGCCATTCGCGAGGACGCGTCGATCAATCTGCAGGCGATCGCCGAACTCAACCGGAAGTTTCCCGACCTCGACATCATCTTCATCGAATCCGGCGGCGACAACCTTGCCGCCACCTTCTCGCCGGACCTCGCGGATCTGACGCTCTATGTCATTTCGGTCTGCCAGGGCGAGGAGATCCCGCGCAAGGGCGGGCCGGCGATCACCCGCTCCGATTTCCTGATCATCAACAAGAGCGATCTGGCGCCCTATGTGAACGTCAATCTCGACGTGATGGAGAGCGACGCCGGCCGCATGCGCGGCAAGCGGCCGTTCGGCTTCACCGATCTGTCGCGCGGCAAGGGGCTGCAAGATGTCATCGATTTCATCGTCGAGCATGGCGGGCTGAGGATTGGCACCGCCACCAGCACGGCGGCCTGACAGGCATCCGGCCCCTCTGCACCAACCGAAACCCGTTGCGGGCAGCGGTGGCTCGCGGCATTCTGGCCAAAACCGGAGGATTTTTCCATGAGCATCGCCCGCCTGCAGAAGGAACCGCTGACCAACCTGCCCTTCTACGAAGAGCGCGTCGATCTCGCCTGTGCCTTTCGCTGGACGGCGCGGCTCAACATGCACGAGGCGGTGGCCAACCATTTCTCGCTGGCGGTCAATGATGACGGCACGCAGTTCCTGATGAACCCCAACCAGGTGCATTTCTCGCGCATCAAGGCCAGCGACATGTTGATGATCGACGCCAACGATCCCAACACGCTCTCCGGCCCCAACGCGCCCGACCCGACGGCCTGGGGCCTGCACGGCGCCATCCACCGCAACGTGCCCCATGCGCGCTGCGTCATGCATGTGCATTCCATCCATGCCACGGTGCTGGCGTCGCTCGCCGATTCGACATTACCGCCGATCGACCAGAATTCGGCGATGTTCTTCAACCGCCATGTCGTCGACGCGCATTATGGCGGGCTGGCCTTCGAGGAAGAGGGCGAGCGCTGCTCGCAGCTTCTCACCGACCCCAAGGTCAAGGTCATGGTGATGGGCAATCACGGCGTGCTGGTGATCGGCGATACGGTCGCCGATGCCTTCAACCGCATGTTCTATTTCGAGCGCGCCGCCGAGACCTATATCAAGGCGCTGTGGACCGGCCGGCCTCTGCGCACGCTGTCCGATGCGATCGCCGAGAAGGCGGCCAGCGAAATGGACGACTATCCCGGCCAGGCCGAGCGCCATCTCGCCGAGTTGAAGGCGATCCTCGACGAGGAAGAGCCGGTCTACAGGAATTAGAGCCCGAGCTGAGCCCGTAATTCCTCGGCGCTGTTGATGACGATGGCGCCGGGCGGTCCTTCCATCGGCTTTTCCGGCCAGAAGATCGTCTTCATGCCCGCCGCCAGACCTGCCATGGCGCCCGGCCAGCTGTCGTCGACCGCGACCGCGTGCGCGGGATCGACTTCGGCCAGGTACGCGGCGCGCAGGAAAGGTTCGGCGTGCGGCTTGCCATCACGCACATCGTTGCGGCTGATCGTTTTCATGCCGGGATAAAACAGACCGACCATGCGCAGATTGGCGTCGACGATCATCCGGTCCGAATTCGATACCACCGCTTGCTGCACGCCAAGCGCGCGCAATTCATTGAAGACTTCTATAGCGCCAGGACGCGGTTTCAGCCCCTCCACCAGCGGCAGATAGTGCTCGTATTTGCGCATGATCCAGTCGTCGAAGGGAAGATCGAGGCCGAACTCGTCGCGCATCATTTCGTAGACCGGCCAGGCGGCGACACCGAGCACGCGCTCATGAAGGTCGGCGGGCGGCTTGAGGCCTGCATTGCGCATTGCCGCCACAAGGGCGGCCTCGTGCAGCGGCTCGCTATCGACCAGCGTGCCGTCCATGTCCCAGAAAACCGCCTTCGGTGTCATGCAGCGCTCCTTTTGCGATCCCCTTAAAGGGTTTGCGCCGGGAGATAAACCATCGCGATCACAGAAGGTGACTGCCGCCGGAAGCGAAGCCGCCCTGCTTTGCGCGTCGCGATCGTGTCAGCGGGAAAATCCCTGCCGTGCGTGGCCAAACAATTGCCCTTGAGATTGACAATTGCGCAGGAGGCCGTTCCCTGCGAAACTGGGAGCGGACCGCTCCTGTGAGCAGCGGTTTGCGGAGGCAGGACGTGAATACCCGGCAGGATGGCGGCAGCAACAGGCTGGACGACGCGGCGCGCGCCGGATGGCTCTATTATGTCGCCGGTAACACACAGGACCAGATCGCCGCCACGCTCGGCATTTCGCGGCAGACGGCGCAGCGGCTGGTGTCGCTGGCGGTGTCGGAAGGCCTGATCAAGGTCCGTGTCGATCATCCGATCGCCAACTGCCTTGACCTCGCCGCCCGGCTGAAATCGCGTTTCGCCCTCGACCTGGTCGAAGTGGTGCCAAGTGATCCGAATTCATCCTCCACCACCATCGGCATCGCCGAAGCGGCGGCCGCCGAGATCGAGCGGCGGCTGCGGTCGCCGACGCCGATCGTCATGGGCATCGGCACCGGACGCACGCTGAAGGCGGCGATCGAGCAACTGCCGCCAATGGAATGCCCGCAGCACAAGGTGGTGTCCTTGACCGGCAACATTTCGCCGGACGGCTCGGCCGCCTTCTACAACGTCATCTTCACCATGGCCGACCGGGTCAAGGCGCGCTCCTTCCCGATGCCGCTGCCGGTCATCGCCTCCTCGCCGCAGGAGCGCGAGATGCTGCTCAACCAGCCGATGATCCAGCCAACGCTGGCGCTTGCGGCGGAAGCCGACGTCACCTTCATCGGCATCGGCGATCTCGGTCCGAAGGCGCCGCTCTACGAGGACGGCTTCATTTCCGAAAGTGAGTTGAAGGCCCTGCAGAAGGCTGGCGGCATCGCCGAAATCGTCGGCTGGGTGTTCGACAGGGAAGGCCGCATGATCGAGGGCATCACCAACGACCGGGTGTCGTCGGCATCGCTGCCGTCGCGCGAGAAGTCGCTGGTCATCGCGCTGGCCATGGGCGAGCGCAAGCTGCCGGGTATCCTGGCGGCCGTGAACCGCCGGCTGGTCAATGGTCTCATCACCGACGAACGGACGGCGACCGCTTTGCTGGCCAGCATCTGACCGGGACGCGGTGGCGCCTGCCGGACACGGCCGCGGCGACTGGCTGGCGATAAAGCCAACAAGTCTATTTATGCCGCCCGAGGGGATCGTTACCATCGAGGAAACCGAGGTCGCGCTGCAGATGCGGCGACAGGTCCCTGATGTCCAGATGCGCCTTTTTTCTGATCGCGAACCAGCCGAATCCGTCCGCAAGCCACGAAATCCAGCGGTGATCGGGAGCGGGAGTGCATTTTTGCTGCGCCATGGTCATGATCGTCAACCTTCGCTATCCTAGACCCGAATGACGGGTTGACAGTGAATGTCGGTCTTGCTGGCCAGCTTTGCCAATCGAACGTCGATAAGGACCCATAAGGACCCTTTATGCCGGATCTGAGCTCACCGCAGGTTTCGCAACTGCCACCGCTGCAGGCGATCCGGGTGTTCGAAGCGGTGGCGCGGCATCTTTCCTTCACCAAGGCCGCCGTGGAACTCGCCATGACACAGGCCGCCGTCAGCTATCAGATCAAGGTGCTGGAAGAGCGCGTCGGCGCACCGCTGTTCCTGCGGCGGCCGCGGCAAATCGAGCTGACCGAAGCCGGCCAAAGGCTGGCGCCGGCGGTCAGCGAGGCCTTTGCCATTCTTAGCCAGGCCTATGCCTCCGCGCGCGGTGGCGCGGACGGGCTGCTGTGCGTCACCACCGTGCTGACCTTCGCCTCGAACTGGCTGGCTCATCATCTGGGTTCGTTCCAGATGGCTCATCCAGCACTTGCCGTGCGGCTCGAAACATCGAGCCGTCTGACGGATTTCGCCCGCGAGGATGTCGATCTCGCCATCCGCTCGGGCAGCGGCAAATGGCCGGGTCTGGAGGCCCACAAGCTGCTCGACGCCGATTTCACGCCGATGCTGAGCCCGAAGCTCGCGGCCAGCATTGGCGGCGTCAAGGAGCCGGCCGACCTCTTGCGGCTGCCGATCCTCGATCCGGGCGATGTCTGGTGGACGCAATGGTTCGAGACGGCCGGCGTGCATGCGCATGATCTTGCCAAGCGGCCCGGCAGCAGCATGGGCGCGCAGGCCTATGAGGCCAATGCGGCTATCGCGGGCCATGGCGTGGCGATCCTGACCCGGGCACTGTTCAAGGCGGAACTTGCCGACGGCCGCCTGATCCAGCCTTTCGACCTGGTTGGCGATGACGGCCATGCCTATTGGCTGGTCTATCCCGAAGCACGCCGCAACGTGCCGAAGATCCGCGCCTTCCGCGACTGGCTGCTGGCCGAGATCGCCTGCTGACAGGCGCTTTTCTCCCGATTCAATCCTCCGGCCCTTCCAGTCCCGCCGCCTGATATCAGGGGCGGACAAGCCTCTCTTTGTCTGTCCATCGGCAGGTCCGGTGCTGCGCTGCAGCATCGAATCCGGCTTGACATAATTCACGGCAAGTGAGTAATTGCTCACAGCCAAGGCAAATGCTCATCTTGGTTCATGGGAGGAATTTGATGAAACTGCGTACGCTCACCCTGGGCTTGTTGTCGGCCAGCGCTCTCGCCTTTGCCGCACATGCCGAATCCATCACCATCGCCACGGTCAACAATGGCGATATGGTCCGCATGCAGAAGCTGACCGACGACTTCACCAAGGCCAACCCCGACATCCAGCTCAACTGGGTCACGCTTGAAGAGAACGTGCTGCGCGAGCGCGTCACCACCGACATCGCCACCAAGGGCGGCCAGTATGACGTGATGACCATCGGCACCTACGAGGTTCCGATCTGGGCCAAGCAGAGCTGGCTGCTGCCGCTCGACAAGCTCGGCGACGACTATGACGCCAAGGACATCATCCCGGCCATCGCCGGCGGTCTTTCGGTCGACGGCAAGCTCTATGCCGCGCCCTTCTATGGCGAAAGCTCCTTCGTCATGTACCGCAAGGACCTGATGGAGAAAGCCGGACTGAAGATGCCCGACGCGCCGACCTGGGATTTCATCAAGCAGGCCGCCGACAAGATGACCGACCGCGCCAATGGCGTGAACGGCGTGTGCCTGCGCGGCAAGGCCGGCTGGGGCGAGAACATGGCCTTCCTGACCGCCATGTCGAACTCCTTCGGCGCCCGCTGGTTCGACGAGAACTGGAAGCCGCAATTCGACCAGCCCGAGTGGAAGAAGACCTTGCAGTTCTATGTCGACCTGATGAAGGCCGACGGCCCCGAAGGCGCCTCTTCCAACGGCTTCAACGAGAACCTGGCGCTGTTCCAGCAGGGCAAGTGCGGCATGTGGATCGACGCCACCGTCGCGGCGTCCTTCGTCTCCGATCCCAAGGCATCCCAGGTCGCCGACAAGGTCGGTTATGCGCTGGCGCCCGACAATGGCCTCGGCAAGCGCGGCAACTGGCTGTGGGCGTGGTCATTGGCCATTCCGGCCGGCACCAAGAAGGCTGACGCGGCCGAGAAATTCGTCTCATGGGCGACCAGCAAGCACTACGCCGAACTCGTCGCTTCGAAGGAAGGCTGGGCCAACGTCCCTCCGGGCACGCGCTCCTCGCTCTACGCCAATGCCGAGTACCAGAAGGCGGCTCCGTTCGCCAAGATGACGCTGGACTCCATCAACGCCGCCGACCCGACGCATCCGACCGTCAAGCCGGTACCCTATGTCGGCGTCCAGTTCGTCGCCATCCCTGAATTCCAGGGGCTTGGCACCACGGTCGGCCAGCTCTTCTCGGCGGCTCTTGCCGGCCAGTCGAGCGTCGACGATGCGCTGAAGCAGGCCCAGGACGCCGCCACCGCGGCGATGACCGAAGGCGGGTATATCAAGTAAGGCTCCTCCCGGTGCCGAATGCCGGTTGCCTCCTCGACCGGCAACGGCCGCCCGAGTTCCCAGCTCGGGCGGCCGCCTTCAACGCCTCTGAAAATTCAGTCTGACCATTGAAGGGTGACCGTCATGGCTACTCAGCAGACCCGTTCGCTTGCCCGTTTCATGATGGCACCATCCGTCGTGCTGCTGTTCGTCTGGATGATCGTGCCGCTGGTCATCACCATCTGGTTCTCCTTCCAGCAGTACAATCCGCTCAACCCGATCCGCGACGGGTTCGTCGGCTTCTCCAATTACGCGCTGTTTTATTCCAATCCGGCCTTCCTGCAGTCGATCCTCAACACCTTGATCCTGGTGATCAGCGTGCTGCTGATCACGGTGATCGGCGGCATCCTGCTGGCGCTGTTGATCGACCAGCCGATGTGGGGACAAGGCATCGTGCGCATCCTCGTCATCTCGCCGTTCTTCGTCATGCCGCCGGTGGCCGCGCTTGTCTGGAAGAACATGATCATGCACCCGCAATACGGGGTGTTCGCCGACATAGCGCGCTTCTTCGGGGCGCAACCGATCGACTGGTTCGGGCAACATCCGATGACGGCGATCATCATCATCGTCGCCTGGCAGTGGCTGCCTTTCGCGACGCTGATCCTGTTGACCGCGCTGCAGTCGCTTGACGGCGAGCAGAAGGAAGCCGCCGAAATGGACGGCGCCGGCTTCATCAGCCGCTTCATCTATCTGACGCTGCCGCACATGTCGCGCGCCATCACCGTCGTCATCCTCATCCAGACGATCTTCCTGCTCTCGGTCTATGCCGAGATCCTCGTCACCACCAATGGCGGCCCCGGCTACGCCTCCACCAACCTGCCCTTCCTTGTCTACCAGAAGGCGCTGCTGGAGTTCAAAATCGGCCAGGCATCCGCGGGCGGTGTGATCGCCGTCATTCTCGCCAACATCGTCGCCTTCTTCGCCATGCGCGCGGTCGGCAAGAACCTCGACAAGTAAGGGAGGACAAGATGGCCCGTGCAGTCACCACCCAGCACAAGACGATCGCGACGGTTGCGGCCTGGATCGTCGCCCTGCTGATCTTCTTCCCGATCCTCTACACGATCATCACCTCGTTCAAGTCGGAACAGGAGGCGATCCAGGGCTTCGCGCTGATCCCGTCGGGAACTTTCGAGAGCTATACCGAGGTTCAGGCGCAGAGCGGCTATTTCAAGTTCTTCTTCAATTCGGTCCTGCTCTCGGTCGGATCGACCGTCCTGGCCCTGTTGGTCGCCATTCCGGCGGCATGGTCGATGGCGTTCTCGCCGACCAAGCGGACCAAGGACATTCTGATGTGGATGCTGTCCACCAAGATGATGCCGGCGGTCGCGGTGCTGTTCCCGATCTACCTGATCTTCCGCGACACCGGCCTGCTCGACAGCCGCATCGGCCTGATGGTCATGCTGATGCTGATCAACCTGCCGATCGTGGTGTGGATGCTCTACACCTATTTCCGCGAGATCCCGGGCGAGATCCTGGAAGCGGCGCGCATGGACGGCGCCTCGCTGTGGAACGAGATCATCTATGTGCTGACCCCGATGGCGGTGCCCGGCATCGCCTCGACCATGCTCTTGAACATCATCCTGGCCTGGAACGAGGCGTTCTGGACGATCCGGCTCACCACCACGGAAGCAGCGCCGCTGACCGCCTTCATCAGTTCGTTCTCCAGCCCGCAAGGCCTGTTCTGGGCCAAGCTTTCGGCGGCCTCGACGCTGGCGATCGCGCCGATACTGATCATGGGCTGGTTCAGCCAGAAGCAGCTGGTGCGCGGCCTGACCTTCGGCGCCGTGAAGTAAGTAAGCCGTGACCTAACGTGACGCTCAAGAACGTCGGACAATAACCCCTCGGGGAGGAAACCATGGGAAACATCACGCTCAAGAACGTCTCCAAATCGTTCGGGTCGACGGTCATCATTCCAGGCATTGACCTGGTGATCGAGAATGGCGAGTTCGTCGTCTTCGTCGGCCCGTCGGGTTGCGGCAAGTCCACGCTGCTGCGGCTGATCGCCGGGCTGGAGGACACCAGCGGCGGCACCATCAACATCGACGGCCGCGACGTCACCGGCGAGGCGCCGGCCAAGCGCAAGCTCGCCATGGTGTTCCAGTCCTACGCGCTCTACCCGCATATGACGGTGGCCAAGAACATTGCCTTCCCGCTGAAGATGGCGGGCGAGGACCAGGCGACCATCGACCGGAAGGTGAAGGATGCGGCGCGCGTCCTGAACCTCACCAACTATCTCGAACGGCGGCCAGGCCAGCTCTCCGGCGGCCAGCGCCAGCGCGTCGCTATCGGCCGCGCCATCGTGCGCCAGCCCTCGGCCTTCCTGTTTGACGAGCCGCTGTCCAATCTCGACGCAGCCCTTCGCGGCACGATGCGGCTGGAGATCAGCGAGCTGCACCACCAGCTCAAGACGACCATGATCTACGTCACCCATGACCAGGTCGAGGCCATGACCATGGCCGACAAGATTGTGGTGCTGAACGCCGGCAATATCGAGCAGGTCGGCTCGCCGATGGAGCTCTACAAGACGCCGCGCAACCTGTTCGTCGCCGGCTTCATCGGCTCGCCGAAGATGAACCTGGTGGAAGGCGCGCCGGCCGCCAAATATGGCGCCAAGACCATCGGCATCCGCCCCGAGCATATGCAGATCTCGACCACGGCGGGCGAATGGAAGGCCACGGTCGGCGTTGCCGAGCATCTGGGCTCCGACACCTTCCTGCATGTCCAGGCCGACGGCGTCGGCCCGCTGACGGTGCGTGCCGACGGCGAACTGGCCGTGCATCATGGCGATACCATCTATCTCACGCCCGACAAGGCCAAGCTCCATCGCTTCGGCCCCGACGGCAAGGCGATGGCGACGTGAGGCTGAAAGGCAAATCGGCGCTGATCACGGGATCGGCGCGTGGCATCGGCAAGGCCTTCGCCGAAGCCTATGCGCGCGAAGGCGCTATCGTTGCCATTGCCGATATCAATCTCGAGGCCGCGCAAAAGACGGCGGCCGAGATCGGCGACAAGGCCTATGCGGTCAAACTCGATGTCACGGATCAGGCCTCCATCGACGCCGCGGTGAAGGCAGTGGAAACGGGGACCGGCGGCCTCGACATATTGATCAACAACGCCGCTCTGTTCGATCTGGCGCCGATCGTCGAGATTTCGCGGGCGAGCTATGAAAAACTGTTCTCCGTCAATGTCGCCGGCACGCTGTTCATGCTGCAGGCGGCGGCCCGCTCGATGATCGCGCGGGGCAAGGGCGGCAGGATCATCAATATGGCGAGCCAGGCCGGACGACGCGGCGAGCCGCTGGTCGGCGTCTATTGCGCGACCAAGGCCGCCGTCATTTCGCTGACCCAGTCGGCCGGGCTCGACCTGATCAAGCACCGCATCAACGTCAACGGCATCGCGCCCGGGGTCGTGGACAGCGACATGTGGGATCAGGTCGATGCCCTGTTCGCCAAATACGAAAACCGGCCGAAGGGCGAGAAGAAGCGGCTTGTCGGCGAAGGGGTGCCTTATGGCCGCATGGGCAAACCGGAGGACCTCGCCGGCATGGCCGTCTTCCTGGCCAGCGATGAAGCCGAGTACATCGTCGCCCAGACATACAATGTTGATGGCGGCCAGTGGATGAGTTGAGGGGGGCGGCCTCTGCTTCTCGTCCCTCCGCGAGGAGCAGAGGCTCACATTACAGGCCGCATCGGCCTCGCAAGGCATGTGTCGTCCCTTTCCCGACAGGACGGAGAGAGGCGGAGTAACGAGGCCGAAGCCCGGCCAAAGGGTAAAACAGATGACCGTGAAACTCTCGTCTTCAAACCTCTCCAGCCTGCCCGGCAATGTTGCCGTTCCTAAGTATGATCGCGCCAAGCTCAAGGCCGGCATCGTGCATTTCGGCGTCGGCAACTTCCACCGCTCGCACCAGGCGGTCTATCTCGACGATCTGTTCAATTCAGGTGTCGGCCATGACTGGGCGCTGGTCGGCGCCGGCGTCTTCGAGGGCGAGAAGATCGGTCGCGGCAAGCTCGAAGAGCAGGACTGGCTGACCACGGTGGTCGAGCAGGATGAAGGCCATATGAGCGCCCGCGTCACCGGCGCCATGATCGACTTCCTGATGCCCGGCGACGCGGCCGGCATCATCGAGCGGCTTGCCGATCCGGCGATCAAGATCGTTTCGCTGACCATCACCGAAGGCGGCTATTTCATCGACCCGGCCTCCGGCGTCTTCAACCCGGCCCATCCCGATATCGTCGCCGACGCGCAGCCGGGCGCGACGCCGAAGACCGTGTTCGGCATCATCCTCGCCGGACTGCTGCGCCGGCGCGACGAGGGCACCGTGCCGTTCACCGTGATGTCCTGCGACAACATCCCTCACAATGGCCACGTCACCTCGGATGGCGTCATCGGTCTGGCGCGGCTGATCGACGAGGATCTCGCCAACTGGGTCAGCAGCAACGTCGCCTTTCCAAACGGCATGGTGGACCGCATCACGCCGGCCACCACCGACCGCGAGCGCGGCATACTGGCAAAGGATTTCGGCGTCGAGGACGCTTGGCCGGTGTTCTGCGAACCGTTCCGGCAATGGGTGCTGGAAGACCGCTTTACCGATGGCCGGCCGCCGCTGGAAAAGGTCGGCGTGCAGTTCGTCAAAGACGTCGCGCCCTACGAATTGATGAAGATCCGCATCCTCAATGGCGGCCACGCCACGATCGCCTATCCCGCCGGGCTGATGGACATTCATTTCGTCCATGAGGCGATGCAGGAGCCGCTGGTGCGCGGCTTTCTCGACAAGCTCGAGCACGACGAGATCATCCCGACGGTGCCGCCGGTGCCGGACACGGTGCTGGAGGACTATTACCAGCTCATCGAGAAGCGCTTTTCCAATCCCAAGATCGGCGACACCATCCGCCGGCTCTGCCTCGACGGCTCCAACCGCCAGCCGAAATTCATCATCCCGACCATCGCCGACCGCCTGAAGGCCGGAAAGAGCGTTGCCGGGCTGGCGCTGGAATCGGCGCTGTGGTGCCGCTACTGTTTCGGCACATCAGACAGCGGCGCCGTCATCGAACCCAACGACCCGAGCTGGGACCGGCTGCAAGCGACGGCAAAGGCAGCAAAGGAGGCGCCGGCCGCCTGGCTCGCCATGGAGGACATCTATGGCGATGTCGGCCGCGCCACGGCGTTCGTCGAGGCCTTCGGCCACGCCCTCAACGTGCTGTGGGCCAACGGCGCCCGGGCCACGCTGACACGCTACATCGCCGGCAAGCTCTGAGAGCTACCAGCCATCATGACGCCTGAACTGGTCATCTTCGACTGCGATGGCGTGCTGGTCGACAGCGAGGCGCTCTCCGTCTCGGCACTGCTCGGCATGATCGGACGTGCCGGCGGCACTGTCAGTGAGGACGCCGCCTACGAGCATTTCCTCGGCAAGAGCATGAAAAGCGTGCGCGAGATCCTTGCCCGCGACTTCGGCCTGGAGATCAGCGATCAGCATCTGACCGCCATGCGCGTCGACCTGATGAGAAGATTCCGCGAGGAGCTCAAGCCCATCCCCGGCGTCAAGGAGATGTTGCCGAAGCTCGGCCTGCCGTTCTGCGTCGCCTCTTCGGGCACGCTGGAGCGCATCCGCTACGCGCTCGACGTCACCGGACTGCTCGGGCTGATGGAGCCGCATCTGTTCAGCGCAGCCATGGTCGCCAAGGGAAAGCCGGCGCCCGACCTTTTCCTGCACGCCGCCGCCAGCATGCGGGCGCATCCGCGCAAATGCCTCGTTATCGAGGACAGTCCGGCCGGCGTCGCGGCGGCGCGTGCGGCCGGCATGCGCGTCCTTGCCTTCACCGGCGGCGCTCATGCCGGCAACCCCGCTTTGAAAGCGCGGCTTGCGTCGAGTGAACCGGACTTTATATTCGCTGACATGCTGCAATTGCCCGATCTGATTGCAGGCCTGGGAGCGAGAGTTAGAGCATCTTGACGAAACAGTTTGTTTGCGCGGTCGATGTCGGCACCGGGAGCGCTCGCGCGGGCATTCTCGACGCCCGTGGTATCTTGCTCGGCCGTGCCGATCGGCCGATCGCCATGAACCAGCCGAAGCCCGATCATGCCGAGCATGATTCGCGCGACATCTGGTCGGCGGTCTGCGCCGCCGTGCGTGCCGCCCGCGAAAGAGCCGGCGTCGCGGCGCAAGACATTGTCGGCATCTCGTTCGACGCGACCTGTTCGCTGGTGGTGCGCGACCGGCAAGGCGATCAGCTCAGCGTTTCGACCACCGGCGAGAAGCGCTGGGATACCATCGTCTGGCTCGACCACCGCGCCATTGCCGAAGCCGACGAATGCACGGCGAGCAGCCACGAGGTGCTCAACTATATTGGCGGCGTCATGTCGCCGGAGATGGCGACGCCGAAGCTGATGTGGCTGAAGCGCAACCTCCCCAAGACCTGGAATGAAGCCGGCTATCTATTCGACCTGGCCGATTTCCTGACCTGGCAGGCGAGCGGCTCGCTGGCTCGTTCGCAATGCACGCTGACGGCGAAGTGGACCTATCTCGCGCATGAGGAAAGCGCCTGGCAGCGCGATTTCTTCGAGATTGTCGGCCTTGACGACCTTTTCGAGCACGGCAATCTGCCGGAGCGGGCCAGTCCGGTCGGCGCCGACATTGGTCCGCTGACGGCGCAAGCGGCGGCGGAGCTCGGCCTGAGCGAAAACTGCCGGGTCGGCGCCGGTGTCATCGACGCCTATGCCGGCGCGCTTGGCGTGCTCGGCGGCTTTGCCGGCGACGATCAGGATATCGGCCGGCATCTGGCGCTGATCGCCGGCACGTCGAGCTGCGTCATGGCGATGTCGCCCGATCCGCAGCCTTTCGCCGGGGTCTGGGGCCCTTACTATGGTGCTGCGCTGCCGAAGCTGTGGCTGTCGGAAGGCGGCCAGTCGGCCACCGGCGCGCTGCTCGACCACATTATCCGCTGGCACGGCGCCGGCGGCGAGCCGGACGCCGCCATGCACGCCAAGATCGCCAGGCGGGTCGCCGAACTGCGCGCCGCCGAGGGCGACAACCTCGCCGCGCGCCTGCATGTGCTGCCGGATTTTCACGGCAACCGCTCGCCGCTCGCCGACCCGCATGCCGTCGGCGTCGTCAGCGGGCTGACGCTGGATTCCTCTTTCGACAGTCTTTGCAAGCTCTACTGGCGCACCGCCGTCGGCATCGCGCTCGGCGTGCGCCATGTGCTGGAGGCGCTGAACGAGAATGGCTATCTGATCGACACGCTGCATGTCACCGGCGGCCACACCAAGAACCCGCTGCTGATGGAGCTCTACGCCGACGCCACCGGCTGCACTGTGGTCGAGCCGCTGGCCGACGAGGCGGTGCTGCTCGGCACCGGCATGGTTGCCGCCACCGCCGCCGGGCTTTTTCCCGACCTCAACGCCGCCTGCCTTGCCATGCAGCAAGGCGGCAAGAGGCGGGCCGCCAACCCGGCAGCCGGCGCCCGCTTCGACCGCGACTACCGGATTTTCCTGGAGATGCACCGCCAGCGCCAGGCCCTCGACGCCATCCGATAGGCTTTTGCCTACTGCTTGCGCAGCGACGCGCCTGATGTCGCGTCGAACAAATGGATGGCCTCTTCCTCGAATGTGTAGCGGACAGGGGCATTCAGCGCCGGGCATTCGCGTGCCGGAACCAGCGCGCTAATCTCCTTGCCGCCGGAGCCGAATGTCACCAGCGCGTCATTGCCGTGGAATTCGATGAGATCGGCCGTGCCTTGCAATATGCCGGCGGCGCCGGCATTCGCCGTCTTCAGGTCCGGCGGCCGGATGCCCAGCACGGCGCGGTCGCCATGCTGCAGATGAAAACCCCGGCCCTCGATCGAAAGCACCGTTCCCGCGCCGGTCAACGTCCAGCCATTGCCTGTGCGGCCGACCGTCACCTCGACGAAGTTCATGTTCGGCGTGCCGATGAAGCCGGCCACGAACATGTTGGCGGGCCGCAGATAGATTTCCGCCGGCGCGCCGATCTGCTCGATGACACCGTCTTTCAGCAGCACGATGCGGTCGGCCAGCGTCATCGCCTCCAGCTGGTCATGGGTGACGTAGACGGTGGTGGTCTTCAGCGACTGGTGCAGGCGCGCGATCTCGACACGCATATGGTTGCGCAGCTTGGCATCGAGATTGGAAAGCGGCTCGTCGAACAGGAACACCTTTGGCGTCTTGATCATGGCCCGCGCGATCGCCACACGCTGCTGCTGGCCGCCGGAAAGCTCGGCCGGCTTGCGGCCGAGATAGGGATCCAGCCCGAGCGTCCTCGACACCGCGTCGACTCGCTTGCGGATCTCGGCCAAAGGCACCTTCTGGCGTCGCAGCCCGAAGGCGATGTTGTCGAAGATCGTCATGTGCGGATAGAGCGCGTAGTTCTGGAAAACCATGGCGATGCCGCGGTCGCCCGGATCGAGATCGTTGACCACCTTGCCGCCGATCGAGACCTCGCCGCCGCTGATATCCTCCAGCCCCGCCAGCATGCGCAGCAAGGTCGACTTGCCGCAGCCGGACGGGCCGAGGAACACGACGAATTCGTGTTCCTCGATCGAGAGGTTGAGGTCGCGGATCACAGTGGTGGCGCCATAGGCCTTGTCGACATGGGAGCAAACGATCGCGGACATGGTCAGCCCTTCTCGCCGGTGAGCAGGATCTGCAGCTTGACGTCTTCCGGATTGCCTTGGGCAGCGCGCTCGAAGGCCTCGATGCTGTCTGAGAAATCATAGGTGCCGGTGATCAGCGGCTTGAGGTCGACCTTGCCGGAGGCGATCAGTTGCAAGGCGCGGTCGAAGATGTTGGCGTAACGGAACACCGTCTCGATGCGCACCTCCTTCGAGATCGCCGCCGGCACGTTGAGGGCAACCGGCTCCACCGGCAGCCCGACCAGCACCACCGCGCCGCCCGGCCGCACGACATCGAACAGATCGGCGAAGGCCTTCGGGCTGCCGCTGGCCTCGAAGACGATGTCGGCACCCCAATTGTCGGTCGCGGCGGCTACCGCGTCGGCCAGCGAGCGCTCGCCGATATTGACCGGCACGATGCCGGCATATTGCGCGGCGATCTTCAGCTTGGGCGCGGAAAAATCGGAGATCAGCACCTTTGAGCAGCCGCCGGCCAGGGCGGCAAGCGCGATCATGATGCCGATCGGGCCGCAGCCGACGACGACGGCGACATCGCCCGGAACGATGCGGGCACGGCTTGCCGCCTGCATGCCGATGGCGAAGGGCTCGACCATCGCGCCCTCGGCGAAAGAGACGTTGTCCGGCAGTTTGTAGGTGAAGGCGGCGGGATGCACCGCATAGGGCGCGAGCACGCCATGCACCGGCGGCGTCGCCCAGAAACTGACGTCGGGATCGACATTGTAGATGCCGAGCTTGGTCGCGCGCGACGACAGGTTCGGCACGCCCGGCTCCATGCAGACGCGGTCGCCGACCTTGAACGTCTCGACATTGGCGCCGGTCTCGACGACCGTTCCCGCGGCTTCGTGGCCGAGCACCATCGGCGCGCGCACGACATAGCTGCCGATGGCGCCATGCGTGTAATAATGCACGTCGCTGCCGCAGACGCCGACGGTGTGGATGGCGATTTTGACATCGTCCGGCCCGACATCGAGCGGCAGCGCGATCTCGCGCAACGACAGTTCGCCTTTTTTCTCAAGCACCAGTGCCCGCATCGGGAAATCCTCACATCAAGTCTTTTTTTGCCGGAAAACGGAATTCAGGAAGCCGCTGAGCACGCCGAGGAACAGCAGCGGCGGCAGCGACAGGAGCACGACCGAGGCGTTGAGAATCCCCCATGGCACGTTCATGCCTTGCTGGGAGAGTTCCGAGGCGACGATCGGCAAGGTCTTGGCGTTGGAGCTGGACAGCATCAGCGCGATCAGGAATTCGTTCCAGACCAGCACGAAGCTGAAGGCGACCGCCCCTGCCAGGGAGCGGGCGGCCACGGGCAGCGCGATGCGCCAGAACACCGAATAGGCGCCGTAGCCGTCGACGAAGGCGGCTTCCTCGATCTCTTTCGGCACGCTCTGGAAGGCGGGGATGGCGAGCCACATGATCACCGAGATGGTGAGCAACGAATAGGTGATGATCAGCGCCGGCAAAGTATCGTAGAGGCCGACCTGCAGCCAGATCACCATCAGCGGGATGGCGACCGCCACCGGCGGCAGGAAGCGCAGCGACAGCACGAAGAACTGGATGTCGCCGGCCCAGCGGTTGGGATAGCGCGCCACCGCGTAAGCCGCCGGCAGGCCGAGCACGATGCCGATCAGCACGGCCGAGCCGCAGGCGACGACCGAGTTGTAGAGCCCGGTCAGCACGCTGTCGCGGCCGAGGATGTAGCCGATGTTGGCCCATGTAGGCGTGAACACCAGGCGCGGCACGCGGGTAATGATGTCGACATTGTTCTTCAGCGCATTGAGCGCCGTCCACAGCAGCGGAAACACGGCCAGGAATCCAGCCAGCGCCAATATGGCCTTGCCGATCAGGCGACCCGGTCTCATGCCTGCACCCGCTTCCACAGCATGGTGAAGGTGATGACGGTGGCGATCATCATCAGCACGGCCATGGCCGAGGCGTATGAGACCTTGCCGGACTCGATGAAGCCTTGCGAGAAGGCGTACATGTCGAGCGTCTCGGTGGCCACGCCCGGTCCGCCGCGGGTCATCACATAGATCAGGTCGAAGGAGCGCAGCGATTCGATCATCTTGACGAACATCAGGCTGATCAACGGCGCCTTCAGCATCGGCAAGGTGACATAGGCGTGGATCTGCCAGCGTTTGGCATGGTCGAGCCGCGCCGCCTCGATCGGCTGCGGCGGCAAGGTTTCGAGCAGTTTCAGCACGATGACGGCGAAGAACAGCCCCCATTGCCAGACATCGACCGAAGCGACGGCGAACAAGGCCGTCGCCGGCTTGGACAGCGGGTCGAAGATTAGCCCACCGGTCAGTAGCCTATAGGGATAGGTGGCGATGCCGTAGAGCGGGTGATAGGCGAACTTCCAGACGAAGGCCGCCGAGACGCGCGGCAACAGCACCGGGATGATGAAGAGCAGGCAGTAGATATTGCGTAGGCGTGGGCTGGCGACCTCGAACATCAGCACGCCGAGGCCGATCGCCACCACCATGGTCGCGACAACAGTGACGATCTCCCACTTGACCGACACCCAGACCGCGTTGAGGAAGCGGCGGTCGAGGAAGAGGTCGACGAAGTTAGACAGCCAGACCCAGGAATAATCGGGTGTGCTCAACTCGCGATTCTGCAAGGCGATGACGATGGCGTAGAGCGTCGGCACCATCGACAGCACCAGAAGGATGGCAATGGTCGGAACGACGAAGGTGACAGGGAGCGACGTGCGTCGGGCCATTGGCATCTATCCTCGCTTGCGTCTCGATCGTGTCGGCATGATTTCCTCGTTGGGCAAATTCCCCGTGGCGCGCAGGTCCCGGCGTTGCGGACAATGCCGCGGACCGCGTGCCACGGGCGGGAGGATGGCCCTACTTCTTCTTCGCCAGCTCGTTGGCATAGGCGTCGAGTTCGTTGAGGCCGCCCTTGATGTCGGTGCGGGTGCCGGTCACCAGTTCCTCGAGGATGATGCCCCAGCGGTCGCCGAGATCGGGCCAGCGCGGATCCTGCCAGAAGTTGACCGCGGTGACCTTGCCGGTTTCGGCCAGCGCCTGGCCGAGATCGGCGCCGTAGATGTCGGCGAACTCCTTGCTGGACAGGATGCTGGTGCGGTTCAACTCGCCGAACTGGTGGGCGTCGAGCCGGCGCTTCTCGTTTTCCTTCGATGTCGCCCAGGCGATGAACAGGCCGGCGCATTTCTTCGAAGCGTCATCGGCATTGGCCTTCGCCGCGATGGCAAGGCCATGGCCGTAACCGCCGCCGGGCAGCGGCGAGGGCGGCGGCAGGAAGCCGATCTTGCCGACCACCTGCGAGGTCTTCGGGTCCACCGCCATGCCCGACAGCGGCGTCGATTCGACGAGGATGGCGACCTGGCCCGACAGGAAGGCGCCGGTCGATTCATCCCAGCTGCCGGTCTGCGTGCCGGGTGCCGAATCCTTGAACAGCTTCAGATAGGTTTCGGTCGCCTTGACGGCGGCGTCCGAATTGAAGACCGGCTTGTCGCCATCGAACCATTGGCCGCCATAGGCCTTGAAGAACGGCATCCAGCGCCAGACATTGGCGCCCGAGCCGCGCGCGCCGCGCAGCGCGATGCCATACATGCCCTTGTCCGGGTTGGTGAGCTTCGGCACGTCGGCGATCAGCTCGTCCAGCGTCTTGGGTGGCTGGATGCCGGCGGCCTCGAGCACGTCCTTGCGGTAGACCATCAGGTCGCCGCCGCCTGTCAGCGGCGCGAACCAGACCTTGCCGTCAAAGGTGGCGACCTTCTGGCGGCCGGGATCGAAGTCGGCATAGTCATAGTCAGCCGGGTAATAATCGGTCAGCGGCACGATCCATTTCGACGAGGCAAACAATGCGACATTGGCTTCGTCGACATAGTAGACGTTGTAATTGCCGACGGTGGACGCATCGGCGCGCGATTTCGCCCGGCGGTCGTTTTCGTTCAGATAGTCGATCTGGAAGCCGGCGCCGGCGAGCTTCTCGAACTCGGCCTTGGAGTCCTCCAGAAGCGTCAGGCCGTCGCGCGGTTGCGCCAGCACCTTGACCGGCGCCGAGCAGACCGGCGCCTGTGCCAGCGCGATGGTTGATACGGTAGCGGAAAGCATGAAAGCTGCGCCCAAGCCCGCAGCGAGCCGAATTGGTTTCATTGATTTTCTCCTCCAGGAACATTCGCAGGAAGCGCAAGTCCTCGGGCTTCGCGATCCTCACCATCGCCCGAACGACAAGCCGCCCATCGCCAAAATGCGGAGTTCAACCGGGCCAAGCTAGAAGCCCCGTTGCAGCAAACCTGTACTTTTATGCATTGTGCAGCGCAAAATACGGCGCCCTTCAACGAAGTCCGTCACATGAGTATCGATCGCGTGAAAGCCGCTGATTTAGGCCGTGCTTATGCGCGCATCGTCAGCCGCTGCCGCGACAGCTTGCGATAGGAGGACGGCGTCATCTTGTGCTTGCGCAGGAAGGCGCGGTTGAAGTTGGAGATGTTCATGTAGCCGACCTGGAAACAGATGTCGGTGATCGCGACGTCGGTGTCGGCCAACAGCTTGCAGGCCTGCCAGAGCCGGAGCTTGGCGAGGTGGTCGCTGAAGGAGTTGCCGGTGTTCTTCTGGAAGAAGCGCGAGAATGTGCTCTCGCTCATCCCGGCGCGTTCGGCAACGTCCGGCAGCTTCAGATCCTCGGCGAAATGCTGGAACAGATAGGTCAGGGTGCGCTGGATGATGTCGAGCGAGGCGGCGTCGAGGAGCGGCGAGAAATCCGGCGACGACAAAAGCTCGTATTCGTCGGTCCTGGCCAGCAGGTCGACCAGTTCGAGGAACAGGCAGAGGCGCGCGAGCCCATGCACGGTTCCCATCCGCTCCATCAGCTCGGCGCCTTCCAGCGCCGTTCGGCCGTGGAAGACCATGCCGCGCAGCGACCGCTCCAGGAACGGCTCCAGTTCGCGCAGTTCCGGCAGCAGGCCCACCGAGCCGCGCAGCCTCTGCGCATCGAATTGCAGGACGATGTCGCGGCCTTCGATCAACTCGCCCGGCTGCACCGCCGTCACCCAGTCATGCGGCAGGCCGCCGCCGACAATGGTCAGGTAGCCCGGCCCGAACTCGCCGATGTGATCGCCGACCAGGACCACGCCGGAGGATTTGCGCAGCAGATGGATTTCGTATTCCGGATGGAAGTTCCAGACATTGCGCTCCCAGGGATAGTCATCGAGCCGCCACAGGAAACTGTCGCTCGCCTCGGTCACGATGTGCTCGAAAGCGGGCGCCGTGCGCGGAATCGCGGCCGTGTTTTTTCGCTGCCTGAACGCCATCCGTTCCTCCCGGCGGGTTCGCTGGCTGCCGGTCTCCACGACAATCCGTAGCAGCCAGCGGCCGGCAAGGGAACGAGGCTACGGTAGCCCCTGGAATGGCGCTGGCTCAATCGGTGCCCGCTCCTCCTCCCTTGCCATCATGTCGCATTTCGTTCAATAGACGGCGCAAACGCCGCGAAACCGAAGGTTTTGCCGTTTGCAATGCGGCTTCCGGCCTATGCCGATGCGCCGCAACCTTGAAAGAGCGGAACAATGTCTGCGATCGAAGCCGGCGCTCGCGCGCCGGAAAATCTTTGGCGTCAGGAAATCAGGGCGACGCTGGCGCTGGCCTGGCCGATGGTGCTGACCAATCTCGGCCAGACCGCGATGACGGCCACCGACGTCATGATGATGGGCAGGCTCGGGCCGGACACGCTGGCCAGCGGCGCGCTTGGCGCCAACCTCTATTTCATGCCGCTGATCTTCGGCCTCGGCCTGATGCTGGCGACCTCCCCGATGATCGCCACCGAGCTCGGCCGCCGCCGCTATTCGGTGCGCGATTTGCGCCGCACCGTGCGCCAGGGCCTGTGGCTGGCGATCCTGATCTCGATCCCGATCTGGATCGTGCTCTGGCACGGTGAGGCGATCCTGCTGGCGATGGGGCAGGAACCCGCGCTGGCGCACCAGGCCGGCATCTATTTGCGCTGGCTGGAATGGGCGGTGCTGCCTTTCTACGGCTATATCGTGCTGCGCTCGTTCATCTCGGCGCTGGAGCGGCCGGGCTGGGCGCTGATCATCGTCTTCGTCGCCGTCGCCTGCAACGCGCTGTTCAACTGGGTGTTCATGTTCGGCAATCTCGGCTTTCCGGCGATGGGCATTGCCGGCTCGGGCCTCGCCACCTCGCTGTCCAGCATGCTGATGTTCATGGGCATGGCTCTCGTGGTGATGCTGGAGAAGAGGTTCCGGCGCTACCGCCTGTTCGGCCGCTTCTGGCGGTCCGACTGGCCGCGCTTCAAGGGCCTGCTGCGGCTCGGCCTGCCGATTGCCGGCATCCTCGCCTTCGAGGTGACGATCTTCAACGCGGCGGCCCTGTTGATGGGCCTGATCGACGCGGATTCGCTGGCCGCGCACGCCATCGCCATCCAGATCGCCTCGATCTCCTTCATGGTGCCGCTCGGCCTCAACCAGGCGGTGACGGTTCGCGTCGGGCTTGCGCATGGCGCCGGCAATCCGGAGGGCGTGTCGCGTGCCGGCTGGACCGCGTTCGTCATCGGCGTCTCGTTCATGGCGCTGATGGGGCTGGTGATGGTGCTGTGGCCGCATCTCTTGATCAGCGCCTTCATCGATCTCGCCAACCCGGCCAACGCCAGGGTGATCGCGCTTGCCGTGTCGTTCCTGGTGTTTGCCGCACTGTTCCAGGTCTTCGACGGCGCGCAGGCGGTCGCCGCCGGCATGCTGCGCGGCCTGCACGACACCAAGGTGCCGATGATCTACGCCGCGATCGGCTATTGGGGCGTCGGCCTGCCGCTCGGTGTGCTGCTCGCCTTCCATTTCGGCTTCCACGGCGTCGGTATCTGGATCGGCCTGTCATCAGGGCTGGCGGTGGTGGCGGCGCTGCTCCTGGCGCGCTGGCTGCGGCGGGATCGGTTGGCACCGCCGCTGGCGTTCGGGCATTGAACCAGACGGCCGGTGGCCGCCAGCGGTCATCGACACTTGCAGATGTGGGGCAAGCTAGTTCTGTCCGAGAGCCGACCGGAAGTCCTTGGTGTTGTTGCGATTGGGGTACGACCGGTCCGGCACCGGCACACCGAGATGGAGGCAAAGCGGCTCCCATCCGTCTCCCAGATTGTGGACCAGAAGCCTACCCGGTGGCACTGTCGCAATGACTGCCCCTACATTGGCTTCGTAAACGGCGATGGCATGGGCGCGATCGTGCGCCCGGCCGCCGAAGACCTGCCTGGAGATCAAGGCAAGACCGAGCGATTCCTGATCCGTACTCTGGTTGATGCCCGCCAGGATCGTCTCCTCGAAGCTTGCCCACCAGCTTTCCGGCGAGCGATATGTCAGAATGACCCGTGCGTCCGGATAGAAGTCGATCAGCTCACGCCAATAGTGCGCCGAGGGCCAGTCGACGCAGGATGCATAGCCGGCAAACAGCTGATTCCATTTTGGCGCCGCGCCCTGGGCCAGAGCGCGCCAAAGCCGCTTCTGGTCTTCATTGGCCATGACTTCATACATGTGGTGACACGGGCCGAAGCCAAGGATCGTCAGCGCCTCGCGCATCGAATCCGTTCCTGTCCGGCCAAAGCCCGTTCCGATCACCCTTATCACCACAGTTCCCCGATTCAGGTCTGCTGCTGTTAGATCAATCGCTTGCGAGCAGCACCCGCAGGCGGTTTCCCTCAGGATCGGTGGTCAGCGCTGGAAGATTAGCCGTGAATAATATTCCTGTCTTGCACATAATTCGGGCCACACGCAGCCCGTCGCCCGGTGACAGTCAGGTTGATCCGATGTCGCCTATTGCTTCAGCCCGGCGAGGAAGTCGGGCACGTCCTTGAGCGCTGCTGCACGGGCTGCCGGATTCAGTCCGGCATGGGCCACGCCGTCGCCATCGGCGGTATAGGCCAGCCCATGCAGTTCGTGGAGCTTTTGCGCCTCATTGTCGAAATCATGATAGGCGCCGGGATAGAGGATAAGCTTGACGCTGTCGGGATTGGCGTCGGCCAGCGCCTTGCACGGCGCGGCCGGTGTCCAGTCGTCCGCCTCGCCCATCACAATCAGCAGCGGCACACGGGTCGCCCAATCGCGTTTTTCGGCCGGAGCCCTGCAGCCGGGGTAGAAGGCAACCGCCGCGCGAAAGTCGGGCGAATCCGGCTTCGGCCTATCCTTCGGCCGGACCGTGTAAAGAACGGTCGAGCCGCCATTCGACCAGCCAAGCAAGGCGATGGCGGCAGGCTTCACATAGGGCAGCGTCTGCAGATAGCGGCGGGCGGCATTGGCATCCTCCACGCGCTCGCGGTAGGGTTCGACCTCGCGGTCGCCGTTCTTGCATTGCGGTCCAAGGTCGCGCGAGCCGAAACTGTCCGGAAAGATCACGACATAGCCGAGAGCGGCCAGGCGCCGGCCCCAATCGGCATGGCGCGGGCTGAGCTCCGCCCCGTTCTTACTGCTCCATAGGCCACTGCAGCCATGCATGGCCACGACCGCCGGAAATGGCCCTTGCCCTTGCGGCTTGAACAGCATTGCGTCCAGCATCGCCGGCTCGTTCTTGCCGTCGGCCGGTATGCTTATGCGATCGGGTGCCTGGTCGGCGGCCGCGGCCGGCTGTATCATCCAAAAGGCAAACAGGCCCGCGAGAGCGACACGATATTTCGCCTGCATGGCCAACGCCCCTCCCTCCCGAAAGCCGTTGCGCTCACAGTGAGGCGCGGCGCGGCTTACCGCAAATCACGGTTGCGTGGTGAAGATAGGGAAACCGACGAGGCCAAAATGGCAAGATCGGTCGAGCGCGACATATCTGGGAGCGTCTATCTGGTGCTGCCACGGAGGAAGAGACGGTGAAGGCGGCGCTTGAAAACTATCATGCCCGGATGCAGCGGGTGCTGGACCACATAGACCAGCATCTGGACGGCGATCTGGGCCTGGAAGCGTTGAGCGGCGTCGCGGCGTTCTCGAAATTCCATTTCCACCGGCAGTTCATGGCCACCTTCGGGCTGTCCGTGCATCGCTATGTCCAACTCGCCCGCATGAAGCGCGCTTCGCACAGGCTTGCCGCGAGCGACGCCCAAAGCGTCACCGATATAGCGATGGATGCCGGTTACGACGCACCGGATGCCTTCGCCCGCGCCTTTCGGCAACGGTTCGGACAGTCGCCCTCGTCGTTTCGGAAATCTCCCGACTGGGGGGCGTGGCTCATGGCCTTCGGGCCTTTCGACAAAGCAAGGAACACGCTCATGCAGATAATCTTCGAACCCGACGACGTGACGATCCGCGATGTGCCGCCCACACCGGTGGCGATCATGGAGCATCGCGGAGACCGGGCGACACTCCAGGACACCATCCAGCGGTTCATCGCCTGGCGCAAGGCGGCGGGCTTGTCGCCCGAGACAAGCCCGACCTTCAACGTCTTCCGTTCCGAAAGGGAGCCCGCAATCGCGGCTGACTACAGCATGGACATTTGTGTTGGGACCGATCAGCCGATCGATGAGAATGACGGGCAGATGATGGCCGGCGTGATTCCCGGCGGACGCTGCGCGGTGCTGCGCTACCCCGGCAACACCAACAATCTCGAACCCGCGGCACTCTACCTCTATCGGGAATGGCTTCCGGCCAGCGGCGAGGACGTGCGCGACTTTCCAGTCTATTGCCAGCGCCGGCTGTTCCGCCTCGCGGAAGGCCCGCTGCACGAAGTGGTCGTCGAGCTCTTCCTGCCCCTGAAATAGCGCTTTTGGCGGCTTGTCCCTTCTGATCGCAAGACGCGGACAAGCCGTCCACTCCACCTCGGTTGTTCCGCCTGGATCTAGCGGGCCGCCGCGCGCTTTTCGAGCGAACGGGCATATTGCGTCAGCGGGAAGCACATGAGGAAGAAGATCAGCGCCACCAGCCCGTAGACCTTGAACGGTTCGAAGGTGGCGTTGTTGATGGCGTTGGAGGTCCGCACCAGCTCCTCGAAACCGATGATCGAGGTCAGCGCCGTCGACTTGATCAGCTGCACCAGGAAGCCGACCGTCGGCGCGCGGGTGATCGAGAATGCCTGTGGCAGGATGATCAGCCTGAGCTCCTGCAGATAGTGCAGGCCGAGGCTGGCGCCAGCGTCCCACTGGCCGCGCGGCAAGGCATCGACGCCGGAGCGCCAGATCTCGGCGAGATAGGCGCTGGCGAAGAAGGTGAGGCCGAGCACCGCCGCGGTCCAGGGCTCGATGCGCAGGCCGAGCATGGGTAGGCCGAAGAACATCAGGAAGAGCTGCATCAACAGCGGCGTACCCTGGAAGAGGGCGATGTAGCCCGAGGCAAGGCGGCGGCTCCATTTATGCTTGGAGATCCGGAAGAACAGCACCGCCATGCCAACCAGCGCGCCGCCGACGAAGGCGGCCAGCGACAGCAGCACCGTCCAGCGTGTGGCCAGCAGAAGGTTGCGCACGATGTCCCAGAAAGTGAACTCGATCATGACACGCCCGCTCCGAGCGCACGGCGCCCGCCGGTGACCAGAAGCCGGCGCAAGGCCATCGACATTGCGAGATAGACCAGCGTCACGACGAAATAGGTCTCGAAGGACCGGAAGGTGCGCGCCTGCAGCATATCGGCCTCATAGGTCAGCTCGCGCACCGCGATCTGCGACACGACGGCCGATTCGAGCATCATGATGACGATCTGGCTGGTCAGCGCCGGATAGATGATCTTGAGCGCCTGCGGCAGCACGATCTTGACGAACACCTGGCGGGGCCTGAGCCCCAGAGCCAGGGCTGCTTCCGTCTGCCCACCCGGCACGGCATCGAGCCCGGCGCCGACGATCTCGATCGTATAGGCCGCCATGTTGAGCGTCATCGCCAGCATGGCGGCCAGGATCGGGTCGAGCCGGATGCCGAGGCTCGGCAGGCCGAAGAAGATGAAGAACAGCTGCACCAGGAACGGCGTGTTGCGCATCACCTCGACATACCAGCCGATGGCCCGGCGCAGCAGCACGGGACCGTTCCGCCGTCCGGCGGCGCCCAGGATGCTTAGCAGCGTGCCGGCCAGCGTGGTCACGGCGATCAGCAGGATCGTCGTGGCCGCGCCATGCGCGATGTCGCCCAAGGCACCCGGGAGCCAGGCAAAGGCCACGGCGACTCAATCCTTGAGGTTGTCGGGGTTGAGCGGCGTCTTCAGCCAGGCTTTCGAGCTTTCGTCCAGCTTGCCGTCGTCCAGCATCTTGGCGATGGCGTCGTTGACCGCCTTCTTCAGCCCGTCTTCGTTCTTGTTGAGGCCGATATGCGAGGGCGAGGTCAGCAGCTGGAACTTCTGCTCCGGCTTCAGCGCATCCTGCTTGGCCAGCACCTGGGCGCCGACATCGTTGCCGACGACCATCAGCTGGGTCTGGCCCGAGATGAAGGCCTGGATGACCGAATTGTAGTTGTCGAAGCGCTTGATGTCGGCCGAGGCGGGCGCGGCCTCGGTCAGCGAGGTGTCCTCGAGCGTGCCGCGATTGACGGCGATCGACTTGTCGGCAAGGTCTTCCTTGCCTTTGACCGACATCGCCGCCGGACCGATCACCGCGATGTAGTAGGGCGCGTAGGCGGCGGCAAAGTCGATGACCTGCTCGCGCTCCTTGGAGTAGCCGACGCTCATCAGTATGTCGACGCGATGGTCGTTGAGATAGGGGATGCGGTTCTGGCCGGTGACGGCGACCGGATTGAGCTTCACCTTGAGCGTGTCGGCGATGTATTGCGCGACATCCATGTCGTAGCCCTTGAGGCTCATATCGGCGCTGGCCGAGGAGAAGGGCGGGAAGTCGGCGAAGACGCCGACATTGATGGTGCCGGCCTTGGTGATGTCAGCCAGCGCGTCGGCATTGGCCGCCTGGGTGGCGAGACCGAGGCCGGCGGCACCGAGCACTAGGATGGCGGCTATGGATGATTTCAGTGTCGAGTGGATTGTCATTCTTATTCCCCTTCTGGAAGCTCTTGATTGTTTGAGGCGGCTGCCGGCTCCAGCGCGGCGGCCGCCTTTACTGGTTCAGGTGTCAGGCGCGCTTGCCCGTGATGGCCGGGCTGAATACCATCAGGCTCAATATCTCGAACAGCACCTGGGCGCCGGCATGCGCGGTGTTGGTGGTGGCGTCATATTGCGGCGCCACCTCGACGACATCGCCGCCGACGATGTTGAGGCCCTTGAGGCCTCGCAGCAGCTCGAGCACTTCGCGCGTCGTCAGGCCGCCGACTTCCGGCGTGCCGGTGCCGGGCGCGAAGGCGGGATCGACGCTGTCTATGTCGAAGGAGACGTAGGTCGGGCCGTCGCCGACGATCTTGCGCGCCTTCTCGATGATGGCGGGGATGCCCATCCCGGTCACCTCTTCGGCGTGCACCACGGTCATCCCCGACTCGTAAGTGAACTCCCAGAGATATTCGGCCGAGCCGCGGATGCCGATCTGGATGGTCCGCGTCGGGTCGAGCACGCCGTCGAGCACCGCGTTGCGGAACGGGCCGCCGTGGTGGAACTTGGTCATGTCGAACAGGCCGCTGGTGTCGCAATGGGCGTCGATATGGATGAGGCCGACCGGCGCCTTCTTGCCGACGGCCTTCAGGATCGGATGGCTGATCGAATGGTCGCCGCCGACCGACAGCGGGATGACGCCGGCATCGACGATCTGGTTGGTGCGGCGCTCGATGTCCTCATGGCTGGTCTCCAGCCGGTAGCGGCTGCGGAATGGCGTGTCGCCGATGTCGGCAACGCGAAGCTCATGCGTCGGCGCGCATTCCAGCACATGGTTGTAGGGGCCGATGCGTTCGATGGCGCGCAGCGCCCTCGGCCCGAAGCGCGAACCGGGCCGGTTGGTGACGCCCAGATCCATCGGCACGCCGATGATGGCCACCTGCAAGTCGCCGAAATCCGGGTTCTCGGCAGCGATTTCGCGGTAGGGCGCGGCGAGAAAGGTCGGGATGCCGGAATAGGGCGCCAGCCTTGTGCCCGACTTGGAGAAGATCTTGTCGGCGACCTTGCGGAATTTCGGGTCGAACATCTCGCCGCCATGGCTCTCGCCATACTTGCGGCGCAACGCGTCGAGCTTGCCGCGATCGTAACCCATATCCGCTCCTCCTGGGCTGATGCAGTGCCGCCGTCGGCGATCTCAAACGAACCGGCCGTCATCCGGCCGGGTCGCTGTCCCGCTGGCTGCCTGCAGATTTCACGTCTTGGTGTTATTTCGAGCCGAAGTGTCCGGCAGCCCAATTGAAAAAGCAATTGATATTGTTAGGGTGTTTCCTGTGAGAAAATCTCACAAAGAAGCCGAGCGTCCATGGTCAAGCGCCTGCCACCCCTGAACCCGTTGCGCGCCTTCGAGGCAACGGCGCGCCATGGCTCACTGACCAAGGCGGCGAGTGAGCTGAATGTCACGCATGGCGCCGTCAGCCACCAGATCAAGGCGCTGGAGCAGTCGCTCGGCGTCAAGCTGTTCGAGCGTATTGGCCAGCGGGTCAGGCTGACGCCGCATGGCGCGGAGCTGTTGCCGGCGGTATCGACCGCCTTCGACGGCATCGCCGCCGCCACGCAGCGGCTTACGCGGCCGGCCAGCAGCGGCGCGCTGTCGGTATCCTGCGTGCCGGCCTTGCTGCTTTTGTGGATGACGCCGAGGCTGGGCAGCTTCACCGCGCAATATCCCGACATCCAGCTGACGCTGATCCCCTCCAACGACCCCAGGGATATCCGTGCGCCGCATATCGATGTCTGCGTGCACTATGGCGATGGCAGCTGGGCCGATTGCTGGATGCGCAAATGGTCGGGGCTGGAGCTGTTTCCCGTGGTCAGCCCGACTTTGATCAACAACCGGCCGATCCGCAGCGTCAGGGACTTGGCCGACCATGTCTTCCTGCATGGCGACGACGGCCGCGAATGGCACACCTGGCTGGCGGCCGCCGATGCGCTGGACCTCGAAAAGGGCCGCCGCCATCATCTGGGCGACGCGCGCATGGCGGCCGAGGCGGCGGTGCATGGCCATGGCGTGGCGCTTGGCGATTCCGTGACGGCAAGCGCGCTGCTGGCCAGGGGCATGCTGATCGCGCCGTTCAGCCTTTCGGTGCCGGCGGTCGACGATTTCTATGTCGTCTGCCGCAACGAGATGCGCGCGACGCCGATCGTGCAGGTGTTCATCGACTGGCTGTTTGCCGAGAAGGCCGGAGATGACGGCCGTGCCGACGCTCCGGTCGCCGGCCGCATCATCAGCCGCCGCAAGCGTCCGCAACTCAAGGTCATCGGCGCGAAGGCGGTCGGCTGAGACCGGCTGCTCATGGCCATGCGCAGGCCGTTCTTTTTGTCGGGCCAGCCTGAAAGCGGGCAGCGCTTTGGCCAATTCGATGCTATGAGGCCTGTCGCGGTTGTGGATGGCAGGCAGCGAAGGCGGTGTTGAAACATGGCTAAGACCGATATTGCGCGGCGTGTCTACAACCACACCTGGAAGCTCGACCCGATCGTGCGCAGCCTGCTCGACACGGATTTCTACAAGCTTTTGATGCTGCAGATGATCTGGGGCATGTACCCCAAGGTCGACGCCACCTTCTCGCTGATCAACCGCACCACCTCGGTGCGTCTTGCCGACGAGATCGATGAAGGTGAACTGCGCGAACAGCTCGACCATGCCCGCACCTTGCGCTTCTCCAAGAAGGAAATGATCTGGCTCGGCGGCAACAATTTCTATGGCCGCAAGCAGATCTTCGAACCGGAATTCCTCGCCTGGCTGGAAGGCTTCCGGCTGCCCGACTACGAGCTGTCGAAGCGCGACGGCCAGTACGAGCTCTCCTTCAGCGGCCCGTGGATGTACACCACGCTGTGGGAAATCCCGGCGCTCGCGATCATCAACGAGCTGCGCTCCCGCGCCGCCATGCGGGCCTTCGGGCCGTTCGCGCTCGATGTGCTCTATGCCCGCGCCAAGGCCAAGATGTGGGCTAAGACCGAGCGGCTGAAGGCGCTGCCCGGTATCCGCATTTCCGATTTCGGCACGCGCCGGCGGCATTCCTTCCTGTGGCAGCGCTGGTGCGTCGAGGCGCTGAAGGAAGGCATTGGCGAAGCCTTCACCGGCACCTCCAACGTGCTGCTGGCCATGGACAACGACCTCGAAGCGCTCGGCACCAATGCGCATGAATTGCCGATGGTGTTTGCCGCCCTTGCCAATTCGGAGAAGGAGCTGAAACAGACCCCCTACAAGGTGCTGCAGGACTGGCAGCGCTATTATGGCGGCAACCTCCTGATCGTGCTGCCCGATGCCTTCGGCACCGCCTCGTTCCTGCGCGACGCGCCGGACTGGGTGGCCGACTGGACAGGCTTTCGCCCCGACAGCGCGCCGCCGATCGAGGGCGGCGAAAAGATCCTGTCCTGGTGGCGCGAGAGGGGCAAGGACCCCAAGCAGAAGCTGCTGATCTTCTCCGACGGGCTTGAGGTGGAAACCATCGAGGAGACCTACCGCCACTTCAAGGGCAAGGTGCGCATGTCCTTCGGCTGGGGTACCAACTTGACCAATGACTTCGAAGGCTGCGCGCCGACCGAAACCAACAGCCTCGACGCCATATCGCTTGTCTGCAAGGTGACGGAAGCCAATGGCAGGCCGGCGGTGAAGCTTTCCGACAATCCCGCCAAGGCGACGGGGGACGAGAAGGAAATACAGCGGTATCTCAGGATTTTCGGCGAGAAGGACCGGGTGGAGCAACTGGTCAAGGTGTGAAGAACAGGCGGGCTCTTGGATAGGTCGAGTTCCTTGGCGCCCCCCTCTGTCCTGCCGGACATCTCCCCCACACGGGGGGAGATTGGCTGTGATCTCCGCTTTCGCCAATTTTCAACGTCGCAAGAAGGGCGCCGATCGTGTCAACTGCCGATCTCCCCCCTTGTGGGGGAGATGTCCGGCAGGACAGAGGGGGGCGCCGTAGAGTGCCGTTTCCTGTCGTTGGCCTTGTTGTTTGTCGCGCTGCTTATCACCCCCACACCCGCCTTCGCCCACGCCTCCGACCGTGGCCACGTCCTGCTCCTCCCAACAGGCTACTACCTGATCGGCGGCGCATTCGCCGTGGCCGTCAGCTTTCTTGTGCTGGCACTGCTGCCCGCGGCCTCCCTCGACCGTTTCTGGCGTAGGCGCCTGCCGCTGTTCACCCCCGGCGACAGCGCCCGCAGCGCCATCAGCCTGATATGCTTTGCCGGCTTTGCAATTCTCGTCGCCGCCGGCCTTTTCGGCAGCCGCGACCCGCTCTCCAACCCGCTGCCGCTGGTGATCTGGACGCTGCTTTGGGCCGGCCTGACGCTGTTGCAAGGGGTTTTCGGCGATCTCTGGTCATGGCTGAACCCTTGGTATGGGCCGCGGCGCCTCGTCTCGCGCCTGCTCAGCACAGACGATGAGGGACCTTGGCGCCTTCCACGATGGGTCGGCTGCTGGCCTGCCGTCATGCTGTTCTTCGCCTTTGCCTGGTTCGAGCTGATCGATGCGGCGCCCGACGACCCGGCACGGCTCGCCCTTGCCGCCGGCCTCTACTGGCTGTTCTCATTCCTCGCCATGCTAGCCTTCGGCTATCGCGACTGGAGCCGGAGCGGCGAGTTCCTGACCGCGTTCTTCGCCATGGTGGCGCGCTTTGCACCGGTCGAGCGCGACGAGGCAGGCCGGCTAGTACTGTGCTGGCCGGCCGCCAAGCTGCTGGCGGCGGAGCCATTGCCGCCCAGCGGCATCGCCTTCCTGCTGCTGGCCTTGTCCTCGGTCTCGTTCGACGGCCTGTCGAAAACCTTCTTCTGGCTCGGCCTGTTCGGCGTCAATCCGCTTGAATTCCCGGGCCGCACGGCGGTGATCGGTAGCGGCACTTTTGGGCTCGTTCTGACATTCGTGCTGCTGGCAGCGGTGTTCCTTTTCGCGGTCTGGCTCGGCCAGCGCCTGGCCGGCAGCGGTCCGCCACTTGGCCAGGCGGCCGGACTGCTGGTGTGGTCGATCGTGCCGATCGCGCTCGCCTACCATGTCGCACACTATCTAACGGCGCTGCTGGTCGACGGCCAGTATGCTCTAGCCTCGTTGTCCGACCCGTTCGCACTGGGCTGGAACCTGTTCGGCTCCGCCGACATACAGGTCGAGGCCGGCATCGTCGCCGGCGCGGAGTCGGCCTGGTGGCTGTGGAACATCCAGGCCGGCGCCATCATCCTGGGCCATGTGCTCGCCGTGCTCGTCGCGCATGGCTTTGCCTGGCGCCTGCATCCGCAACCTGCCCGCGCCGCACTCAGCCAGTTTCCGCTCACGCTGCTGATGATCGCCTACACGGTCTTCGGCCTCTGGCTGCTTGCCACGCCAACCGTTGGATGAGAAAAGGGCGACCCCGATGTCGTTGGGGAAAGCTCGCTTGCCACATCAGGGCTTTGGTGATTTAGTTTGTACACATGCAATTTTCCGCACCCTCTGAGCGAGGATGCCGAACCCGCACTATCGTTGGTCAAAACCGAAAAAACAGGGGAACGAACATGGCTGACAAGAACGGATTTTTCGACCTCTCCAAGACTGGCCTCACCCGCCGCACCGCGCTGAAGGGCCTGGCCGCGGGCGCCGGCCTTGCCGTGGCGCCCGGTTTCGTCCGCTATTCCCAGGCGCAGAGCTCGGCGCCGATCAAGATCGGCTTCCAGTCGCACCGCACCGGCATCGGCGCCGCCTATGGCCGCTGGTACGAGAAGACCACCGCCGCCGCGGTCAAGGCGATCAACGCCGCCGGCGGCATCAGTGGCCGTCAGGTCGAGGTGATCATCGAGGATGACGGCACCGATCCCGGCCGTGGTGCGGAAGTTGTCGGCAAGTTCGCCACCCAGCACAAGACCGACATCGTCTTCGGTACGCTGTTCTCGCATGTCGTCATCGGCTCGGCGCCCGCCGCTGGCGAAAACAAGATGCCCTATTTCGTCGTCAGCGAAGGCCACCACGTCGCCTCGACCAAGCTCAACCGCTATGTCTTCCAGCCCGGCATCACCGACGTGAAGAGCCAGATCCAGTCGATGGCGCCGTGGATCGCGGCCAATGCCGGCAAGAAGGTGACGCAGATTTTCCCAGACTTCGCGTTCGGCTACGACCACCGCGACTACCTGCCGCCGGCGCTGAAGGCGCAAGGCGCCGAGGTCATCGCGCAGATCGCCATCCCGCCGACGGAATCCTCCTTCACCAAATATTTTCCGCAGATCCCGCCCGAGACCGAGGTGATCTACCACGTCATGGTCGGCCCGGCAGTGCTCACCTTCGTCAAGGAGCTCGGCGAGTTCTACGGCTCCAACCGGCCACAGCTGTTTGGCTTCATCGATTCGCTCGAAGCCACCGACATCAACAGCCCCGGCCTGGAATTCCTGGACGGCAGCCATTTCTGGGAAGGCTCGCCACGCTACGCCCAGCCCGATGATAGCGCTGCGCAGAAGGCCTACCGCGCCGCCGTCGGCATCGACGACAATGGAGCGGCGGTCGGCGATCCCAAGGACGTTTCCACCGCGGCGCACATGTTCGGCTGCTGGGAAACGCTCTATGTCGTCAAGAAGGCGATGGAAGATGCCGGCTACAAGGGTCCGGAGGACCGTGCCAAGCTCGTCGAGGCGACCGAGGCGCTGACCGCCTTCGCCGAAGGTCCGGAGCATCCGCAGGGGCCAAAGACCTTCAACGGCAAGATCCACCAGTGCTTCGGCATCCAGAATATCTCCAAGGTCGAAGGCGGCAAGCTGAAGGTGGTGCACAAGACCAAGATCGAGGACGGGCTTTACGAGGCCGAGGGGGACTATACGAAGCAGGCGCTTTAGGCTTAGCCATCTAGCAAGCGTGAGCGCCAAGGCACCCCCCTCTGTCCTGCCGGACATCTCCCCCGCAAGGGGGGAGATCGGCAGTTTGTGTGGCAGCGCCCATCCGCCAGCGTTGATGATTGGCGAAACCAGAGACGACATCCAATCTTCCCCCTTGCGGGGGAGATGCCCGGCAGGGCAGAGGGGGGTGCCTCGCGCATCCCTCGGTGCCTAGCCGATGCACTTCGGTCCCCACCTTCTCCTCGCCGCCCTCGAAGGCCTCGTCACATCAGCCGTGCTGGCGCTGACCGCGCTTGGGCTGTCGCTGGTGTTTGGCGTCATGCGCGTTGTCAATGTTGCGCATGGCGAGTTCTTCATGCTGGGCGCAGTGCTCGCCTGGGCGATCTCGACAGCAATATCGGGCCACCCGGCGGTCGGCTTCCTGGCGGCGCTGGTGATCGCGCCGCTGATCGTCGGCGCCATTGCGCTGGTGGCCGAACGACTGGTGCTGCGCCGGCTCGACTACAATCCGGAAGCCACCATCGTCGCCACGATCGGCATGCTCTACATCATCCAGCAGCTGGCGCTGACCTTCTATGGCCCGGAGGCGCGGCCGGTGGAGCCGCCCTTCAGCTACCGCATCCTTTTGCCGTGGTTCGGCTATTCCGGCTACAAGCTGTCGATCATTGCGGCTTCCGCACTTCTCCTGATCGCCACCTGGCTGGTGCTGACGCGCACCAGGATCGGCCTGATCATGCGCGCCACACAGTATGACAGCGAGACGGCGCAGGCCTTCGGCATCCCGGTCGGCCGCGTCTATGGCGGCGTCTTCGCGCTCGGCGCCATGCTGGCGGCGATCGCCGCAGTGCTGATCGTGCCGATCAGCCAGGCGCACTACCTGATGGGGCAGGATCCGCTGCTCTTGTCCTTCATCGTCGTCATCATCGGCGGCCTCGGCTCGCTGCGCGGCACCGTCGTTGCCGCCGTGCTGATCGGCCTTTCCGACGGCATCATTTCGATGTTCTTCTCGCCGACCTTGGCCAAGATAATCGCCACGCTGCTGGTCGCCATGGTGCTGGTGTTCCGGCCGCAAGGCTTGTTCGGGACGGCATCGCGATGAGCGAAGCTTCGCCGGCAAAGGCCTATGCGCTGCATCTCGGCGTGATCGCCCTGCTCTTCGCGTTGAGCTTCGTGCTGCCTGAGTACTATCACGGCCTGCTCGCCCGCATCATGGTGCTGGCGGTGTTCGCCATGGGCTACAACATGCTGTTCGGCTATGTCGGCCTGCTCAGCCTCGGCCATGCCATGTTCTTCGGCGCCGGGCTTTACGGCGCCGGCCTTGCCATCATCCAGCTCGGCTGGGGCGTGCCCCTGGCCTTCCTCGGCGGGATTGCCAGCGGCGCGGTTCTGGCGCTGGTGATCGGCCTGCTGGCGTTGCGCGCCACGGGCGTCGCCTTCATGATCGTCACCATGATGTTCGCGCAGGTGTTTTATCTCCTGATCCTCTACTTCGCGGCATGGACCGGCGGCGATCAGGGCCAGGTCGTGCCGCAGCCGGCGCGCGTCCTCAATCTCGGCGCAACCTCGCTCGACCTCACCAACCCGACCGTGCGCTACATGAGCGCGCTCGTGCTGTTCTCGCTCGTGCTTTTGGTTACGCTGGCCATCGTCCGCTCCCGGTATGGCCGCGTTCTGGTCGCCATCCGCGAAAACGAGGAACGCACGAAGATGCTGGGCTACGACACTTTCTCCAACAAGCTCATTGCTGTCGTCGTCTCCGGCACGATCTGCGCGGCGTCGGGCGCCGCCTACGCGCTGCTGTTCGGCTATGTCGGCTCGAGCTTCGCGTCGGTGCAATATTCTATCCTGCCGCTGCTGTGGGTGCTGCTCGGCGGGGCCGCCACGACGCTCGGGCCGCTGATCGGCACCGTCTTCATGTACTATGTCATCGACGTCTCCAGCGGCTACACCTCGGCCTATCTGCTGATCGTCGGCATTGCGCTGATCCTTCTGGTGCTGTTTTTCCCGAAAGGCATTCTCGGCACCATCCGCCAGCGCTGGCTCGGATGGCTGCCATGACGCCGCTTTTGGCCACCAAGGGCCTGTCGCGCCATTTCGGCGGCCTGCGCGCCGTCGACAACGTCGACTTCACCTTGATGCCCGGTGAAATCCGTGCCGTCATCGGCCCCAACGGGGCGGGGAAGACTACCTTCGTCAGCATGGTCAGCGGCCGCATCCAGCCGTCTTCAGGAGCGATCGTGTTCGATGGCGCCGACATCACCGGCATGCCGGCCTATGTCAGGGTGCGCCAAGGCATCGCCTACACGTTCCAGATTACCAGCATCTATGCCAACCTGTCCGTTTACGCCAACGTCGCGCTGCCCGTGCAACTGACACTGAGGCACGGGCCTTCCAAGAGCGCGATACAGGCCGCTGTCATGACGGCGCTGGAACGCACCGGGCTCGCGGACCGCGCCCATATGCCGGCCGGGCAATTGTCCTATGGCCACCAGCGCCTGCTCGAAGTGGCGATGGGCCTGGCGCTCAAGCCGCGCCTGCTGATCCTCGACGAGCCGACGCAGGGGCTCGCCGACAGCGAGATCGACAATTTCATCGTGCTGGTGCGCGACATCGCCAGCAGCGCCACGGTGCTGCTGATCGAACACAATATGCCCGTCGTCATGCAACTCGCCGACCGCATTACCGTCTTCAACGCCGGCAGGATCCTGGCGGAAGGCACCCCGGAAGCGATCCGCGAGAACGCGGCGGTACAGCAAGCCTATCTGGGGACCGCCCCATGAATGAGACGAGCAAGGCCGAGGCATTGCGGATCGCGGGACTGAACTGCTTCTACGGCGAGGTCCAGGTGCTCTACGGTCTCGACCTCGTGCTCAACAAAAGCGAGGTGCTGTGCCTGTTCGGCCGCAACGGCGCCGGCAAGACGACGACGCTGAAGGCGATCATGGGCCTGCTTCCTTCGAGCGCGGGCTCGATCAAACTCGACGGCCAGGAATTGACCGGCCTGCCGGCGCACGAAGTGCCGAAGGCCGGCGTCGCCTATGTGCCGCAGGGCAGGCGGCTGTTTGCCGAGATGACGGTGGCGGAGAACATCGAGATCGGGCTGATGGCGCGCGGCAAGGGCAAGGCCGTGCGGGAAAACGTCCTCGACCTCTTTCCGCTGCTGCGCCAGCGGCTGCGGCAGCGCTCGGGCACCTTGTCGGGCGGCGAGCAGCAGATGCTGGCGATGGCGCGCGCGCTTTGCCTCGAACCGCAAGTGCTGTTGCTCGACGAGCCGACGGAAGGGCTGATGCCGTCGATGATCGCCAAGATCCGCGAGACGGTATCGAAGCTGCGCGAGATGGACGTCTCGACCATCCTGGTGGAACAGCGCGTCGATGCGGTGCTGTCGGTCGCCGACCGTGTGTCGTTCATCGAGAACGGCCGTAACCGCGAGACGGTGGATGTCGAGGAATTGCGTGCCGACACATCGGCGGTCAGGCGCTATGTGGGCGTTGGTTGATCAGCCGAAAAACAGAAAGCCGGCGATCAGGAAGGCCGGGATCAGCACCAGGCCGGACCACAGCATGTAGCCGAAGAAGCCGGGCATCTTCACGCCACGCTGCCTGGCGATGGCATAGACCATGAAGTTGGGCGCGTTGCCGATATAGGTGTTGGCCCCCATGAACACCGCACCCGCCGAGATCGCGGCAAGCGTCGAGGCGAATTCGGTCATCAGGTGATTAGGATCGCCGCCGGCAAGCTCGAAGAACACGAGATAGGTCGGCGCATTGTCGAGGAAGGACGACAGCGCTCCGGTCAACCAGAAATAGGCGAGATCGTTAGGCGTGCCTTGCGCCGAGGTGACGAGCGCGACCAGCGGCGCCAGCGCACCCTCGTGACCGGCCCTCAGGATGGCGATGACCGGCACGATGCAGATGAAGATGCCGGCAAACAATTTTGCCACTTCCGCGATCGGACCCCAGTTGAAGCCGTTCGCCGCGCGGTATTCCTTGCGCGAAACCGCCAGCGACACGAAGGCGAGCGCCAGGATGACGGCGTCGCGCACCAGGTTCTGCAGTTCCAGCGCCACGCCTTGAATGGAGAAGGCGACATCAGGCTTCCACGTCGCCGACAGCAGGATGGCGCCGATAACGCCGGCCAGCAGCGGAATGTTGGGCAGGCCGCGGATGCGAACCTTCGAATCCGGCGTCGGGTCCTTGATCTTCGGCGCGCCGGCCTCGCGCCGGTGCAGGATGATGTCGATCGCCAGGAACACGGCCAGCACCAGGCCGCCGACGAACAGCGTCTCGCGCCAAAGGTTGGCGGTTGTCCAGAAGAAGTCGACGCCACGCAGGAAGCCGACGAACAGCGGGGGATCACCGAGCGGCGTCAGCGAGCCGCCAATGTTGGACACAAGGAAGATGAAGAAGACGACGACATGGGCGTTGAACGGCCTGTTATCATTGGCGCGGATGATCGGCCGTATCAGGATCATCGAGGCGCCCGTCGTACCGATGACCGAGGCGAGCAGCGCGCCGACCAGCAGCAGCCCGGCATTGACCAGCGGCGTGCCGTGGATGTTGCCGGCGACCAGGATGCCGCCCGAAATGGTGAACAGCGCAAACAGCAGGATGATGAAGGACATGTATTCGGTGAGCAGCGCATGCAGCACCGCCTCGGCCGCCTGGGGGATCCCGAAGGCGAGCGCCAGCGGCACGACGACCAGCGCCGCCCACAGGGCCGCGATCTTGCCGTAGTGATGCTCCCAGACATGGTGGAACAGCAGCGGGCCGGTGGCGATGGACAGCAGCAGGCCGGCAAAGGGCAGTGCCCACCACAGCGACATCGCGGCACCGGGCAGAGCATGTTCCTCGGCCGCTACGGCTACGTCCGGGAACAGCATGGGGACGGCGATGCCAGCGCCCACCATCACGCCTGCACTGATCCGCGAAAAGCCCCCTCGATGCCCCACCGTTCAGTCCGACAGTTGGTCTTCGAGCGTCACGCCGGCATCGCGCATGCGTTGCAACATCGCGTCGAGCGAGCCGTTGAGATCGATGCCGCGACAGGCGTCGAGCCGCACGGTGGTCTTGAAACCCTGGCTGACGGCGTCCAGCGCCGAAAAGCCGACGCAGAAATCGGTCGCAAGGCCAACCAGGGTGATGGTGTCGATACCGCGCTCCCTGAGGTAGCCCCCGAGGCCGGTCGGCGTCGCGTGGTCGTTTTCGAAGAAGGCCGAATAGCTGTCGATGGCGGGGCGAAAGCCCTTGCGGATGACGAGTTCGGCCTTGGTCCAGGCAAGGCCGGAATGGAAATCCGAACCGAGGCTGCCCTGGATGCAATGGTCCGGCCACAGCGTCTGCTGGCCGTAAGGCATCTCGATCACGGAGAAGGGTTGCGCGCCGGGATGGCTGGAGGCGAAGCTCGAATGCCCGGCGGGATGCCAGTCCTGCGTCAGCACGACATGGTCGGCGTGCCGGATCATGTCATTGACCAGCGGCACGATCTCGTCGCCGCCGGTCACGGCCAACGCGCCGCCCGGGCAAAAGTCGTTCTGCAGGTCGATCACAACAAGCGCTTGGTCGGCCATTGGGCCTCCTTCTTCTCTGCGTTGGGCTCAGGCTCCAGTAGAAAGATGCCGCTGACGCGACCGGAGGCAGAAACTTGACCAGATGGCCGGCCGCGTCAACCTCCGAAGGCGTAACAATCTCGTTGCATGCACCCTGGCAAGCACGGCGGCCCAAACTCTGGCTTTGACAATTTCCACCGGCTTGATATCATTTGCATACGAATGAATTTCCGGTTTGCGGACCGGCAAGATCATGCCTGGGGTAAACGCCCTGGGAGGGCCATTTCGGGGAAGGCCCACTCTCTGGGAAGGCAAAGCGTGATCCGTTACGCGAAACCCACCACTCTCGACGAGGCGCTCGCTTTGCTTGGCGAGGGCGCCTGGCGCATTCTTGCCGGCGGCACTGATTTCTATCCGGCACAGGGCGCGAAGCCGTTCCGCGACAATGTCCTCGACATCAACGGCCTCGCTGCGCTGCGCGGCATCGCCGAGACGGACGACCACTTTGTCATCGGCGCGCGCACGACCTGGACAGACCTCATCCACCACCCCTTGCCGCCAGCATTCGATGCGCTGAAACAGGCCGCGCGCGAGGTCGGCTCGCCGCAGATCCAGAACGTCGCTTCCGTCGCCGGCAATCTCTGCAACGCCTCGCCGGCCGCCGATGGCGTGCCGGGCCTGCTCGTGCTCGATGCCGAGGTCGAACTGCGTTCGGCGATAGCGACACGGCATCTGCCCTTGCCCGATTTCATTCTCGGCAATCGGCGCACGGCCTTGCAGCCTGGCGAAATGGTGACCGCCATCCGCGTGCCGAAGCCAGCCGCCGGTACATCGGCTTTCGTCAAGCTCGGCGCACGGCGCTATCTCGTCATTTCCATCGCCATGGTGGCGGCGCGCCTGGTCGTCGACAACGGCAGGGTTACTGAGGCGGCCATCGCCGTCGGCTCCTGCTCGGCTGTCGCCAGGCGGCTTGCCGGCGTCGAGACGGCGCTGCTCGGATTGCCTAGGGATGGCGGGCTCGCCGGCGCCATTCAATCCGCGCCGATGACCGAACTGTCGCCGATCGCCGATGTGCGTGGCAGCGCCGAATACCGGCTCGACGCGGTGCGCGAGATCGTCGCGCGGGCCGTGCTGACGGCCGCCGGACCGATGAACGATCATATGGTGGCGGCGGCATGAGACAAGCTCAGCCTGACATGAACCAGGTTCTGCCTGAAGTCAGTGAAGCTCGGCCCGAATTGGGCGTAGTCCAGCCCGGTCTCGGCCGCGCCGACATCGCCTTCGCGGTCAATGGCGCCGCCGTCTCGGTCAATGTGCCGCCGCTGCGCCGGCTGTCCCAGGTGCTGCGTGAGGAATTGCGGCTCACCGGCACCAAGGTCGGCTGTGATGCCGGCGATTGCGGTGCCTGCAC
This sequence comes from Mesorhizobium sp. 2RAF45, assembly GCF_052115225.1. Classification (NCBI taxonomy): domain Bacteria; kingdom Pseudomonadati; phylum Pseudomonadota; class Alphaproteobacteria; order Hyphomicrobiales; family Phyllobacteriaceae; genus Mesorhizobium; species Mesorhizobium sp. 2RAF45. The sequence goes on along the minus strand of NZ_JBFRGG010000003.1, from coordinate 279,304 downwards.
GGTGCTGGTCGACGGCGATCCGGTCTGCGCCTGCCTGATGCCGGCGGCTTCGGCCGCCGGCGCATCGGTGACGACGGTCGAGGGGCTGGCCAACGGCCGGCTTTCGGCGCTGCAGGCCTCTTTCCTCGCCCATGGCGCGGCGCAATGCGGCATCTGCACGCCGGCGCTGCTGGTGGCAGCGACAGCGCTGCTGGACACGACTCCCAGACCGACCGAGACCGAGGTGCAGGATGCGCTGGGCGGGATTTTGTGCCGCTGCACCGGCTACCGGAAGATCATCGCGGCGGTGATGGAGGCAGGACGATTCGAACCGTCAACCGACAGCGCCGCCCCTCATCCGCCTGCCGGCACCTTCTCCCCGTATAGTGACGGGGAGAAGGGAGAAGCTCCAGCGCTGGCGACCCCCTCTCCCCGTTCTTCACGGGGAGAGGGTGAGGAGCAGCGCGAACGTCATTCGTTCGATCTCGGCCTTGACCGTAGAATGCCAATTTCGGGCAATGCCGTAGGCGCGTCGCCCGTCAGGCTCGACGGTGTGCCAAAGGTGACCGGGGCTGAGAAATTCGGCGGCGATTCCTTCCCGGCCGATGCGCTTGCCGTGCTGGTGGTCCGCTCGCCGCATTATCACGCCGGCTTCGCCTTCGGCGATCTCGACGGCTGGGCAAACAAGCACCCCGGCATGGTTGGTGTCTTCACGGCGGCCGACATTCCGGGCAAAAACTGTTTCGGCGTCATCGGTCCGTTTGCCGACCAGCCGGCGCTCGCCGAAGGGTTTGCGCGGCTGCGCGGCGAGGCGGTGGCGCTGGTCGCCGGCGAGCGCGAGGCGATGTTCGATCTCGATATGTCGGATTTCCCGATCCGCTGGACCGAGTTGCCGCATATCCTGCAGCCCAGCGAAGCGCAGGCCAAGGATGCTGCGCTGATCCATGGGAACCGCCCTTCGAACCTGCTGACCTCCGGCTTCGTCGAGCGCGGCGACCCCGAGACGGCGCTTGCCAATGCGGCCGTTGCCGTGACGGGCGCAATCGAAACCTCCTATGTCGAGCACGCCTATATCGAGCCGGAAGCCGGCCATGCCTATATGGACGGCGATACGCTGGTCGTCGTCGCCTGCACCCAGGCACCCTATATGGACCGCGACGACACGGCGAAGGTGCTTGGCCTGCCCGTCGACAAGGTGCGCATCGTGCCGACCGCGACCGGCGGTGGCTTCGGCTCGAAACTCGACGTTTCGCTGCAGCCGCTGATCGGCCTTGTGGCGCTTAAGACCGGCCGGCCGGCCGCCTTGGCCTACACCCGCAACGAATCGATGATGTCGACCACCAAGCGCCATCCGGCCGAAATGAAGGCGACCATCGGCGCCGATGCCGACGGCCATGTCACCGGCATGATCTTTTCAGGCGATTTCAACACCGGAGCCTACGCCAGCTGGGGGCCGACCGTCGCCAACCGCGTGCCGGTGCATGCTTCCGGCCCCTATGCGACGCCGAACTACCGCGCCGAGGGCCGCGCCATCCATACGCATGGCCCGATCTCCGGCGCCTTCCGTGGCTTCGGTGTGCCGCAGGCGACGATCATGCAGGAGACGCTCTATGATGAGCTGGCCGGCAAGCTCGGCATCGACCGGCTCGACTTTCGCCTGAGAAACTGCCTTCGGAACGGCTCCGAAACGGTTGCCGGCCAGAGGCTGGAGTCCGGCGTCGGCATTGCCGAATGTCTTGAGGCCCTGCTGCCGCATTGGGCGCGAGCGCAGGCTGATGCGGATACTTTCAACAGCAACCATGAAGAAAAAAAGCGCGGCGTCGGCGTGGCTTCGTGCTGGTATGGCTGCGGCAACACCTCGCTGCCCAATCCGTCGACCATCCGGGTCGGCATCGCGGCTGACGGCACCGTCATCCTGCATCAGGGCGCCGTCGACATCGGCCAGGGCTCGAACACCGTCATCACGCAGATCTGCGCCGACGCACTTGGCCTGCCGCTGGAAAAATTCCGGCTGAAGAGCGCCGATACGGCAATCAGCCCCGACGCCGGCAAGACCTCGGCCTCGCGCCAGACCTTCGTGACCGGGAAGGCGGCCGAAAAAGCCGGGCGGACCCTGCGGGAAAAGATCCTGCGCTTCGCCAATGTCTCCGAAAAGGCAACTTTGCAACTGGACGGCGCGGCGATCGTCATCCGCGAGGGCGAAGCCACGCGCCGCATCGATCTCGCCTCGCTCGACATGGATGCCGACGGCTTCGTCTTCCGCGCCGAGGAGACCTACGACCCGCCGACGCTGCCGCTCGATGCCAAGGGCCAGGGCAAGCCCTACGCCGTCTATGGCTATGGCGCGCAGATCGCCGAACTCGAGGTCGATCTCAAGCTCGGCACAGTGAAGCTGATCAAGATCACCGCCGCGCATGATGTCGGCAAGGCGATCAACCCGCTGCTGGTCGAGGGCCAGATAGAAGGCGGCATCGCGCAAGGCATCGGCATGGCGCTGATGGAAGAATACATTCCCGGCCGCACCGAGAATCTGCACGACTATCTCATCCCGACCATCGGCGACGTGCCGCCGATCGAGACCATCCTGGTCGAGGTTCCCGATCCCGAGGGGCCGTTCGGCGCCAAAGGGCTGGGCGAACATGTGCTGATCCCGACCGCACCCGCGATCCTCAACGCCATCCGCCACGCCACCGGCGTGCTGGTCACCAAGGTTCCGGCGACGCCGACGCGCATCCGCGCTGGCATCCTTGGAAAAGATGGCATCCGCGAAAAGGAGGCACGCGCATGAGCGAGCTTGCCGAGCGTTTTGAGACCCATGACCCCGGCGAGAAGCAGGTGGCGGAGAAGATCCGCTGCGATGCCTGCCCGGTCATGTGCTACATAGCCGATGGCCGCACAGGCGCCTGCGACCGCTACGGCAATGCCGGCGGCCGGATCGTGCGCATGGATCCGCTGACCATTCTCGACCACGCGGCCGGGTCCGGCGGGACAATCGTGCCCTTCGTCGCCGAAGGCGAGGCATGGGACGGCGAACTGGTCAACACCGGGCGCCGCTTCGTCACGGCAATCGGCGCCGGCACCACCTATCCCGACTACAAGCCGGCGCCGTTCATCGTCAGCCAGCAGGTCGAAGGCGTCGATCTCGTCACCGTCGTCACCGAAGGCATTTTTTCGTATTGCGGCGTCAAGGTGAAGATCGACACCGACCGTCATATCGGGCCCGAAACGGCAATCGTGCGCTCGCAAGGCGAGGCGATCGGCCATGTCACCACGGGCGAATACGGCTCGCAGATGCTGTCGCTGGGCGGCGTGCATCATCTGACCGGCGGCTCCAAGGCGGAAGGCCGGGCAACTTGCGATGCGCTGCTCAACCTGTGCAACCGCAAGCCGGTGGAACTGACCATCGATGGCGGCGCCACCATCATCGTCGAAGCCGGCAAACCACCTGTTATCGACGGCAAGCAGGAGCACCGCATGCGCGTCGGCTGCGGCTCGGCCACGATCGGCATGTTCGCCACGCAATGGCGCGGGCTGGTCGACGAGGTGGTGGTGGTCGACGACCATATCACCGGCGTCGTCTCCGAACACCAGGCCGGCAAGGTGCTGGGCTGGCAGGACACCGGCATCAAGATCATCGGACGCCGCTCGACGCCGGGTCGCTATTTCAAGGTCTCCGAGCCCGGCCTCGGCTGGGGCGGCACCTCGATTTCCGACCCGCTGTCGATCCTTGGTGAGTGGAACGCCAAGAAGGGCGCGCGGCCGGGCCTGTCGATGCTGATGGTTTCGACCACCGGCGAGCAGTACGCCTATTACGAACTCGACGACGAACTGAAGCCGGTCGAAAAGTCGTTTCCAGAACGGCTGCAGAAGTCCGTGAACCTGATCGAGGACAATTGCGAGCCGGCGCTATGCACCGTGCTGTTCATCGGCGGCGCCGGCGGCTCGCTGCGCGCCGGCGTCACCGAAAACCCGGTCAATCTCACCCGCTCGGTGCAAGGCCTGACGACCTACGTGACGGTCGGCGGCGCGCCGGTCTATGTCTGGCCGGGAGGCGGCATCACGCTGATGGTCGACGTGACGCGCGTGCCGGAAGGCGCCTTCGGCTATGTGCCGACGCCGGCGCTGGTGGCGCCGATCGAGTTCACCTTGCGCCGCGACGACTATGTCAGGCTCGGCGGCTACGAGGCCGAGATCCGCAGCGTCGAGGACATCGTCGCCAAGGGCGGCGAATACCTCAACCAGCGCCACGGCACCGGTGCGCCGTCCGACAATCCATGGCCGCCGCTGGCGCAATTGCGGCGCGCCGCGTCGAACGGAGCCGGATGATGGACGGCCCGCAAGCGCATTGGCTGCAGGACGGCAAGCGGCTGCATCTCAACCATGGGCCGATCGACCTGATCATCGAGGCTTTTGGCGAGGCGCAGGAATGCCGTCTGGCCTATGAGCAAGCCGTGGCGCGCTTCCAGACGATCCTGATCGAGCTGGTCAGGGAGCTTCCCGAATTGCGGCTCCCGGCATTTTTCCTGGCGCCGCGCGCCTTTGACGGCCCGACGGCACGCCGCATGGAAGCGGCCGTCATGCCGCTCGCGGAATGTTTCATAACACCGATGGCCGCCGTTGCAGGATCGGTAGCCGACGAAATTCTCGCCGCATTGCTTGCCGGCCGCAAGCTCGAGCGCGCCTATGTCAACAATGGCGGCGACAGCGCCCTTCACATCGGCAAGGGCCGGTCGATCGGCCTGGCGGTCGCCGGCACCGGCAACGGCATGGCCGACCGGATCACGATCCGCGCGGAGGATGGCGTTCGCGGCGTCGCCACCAGCGGCTGGCGCGGCCGTTCCTTCTCGCTTGGCATTGCCGACGCCGTCACCGTGCTGGCGCGGACCGGCGCTGAGGCCGATGCGGCGGCGACACTCATTGCCAATGCGGTGGACCTTCCCGGCAATCCCGCCATCAAGCGCATTCCCGCACGCGAACTGTCGCCCGACAGCGACCTCGGCGCGCGGCTGGTGACGCAAGGCGTCGGCATGCTTGCGCCTGGCGAGGTGGCGCGGGCGCTGGACAATGGCCTTGCCGTCGCCGAAGATTTTCGTCGGCGCGGCCTGATTGCCGGATCGGCGCTGTTTCTTGGCGGTGAGGCCCGCATCAGTGGTTCCGTGGCGCTTGCCGCGCCCAACAAAAATCCGAGGGAGGAAGTTGCCCATGCCTGAGTTTCCGATCCGCAAGATCGCGGTGCTGAGCGAAGAGATCTTTCATGATGGCGGTCCGGTCGCGGACGTGCCGCGCCGGCGTGCGGCGGCCATGGCCGTGATCAAGAACCCATTCGCCGGGCGCTATGTCGAGGATCTGCAGAGCGCCATGGACGATCTGAAGCCCCTCGGCCTGCTGCTTTCCGACCGGCTGATCGCCGCGTTGGGCGGCGACGTCAAACAGATCGACGGCTACGGCAAGGGCGCCATCGTCGGCACGGCGGGCGAACTGGAGCATGGCGCGCTCTGGCATGTACCGGGCGGCTACGCCATGCGCGAGCGGCTCGGCGACGCCAAGGCGATCGTGCCCTCGGCCAAGAAGGTCGGCGCCTTCGGCTCAAAGCTCGACGTGCCGCTCGGCCACATCAACGCCGCCTATGTGCGCAGCCATTTCGATGCCATGGAAGTCGGCATCAGCGACGGGCCTCGTCCCGACGAGATTCTTTTTTGTCTGGCCATGACCTGCGGGCCGCGCATCCACAACCGCATGGGCGGGTTGGCGGCAGCCGACATCAAGGCCTGGGACGGGCTGCGGTGAGCGGCGAGGACAATCTGCTCAAGCTGGTCGAGGTCGAAGAGCCCGAGGACCAGGATTACCTCCTGCAGGAGCAGGTCGGCTTCATCCTGCGCAAGGCGCACCAGCGCCATGTCTCGATCTTCGCCGCGCATATAGGCGACCTGACGCCGCCGCAATTCGCGGCACTCGCCAAGCTGCGCGATGTCGGCGAGACCTCGCAGAACCAGCTCGGCACGCTGATCGCCATGGATGCGGCGACGGTGAAGGGCGTGATCGATCGCTTAAAGGCACGCGGCCTGGTCGAGCTCTCCAAGCATGAGGTCGACAAAAGACGGCTGCTGGTCAATCTGACCGCCGAAGGCCGCGACGCCATCGAACGCCTGATCCCGTTGGCGCGCGAGATCACCAGGGAAACGCTGGCGCCGCTCTCGGCCAAGGAGATCGCCACCTTCATGAAGCTGCTGGCCAAGCTGGCGTAGGTGCCGCCACGATCCATCGCGTCAAATGGCGATCAGAGCGGGAACGCTTCCCTGCACAGGTCCTGCAGCTTCGAAAAGACGCCCTTGCCGCCGGTGATGACCTGCGTGCCGCTCTGCAGCACCGTCTTGGGATCCGCCTTCAGGACGGTGCCGCCGGCCTCTTCGATCAGCAGCATGCCGGCCAGGCAGTCCCAGGCGTTCATGTGTTCCTCGACATAGCCAAGCAGCCGGCCCGAGGCCACATAGGCCAGCATCAGGGCGCCGGACGCATTGCGGAAGAAGACACCGCCTTCGGCGAGGAGCTTCTTGATCAGCACGGCGATGTTCTCGGCCTCGGCCCGGTTCGAGAATCCGGTCCCCACCGAGCCTTCTTCCAGGCTGGCCTCGGCACTTGCCTTGATCGGCCTGCCGTTGATGAAGGCGCCGCCACCGAGCCTGCCGTGAAACGTCTCGCCGGTCGACGGTTCGTGGATGACGCCGACGACCGTCTCCCCGTCCTTTGCGCAAGCGATCACCACGCACCAGGCCGGAATGCCGCGCACGAAATTGGCGGTGCCGTCGATGGGATCGATGACCCAGGCATAGCCGCTCGAGCCGGAAACCGAGGCGTGTTCCTCGCCGACGATGCCGTCCTGCGGATAGTCCTTGGCGATCGCCGCGCGGATGAACAGCTCGACCTCGCGGTCGGCTTGCGAGACCAGGTCCTGATGACCCTTGCTCTCGATGGTCAGGCTTTCCAGATCGCGGAAATATTCGAGTCCGCGTTCGCCGGCCCGCCGCGCCAGATCGATGGCAAACTGCGTGCGGGCGTCAAGGTCATGGGTCACGGTAAGGCTCGCTCTGCGGAAGGATGCGCCGCACTTAGAGCAATTCCAGGAAAAGTGTAAGCGGTTTTCCGTCTGGAATTGCGTCAAAACAAAGAGTTAGAGCATCGCTGCCGGCAAAAGCATCTGGCGGATAAATGTCAGGCCGCCTGCGACAGCGATTTGTGCGCGTCAGCCAAGATCTCGAATGACCGCACCCGCGCGGCATGATCAAAGATCTGCGCGGTCACCATCAGCTCGTCGGCGCCGGTGCGGCGCACAAAGGCGTCGATGCCCTGGCGGACGGTTTCGGGAGAGCCGACGACGGCGCAGGACAGCGCCTGGCCGAGCATGGTCTTGGCCATCGGGTCGAGATCGCGGTCATAATTCTCGACCGGCGGCGGCAAGCGTCCGGGACGGCCGGTGCGCAGATTGACGAAGGCCTGCTGCAGCGACGTGAACAGCAGCCGTGCCTCGGCATCGGTGGGCGCGGCAAAGACGTTGAGGCCGAGCATCACATGCGGTCTGTCGAGCTGTTCCGACGGCTGGAAGCGCGAGCGGTAGATGTCCAGCGCATGATCGAGCTCGGCCGGCGCGAAATGCGAGGCGAAGGCGTAGGGAAGGCCAAGCATGGCGGCGAGCTGCGCACCGTAGAGGCTGGAGCCGAGAATCCAGATCGGCACGGTCTGGCCCTCGCCGGGCACGGCGCGCAAGCGCTGGCCTTCCTCCGCGGGCAGGAAATAGCCCATCAGTTCGACGACATCCTGCGGGAAACTGTCGGCGCCGGCCTCGAGGTTGCGGCGCAAGGCGCGCGCGGTGTTCATGTCGGTGCCTGGCGCCCGGCCGAGGCCGAGATCGATGCGGCCCGGAAACAGGGCGGCCAGCGTGCCGAACTGCTCGGCGATGACCAGCGGCGCATGGTTGGGCAGCATAATGCCGCCGGCGCCGACGCGGATGGTTTTGGTGCCGCCGGCAACATGGGCGATGACCACGGATGTGGCGGCGCTCGCAATGCCCGGCATGTTGTGGTGCTCGGCCAGCCAGTAGCGCTTGTAGCCCAGCCGCTCGGCATGGCGGGCGAGATCGAGCGAGTTGGCCAGCGACTGCGAGGCATCGCTGCCTTGGATGATCGGCGACAGGTCGAGAACGGACAGTTCGGTCATGCGGTGGTCTCCACGATCTTCGTCTCACGCACTTTGGCCTCGAAAGCCGTGCGGTCCGGAATGATGATGCCGAGCAGGCCTTGCAGCGTGTCGGCGAGTTCGGCGGCGGTGGCTATCTCTGTCTGCTCGGTGCGGCCGCCAAGGTGATGGATCGACAGGCGGTTTCCGCGCAGCGCGTAACGCCGGTCCGGCGCGGCGCGGGCCGCTATGACGGAGGAGAGGAAATGCGATGTCGGGCTGGTCGACAGGAAGTAATTGGTGACGGAGTAATCGACCTCGTATTGCGGCTGCAGATCGAAGCGGTAGAGCGAGCGCCAGTCGCCGCCGATGGCGGCCTGCAGGCGGAAATGATCGCCGGCCTCGACGATGCGGAACGGCTCATGCGGGGTTTTCTGTTCGCGGCCCGGTTCCAGCTGCAATGGCGCGGTCAGGGTCAGGCCGCCGAAGCCGACATCGGCGATACAGGTCCGGCCATCGAGCTCGACGCGCAAAAGCATGTGGCTGCGCGCGGTGATGGCGTCCTCGCTCTGGCCCCAGAGCACACGCGCGGCCAGGCCGACGACCTCGAAGCCGAGCGCCCGCAGCGCATGCATGAAGAGGAGGTTGTGCTCGAAGCAATAACCACCACGCCCACCAAGGACGATCTTGTCCTGAAGCGCGGCGAGGTCGAGCCGGACCGGGCGGCCAAGAAACGGATCGATGTTCTCGAAGGGGATCGACTGCGGATGCGCGAAATGCAGCGCCCTCAGCGTATTCAGCGACGCGTCACGCGGACCGGCGTAACCGATGCGCGCGATATAGGCGTCGAGGTCGAAGGCGGGAGCATCGCTCATAAGGAAGGCACCGGGCGTTGATCGGCCGGATATAGGCATTCGATCCAGCCGCCGCAAACGGCGTCCGCCTTCTATGCCGTGGCCTTGCCGTTCTCCTCGACGGGTTCGTCCTCGACCACGGCGGTTTGCTGCGCGGCGAGGAAATTGCCGACATGGCCAAGTCCCTCGAAATGGTCGCAGAACACCTTGATGACGACCAGCAGCGGCACTGCCATCAGCGCACCGACGAAACCCCAGAGCCACGACCAGAAGGCAATGGCGATGAAGATCGCCACCGCGTTGATCTCGAGACGCCTGCCGACCACCATCGGTGTCACGAACTGGCCTTCGACGACATCGCACAAAAGCACGAAGGCCGGCGCCAGAAGCGCGTAGGAGATGGTGTCGAAGCTGATCAGCGCCATCACCGCGACCAGCACGATGGTCAGCAGCGCGCCGACATAGGGCAGGAAGTTGAACAATGCCGCGGCGACACCCCAGACCAGAGGGTTCGGCATGCCGAGCGCCCACAGGCCTAGGCCGATGACCAAACCGAGGCCGACATTGATGATGGTGACGGTGAGCAGATAGTGCGAGATTTCGCGCTCGACGTCATAGACGACGCGCAGCGCCCGCTTCTTCTCGCTTAGGCTGGCGAAGGACTGGATGATCTTCTCGTAGAACATCGTGCCCGAGGCGAGCAGGAACAGCGACAGCACGAAGATGATGGTCAGGCTTGTTCCCGCCGCCAGGATGTTGCCGGCGGCCGACGACAGGATGCCGGACTGGGCGACCGCCACCTTCTGGACGCCAGGCTCCTGCGAGGTCTCGGTCATCTGCTCGACCTGATGCGAGACCTGCATGATCTTTTCAAGCGGACGCCGCAACTGCGCCAGCCGCTCGGTGAGCTGCTGGCCGATCGACGAGGTGTTGTTGAGGAGATCGATGACAGGACCTGAGAGCAAATAGCCGGCGATGGCGAAGACGCAGATCGACAAAAGCACCAGGAGCGTCGCCGAAACCGCTTCGGGAATACCGCGCTTGCGCAGCAGCCGCACGATCGGCGTCAATGTCAGCGCCAGCAGGAAAGCCAGCATGACCGGCATGAAGAAAGCGCGGCCGAAATAGAGCGCATAGACGCTCATGAATATGAATATGCCGACCAGCAGCGAACGCATCAAATGCGTGTCCGCGCGGGCCTCGACGCGCGGATCCGGGCTTTCGGCAACGCCTGCGCCCGTAGCGGCGGGTTCGGCTTTCATCATGGACCCTCAGCGGTGCACCGCAACTGGTGCAGTCCGTTGATGGAAACGCCCGCGTCGCTTCAAGGTTCCTTTAGCCGGCAAGGCCCGCGGGTACGGAGCTTTGCCGTTGGCTCATGCGACGGGCGCTTCCACCGCAGGCGTGGACTTCGCCGTTTCCTTGCGCACGATCGGCGCCACTTTGGTGCCGTAGAGTTCAATCGCCTTCATGATCTTGGCATGCGGCATGGCGCCGATCGCCATCTGCAGCAGGAAGCGGTCATTGTTGAAGATCCTGTGCTGGGCGACGATCTTCTCGGCCACCTGCTCTGGACTGCCGACGAACAGGGCGCCGTTCGGACCACGCGACTGGTCGAAATGCGCCCGCGACGTCGGGCCCCAGCCCCGCTCGCGGCCGATGCGGTTCATCACCTCGGCCTGCGGGCCGTAGAAATCGTCGGCCGCCTGTTCGGTCGTCTCGGCAATGAAGCCATGCACGTTGATGCTGGTGGCGAGACCCGCCGGGTCGCTGCCGGCGCGCCTGGCGGCCTCGCGGTAGAGGTCGAACAGCGGCGCGAAGCGCGCCGGCTCGCCGCCGATGATGGCAAGCGCCAGCGGCAGGCCGAGCGCGCCCGCGCGGGCGGCGGACTGCGGCGTGCCGCCGATGGCGATCCAGACCGGCAACCTGTCCTGGAAGGGCCGGGGATAGACGCCGCGATCGTTGATCGGCGCGCGCAGATTGCCGGACCAGGTGACCTTGACGCTATCGCGGATGGCGAGCAGCAGATCGAGCTTTTCGGCGAAGAGCTCGTCATAGTCTTCCAGATTGTAGCCGAACAGCGGGAAGGATTCGATGAACGAACCGCGCCCGGCCATGATCTCGGCACGGCCGCCCGAGAGAAGATCGAGCGTGGCGAACTGCTGGAAGACGCGCACCGGATCGTCGGAGGACAATACCGTGACCGCGCTGGTCAGCTTGATGCGCTTCGAGCGCTCGGCGGCAGCGGCGAGCGCCACGACTGGCGCGGAGGCGGCGTAGTCGGGTCGGTGATGTTCGCCGAGACCGAAGACGTCGAGACCGACCTGGTCGGCGAGTTCGACCTCCTCGATCAGGTTGCGCAGGCGCTCATGCGGCCCGATGGCGCCCGGGCCGGGCTGCGGGCTGACGTCGGCGAAAGTGTAGAGACCGAGTTCCATGTGATGTCATCCTGGTGTTGGGTTTTGCCGCTAGAAGTAACCACCGGCTCGCCTCGCCGCCAGAGGGGCTATCGGTGAACAGTGCATGTCGGTTTGGGCGGCAAAAGGCGTCTCCCGGCTGCAACATCGCGGAATTTCATGGCTGGCATACCGATTTGGCGCTTGAACTCTCGGCATTCGCGCGTATGTAAGCCTCGCGAATTGACTTCAGGGAAGTGGACTTGGCTATCTACAGGGAAAAAGACATTTTCGAGCGGCGCAATGCCGCGAACGAGGCAAAGAAGGCGCTTCTGGAGCGCTTCAAGTCAAAGCCGGCGGCAGATGATCCTGCGGTGCTGGCGCGACAGGCCGAACGCAAGGCAATCCTCCAGGCTCGTGAGATCCGCGAAGCCGAGAAGGCCAGGCTGAAGCAGGAAAAGCTGGCACGCGAAGCCGCAGAGAAGGCCGAGCGCGAGGCAGCAGCCGAAGCGGCACGCATTGCCGCCGAAGAGGCAGCCCAAGCCGAGGCCAAAATTCGGGAAGCCGAAGAGACCGAGCGCATTGCCCGCCTGCTCGCCGACGAGGCCGAGCGCAAGGCCAAGCGTGACGCACGCTATGCGGCGCGCAAGGCACGGACCGGCCGAGCTCCTCCGGGCTTCTCGGCCCGCTAGCAGCTTCGGCGCAGCCAAGTTCGAACATTGAATCAGGGTCGCCTCGCAGCGGCCCTGAAGGTGTTTGTGCGGAAGGTGCGCTTTTTTGGGCGACTTCCGCTCAGGCCGCGAATTTCAGCCCCATAATGCCGCAGACGATCAGCGCGATGCAGGCAAGCCGGATCGCGGTGGCGGGCTCGCCGAGCAGCCAGATGCCGAGCAGGGCCGTGCCGACCGTGCCAATGCCGGTCCACACCGCATAGGCGGTGCCGACGGGAAGCGCCTTCAGCGCCAGGCCCAGCAAGGTAAGACTGACGATCATCGAGGCGACCGTGAGCACGGTCGGAACAAGCCTGGTAAATCCGTCAGTGTATTTGAGGCCGATCGCCCAGCCGATTTCGAAGAGGCCGGCGAAAAACAGAAAAGTCCAAGACATCGGAACGCTCCATCCAGCATCGGGCCGGAGACAGGATCCGATCCTCAGATGCCGATCATTATGGCGGGTCGTCCCGACCGAATTGTTGGGGAGGCGCGGGGTCGTCCCCGCACTATCGATATAGGTTATCCAAATACCCGATCAACCCGGCGGCATTGTCTGACGCCGCCGGTGGGATTTGCCGCGCCTGACCTGCCGAGGCCTACTTTTCCTTGATGCGCATCGCCTTGACCGGCGGCGCCTTCAGGACGGGAGCGGGCGCCGGCTTCTTGGCATCCTTCTTCGGCTTGCGGGCTTCCTTGCCTGCCTTCATCGCGCCTTTAGCCATGATTCGTTCCTCCTGTTGCGGGGAGCGAAGTGAAACAAGAGAAACGCTTTGCTGCAAGAGGGCAGCGCTGGCGGGAAGCCTCAGGCTGACTGCTTTCAACCAATTTCTAATTTGCTCGTAAACCATGGCCGTCCGTGCCATTCTCTTCTTCGCACTGCAACATCGACCCGCGCTTTCGCCGGGTGATCGTCGGGCAGGCCGGTCAGGACGAAAATGCGGATCCACATCGGCTGCGAGATGAGCTTCGACTTCCCGCAGGAAACGCCGCTCATCGCGATGCTCAATGTCCACTATTCGCGCGCCTCCGACCTCGAGCGGCCGGATTTCCTAACTTCCAGCCCGCCGGTACCGATCGAGAGCTACCGCGACAGTTTCGGCAATTGGTGCAACCGCTTCGTCGCGCCGCCCGGACGGTTCACCTTCGGCACGGATGCGGTGATCCGCGCGCCCGGCACATTCGAGATGGCCGAGCTGATGGCCTGGCAGCACGAGGTGCGCGACCTGCCGGCCGAAACCCTGCTTTTCCTGCTGCCCAGCCGGTTTTGCGAGAGCGACCTTTTGGCCAGCGAAGCGTGGCGGCTGTTCGGCCACACACCGCTCGGCATCCCGCGCGTGCAGGCGGTGTGCGATTTCGTTCACAACCACATCGTCTTCAACTACGGCAATGCGCGGCCGACGCGCACCGCGGCGGAAGCCTATCGGGAACAGAGCGGCGTGTGCCGCGACTTCGCGCATCTTGCCGTCACCTTCTGCCGGGCGCTCAACATCCCGACGCGCTACTGCACCGGCTACATCAGCGATATCGGCATGCCGAAGCCGTGGTCGAGCATGGATTTCGCCGCCTGGATGGAAGTCTATCTCGGCGGCCGCTGGCATGTCTTCGACCCGCGCAACAATGCCCCGCGCATCGGCCGCATCCTGATCGCTTCCGGCCGCGACGCGGCGGATGTGCCGCTGACCCATATTTTCGGACCGGGGACCCTGGCCGGCTTCAAGGTGTGGACCGACGAGATCGTCGAATAGTCGCAGTCTCCGCGGCCGATCCCAAACAAATCGCGTCTTGAACGACCCGGCCGTTGGCGCGTTATGGTGGAGCTGCGGCCATCCGGCCGCTAGACTGGGCACGTTGAACGGGGACCAGACCGCATGGCCGGGCACGGCGGCTCCAAGATGGTCATCTATGCGGCGCTCGCCGGCAATCTGGCGATCGCACTGACCAAATTCGCCGCCGCCTTCTTCACCGGCAGCTCGGCGATGCTGTCGGAAGGCGTGCATTCGCTGGTCGATACCGGCAATGGCGGCCTGCTGCTCTACGGCATGCACCGTGCCGCGCGCCCGGCCGACCGCACGCATCCGCTCGGCCATGGCCGCGAACTCTATTTCTGGAGCTTCATCGTTGCCCTCCTGGTCTTCGCCCTGGGCGCCGGCGTGTCGTTCTACGAGGGCATCGTCCACATCATGGCGCCGGAGCCTGTCGCCAACGTAAAGGTGAACTATGTCGTTCTCGGCTTGTCCTTCCTGTTCGAGGGCAGCTCCTGGCTGGTGGCGCTGAAGGAATTCCGCCGAGAGAAAGGCAAGCAAGGCTGGCTGCAGGCCGTGCAGTCGAGCAAGGACCCGAGCGTCTATACGGTGCTGTTCGAGGACAGCGCGGCGCTTCTCGGCCTGATCGTCGCCTTTGCCGGCATATTGGCGGCGGAGCTGCTGGAGATGCCGGAGCTCGACGGCGCCGCCTCGATCGGCATCGCGCTCATTCTCGGCGCCACGGCGATCTTCCTCGCCCGCGAAAGCAAGGGGCTGCTCATCGGCGAGCCGGCTTCGCCCGAAGTGCAGAAAAAGGTGCTGGCGATCGCGCAGCAGGATCCGGCGGTGCAGCGCGCGAACGGTGTCCTGACCGTCCATATGGGACCGCAAGAGATCGTTGCAGGGCTCAGCATCGAATTCGAGGACCATCTGTCGGCGCCGGAGATCGAAGCCTGTGTCGAGCGCATCGAGGCACGGCTGAAGAAGGAGATGCCGGAGATCACGCGGCTGTTCGTCAAGCCGCAGACCACGGGCACCTGGGAGCAGCGGCGCAAGCTGATCGAAGCCGCTTCCAATTAGTCCTGGACCAGCGTTGCACCGTTGCCCCGTCGCATTGCCTTGCTAACATCAGGCGATGGATTTCGGAGGATTGACCATGAAGATCGACGGCGGGTGCCATTGCGGCGCCATCACCTACGAGGCGGAGGTCGACCCGACAAAGACCTCGATCTGCCATTGCACGGATTGCCAGCAATTGACCGGCACGGCCTTTCGCGTCACCGTTCCCGCGCCCGAGGATCACTACCAGATCACCAGAGGCACGCCAAAAATCTATATCAAGACCGGATCGAGCGGCGCCAAGCGCGCCCAGGCCTTTTGCGGCGACTGCGGGGCGCATCTTTACGCGACGTCGGTTGGCGACGGCCCGAAGATCTATGGAATCAGGACGGGCACCGCGCGGCAACGCGAGGATCTGGTGCCGACACAACAGAAATGGCACCGGTCGGCCCTGCACTGGCTTCCCGAATTTGAAGGCATGAGCATCGTGGAGGAGCAGTAGCACCTGCCTCCCGGCCGAAAGCCGCCCAAGACAGGCAATTCTGTGCTAGCTTCGCTCACCTCAGACGGGCGGATAATAGCGATGTTGGAAACGGACAAGCTGTTTGCCGGCTCGATCCCGGAAAACTACGACCGCTATATGGTGCCGTTGATTTTCGAGCCGTTCGCCGCGGACCTTGCACGGCGGGCAGCGTCCTTCTCGCCCAAAGCCGTGCTGGAAGTCGCCGCGGGCACCGGGGTCGTCACCCGTGCCTTGGCGCCGAAACTGTCCCCTGACGCAAGCTATGTCGTGACCGACCTGAACCAGCCGATGCTCGACTACGCCGCTTCGCTACAGGCTCCCGACAGTCGCATCAAATGGCGCCAGGCCGATGCCATGGCGCTGCCGTTTGAAGACGCGGCCTTCGATCTGGTTTGTTGTCAGTTCGGCGCGATGTTCTTTCCCACCCGTCCATCCGCCTACCGCGAGGCCAGGCGGGTGCTGAAGCCCGGCGGACATTTCCTGTTCAACGTATGGGACCGCATCGAGGAGAATGTCTTTGCCGATGATGTGACCAATGCGCTGGCCAGGCTTTTTCCGAACGATCCGCCGCGCTTTCTGGCCCGCACGCCGCATGGCTACCACGATACGGCGCTGATCCGCGGAGACCTTGAGGAGGCCGGCTTCTCCGATGTGGCGATCGAGACGAGAGCCGAACAGAGCCGTGCGCCCTCACCGCGCATTCCGGCCGTTGCCTATTGCCAGGGAACGGTGCTTCGCACCGAAATCGAGGCCAGGGATCCCGGGAAACTGGACGCTGCAACGGATTATGCCGCATCCGCGATTGCGGCCAGGCATGGCAGCGGTGCGGTTGCCGCCAAAATTCAGGCACACGTCATCGTGGCGGTGGCCTAAGCCGGGATTGCCGGCTAGTCGTCGCCTTCGACGACCCGCAGCCTGAGCTGCCCGGTCTTTGAATCGGCAACGCGCGGCCCAGGCTCGATTTTCGCCGCAGGCGCCCGTGACGGCGTCTCCGGGCCGGCATCGCCATCGGCCTGCGCGCCGAACTCCAGCGCCTCGATCTTCTGGCCGCGCTTGGTCACCTTCGACGTCGAGACGAGGATGTCGTCGATGTCCTTGGCCGACTGGCCGAAATGCACCTGCAGCTTGCGCACACGTTCGTCGACGCGCGCGACATCCTCCATCAGCCGGATGACCTCGCCCTGGATCAGATGCGCCTGTTCGCGCATGCGGGCGTCCTTGAGGATCGCCTGGATGACCTGGATCGACAGCATCAGCAGCGACGGCGAGACGATGACGACGCGGGCGCGGTGCGCCTTGTGGACGATCGCCTCGAAATTCTCATGGATCTCGGCGAAGACCGATTCCGACGGCACGAACATGAAAGCTGTATCCTGCGTCTCGCCCTGGATCAGGTATTTTTCCGAGATGTCGCGGACATGGATTTCGATGTCGCGGCGGAAGGCCTGGGACGCGACCTTCTGCAGGTCCGCACCGTCGGCGGCGCGGATGGCGTTCCAGGCTTCCAGCGGAAATTTGGCGTCGATGGCAAGTGACGGCGCGCCGTTCGGCATCTTCACCAGGCAATCGGGCCGGCTGCCATTCGACAGCGTCGCTTGGAATTCATAGGCGCCATGCGGCAGGCCGTCGGCGACGATCGCCTCCATGCGCGACTGACCGAAGGCACCGCGCGTCTGTTTGTTGGAGAGGATGGCCTGCAGCTGCACGACCTGGCCGGCGAGCGACTGGATGTTGCCTTGCGCGGTGTCGATGATCGCCAGCCGCTCCTGCAGTTTCGCCAGGCTCTCATGCGTGGATTTGGTCTGCTCGGTCATGGTCTGGCCGATGCGGCCGGTCATGGCGTCGAGGCGCTGGCCGATTGACTGCGTCAGCTCCGCCTGGCGCGCGCCGAACACTTCGGCAATGGCGCCCATGCGGCCCTGCATCTCGGCCTGGCTTTGCAAGATGCCGGCCATCCGCGCCTCGGCGTCGCGGGCATGGTCGGCGGCTTCCGCCGCAGCGACGGCGCGCGCCTTGGCCGACCGCCACAGCGCGATGACCAGCGCCACGAACAGGCCGAGAAACAACAAGGCGCCGAAGGCCAAGGCGTGGCCCAGCGTGATTGTCGACGCGCCAAGCCGTGCGACAGGCTCGGAAAGGATGGTGCTCAGATCATTCATGTGGACAGCATAGCCGATTCGTGGGGCCGGCACAGATCAAAACGTGAACGAGGCTCAGGTCCACCGGTTGACGCTTTTCGCTGGACGTCTTACGTGGGACGCCATGCCGATCAAGCAGCTCATCATCCTTCCCGATCCCATCCTGCGCCAGGTTTCCAAGCCGGTGGAGCGCATCGACGCGCCTTTGCGCAAATTGGCCGACGACATGCTGGCGACCATGTATGACGCGCCCGGTATCGGCCTGGCGGCAATCCAAATCGGCGAGCCGCTGCGCATGCTGGTGATCGACCTCGCCAAGGAAGACGAAACGCCGGCGCCGCACGTCTTCATCAACCCGGAGATCCTGGAAACCGCTGAGGCGCGCTCGGTCTACGAGGAAGGCTGCCTGTCGATCCCGGACTATTATGCCGAGGTCGAACGCCCGGCTTCGGTGCGGGTGAATTATCTCGACCGCGACGGCAAGCTGCAGGAGATGGAGGCCGAGGGGCTGATGGCGACCTGCCTGCAGCACGAGATCGACCATCTCAACGGCGTGCTGTTCATCGACCACATCTCGAAGCTGAAGCGCGACATGGTGGTGAAGAAATTCAAGAAGCTCGCCAAGGACAAGGCGCCGGGCAAGCTGGTGGGATAGGGGAAAGAATGCCCCTTCGCGTCATCTTCATGGGCACGCCGGAGTTTTCGGTGCCGACGTTGCGCGCGATCGCCGAGGCCGGACATGAGGTATCGGCCGTCTACACCCAGCCGCCACGCGCGGCCGGCCGGCGCGGGCTGGAGCTGACGCCGTCGCCGGTACAGCGCGAGGCCGAGCGTCTGGGCATCGCGGTGCGGACGCCGGCCTCCCTCAAGGGCGAGGCCGAGCAGGCCGCTTTCAGCGCCCTGCGGGCCGATATCGCCGTGGTCGTGGCCTATGGTTTGCTGCTGCCTAAGGCAATTCTCGACGCGCCCCGGCTTGGCTGCATCAACGGCCATGCATCGCTTTTGCCGCGCTGGCGCGGCGCCGCCCCCATCCAGCGCGCCATCATGGCGGGTGACCTGGAAAGCGGCATGATGGTGATGCGCATGGAAGAGGGTCTCGACACCGGTCCGGTGGGATTGCTTGAAAAATGCGCCATCGACCCCGATATAACAGCCGGCGATCTGCATGATCGGTTGATGAGCGTTGGTGCTGCCCTGATGGTGGAAGCGCTGGCGCGGCTGGAAGGGAACATCCTGACATTTACCGCGCAAGCGGCGGAAGGGGTGACTTACGCCAGAAAAATCGATAAATCCGAGACGCGGGTGGATTGGACGCGGCCCGCGGCCGAGGTCCACAACCATCTTCGTGGCCTGTCGCCCTTTCCCGGCGCTTGGTCCGAAATTGACATTGGCGGCCGCGTGGAACGGCTGAAACTGCTTCGCTCGACACTATCCGAAGGCCTGTCGCTTTCGGAAGGTTCGGGCGAGTCGGGAGGAATTCTCGATGACCGGCTGACGGTCGCCTGCGGGGCAGGCGCGATCAGGCTGGTCGAAGTTCAACGTGCGGGCGGAAAGCCCGCCGCCGCGTCGGAATTCCTGCGCGGAGCCAAGATCGTAAAAGGAATGAAGTTCTCATGAGCATGATGTCGATACGCGCGGCGACGCCGCGGGATCGCGAGGCCATTCGCCTCGTCGAGGAACATGCATTCGGCCAGCAGGCGGAGGCCGGGTTGGTCGACGCGCTGGTCACCGGCGGCGACGCCGTCGTCGAACTGGTGGCGGAAGAAGACGGCCAGGCGGTAGGCCACATCCTGTTTTCCCGGCTGTTCGTCCAGAATGGCGGCAAGAGCTTCGCGGCCGTGGCGCTGGCGCCGCTGGCGGTGGAACCTTCGTTCCATGGCAGCGGCATTGGCGGCGCGCTGATTCGCGAGGCGCATATTCGCCTGAAGGATGCCGGCGAGACGCTGGCCGTGGTGCTGGGCGACCCCGCCTATTACGGCCGTTTCGGCTACAGCCATGCGCGGGCCGAAAAATTCGAGAGTGAGTACCAAGGCGAGGCGCTGCAGGCGCTGGCCTGGGGCGACGCTCCGGAGGCCGGCAGGCTGGTCTACGCTTCCGCCTTCACCGCTCTCGCCGCGTAGAGCAGTCCACCGTTTCATGGAAACGGTGACCTGCTCTACCTCTTTGTTTTAACGCAATTCCGGACGGAAAACCGTTTCACACTTTTCCTGGAATTGCTCAAGGCGAGAGCTCTAGCCGCAAATGCCGCGTTTTCGCCTCGACATCGAATATGACGGCGGCCTGTTTGCCGGCTGGCAGCACCAGGCCGACCAGCCTTCGGTGCAGCAGGCGATCGAGCAGGCAATCGAGAAATTCTGCGGCGAGGCGGTGCGGCTGCGCGCCGCCGGCCGCACCGATGCCGGCGTGCATGCGAGCGCCCAGGTGGCGCATGTCGACCTCGCCAAGCCATGGCCCGGCGACAAGGTGCGCGATGCCGTCAATGCCCATCTGCAGGCAGCCGGCGCGCATGTCGCCATCCTGAAGGCGGCGATCGTCCCGGACGATTTCGACGCCCGCTTCTCTGCCACCGGCCGCCACTATCTCTATCGCATCCTCAACCGCCGCGCGCCCGCGGCGCTGGAAAAGGGCAAGGTGTGGTGGGTGCCGAAGCGGCTCGATGCCGGCGCCATGCACGAGGCCGCGAAACTCCTGCTCGGCCGGCATGACTTCACCACCTTCCGTTCGACCCAGTGCCAGGCCAACAGCCCGGTCCGGACACTGGAACGGCTCGATGTGAGCCGGGCGGGCGACATGATCGAGGTGAGAGCTTCGGCCCGCTCCTTCCTGCACAACCAGGTGCGCTCCATGGTCGGCTCGCTCAAGCGCGTCGGCGATGGCGGCTGGACCGAGGCCAACCTCAAGGCGGCGCTCGAAGCGCGCGACCGCGCCGCCTGCGGCCAGGTGGCGCCGCCCGACGGGCTTTTCCTCATTGGCGTCGATTATCCCGGATGAGCCGGCAGGCTCTATTCTGAACAGTGCCCAGAAGCTCTGTTCAGAACAGAGTCCGTAGCCGCTATTCAGAGCCAGGCAGGCTCTACCCCGGGAACGGTCCGGAAAGGCTCTGAGCCCCGATATCGTCCGGCACGGTGATGCCAAGCAGTATCTGCAGCCCGAACAGCACCAGCAGCGAAGCAATGAACATGCCGACGAAAACGGCGGTGCCGACCGCCGCGCCCTTGCCGATTGTGGCATTGGTCATGCGCCAGGTCAGCGCCATCGACAAGGCAAACAGCAACAGCGACACAAGGCTCGCGACCTGGCTTGCCGACGACAGGAAAAGCCTGATCAGCGCCGAGGGCAGCATGAGCCAGGCGGTGATGGCGGAGGCCCAGTTGCTGGCGACGACATAGTGCACGAAGCGCCCACCAATGCCGGCGCGCGGCGCGACCAAGGCGAGCGCGACCAGCGGCAGCACCCAGGAACCGATATCGACCGTCGCCAGGCGCAACAGCATGCCGAAACGGCCCACGAAGGCGTCGGGATCGCCGATCTGGTTGGCGATGCCGACCCAGCCCACGATCAGCGCCGGCGCGGCAACGACGATGGCGAAGAAGGAATTCCAGAAGCCGTCGGCCGACAGGTCGAGCAGGCGCAGGCCGTCGGCCTTGCCGAGCATCAGCCGCCAGGCACCGGTCAGCGAAGCGTGGGTTTCATCCGCCGAAAGCATGCTGCTCAGCCCTGCCCGAACCAGTCTTCGATGAAGCGCTGGTAGATCCGCGTCAGCGTTTCGAGATCGGCAAGGGCGACGCGCTCGTCGACCATATGCATGGTCTTGCCGACCAGACCGAACTCGACCACCGGGCAGTAATCCTTGATGAAGCGCGCATCCGATGTGCCGCCCGAAGTGGACAGCGCCGGCTTCTTGCCGACCGCCGCCTTGATCGAACCGGCAAGCGTGTCGACCAACTTGTCGTCGCGGGTCAGGAAAACATGGCTTGGCCGGTCGCGCCAGACAAGGTCGTAGTCGACCGGCGTCTTCTTGCCCGGCCGGTACTTCTTGCGCTTCGCCGCCTGGTCGAGCCGGTTGTGGATTTCGGCCTGGACGGTCTCGGCCGTCCAGGTGTCGTTGAAGCGGATGTTGAAGGTCGCGGTGGCCTTGGCGGGGATGACATTGGTGGCCGGGTTGCCGACATCGATGGAGGTGACCTCCAGATTGGTCGGCTGGAAATCCCTGGTTCCCTTGTCGAAGACGGGATGCAGCAAGGCGTCGACCAGGCCCATCAAGCCGCGCACCGGATTGTCGGCAAGCTGCGGATAGGCGGCATGGCCCTGGCGGCCATTGACCATGATCGACCCGGACAGAGAGCCGCGCCGGCCGATCTTGATCATGTCGCCGAGCGCATCCGGATTGGTCGGTTCGCCGACGATCGAGGCATCCCATTTCTCGCCCCTGGAAGCGGCCCATTCGAGCAGCTTGACCGTGCCGTTGATGGCCGGGCCTTCCTCGTCGCCGGTGATCAGCAGCGAGACCGAACCCTTGGGGCCGCCATTGTTCTCGACATGGCGCGCTATCGCCGCGACGAAGCAGGCAATGCCGCCCTTCATGTCGACGGCGCCACGGCCATACATCTCGCCATTGGCGATCTCGGCGGCGAAAGGCGGATGCGTCCAGGCGGCTTCGTCGCCGACCGGCACGACATCGGTATGGCCGGCGAACATCAGATGCGGACCGTTGCCGGACCGCCTTGCATAGAGGTTCTCGATGTCTGGCGTGCCGTCTTCCGAAAAGACCGGCCGGTCGACCAGGAAGCCGAGCGGCTTCAGCATCGTTTCCAGCGCGCTCAGTGCGCCGCCTTCGGCTGGTGTCACCGAGGCACAACGGATAAGGGCGGCGAGGTTTGCGGCGGGGTCGGTCGGCAGCGTCATGGCAAAAGCGATAGTCGAAAGCTGAGGGCCTGTCACGGGCAGACATAGGGGCCAGCGCAATGGCAGACGATGCCGCCGACATTATGGTTTTCATGTCGTATAGTCGGGCCGGTGCGGAGCAAGAGATGGCAGACGGGGAAAAACGGATCGTCATCGCAGGCGCCGGCAGCATCGGCTGCTATGTCGGCGGTTGCCTGGCGCTCGCCGGGCGGCAGGTTGTCCTGCTGGCCCGGCCGCGCATCGAGGCAGCGCTACGACAGGGCGGATTGCGTGTCAGCGACCTTGAAGGCCGCGATCGCCTGGTCAAGCCGGACGCGCTCGGGGTCACCGCCGATCCCGCCGTCGCTCTGCCGCAGGCGGATGTGATCCTGGTGACCGTCAAGAGCGGCGCGACACAGGAGATGGCGGCGCTGATCAAGGCCCATGCCCGACCCGATGCGGTGGTGATCAGCCTGCAGAACGGCGTCGACAACGCCGACAGGCTGCGCGCCAGGTCTGGCCAGCGAACCGTGCTGGCCGGCATGGTGCCGTTCAATGTGGTGCAATCGCCTGAGGGCGAGCTGCCGCTGCGCGTCCACCGCGCCAGCGAGGGCAAGGTGATGATAGAGGATGGCGGCCTTGCCGGCCTTCTCGATGTCGCCGGTGTTCTCGATGTTGAAGGGCTGGCGGTCGAGACGCATGGCGACATGAAGGCTGTGCTGTGGGGCAAGCTTTTGATGAACCTCAACAACGCGCTGGTGGCGTTGTCGGACCTGCCGCTGGCGCGCGAACTCGCCGATCGTCGCTGGCGGCTGATCCTGGCCGGCCAGATCGACGAGGCGCTGCGGGCGATGAACGCCTCCGGCATCGCGCCGGCGCGTATCGCCGGACTGCGGCCGGCGCTGCTGCCGAAAGTGCTGCGGCTGCCGGACTGGCTGTTCAAACTGCTGGCGCGGCGCATGCTGGCGATCGACCCTCAGGCGCGCTCGTCGATGTGGGACGATCTGCAGCGCGGCCGGCCGACGGAGATCGACGAACTGCAAGGCGCGGTGCTCGGCCTCGCCCAGAGAACGGGGACGCCGGCGCCGCTCCTGAAAAGCGTTACCGCTTTGGTGCGCGCGGCGGAAGCGGCACGGCTTGGCTCGCCCGGCCTGGCGCCGGAACAGGTTGTGCCGCCGGGTGCCTCTCGATCAGCGTGATCTTCTGCCAAATCTTGCGCGACAGGTTGGACGCCAGGTTCTCGATGTCATTGACGCCGTCGATGACGACATCGTCATTGACCGACTGCGCGAACAGAGCGGCGATCTTGCCGGTGATCGACAGCATTTCGGAGCAATAGTCGAGGTAACGCGCGAGATCAGCGGCATTGGTGATGCGGGCCGGGGAATGCGCCGTCGGCCTGAAATCGGCCGAAAGAGCCGCCGGATCCTTGGTCAGCTGATGCATGTCGATGACGTGGATCAGCGAGCGCAGACCGTGCAGTTGGCGAAACACCCGCTTGCGCTTGATGCGCTCCTCGGTGCGAATCAGCGCCAGCAGGCCGAGCACGGCAAGGATGATCATGTTGATCGTGGCTTCGATGCCTTGCACCGACTGCACCGCATCGTCAGCCTGGGAGATGTGGATGAGCGGCAGGATGGTGCCGACGAACAGGAAGATCAACGCGCCGGCGAGGACGGCGGCGATGATGAGCCCGCGCAGCCACCAGATCGGCGCTTCGAGCGCCTGGGCCGCCTTGGCCAGGTCGCGAGACAGCGACACCAGTTCGGCGGCGACGCCGCGCAGCCCGGCCTGGGGAAACCGTTCCGCAACGCGCTCTTCAAGCCGTTCGGCGGTCTCGATGATCAGTTTCGGATCAAGCGTGCGGTAGCGCATGTCCGATCGGCCCTCAGAGCATGATGCCGAAAAATGTGAAGCGGTTTTCGGACGGCATCATGGTCTATCTCTTTGATTTAGAGACGGATTCAGATTTCAGGTCGATTCGACCTGAAATCATCCGGCTCTAGGGTTGTGCCGGCTCGTTGGTGCGCCGGCCATAGCGGTTGGGTCCAGGCTGCCCTGGAAACAGACACAACACAAGAAAGGCGACGATCGAGACGACCGGTACGAACAGAATCAGCGCGGCAATGCCCGGCTTGTCGAGGTCGTGCAGCCGCTTCACCGCCAGCGCGATGTTCGACCATAGCGAGGCAATGAAGGCGATGAAGAAGATGAACGACCACATATTGCTCTCGGCCGAGCCTTCCGGAACCAGCGTGAAGCGGTAGAGCGGGAAGGCCTGGATGATGGCGACGAGCAGGCCACCAAGAAAATAGGCCGCGCGGCTGACGCGGCCCGATATCTTGAAGAAAAGCCAGGTGAGATTTGAACTGTCAGGCAAGCGGGTCCGGTCCGTATTGATTGGCACCCCTGGCGCCTTCGAGAATGCCGCATTCCACCAGAAACCAGATCGCGCCGATAAAGGGTACCAGGATGATCAGGCTCCACCAGCCGGACTTGCCCCGATCATGCCAGCGCTTGGCGTAGACGGCGAAGACCGAATAGAGCATGGCCAGCCCATAGAGCAAATAGATAAAGCCGTAGGGCATTTGGTTGAATGTCGTGCCCAGTATGTTGTCGAGGATCATCGCGATGACCGCGCCAACGAAAATGATGCCAACGCAGGCCCAGAACTTGGCGCGGTTGATGCGGCCGTCGAAACTTGTGAGCAGATATTTCCAGTCCATGTCACCCCTCCATGTCGAACCAGCGCGACGGATTGTCGCGCCGGCGGAAGGTGCGCCCGCTTTGCGGAAAGATCAATCGCGCAGCAATTCGTTGATCGAGGTCTTGGACCGGGTCTTGGCGTCGACGCGCTTGACGATGACGGCGCAGTAGAGGCCGGGGCCGGGCTCGTTGTTCGGAAAAGGCTTGCCCGGCAGCGAGCCGGCGACGACCACCGAATTGGGCGGCACTTCGCCGTAGAAGATTTCACCGGTGGCGCGGTCGACGATCTTGGTCGACTGGCCGATGAACACGCCCATGCCGAGCACCGAGCCTTCGCGCACGATGCAGCCCTCGACGACTTCTGAACGCGCGCCGATGAAGCAATTGTCCTCGATGATGGTGGGGCCGGCCTGCATCGGCTCCAGCACGCCGCCGATGCCGACGCCACCCGACAGATGTACGTTCTTGCCGATCTGGGCGCATGAGCCGACGGAGGCCCAGGTGTCGACCATGGTCCCCGTATCGACATAGGCGCCGACATTGACGAAGGATGGCATCAGCACGGCGCCCGGAGCGACATAGGCGGAACGGCGCACGATCGACGACGGCACGGCGCGGAAGCCTGCCTTCTCGAAATCGACGGCGCTCCAGCCATCGAACTTGGACGGCACCTTGTCCCACCAGACGGCCTGGCCCGGGCCACCCTTGATGATCTCCATCGGGTTGAGCCGGAAGGAGAGCAGCACGGCCTTCTTCAGCCACTGGTTGACGTGCCACTTGCCGTCGGCCTGGCGCTCGGCGACGCGCGCCGTGCCGCGGTCGAGCAGGTCGAGTGCGGCCTGGATGGCGTCGCGCGTCTCGCCGCGGGTCGCGGTCGAAATCGTATCGCGTTCGTCGAAGGCCTTCTCGATGGTCTTTTCGAGGCTCGCCAGATCGGGCTTCGACATGAATTCGCTCCATTACCAAGCTGTTAAGGGGCTGCGCCTTAACCTGTTTTGACGTCGCGTGGACCGCAGGCATGCTTCGTCTGCCTGGGTCTTTGCATGTAGCAGGTTCTTGTCGCAAAACCGCCGGACACGTTTGCGCGACCTGCTTATGTTAAGGCTCAGTGAGGGTCAATCGCACCTGCGTCATGAGACGGCGCAGTCAAGGAAATTTGGACGGGTAATTTGATGACACCTATGGAAAAGGCGGGGTGGACGCCGCTGCCGCATTCGGACGAGGATCTGGAGCGGTCGAAAAGCGTGCCGGACACGCCGCAGACGCGGGCCGAGACCTACCGGCTTGCCTGGAACGATCCCGACTTCATGACGCGGCGCGAATTGCGCGCGGTGCGTCTGCAGCTCGAACTCTTGAAGCCGGAAATGATCCTGGCCGAGCGCGGCATCCGATCGACGGTGATCCTGTTTGGCGGCGCGCGCCTGCCGGAACCTGGCGGCGAGGCCTGGGCGGCCAAGAACGAGACGCAGAAGAAGAATCTCGAGGAAAACAGCAAATATTACGAGGAGGCGCGCAAATTCGCTCGCCTGTGCTCGCAGCAATCGGCCGCCTCGTATTACCGCGAATATGTCGTGGTGACCGGCGGCGGCCCCGGCGTGATGGAAGCGGGAAACCGCGGCGCCGACGATGTCGGCGCACCGTCGATCGGGCTCAACATCGTGCTGCCGCATGAACAGGCGCCGAACGCCTATGTGACGCCGGAGCTGTGTTTCAACTTCCACTATTTCGCTATCCGCAAGATGCATTTCGTCATGCGCGCCAAGGCGGTGGCCGTGTTTCCCGGCGGCTTCGGCACGATGGACGAGTTCTTCGAGACGCTGACGCTGATCCAGACCGGACGCATGGAGCGCGTGCCGGTGATCCTGTTCGGTAAATCGTTCTGGAAACGCGCGATCAATCTCGACTTCCTCGCCGAGCAAGGCACGATCAGCCCCGGCGACCAAGACATCATCGATTTCGTCGACACCGCCGACGAAGCCTGGGGGATTGTCAGCCGGTTCTACAAGTTGGGGGAGTAAGGCAGTAGGCAGTAGGCAGTAGGCAGTAGGAGAATAAGGCGTTTGCAGTCGCTGCATCCAGATCAATTTTCCCTACTGCCTACCGCCTGTTCTCCCGCAACTATCGCGGTCAGAAACCCCGCCAGATCGTCGGTGACGAAATCGACGTCGTCTTCCTGCGCGGGGTCGCGTTCCCAGATCTCGGCGAAGGTCGGCTCGAAATTGCGCGGCACGACGAGCACGGTGGTCATGCCCAGTGCCTTCGGCACCTCCAGGTTGCGGGCGAGGTCCTCGAACATCACCGCATTGTGGCCGGTAACGGCATGTAGCTCGGCGAACTTCTCGTAGGTCTGGCGCGCGGGCTTGGGATTGAGGCCGGCAGCGACGATATCGAAAATGTCGTCGAAATGGTCGAGGATGCCGAGCTGGCGCGCGGTGCGCTCGGCGTGCCGGCGGTCGCCATTGGTGAAGATGAACTTGCGCCCGGGGAGCTGGCGGATGGCGGTGCCCAGGACAGGGTCGGGCACCAGCCATGAATAGTCGATGTCATGCACCTTCTCGAGGAAATCATCGGGATCGATGCCATGGCGCGTCATCAGCCCGTTCAGCGTCGTGCCATATTCGCGATAAAGCTCCTTCTGCAGCTTGCGCGCCTCCTCGCGCGGCAGCGACAGCAGCTCCCCGACATAGGCGGTCATCTTGACGTCGATCTGCGAGAACAGATTCGAATGATGCGGATAGAGCGTGTTGTCGAGGTCGAACACCCAGTCGGTGACATGGGCGAAGCGGGCGGGATCAGGCTGCGTGGTCATGCGCTCCTTATGGCATGAAACGCGGATACTGAAAGAGACTTTATCCACAACTTCCACGCGCTTTTAGTGGCAGAAATGGCCGCACGATTCAAATTTTATGCAACCGGGAAAGGTGGCCTTCAGGGCTTGCTGGCACAGAGACAGTCCTGTGGGGAGCCCGCGATGAACAGCATCATTCTGAAATCCGCCGCTATCGCTTTCGCCTCCGTCGCCGCCTCGCTTCTTCTGACGCTGATCATCGTTCCGGCCCTGGGATTCCCGGTCAACCGAACGATCTGGCTGAGTTCGACGCTCTGTCCGCTGGTGCTTGCATGGGTGGCCTGCGCCAGCACCTTCTGGCAGAGCGACCGGCTGAAAAACGCGCACCGCGAACTGGCCCGGGCGCACGCCCAGCTTGCAGCCGCGCACCGCCGCCTGTCGGAGAAGGCTAGCCGCGACGACATGACCGGCATGCTCAACCGGGAAAGTTTCTTCGCCGCGCTCGACGGTTCGCGGCGCAAGTCCGACCGCGGCGCGCTGCTGATCATCGACGCCGATCATTTCAAGAAGATCAATGACAGTTTCGGCCATCTGACAGGTGACGACGCGCTGCTGCTGATCGCCAGCGCCATCGAGCGCGGCGTGCGCAGCGGCGACGTGCTTGGCCGCATCGGCGGCGAGGAATTCGGCGCCTTTCTGGTCGGCGCCACCGAGCAGGAAGCCAAGCGTGTCGCCGAGCGCATTCGCCGCGAGGTCGAGCTGATCCGCTTCCGACCGGTGGACGAACGCACCATTCCGCTGACCGTCAGCATCGGCGGCACCGTGTGCGGCGAGGACGTCAACGTATCGGAGCTGATGCGCGCCGCGGACCGGCGCCTCTACCAGGCCAAGCATGGCGGCCGCAACCTGACGATCCTCGATACGGACATTTCCGCGGCCGCGTGAGCCGGCCGGTCCGGCACACCTCGCCCGTTAAGGAATTTCTAACCCTGTTTGCATTCGGTTGTACCGCTTGCCCGCCTTTTCACGCGCTGGGGCCGGGCTTGGCACGATACTGGCCTCTGTGACGATGCGTGTGCCGTTCGGGGATTGTCATGCGCGCATCGAGGCCCCTATCCGAGAGACCTGGCATGAGTTTCTTCAAAAAAATGTCGCGCCGCACGCTCGTGCAGGCGCTGATCGCCCTGCCTGCCCTGTCCTTGTTCCGCAAGCTGCCTGAAGCCGACGCGGCCCGTGCCGGTCCTTCAAGGTCCGATCCATCACCGGACGACCCGAATGAGATCGTCGAGGTCAATGGCTGGATCCTGAAGCGGAGCGACCTGGCATGATCTTCGACAGCTATGAGGCGTATCGCGCCGCCAACTTCAAACCCAAGGTCTGCATCCTCGGTTCGGGTCCGGCCGGCACCACCATTGCCCGCAAGCTGGGCGCCGCCGGCATCCCGGTCGTGGTGCTGGAGGCCGGCTCGCGGGAGTTCAGCGACGAGTCGCAGGATTTCTACCGCGGCACCACGGTCGGCGATTTCTATTTCGGCCTCGACATCACCCGGCTGCGGTATATGGGCGGCAGCTCCAACCATTGGGCCGGCTGGTGCCGCGTGCTCGACAATCAGGATTTCGAGCCGAAGGCCTGGGCACCCGACACAGGCTGGCCGATCCGCCGTGCCGACATCGAGCCCTATCTGCCCGAGGTGCACGATATTCTCGAACTTCCCGATTTCCGGCCCGATGTGCCGATCTCGGACGACATTCGCTGGGTGCAGCTGATCAAGAGCCCGGCGGTGCGCTTCGGCGAGAAATTCGCCGACGAGCTCGACAAGAGCCGCAACATCGCCGTCGTGCTCAACACCTATGCCACCGAGCTTGCCGGCGACGGCAAACGCGTGAACGGTGCCAAACTATGGTCCAACGGCCAGGAGGCCGGCGCTTTCAGTGCCGACTATTTCATCGTCTGCACCGGCGGGCTGGAGAATTCGCGGCTGCTTCTGTGGTCGAACCAGCGCTCCAACGGCGGCGTCGTCCCGAACGCCACGGCACTTGGCCGCTACTGGATGGAGCACCCGACCTTCGAGGGCGGCAATGCCATCCTGGCCGACTACGGTGAGTTCGAGGTCGATGCCGTCAATGAGGCCTTCTTCTCGCCGACGCTTGCCGCGATGGAGCGCCTGCGGATCATGAATTTCGGCATCCGGCTGATCGAGACGCCCTATGCCGGCGTCAAGCATGTGATTGCCGACCTCGCCTGCACGGCGCCCGACATGGCCGAATGGGTTGCCTATCAGCTCAGCCAGAACCTGCGCTGCGCGGCCCAACTCTACGTCGCCTGGGAACAGGCCCCGCTGGCCTCCAACCAGATCGAGCTGTCCAAGACCGATGTCGACCATGCCGGCGTGCCGCGCATCGAGCTGCACTGGAAGAAATCGGAGCTCGAACGCCGCACGCTTGTCGAAGGCCTGAAGCTGTTCGGCACGACGCTCATCGAAAAGGATCTCGGCCGTGTCCGTCTCATGGACTGGATTGCCAATGGCGAGGATTATCCGACCGACGAGGAGACCGCTGGCCACCATCATATGGGCGGCACACGCATGGGCACCGACATCGCCAGAAGTGTTGTGGACGCCAACTGCAAGGTGCACGGCATGGACAATCTCTATGTCGGTGGCTCCTCGGTGTTCTGCACATCCGGTCAAGCCAACCCGACGACGACGATCACCGCGCTGGCCTGCCGGCTGGGCGATCATCTGAGCAAGGTGGTCGCTGTCTGAACGGCTGGGGTCTTCCGCGCCCGCGACCGGCGCGGAAATCCAGTCAGACCGACGGTTTTTCGAGCGGCGTCAGGTCGGCACGGTAACGCGTCATGGCGCGGTTCGTGCGTGCGCCCAAGCGGACGAAGAACGGCAACATGAGGTCACGCAGGAACAGAGCGACGCGGCCTTTCACCTGTTTTTGCGCGCCGATCCGCCGGCTGACCTTGACGATGTGCTCGACGCGGTCCTGACGCAGCGCCTGAAAGGCGGCGAAGGCCTGCGCCGGCAATGGTGTCGCATCCAGGCACGCGGCCAGCACCACGGCGTCCTCGATGGCCATCGACGCGCCCTGCCCGGAATGCGGCGCGACGGCATGCGCTGCATCGCCCAGCACGACCACCCGGCCGGTGTGCCATTTTGGCAGATGCAGCATGTCGAACACGGGGTAGGCGCGCGGGATTTGCGTGACGGTGTCGACGATCTGGCGGATCGTCCGGGGATCGCCGGCGTGCAACTGGCGAACGGTTGCCGCCAAATGCAAGGGATCAGGTCTCGCCAGGGCGGCATCCTCGTCCAGCGGGAAGGACGAGAACCACAACACCGGTCCATCATGCGGTTTCATGTAGCCGAAGAAGGCTTTCTTGCCGAACACCATATGCATCAGGCCGTCGGTCGGCTCGACAAAGGGCAGTTCCGCCACGCCGCCGACGCCGGTCAGTCCGGTATAGACCGGATCCGGGGAGGCCGGAAAACAGACGCGACGGACGCGCGACCAGACGCCATCGCAGCCCGCGAGCCAGGCGGCATCGACGGTGACGCCATTGCCGAAGGCAAGGCGCACACAATCAGGCTGGTCTTCGATTTCGGCGAGCGCATGGCCAAAACGGATGTCGGCGCCAAGCGCCAGCGCCTCATCCAGCAGCGCGCCGAGCAGGTCCGAGCGCCGCAACGTGACGCTTTCGGCGCCGGCCTCGCGCATCGATAGCTGCTCGTCAAGATGGATGAGCCGGCGCCCGGCGGCGTTCATGATCTCGAAGCCAAGGGTGCGAATGCCCAGCGCGCTTACCCGCTCGGCGAGCCCAAGCGCACGCAGCGCGTTGATGCCGTTGGGGGCCAGAGTGAGGAAGGCGCCTTCGCTCAACGCTTCGCGCGACCGCGCCTCGAACAGGCGGACGGCAAGCCCCTGCCGCCGAAGCATGACGGCAAGGGCCAGCCCGGCAACACCGGCGCCAATGATGGCGACCGGCAATGCCGAGGGGGTGGTGACGGCCATGGTCACAGGCCGTAGATGGCGATGCGCACCAGCACCGCCGCGGCGGCCAGCGCCACGAGCAGGATGCCGAGGCCGATCGGGGAACCCCAGCCATACCATTCCATCGCCAGCTTGGCGTATTTGAATTCATCCTCGTGGGAGAGAGGGGTACGTTGTTGAATCAAGCTCATTTTTTCACTCCTTGTCGGCGGCCGGCTCTTGCCTTGTCGGTGCTACGGCCGCATATTGCTGCGATAGTCTAAATGTTAGACGGATTGATAGTTAGATGATCGAAATAAATTCGTCAAGCAGGTATCGCGACGAAATCGCGGCCGCGATCGGCCTTGCCGTGATGCAATGGCAGGACGCCACGCAGGCCTATGACGAGGCGGTGGGGGCGAGGCTCGGGCTGAACATGGCCGAGCGCCATTGCATCGGACTGCTCTATGGCGGCCCGCAATCGGCCGGCGCGATCGCGACCGCGACCGGGCTGACGCCGGCCGCCGTGACGGCGCTGATCGACCGGCTCGAGGCACGCGGGCTGCTGACGCGCACGCGCAGCCTCGAGGACAGGCGCAAGGTGGTGATCGAAGCGACCGAGGCTACGCGGGACCTGTCGGCGCGCTATTACGGCGCCATCGCCAAGGAGGGAGAGAAGGTGATCGCCACCTTCAGCGACGCCGAACTCGCGACCATATCACGCTTCGTCAACGCCGCGCTCGACCTGCAGCGCGCCCAGCTTGCGCGGCTGAAAGCCGAGGGGTCGGACACCTCAGGGCGATAGGGGCGCATTTTTTGTTCGCGGCGTTACCGCAATGTCGGCGGGGAACGCGACTATTTCGGCTGGACCCCATAGACGGCCAGAAATGCCTCCACCGAGGCATCCGCGTGCCGTTCCAGTTCGGCTTTGGAGCGCCGGTTGCTTCCCGTGAACATGGCTTCATTCATGGGGATCCAAAGAAGCATTCCGAAAAGATGGCTGGCTGCCAGATAGGGATCGCTGGTCTGTATCAGTCCTCGATCGGTGAGCTTTTGAAAGCAGGACCCCGTCGAGGCAAGCATGCGCTCAAAACCTTTTTCGTACCAAGCGCGGCCAAGCTGCGGCATTCGATCCGCGTTGGCGATGATCAAGCGCCGCAGCTTCAACAACTCTTCGTCCATGAGAACCGCTATCAGACGTCGGGCAAGCTGCTGCAGGCCGCCTTCCATGAATTTCGCCTCGGAAAGCAGCGTCGTCACGGACTCGATAATATCGTTGACCTGGCCAGCGGTTGACAGAACGACTTCGCCGAACAGCGTCTCCTTGTCGGTGAAATGCTTGTAGACGGTCTGCTTGGAGGCCCCCGCTTTGGTAGCGATTTCCTCCATGCTGGTCCCGTCATAACCCTTGCTGATGAACGCCGCCGTGGCCGCCTGGATGATCTCGCGATCCTTGCGTTCCGATCTGGTCTCACCGTCGATTTTCAAGGCGCTCTCCTGGCCAGTACTAGACGGTACCGTTCCCGCATGGTAGCCATGAAACGGTACTGGACTGACTAGTACCTGTCAACGAAGGCAAGGCTTAGACCGATGACCAAGATCTTCATAAATCTGCCGGTGCGCGATCTGCAGGCGGCGACCAACTTCTATCTCGCGATCGGCGGCACGCTCAATCCGCAGTTCTCGAACGACCAGGCCAGCTCGATCATGTTCTCCGACTCGATCGGGGTGATGCTGCTGACGCACCAGCACTACGGCCAGTTCACGACGCGCCAGATCGGCGACGCCAGGCGCGACAGCCAGATGCTGATCGCGCTCACCGCCGGCAGCAAGGACGAGGTCAATGCCACGATCGAGAAGGGCGTGGCGGCCGGTGGCCGCGCCGATCCCAACCCCGCGCAGGACCTCGGCTTCATGTTCAACCGCCACATCGAAGACCCCGACGGCAACGTCTGGGAGTTCCTGTGGATGAACCCTGCCGCCATGCAATAGCCCCGCGGATCAAAGCGTCCAAAGCGCGTCGCGTTGAAACGGATTCATGCGACGCGCTTTGCGTTTTAGACCGTCGCCGGGTCGAGCGCCTTTTGGTCCTTGTGGCGCGCGACAATCGCCTCGAAATCGGCGGTCTGGAAGGCATCGCGCAAGGCGTCGAAGGACGGCAGCACGAAATAGGCGCGCTGGAACTTGTCGATCTCGTAGCCGGTGCGCATCACCATTTCCAAGTCGAAAGGCACGTGATGGGCGTCCTTGCCCTCGACGGCGAACTGCAATTCGGTGAAGGACGACATCAGGCCGGCGCCAAAGGCCTTCAGCGGCTGGCCGGCCTCCTGCATCAGGCCGTATTCGGCCGTGTACCAGTAGAGCCGGGTGATCATCTCGTCGCCGCCGAGCGCGATGATGTCGCCGGCCTTCTTGCCGTACATCTGCATGAAGTCGGCGAAGACCGGCTGCGACAGCACGGGCACGTGGCCGAAGAAATCATGGAACATGTCCGGCTCGACGATGTAGTCGAGCTCCTGCCTGGTGCGCAGCCAGTTGGTGACCGGGAAGCGGCGTTTGGCGAGATGGTCGAAGAAGGGGGCGGCGGGAATAAGACCCGGCACGGCAACGATCTCCCAGCCGGTCAGCTTGCGCAGCTTGGCGCTGACGTCCTCGAAATCGGGAATGCGGTCAAGCAGGCCAAGTTTTTCAACACCGTCGAGATAGGAATGATGGGCGAGCTTGCGCGTCAGCTTCGTCTGGCGATCGCACAGAGTGCGCCACACCGCCTGTTCCTCGTCGCTGTAGTCATAACCCTGGGCCACGGTGAAATCGGCACGGCAGACCGAATAGTCGCCGCGCAACCCCTGCGCCGCGCAATCGCGGGCATATTCGGCAACACTCATCGTCGTCATGGTTTTTCTCCTCGCAAATCGGCAATTGCAGACGTGTGCATAGGATAACCGGATTTGGCGAGGCAATTCGGTTTTGATGATGGCTCATCAGCAATGTTCGGGATAATATTCACTCACAATCCGCATCCGAGGAGTGAAAATGCCTCAATTCGATGATTTCGAGATCAAGATGCTCGATGTACTGCAACGCGACGGGCGCAAGCCTGTCTCGGAACTGGCGCAAGAGATCGGCCTGTCGACGACGCCATGCGCGCGGCGCTTCGAGGCGCTGCAGGATGCAGGCGTCATCAAGGGTTTTGCCGCGGTGATCAGCCGCCGCGCGGTCGGCCTGACGGTCGAGGTGTTCATCCAGGTGCGCCTTGTCAGCCACAGCGATGGCTCGCCGGAAAAGTTCATTGCCGCGGTGCAGCGCATGGACGAGGTGTCTTCGTGCTGGACGATGACCGGCGACCACGACTTCCTGCTGCATGTGATGGTGCCTTCGGTCGACGAGCTGAACGCCTTCGTCATGCACCGGCTGATGCGGCTCGACGGCGTGCGCGACGTCCACACGCAGCTGGTGCTGCAAAACATCAAGGGACCCGGCCACGTGCCGCTCGCGCATCTCAGGAAGTAGCGCCATCTCCAGCGCTCCTGCGGAAAAGCTGCACGCAAACTGCTGAAACGGGCCAATTGGGCGGCTAGATCGCCGGCCAGCATATGCGGACCAACTGCCTAAGAGGTCCGCCATGAAAATCGTCCTGATCAATCCACCGCACACAGCCATCGGCAGCCGGGTGCCGGACGATCATTTGCCGCCGCTTGGCCTGCTGGCGATCGGCGGCCCGCTGATCGATGCCGGCCATGATTTGCGGCTCGTCGATGCCGAACTCGGGCCGATGCCGCTCGAAAAGGTGGTGCGCGACGCCCTGGACTGCTTTCCGGACTTCGTCCTGATCGGCCATTCCGGCTCGACCTCGGCGCACCCGACCGCCTTGCTGATCGCCAAGATGATCAAGCAGCGCGAGCCGGCGACGATCGTCATCTATGGCGGCGTCTTCCCGACCTATCACTGGCGCGACATATTGGCGGCGACCGACGTCTTCGACTTCATCGTGCGCGGCGAAGGCGAGGCGACCGTGGTGGCGCTGGTCGAGGCGCTGGAAATGCACCAGCCGCCGGCGAGCGTCGCCGGCATCGCCTTCCGTGACGATCTGCGCCGTCCCTTTGCCACGCAGGGCGCCATGACCATCGCCGATCTCGACGCTTACCGCGTCGGCTGGGAGCTGATCGACCACGGCCGATATAGTTACTGGGGCGGCAAGCGCGCCGTGGTGATGCAGTTTTCGCGCGGCTGTCCGCATCTGTGCAACTATTGCGGCCAGCGCGGTTTCTGGACCCGATGGCGGCACCGCGATCCCGTAAAATTCGCCAAGGAGATCGCCTGGCTGCACCGCGAGCACGGCGTCAAACTGATCAACCTCGCCGACGAGAACCCGACCGTTTCGAAGAAGGCGTGGCGCGCCTTTCTCGACGCGCTGATCGCCGAGAACGTGCCGGTGCTGATAGTCGGCTCGACCCGCGCCGACGACATCGTGCGCGACGCCGACATCCTGCATCTCTACCGCAAGGCCGGTGTCATCCGCTGGCTGCTCGGCATGGAGAACACCGACGAGCAGACGCTGCAATTGATCCGCAAGGGCGGCAGCACCTCATCCGACCGCGAGGCGATAAGGCTGCTGCGAAAGCACGGCATATTGTCGATGGCGACCTGGGTGGCCGGCTTCGAGGATGAGGGGTTTCGCGACCTGTGGCGCGGCTTTCGCCAGCTCATCGCCTATGACCCCGACCAGATCCAGGCGCTCTATGTGACGCCGCATCGCTGGACGCCGTTCTTCCGCATCGCGCGCGACCGCAAGGTGATCCAGAAGGATGCCCGGCTGTGGGACTACAAGCACCAGGTGCTGCAGATGACGCGGCTGAAGCCGTGGATGCTGTTCTTCAGCGTCAAGCTCATCGAGCTCGCCGTGCAATCGCGGCCGAAGGCGCTGGCGCGCATCCTGTTCCACCCCGATCCCGAGCAACGGCATTCGATGCGCTGGTACACCAAGATGGGCCGCCGGGTCTGGTTTCGCGAGGTCTGGGGTTTCCTGGCCCGTGATGGCAGGGTGAAGGACGGTCCGACGCTTGCCGAATTCTGGGGCGCGCCGCAGGACGCGGAGGAGGAATCGATGATCGTCGCGCGACAGCCGCGCAAGCCGGAGCTTTCCGCCTCCACAAATAGCGGGCTGCCGGCCAGAAGATTAGCCGGCTGAGGCCGACTAAGGCACGATCAGCGTGCCGGCGCCGTGTTCGGTGAAGAGTTCGAGCAGCACCGCATGCGGCGTCTTGCCGTTGAGGATGACCACGCCTTCGACGCCGCGCTCGATCGCCTCGATGCAGGTCTCGACCTTGGGGATCATACCGCCCGAGACCGTGCCGTCCTTGATCAGCACCCTGGCCTCGGCGACGGTCAATTCGTCGA
Source organism: Mesorhizobium sp. 2RAF45 (assembly GCF_052115225.1). NCBI lineage: Bacteria > Pseudomonadati > Pseudomonadota > Alphaproteobacteria > Hyphomicrobiales > Phyllobacteriaceae > Mesorhizobium > Mesorhizobium sp. 2RAF45. The sequence continues at coordinate 241,979 of NZ_JBFRGG010000003.1, read as the reverse complement.
TCAGCTTCTTGTTCTTGTCGAGTACGCCCGGCACATCGGTAAGGAACAAAAGGCGCGAGGCCTTGCAGGCGCCGGCAATGGCGCCGGCGAAAGTGTCGGCGTTGATGTTGTAGGTGTGGCCGTCGCGGCCCGGCGCCACCGGCGCCAGCACCGGGATCATTTCGGAGCGGGCCAGAAGGTCGAGCAGCGTGCGGTCGACCTCGACCGGCTCGCCGACGAAGCCGAGATCGAGCACGCGCTCGATGTTGGAATCGGGGTCGATCATGGTCTTGCGCGCCTTTTCGGCGAACACCATGTTGCCGTCCTTGCCGCAGAGGCCGATCGCCCATTCGCCTTCGGCGTTGATGAGCGCAACGATCTCCTTGTTGATCGAGCCGGCCAGCACCATCTCGACGATCTCGACCGTCTTCTGGTCGGTGACGCGCAGGCCGCCCTCGAACTTGGATTCGATGCCCATCTTGGTCAGCATGGCGCCGATCTGCGGCCCGCCGCCGTGAACGACGATCGGGTTGACGCCGGACTGCTTCAGCAACGCGATGTCGCGGGCGAAGGCCTTGCCGAGCTCGATATCGCCCATGGCGTGGCCGCCATATTTCACCACGACGGTCTTGTGTTCGTAGCGCTGCATGTACGGCAAAGCGCGCGACAGCAGGGCGGCCTGCATTTCGGCGGTGGCGGCGATGTCCGTCATCGGGCGGTTCCCTGGCTTTTTGGTTTATGCATGTCGTTGCTCCAAAACCGCCGGGCACTTTTGGGCGACATGCATCAGGTAAAGACGGCGGCGTCTTAGCGGGATTTGGCCCGGGGGGCAAATGGCATTGCTGTCATATTCGCCGCGTTCACGGCCTCGTCATCATGACGGCACCATCAGCGGCGCCCGCCGTTTCAGCCAACCCGAAAGCTTCTCCATCTGCGCGGCGAAGGACAAAAGCGTCTCCTCATCGCCCGGGCGCCCGGCGGCCTGGATGCCGAGCGGCAGGCCGGCCTCGGTGACATGGACGGGCAGCGCGATCGACGGCTGGCCGCTGACATTGTGGATTGCCGGCCAGTGCGTGAACAAAAGGCTCTTGTCCATCAGCTGGCCGAACAAGGGTTTCAGCTTGAGCAAAGACGTCAGGTGAAGCTTGTCGAGAAGGTTTTCGACCAGCTCATCGGTGCCTTTCGGGTCCATGGCGCCGCAGGCGAGCGGCGGGTGCGCGATAACAGGCATCAGCACAGCGTCATATTGCGCGGTTTCCTCGATCATCCGGCGCGAGGCGGCATGTAGCCGCTGCAGGCCGGCATAGATTTCGCCGGCCGAGACCATTTCGCCCAACCGGCCGAGCACCCGCGTGGCGCGCTCGACGTCGCCGGTGACGGGACGGCCGACGCGCAGCGCTTCGGCCCGCAGCGTGCCGGCGACGGCGGAAGCAACCGTCCTGCAGAAGTCGGCCATGAAATCGCGGCCGATGAAGGGCAGGTCGATTTCCACGGTGGTGTGGCCGCCCTCGCGCGCAAGCGCCACAGCCGTGTCGAGCGCTTTCATCGTCTCGGCCGAGATCGGCAGGCCAAGCGGCGACTTGCGGTAGACGGCCAGGCTGAGCTTGCCGGGATCGCGCGCGGCGGCGGCGGCGAACGTGCCCTTTGGCGGCAGTGCCGCATAGGGCGACAGGGAGTCGGGACCGTGGGTGAGGTCGAGCAGCAGCGCGCTATCGCGCACCGAGCGGGTGACGGCATGATCGACCACCATGCCGTACCAGCTTTCGCTGACCAGCGGCGTCAGCGGGATTCGACCCCGCGAGGTCTTGAGGCCGACCAGGCCCGTGCAGGCGGAAGGCACGCGGATCGAGCCGCCGCCATCGGAGGCGTGCGCCACCGGAACCACGCCGGCAGCGACGAGGGCCGCCGCGCCACCCGATGAGCCGCCGCTGGTGTGGCCGGTGTTCCAGGGATTGCGGGTGATGCCGAAGGCCTTGGATTCGGTCATCAGCCGCAACCCGTGCTCCGGCGAAGTCGAAGTGACGATCGGGATCAGCCCGGCGGCAAGGTAGCGGTCGGTCATCAGCGAATTGACGTCGGGCACCGAGGCCGGAATGCGGCTGCCGCCATGCGAGGGCACACCCTTGATGGCGATGCCGAGGTCCTTGATGGCAAAGGGCACGCCGGCCAGCGGCAGCGAGCGGTCCATGGTTTTCGCCCGCGCCCGCGCGGCCTCGTAGAGCGGCTCGGCCGTGGCATTGATTTCAGGCCTTGAGGCCTCGGCGCGCGCGATCGCCGCTTCGGTCAACTCGATCGCCGACAGTTCGCCCTTGCGCACCAGACCGGCGAGGCCGGTGGCGTCTTCTTGCCACAGAATGCGTTCGACCGACATCGGCGCCTCCCCGTTCCCGCCAAGCTAGCCAGCGGCTGATCCCTTGGCAATCGAAGCCTGCGCCAGCACGCCGGACTTTAGGTGCACGGAATATTCCAGCGTTGCAAATACAACGCAATCGCCTAACTTGGCGCACATGACGCCGCAGGACATCACCAAGCTGATCGTCCGGACTTCGATGAAGGATCGGGCAGCGTTCGATCTGCTCTACCGGCAGACCAGCGCGAAACTTTTCGGCGTGTGCCTTCGTGTATTGAACGACCGGGGAGATGCTGAAGAAGCGCTGCAGGAAGTCTTCGTGAAGATATGGACGAAGGCGGATCGTTTCGCCGTCTCCGATCTGAGCCCGATCTCCTGGCTGGTGGCAATCGCCCGCAACCACGCGATCGATCGCGTCAGGGCACGGCGCAAGCCTGCCGCCGATATCGATGCCGCGCTCGAGGTGGCCGATCCGGCACCGGGACCTGAAGCGATGGTGGTGGCGGGCGACGAATCCGTACGCATCCATCATTGTCTCGAGGAGCTGGAGAAGGACCGGGCGGCGGCCGTCCGGGGCGCTTATCTCAAGGGCGAAAGCTATGCCGAACTGGCGGAGCGCCACGGCGTGCCGCTGAACACGATGCGTACCTGGCTGCGCCGCAGCCTGATGAAACTGAGAGAATGTCTGGAAAGATGACACTGGCAGAGGACAACGGACCGGAACGTGGAGGCGACGAGCTGTTCGCCGCCGAATACGTTCTCGGCGTTCTGCCGGCAGAAGAGCGGCAGATCGCGTCCAGGCGCGTCGACACCGACACCGATTTCGCGCGGCTCGTCGATGGCTGGGAGGTTCGCCTGTCGCCGCTGGCATCAGCCTATGCCGAGGTCGAGCCGCCGGCTTCGGTGAAGGCGGCTGTCGACCGCCGGCTGTTTGCATCGACCGCCGCCACTCCGGCCGAGGCCCGTGCCGGCCTGTGGTCCAGCCTCGCCTTCTGGCGCGGCCTTGCCGTCGCTGCTGTTGCAGCGCTGGCTCTCTATATCGCCGTGCCCTATGTCAATCGGCCGGCCGAACAGCCGCAGGCGCGGCTTGTTGCCTCGCTGGCGGCCGACGGCAGCGATGTAAAATATCTCGCCGTCTATGATTCCGAGCGGCATGACGTCAGCCTTTCGCACGTTTCCGGCACGCTTGCTTCCGGCAAGGACTTCGAACTTTGGATGATCGAAGGCAAGAACGCACCGGTCTCGATGGGCGTCATCCCGGCCGGCGCGACCGCGCATATCGGGGTCTCGCCCGCCACGCAGCAGAAGCTGGCGCAGGGCGCGGTGCTGGCCGTCAGCCTGGAACCGGCCGGCGGCTCGCCGACGGGACAACCGACCGGACCGGTGGTTGCCGCTGGCGACCTGAAGGGCATCTGACCTGCTGCATCTCGCAGCGAATCCGTTTCCGGAATTTCCCAAATATATCTTATGTAACACCTGCCTAAAATAGGTGTGCGTGCCGGTAAGAAGGTGCGCCATAAAATTTCTTTGCCCGAGCGAAAAATTCAAAAATCCAAAAATATTCTGAAACTCGCGCGTTTGTGTTGCGTATCTCCTCGCGTCCCCAAAAATGGGAAGAGAAAACCGAGGAGTTTGAACATCATGCGTAGATACGCCACCCTTTTGCTTGCCGGTACGATCGCTGTTTCCGCGCTTGCCACCGCCGCCTATGCCGAAAACCCAATGGTCGGCGGCGCCGCCATGTATGCCCAGAAGAACATCGTCGAGAACGCCGCCAATTCGAAGGACCACACCACGCTGGTCGCCGCCGTCAAGGCGGCCGGCCTGGTCGACACGCTGCAGGGCGCCGGTCCGTTCACCGTCTTCGCGCCGACCAACGAGGCCTTCGCGGCACTGCCGGCCGGCACGGTCGACACGCTGCTCAAGCCCGAGAACAAGGACAAGCTGACGAAGGTCCTGACCTGCCATGTCGTCGGCGCCAAGGCGATGGCGGCGGATGTGGCCTCGATGGCCAAGGCCGACGGCGGCACGCACAAGGTCAAGACGGTCGGCGGCTGCGAGCTTTCCCTGAAGGCCGAGGGCGGCAAGGTCACCGTTACCGACGAGAACGGCAATGTCGCCAATGTGACGATCGCCGATGTCGAGCAGTCCAACGGTGTCATCCACGTCATCGACAAGGTTCTTTTGCCGAAGATGTAACAAGGGGCCAGCCGCGGACGAACCTGCGGCAAGAGCTCTCCGCCGATTGCGTCGTCCCGCTCCCCTGATCCGCAATCGACACGCACGCTCCGCGCCGCCCACAGCCAACTGTGGAACGGCGCGGAGTGTCGTTTGGGGGCAACCGTCACCGGCTTTTGATTTTGGCGTGGCGGTATAGTTTGGCAAAAGGAACAACCGGAGGAATGGTCATGAACCGTCGCGACTTTCTTTTGAGCGGTGCCGCCGCCCTTGGCGTCGTCGGGGCCGCCGCAACCATGCTGCGCATGGGCGCTCCGCAGCCCGCGCTGGCGGCCGAAAAATTCGAGATCACCAAGACGGATGACGAGTGGAAAGCCATCCTGTCGCCTGCCGCCTTCGACGTGCTGCGCAAGCAAGGCACGGAATATCCGGGCACCAGCCCGCTGCTCAACGAGCACCGCAAGGGTATCTTCGCCTGTGCCGGCTGCGACCTGCCGGTCTACCCCTCTGAGACGAAATTCGATTCCGGCACCGGCTGGCCGAGCTTCTGGCAGGAGATCGCCAACGGCATCGGCAAGACCGAGGACAGGTCGCTCGGCATGACCCGCACCGAGGTGCATTGCCGCCGCTGCGGCGGCCATCTCGGCCACGTCTTCGACGACGGTCCGGCGCCGACCGGCCTGCGCCACTGCATCAACGGCGTGGCGCTGACCTTCAAGCCGGCCACGGCCTGACGAAATTCGACCGGAAACGAAAAACTCCGGGTCTTGCGGCCCGGAGTTTTTTGCGCGGTCAGAGCTTTCGGGCGTGGACTGGAGGAGCTTCCCGAAACCGCTGCCCACGTCTGTGTTTCTGTCTTGACGCAATTCCTGTGGGAAAACCGCTTCACACTTATCCTGGAATTGCTTAGTGCCCGCCACCTCCGCCACCACCGGGCGCGGCCGGCTTGTTGATCAGCATCGTGAACAGGCCGAGCGTCGCGAACAGCACCGTCAGCATGTAGAACACGTCCATGAAGGACAGCAGCGCCGCCTGCTGCTGGACCATGCCCGACAGCTTGGAGATCGCCGCGCTGGCCGCATCCAGGCCAGTGGTCTGTTCGAAGTTCAGCGTCATGTTCTGCAGCTTGGTCTGCGCGGCGGCACTGCCCCACTGCACATGCTCTGCGAGCCTCGCATAGTGGAAGGCGTTGCGGTCGATCAGCACGGTGTTGATGAGGGCAAGGCCGACAGCGCCGCCGAGGTTGCGGGTGAGGTTGAACAGGCCGGAGGCGTTCTTCAGCCGGTCGGGCGGCAAGGTGCCGAGCGCGATGTTGTTGATCGGCACCATGCACAGCATCATCGAGCAGCCGCGCAGGATCTGCGGGATGAGCAGTTCGTAGAAATCCCAGTCGGCGGTCAGATGCGTCATCCACCAGGTGCCGGTGGCGAAGCCGAAGAAGCCGATCATCATCATCAGCCGCAAGTCCATCTTGCTCGACAGGATGCCGGAGATCGGCGCGGTGACGAACATCGCCAGGCCGCTGACGAACAGCGCCTCGCCGATCATCATCGAATCATAGCCGCGGATACGGCCGAGGAAGACCGGATAGAGATAGGTCAGGCCGTAGAGGCCGATGCCGATGACGAAGGAAAACAGCGAGCCGAAGGCAAAGTTGACGTTGCTGAAGGCCCGGAGGTCGACGATCGGCTCCTCGGCGGCGAAGACACGCCAGAAGAAGATCACCGCGCCGACGCTCATGACAATGGCGCAGATGAACACGCCCTGGTCCTGCAGCCAGTCATTGTTCGGACCCTCTTCCAGCACATATTCCATACAGCCGAGGAAGGCCGCCATTCCGGCGAGGCCCCACCAGTCGAACTTGTTGAACAGCTTGAGATTGGGCTTGTCGAAATCGATCAGCGCCCAGGCGGCGCTCGCCACCAGGATGCCGGGCACGACATTGACCAGGAACAGCCAGTGCCATGAAAAGGCGTGGCTGATATAGCCGCCGACGGTCGGGCCGATGGTCGGCGCCAGCGTCGCCACCAGGCCGATCATCGGCGAGACGACGGCGCGCTTGGAAGGCGGGAAGATGGTGAAGGCCGCGGCAAAGACGCTCGGGATCATGCCGCCGCCGATGAAGCCCTGCACGGCGCGGTAGACGATCATCTGGTCGATGTTGGTGGCGGTCGCGGCAAGCGCGCTGGCCGCGGTGAAGCCGGCGGCGGCGATGGTGAACAGCACGCGCGTCGACAGCATGCGGCTGAGGAAGCCCGACAGCGGGATCATGACCACCTCGGCAATCAGATAGGCCGTCTGCACCCACGGAATTTCATCGGAGCTGGCGCTGAGGCCCGCCTGGATCTCGGCCAGCGAAGCCGAGACGATCTGGATGTCCAGGATCGCCATGAACATGCCGAACACCATCGCCAGGAAGGCGATGACGCGGCGTGTGGAGATGGTGTCAGGGACCGCCGGTCTTGCCGGCGGCGATCCTGCGGTGGTGGTAGCGGTTGCCATTTCATGGGCCTCCTTGAGGCCGGCCGGGCGGCCCAGCGCTTCATCAGCCGCCGAGCCACCCTCCGAAAGCGCTTAGTTGGTCGTCGCGGCAGGTGCGGTGCGGCTGTCAACGTTGACGACAACGCTGAGGCCAGCACGCAGCTTGCCGGTCTTCAGGGCATCGGCCGGCACGTCGATGCGGACCGGGACGCGCTGCACAACCTTGGTGAAGTTGCCGGTGGCGTTTTCCGGCGGCAGGAGCGAGAAGACCGCGCCTGAAGCCGGAGCGAGCGACGAGACGGTTCCCTGGATGGGATGGCCGTCGATGGCGTCGACCGAGATGTTGACCTTTTCGCCCGGAACCAGCCGGGCAAGCTGCGTCTCCTTGAAGTTGGCGACGATGTAGAGCTTGTCCAACGGCACGACGACGGCGAGCTTCTGGCCGGGGCTGACAAGATCGCCCTGCTCGACCGAGCGGTTGCCGACGACGCCTTCATAAGGCGCCTTGAGCACGGTGAAGGACAGGTCGCGCGCGGCCTTGTCGCGGCTGAGCTGCAGCGAAGCGAGCGTGCTCGCCGACTCGGCGCGCTGCGCCTCGAACACGCCGATATTGGCCTGTGCAGCGGCGATCTGCGCATCGGCGCCAACCAACGCGGCATTGGCCTGGTCGAGCGCAGTCTGGGCATCGTCCAGTTGCGCCTGCGTGCCGACATGCGTCTTGACCAGTTGCGCGGCGCGCTGCTGGGCACGGGCGGCGTTGTCGGCCGCGGCCTGGTCGGCGACCTTCTGCGCCTGCGCCTGCTGCAGGGAGGCCTGCGCCGCCTTGGTCTGCGCGTCGATGCGGTCGAGCGTCTTGGACAATGTGGCGATCTGCGCTTCGGCCTGGGCAACGGCGATCTTGTAGTCGCCATCGTCGATCGTCAGCAGCGGGTCGCCGGCCTTGACCAGCTGGTTCTCGCTGACCTTGACCTGATCGACATAGCCGGAGATCTTGGGCGAAACGAACGCCATGTCGGCCTGGACATAGGCATCGTCGGTCGAGATCATGAAACGGCCCGTGGTCCAGTAGTCATAACCGTACCAGGCGCCACCGCTCAGGAGGGCAAGGCCGATGATCGGCAACAGGAAGGAACGCACCGAGCGCTTCTTCTTGGCTGGAGCTTCGGCCGCCGGCGGCGGTGCCACGGGCAGGACGGGAATCTCCGGTGCTTCCGTCGCCGGAGCGACCTTGGCGTTGGGGAAGGGGCGGACTTCGGCTGTGTTGGGCGCGTTCGAGGACATGACATCTCTCTAAAGTAATAATACTGAACCGTTCGGTTCGATCCGGCCGTTGACATAGCGTGAAAAGAGGACCATATCAAGGGGCAATCGAACCGGTTGGTTCGAATTATTTTCGAGGTGTGACTTTTATGGCCGAGACAACGCCTGACGTCGAAACCGACAACTGCAACGACCTGCTGGAAAGCCTGCGCCGCGGCCGCCCGGCGGCCGGACAGGATCCGGCCAAGCGCAGCCAGATCATCGACGGCGCCCGCCGAGTCTTCATAGACAAGGGCTTCGAGGCCGCCTCGATGAACGACATCACGCGCGAGGCCGGCGTTTCGAAGGGCACCATCTATGTCTACTTCGCCAACAAGGAAGAGCTGTTCGAAGCGCTGATCGAGGAAGAGCGCGGCACCATCTTCAAGAATATGTACGACATGCTCGACCGCGCCGACGATCTGCGCCAGACCCTGGTGAAGTTCGGCAAGGTGCTGTCGATGAAGATCACCTCGGCCAGGGTCATCCAGGCGCAACGCACGGTGATCGGCGCCTCCGACAGGATCCCCGACATGGGCGCGCGGTTTTACGAACGCGGCCCCAAACGCGGCCATGACAAGGTGGTGGAGTTTCTCAATGCCGCCATCGAACGCGGCCTGCTCAAGATCGACGATGTCGATCTTGCCGCCTACCAGTTTACCGAACTGTGCCTGGCCGGCCTCTTCCGGCAGTGCATCTTCGCCTACCGCACCAAGGCTCCGAGCGACGAAGAGATCGACCACATCGTCAGGTCGGGCGTCGGCATGTTCCTGAAGAACTATGGCACCGAACGGCTCGCGGAGGAAGAAAGCCACCAGATGATTGCGCTGGAGGCAAAGGCCTAGAGCGTTTCACCGTTTCATGGAAACGGCGAACCACTCTAACTCTTAGTTTGACGCAATTCCCAAGGGAAAACCGCTCACACTTTTCCTGGAATTGCTCTAGCCGCCATTGGCGGCAAGCACGATGGCGGCCTGCAATTCCTCCAGCCCCTCGCCCTTTTCCGATGACGTCGCCAGGACGAACGGAAACGCCGCCGGCCGTTTCTTGATCTTTTGCAGCGTCTCCTCGATCAGCCGCGGCACGCCGGCGACCTTGATCTTGTCGGTCTTGGTCAGCACGATCTGGTAGGACACCGCCGCCTTGTCGAGCAGCGACAGCACCTCGTCGTCCTTGGCCTTGATGCCATGGCGGGCGTCGATCAGCACATAGACCCGCTTCAGCGTGACCCGGCCCTTGAGATAGTCGAAGACCAGCTTGGTCCACTCGTCGACTTTCTCCTTGGGCGCGGTGGCGTAGCCGTAGCCCGGCATGTCGACCAGCGCCATCGGCGGCAGGTCAGCGCCCTCGCCGGAAAATCCGTCCGGCACGAAATAATTCAATTCCTGCGTGCGCCCCGGCGTGTTGGAGGTGCGCGCCAGCCCCTTCTGGTTGACCAGGGCGTTGATCAGCGACGATTTGCCGACATTGGAGCGGCCGGCAAAGGCGATTTCCGGCGGCCCTTCCGGCGGCAGGAACTTCATGGCCGGCACGCCGCGGATGAAGATCCACCCGCGCGTGAACAGGTCGGTGGTGATCACAGTGCTGTTCAGAGCGTTCAAGCTGCTGCCTCCAGAAGAGAGATATCGGCGCCCCTGATGGCATCGAGGTTGCGGCCGATCTTGTCCACGGGCCAATGCCACCATGCCAGTGCCAGCAACCGCCTGATCGTCCTGTCGTCGAAACGCATCTTCACCACCTTGGCGGCGTTGCCGGCGACAATGGCATAGGGCGGCACATCATGCGTCACCACGGATTTGGCGGCGATGATGGCGCCATGGCCGATTTCCACGCCGGGCAGGATAACCGCCTCCATGCCGATCCAGACATCGCTGCCGACCACCGTGTCGCCGCGCACCTCCTTCGACCATGTCGCCGGGTCAAAGCCTTTTTCCCAGCCATGGCCGAAAATGTTGAACGGATAGGTGGAAAAGCCGGACATTGCGTGGTTGGCGCCGTTCATGATGAAGCGCGCGCCTTCGGCGATGGCGCAGAACTTGCCGATGATGAGCTTGTCGCCGATGAAGGGATAGTGGTGCAGCACGCATTTCTGCGCGAATTTGTCCGGTCCGTCCGGGTCGTCATAATAGGTGAAGTCGCCGATCTCGATGTTCGGCTCCGTCACCAGCGGCTTCAGGAAGCCGACGCGCGTGTGCATCGGGATCGGGTGCTTGATGTCGGGGTTGGGTCCGTCCATGTCGGGTCGTCCGGGAATTGGCAGACAGGCGCATCCGAACCGGAGGCGCCTGGTCAAAATAACGTGATCCGCCCTATAGCACCAATCGGCCGGGGTGCGAGTCTTCCGTGCGTGCCAGGCTCATTTGTCGCCGCGGCAGATCACGATCGGATTGGACAGCGCGCTGTCGAAACCGCTGCCCTGGTAGACGGTGACGTTGGCCGCACCTGGCGGCAGCAGGAACGTGCCTTCGACGACCTTCTGGTCGCCCGCCATGGTGTGGAGAGCCCAGCTAAACGTGCAGAATTGCGGCGGTGCCGCGGGTTCGACGTGGCTGCAGTTCAGCTGCGCGCCACCCAGCATGGCGGCGCCGCCGCAGCTCACCGCCTCCTTTGCAACCGCGATGCCGGGACACCCGACGAGAGCCGTCACGGCTGCGATCCTGATCCAGTTCATCGTCGAAATCCTTGCCGGAAAAATTCGCGCCGCAGGGGCGCCTCTTCCGTGTCGTGGCCCATGCGATTTTTGGCCACCGCGGCTTAGTCCGTCTTGCACGCGCCGTCCAGCGGGATTATGTGCATGATGATAATAAGCATGCTCACGAAAACTTGTCCGTAGATCCTGATCTCTTCCCATGTCCTCCTCGCCCCATATCAGCTTCGTGCTGCACAACGTCGCGCGCCTGCTTCGAACGCGGTTCGAGCAGCGTTTGCGGGCGTCGGGGCTGAGCCGTCCCCAATCGCAGGTGCTGGCCTGGCTGCCTTACCTGGCCCCGCTGGTCCACCGGCTGCTCGAGATCATGCGCGGCAACGGCCGGAGAACGCGAGACGAGGCCTTCGCCGGCCCTTCTCCTGAAACACGGCAGCATCGGCTGCAAACCCCAAACTTTATCAAATCCAATCTGCTCGCGGCTCGCACCCAGCCAGCCGGCGACCGGGAGAAAGTCCATGGCTGAATCAACATCCCCCAAGAAGCCTGCCGAAAACGACCCCGCCACGGGTCGCCCCGGCGACCAGATCATCCGGCTGGACAGCGAGCGCGAACAGAGGCGTGCCAATGTCGTCATCGACAATGACGAGCTGGAAGCGCCGGTTGCGCCGCAGCCGGCGGCACTCGAGGCGCCGACCAAGGAGCCGCAGCCGCAGCCGGCTCCTATCGCCGTTGCCCCTCCCGCTGCTGCCCCGGCCAAGCCGAAGCGCAGTCTGAAGCGGCCGGTGCTGTTTGCCTTGCTTCCCATCGCGCTCGCCGTAGGCGGCTATTACTACGTGACCGGCGGCCAGGTGATGACGACCGACAATGCCTACATCCAGGCCCAGTCGCTCGGTGTGTCCACCGACGTCTCCGGCACCGTGCAGGAGATTGACGTGCACGAGAACCAGGTGGTGAAGAGGGGCGACGTGCTGTTCCGCCTGCGGCCGGCCTCCTTCGAAACCGCTCTTGCCGCCGCCCAGGCCCAGCTCGGGACGGTGCGCAACCAGGTGCTGACCCTGCAGGCGAGCTACCAGCAGTCGCTGTCGCAGATCGAACAGGCGCAGGCCGACATTCCCTATTACGAGGCCGCCTTCCAGCGGCAGCAGGACCTTCTCAAGACCTCCACCGCCTCCAAGGCGTCTTTCGATAGCGCCCAGCACGACCTCGTCGCGGCGCGCCAGAAAGTGGCCGTCGCCAAGGCGCAGGCGCAGGCCACGCTTGCCCAGCTGGGCGGCGACGCAAACCAGCCGGTGGAAAAGAACCCGTTCTACCTGCAGGCCCAGTCGGGCGTCGACGATGCGCAGCGCGACCTCGCCGATTCCGTGGTCAAGGCGCCGTTCGACGGTGTCGTCACCAATGTCGATGCGCTTCAGGTCGGCAAATATCTGCCGGCCTCGCAACCGGCCTTCAGCCTGGTTTCGTCGACGGATCTGTGGATCGAGGCGGAGCCGAAGGAAACCGAACTGACCTATGTGCGGCCGGGACAGACGGCGACGATCAGTGTCGACACCTATCCAGGCGCCGTCTGGCACGGCACGGTTGCCTCGATCAGCCCGGCCTCGTCGTCGAGCTTCTCACTGCTGCCGGCGCAGAACACCACCGGCAACTGGGTCAAGGTCGTGCAGCGCATCCCAATGCGCGTGACGGTCGACGACACCAAGGGCAATCCGCCGCTGCGCGGCGGCATGAGCGTGGTGGTCGACGTCGAGACCGGCCATGCGCGCGGCCTGCCGGACTTCGTCACCAACCTCATCGACCGGTTCGGACAAAAATCATGACCAGCGCGACCGCGGCAGGTGCCACACCGGTGGTCGCCAATCGCGGCGCCATCACGGCTTGCGTGATCCTGGCGGTCATCATGCAGGCGCTGGACACGACCATCGCCAATGTGGCGCTGCCCTACATACAGGGCAGCGTTTCGGCCAGCGCCGATCAGATCAATTGGGTGCTGACCTCCTATATCGTCGCGGCCGCCGTCATGACGCCGCCTTCGGGCTACCTTGCCAACCGCTTCGGCCGCAAGCGCATCCTGTTGACCTCGATCACCGGCTTCGTGGTCGCCTCGGTGCTGTGCGGCTTCGCGCAGTCGCTGCCGCAGATCGTCGGCTTCCGCCTGCTGCAGGGCCTGTTCGGCGCCGCACTGGTGCCGCTGTCGCAGAGCATCCTGCTCGACATCTACAGCGTGGAGGAGCGGGGCTCGGCGATGGCGCTGTTCGGCGTGTCGGTGATGGTCGGGCCGGTGTTGGGCCCGGTCATCGGCGGCTGGCTGACCGAGAACGTCTCCTGGCGCTGGGTGTTCTACATCAACGTGCCGATCGGAGCGCTGGCTTTCGCCGGCGTATCGCTGTTCGTGCTGGAAACCAAGCTGGACATCAAGGCAAAGCTCGACTGGCTGGGTTTCGGCATGCTCAGCATCACCATCGCGGCGCTGCAAATGTTTCTCGACCGCGGCGAGCAGCTCAACTGGTTCTCCTCATCCGAGATCATCGTCGAGGCGCTGATCTGCGCGTCGGCCTTCTACATCTTCCTCGTCCACACCTTCACCGCCAAGAACACCTTCGTGAACCCGCGGCTGTTCCTGGACCGGAATTTCGCCGTCGGCATGATCTTCATCTTCATCGTCGGCATCACCTATCTCGCCTCGCTGGCGCTGATGACACCCTATCTACAGACGCTGATGGGCTATCCGGTGGTGACGGCCGGCATCGTCATGGGCCCGCGCGGCCTCGGCACGATGGCGTGCATGTTCCTGGTCGGCAGGCTGGTCGGCAAGGTGGACACACGCTGGCTGCTGTTCATCGGCCTCGCGATCACCGCCTGGGCGATGTACGACATGACCGGCTGGACGCCCGATGTCTCGCAATGGACGATCATCAGCACCGGCTTCATCCAGGGTGCGGGGCTCGGCTTCCTGTTCGTGCCGCTGACCACCATCACCTTCGCCACGCTGGCGCCGGAACGGCGGGCGGAAGGCACCGGGCTTTACAATTTGTCGCGAAATATCGGCTCCAGCGTCGGCATCTCGGTGGTCACCGCGCTGCTGACGCAGAACGTGCAGATCAACCATGCCAACATCGCCACCTATGTGACGCCCTTCAACCAGGCATTCGGCAATCCGGCGATCGCGCAGGCGATGAACCCCTACACCGCCGCCGGTCGCGCAGCACTGGACGGCGTGGTAACGCTGCAGGCGACCGTTATCAGCTATATAGACGACTTCAAGCTGATGATGATCCTGTCGCTGGCCGCCATCCCGCTGGTACTCTTGCTGCGCAAGCCAGGCACGCCGGCAAAGGTCGACCATAGTGCCGTGATGGAATGATGGGCTGGAAGCGGTCGAAGTTCGATCGCTGAAGCCAAGCGTCTTCACGGTACGTATAAGGAAAGCGGGGCCCTGTGAGGGACTACAGGACCCCGGCCTCGCCGAGAACGACTTCCCCAAGAAACTTGGCACCTCGTCACGAGGCGGGGATGGCAGGCCAAGAAAGCCCCAACGACCTGCCACTGCCCCTTTCACCGGAAGCCGTTACTTCGGCAACAGCACCTTATTGACGACATGGATGACGCCGTTCGACTGGTTGACGTCGGCGATGGTCACCTTCGCCTCGCCGCCGGACTCATCCATGATGAAGAGCTTGCCCTTCTTGACCTCGGCGGTGAGCGTGTCGCCCGAGACGGTCTTCATCTCGTATTTGCCGCCCATCGCCTTGGCCTGCTTCATCATCTCGGCGCCCGAGATCTTGCCAGCCACGACATGCGCGGTCAGGACCTTGGTGAGCTTGTCCTTGTTCTCGGGCTTGAGCAGCGTGTCGACCGTGCCGGCCGGCAGTGCCGCGAAGGCCTCGTTGGTCGGTGCGAAGACGGTGAACGGGCCGGCACCCTGCAGCGTGTCCACCAGCCCGGCGGCCTTGACGGCGGCGACGAGCGTGGTGTGGTCCTTCGAATTCACGGCGTTCTCGACGATGTTCTTGGTGGTGTACATCGGCGCCCCACCGACATTGGGGTTCTTGGCGTAGGCGGGGGCGGCAATCGCCACGCCGGCGACGAGAGCGGAAATGGCGATGATCTTGAATGACGGCAAGCGCATGTGGTCTTCCTCCGGGTGAGGGCTGATCGGAATTGATAGCCTTTGGAAATGCACACGCAGTCACGCTCCGCGACCGCTCGCAGTTTCGCCGATCACGGGAACGTGAACGGATATCCACCCAAAGAAAAAGCCCGGACGAACCGGGCTTTCGCGAAGAGAGAGCTTCTATTCCGCCGGTGACGGTTTCTTTTTGAACAGGGCCATCAGATTGTCCCATAGCTCGATCTTGGCGCCCTGGCGCTTCATGATCACACCCTGCTGCAGGATCGACAGCGTGTTGTTCCAGGCCCAGTAGATGACCAGGCCGGCCGGGAAGCCCGCCATCATGAAGGTGAAGATAACAGGCATCCAGGTGAAGATCGCGGCCTGCGTCGGATCCGGCGGCGTCGGGTTCATGCGCATCTGCAGGAACATGGTGACGCCCATGATCAGCGGCCACACGCCGATCATCAGCATGTGCGGCAACGTCACCGGGATCAGGCCGAACAGGTTGAACAGCGACGTCGGATCGGGCGCGGCCAGATCCTGGATCCAGCCGAAGAACGGCGCGTGCCGCATCTCGATGGTGATGTAGAGCACCTTGTAGAGCGAGAAGAAGACCGGGATCTGCAGCGCCACCGGCCAGCAGCCGGCAAGCGGATTGATCTTCTCGGTCTTGTACAGCTCCATCATCGCCTGCTGCTGCTTCATCTTGTCGTCCGCGTATTTCTCGCGGATCTCCAGCATCTTGGGCTGCACCTTCTTCATGTTCGCCATCGACGCGTAGGACTTGTTGGCGAGCGGGAAGAAGATGGCCTTGACGATAACGGTGGTGGCGAGGATCGCCAGGCCGAAATTGCCGAAGAATTTGTAGAGCGTGTCGATCAGCCAGAACATCGGCTTGGTGATGAAATAGAACCAGCCCCAGTCGATCAGCAGATTGAACTGACGAATATGACGGTCCGCCTCGTAGGCGTTGATCTTGGCGACTTCCTTGGCGCCGGCGAAGATCTCAGTCTCCACCGTCGCGGACTGGCCGGCCTCGACATTGATGGCATCGGTCAGGAAGTCGGACTGGTAGCGGTGCCGGCCGTCCTCGAAAAAGGCGTAGCGCGGCTGGAAAGGCTGCTTTTCGGTCGGCACCAGCGTGACGGCCCAGTATTTGTCGGTGATGCCGAGCCAGCCATCGGTCGACTTGCCGGGCGTAATCTGCTTGTCGGATTCGATCTTGGCGTATTTGTACTCGGCCAGGCCCTCGGTGCCGGTAACGCCGATCAGACCTTCGTGCAGCACATAGGTGCTGGCAACGGCGGGCTTGTCGTAGCGCGTGACGCGGCCGTAATTGAACAGCGAAACCGCGCTCGAGCCGGAATTCTGCACCGTGTCCGACACCGTGAACATGTAATTGGCGTCGACGGAGAAGATGCGCTTGAAGGTCAGGCCCTTGTCGTTGGTGTAGGTGAGCGTCACCGGCGTCGATGGGGTCAGCGTCGGGTTGCCCTCGACATTCCACACCGTTTCGGCACCCGGTACCGTACCCGTCTTGTCGTTGCCGACGAAGCCGATCTCGGCGAAATAGCCGGTGGGCAGCGCCTGCGGGTTGAGCAGTTCGATCTCGGGCGAATTCTTGTCGACGGTCTCGGTGTAGTGCTTGAGCTTGAGGTCGTCGAGGCGCGCGCCAGTCAGGTTGATCGAGCCCTCGAGGCTCGGCGTGTCGATCTTGACGCGCTTGGAAGCGGCCAGCGCCTGATCGCGGCCAGCAGCGGTGACGGTGTCACCGCCGGGCGCGTTGGGAATGGTGCCCGGCGCCGGAGCCGGCGTTCCAGCACCCGGATTGGCGGCCTCGGCCGCCTTCTTCTGCTCTTCCACCCGCTGCTGCTCGATCTTGGCGGCCTCGCGCTGCTGCTCCACGCGCGGGTTCATGTAGAAAACCTGCCACAAAGTCAGGATCAGCACCGACAGCGCGATGGTGATGAAGAAGTTCCGGTTGTTTTCCATCGAGAGCCTTTGGCCTATCGTGTTCCGCGAAGTCGGCGGGAAAGTTCAGCCTTCAACTGGCCGAAAGGGGCGCGCAGCGCATCGTCGCGCCCGACGATGACATAATCATTGCCGGGCACCATGTCATCTGCGGCATGGACGCGGACGGCCTCTTTAAGCCGCCGCCTGACGCGGTTGCGCACAACAGCGTTGCCGACCTTCTTGGTGACGGTGTAGCCGACGCGCGGTACCCGGCCATCGCCGCGGTCGAGGACCTCGACGAGGAAAAACCGTCCGCGTCGCTTTTCACCACGACGGACGGCCAGGAATTCCGCGCGTTTCAGAAGCCGCTTGGGATTTTGCCCCACTGGCTTGCCGGTTGCGGGCAACGATATCGTCTCGCTTAGGCGCTGAGCCGCTTGCGGCCGCGGTTGCGGCGAGCTGCGACGACTCCACGACCACCCTTGGTGGCCATGCGGGCACGGAAACCGTGCCGGCGTTTGCGGACGAGTTTGGACGGTTGGTAGGTACGCTTCATTTGTTTTAATACCGCGGGGTGCGGCCCTTCTTGATTCTGTCACTCTGTAACAGGAGCTTTGCCGGGCCGGCTTTGGCGCGATCGAAACCGCGCCGGGACGAGTGGCCCGAGCGTGAGCGGGCTTATAGAAAGAAGGGTTTTGGAAGTCAATCCGGCGTCGGCGCGGCGCGGACGCCGGCTTCATGACGGTAATTTAATGTTCCGGCCAAAGGATGAAATTGGCAAAAATGCCGTAATCGCCTAATCTTGGCCGATCAAGTGATCGTGAAGACAGAGTCGCATGAGCGAAACCAGCCAAGCGGGGGAAGGGAACGGAACGGCGCCCGCCGCCGTCCGCACGGTACCCCTGTCACGCGGCCTGTCGACGAAACTGCTGCTGCTGACCATCGTTTTCGTGCTTCTGGCCGAAGTGCTCATCTTCCTGCCCTGGATCGCCAGCTACCGGCTGAGCTGGCTCAAGGAACGGCTGAGCACGGCGGCGGCCGTGTCGATCGTGCTGGTGCAGGGCGAGTCGACCTCGCTGTCGCGGACGGCCCAGAATGACGTGCTGATGGCGATCGGCGCCAAGGCGATCGCGGTGCGCGACGGCGGCGTCTCGCGGCTTCTGGTGGTGGCAGACATGCCGCCGCAGGTCGACGAGCATATCGACCTCGCCAGCGTCGGCATGATCAAAGGCATGACAGGCGCTCTCGACACGCTGTTCTTCGGCGGCGACCGGATGCTGCGCGTCTTCGGACCGGTCGGCGACAGCGACAAGGAATTCGAGCTGATCATGCCGGATTACTCGCTGCGCAAGGCCATGCTCATCTATTCACGCAACGTCGCCTTCGTCTCGCTGCTGATCTCGCTGTTCACCGCCATGCTGGTCTATGCCGCGATCGACCTGATCATGATCGGGCCGATCCGCACCATGACGCGCTCGATGCTGTCCTTCTCCGAAGCGCCCGACGACCCTGGCCGCATCATCCATCCCGCCGCCCGCTCCGATGAGATCGGCGTTGCCGAACGCGAACTGTCGCAGATGCAGGAGCGGCTGCAAAAGATGCTTTCGGAGCAGAAACACCTTGCCGATCTCGGCCTGGCTGTCTCGAAGATCAACCACGACATGCGCAACATCCTGGCCTCAGCGCAGCTGATTTCGGACCGCCTGCGCCTGGTCAAGGACCCGACCGTGCAGGCCTTCGCGCCGAAGCTTTTGCGCGCGCTCGACCGGGCCGTCTCCTATTCCGAAGGCGTGCTTCACTATGGCCGCACGCAGGAGCCGCCGCCTTCGCGCCGCCGGGTGCGGCTGCGCCAGCTGGTCGAGGACGTGCACGGCCTGCTCGACATCGAGGAAGGCATCGAGTTCATCAACGCCGTCGAGGCGGCTTTCGAGGTGGACGCCGATTCCGACCAGCTGTTTAGGGTGCTCACCAATCTTTGCCGCAACTCGGTGCAGGCGATGGCGGCCGACACCGAGAGCGCCGTGGTGCGGCGGCTCGCCGTCTCGGCGGAGCGCATGGGCAGCGTCAGCCGCATCGCCGTCACCGACACCGGCCCCGGCCTGCCGCCGAAGGCGCGCGAAAACCTGTTCGCGGCGTTCCGCGGCTCGGCGCGCAGCGGCGGCACTGGCCTTGGCCTGGCGATCGCCCATGAACTGATCAGGGCGCATGGCGGCTCGGTGGAACTGGTCGAATCGATTGGCGGGCGCACCACTTTCGCCGTCACCATCCCCGACCAGCCGGTGCGGCTCGACCAGGCCCGCGGCAGCCTGCGCCGCCCGGCGTGACGGGCTCGGCGCTGTTTTCCCGAGGCTTCTGCCCTTCAAGTCTGACGCTTTCGATGATCTTCGCCGCGACTTTTCCCCACTCGGCCTGAATCAGACTGGCTTCGCGGCAGCTTCAAAGCCCTGAGATCGGGGCCGTCGTCACCGGATGACACACCCACGACAAAACTTTTGCCGGATCGGCTTGCTTTTCCCAAATTCAGTCGTTAGGGAACTGCACACATTCGCGGCCGGTCCTTGGGATCGGATCGCAGGGCCGTTGAAAACATGGCCTGATGCGCGCCCGTAGCTCAGCTGGATAGAGCACCAGACTACGAATCTGGGGGTCAGGAGTTCGAATCTCTTCGGGCGCGCCAAAAACTCATCCATGTCGTTGGGTATTCGGATCGAGTGGCCCCGTCGGAAGCCACGCGAGAGTCGATCTGTCGCACAGGTGTCACACCGAGGCGGATGATAAATCGTGGCGACGATCCGGAAACGAGGTTTCAAGCCCTCTCTGCCGGCGGCATGAGGAGCGCGCGAGGGACGTCACGGGCGTGTCGAGAAGCCGTCGTTCGTTATGCCCTTGCCCTGACGAGCACTCCGATCACAACGAGCATCAATCCGATCAGACGCCCCATGCCGAAAGGCCTTTCGGTTAGTCCGAACGCCCCAAAGTGATCGTAGACCGTGAGGCATCGAGGTCAGGGCGGGTACGGATCGAGCGCCAACTGCCGAGCCTGACCACCAGCAGACGGGCCGCGACGGTGGCTATCAAGAAGGCCAAAAAGACCGCGGCAAGCGAATCGCGGTTCAGTTCCTCGGACAGACGCGCGCAAATCGGACCTTGCGCGGCAACCAGCATTCCGCCGATCACCGCGCTCATGCCGGCGAGAATCAGACCCGCTGGCACCCGGCTATATCCGCCTGAACATGTAGGTCGTCGCGTGCAGCGCCTTGCCGTCCGGGTCCCAGGCGAAGTCGGGGATCACACCAGCCACCTCGAAGCCGACGGAAGCGTATAACGGCTCCGCGGCGTCCCCGGTTCGCGTGTCGAGGGTTACGAGGGTTTTCCCCAGTTCACGCGCGCGATCCAGCGCTTCATTCATCAGGGCTCGCCCGATGCCGAGCCTGCGTGCCTGCGGATGGACGATCATCTTTGCGATCTCGCAGCGATGCGGCTGGTTGGGCGGCATGGCGGTGAGAAGCTGGACGGTTCCGACGATCTCGCCGTCCCGCTCCGCGCCGAAAAGCACTCTGCGTCCTGCAGCGACCTCACGCCGAACATCGCCCGACCAGAACCGAGCCGCGTCCTCGTAGGGCATGGGCGCCATGAAGCTGATAGCCGCGCCATCGGCTACGCTGTCCGCGAGAACCCTGGAAAGCTCGCCCAGCCTTTTTTCGATGGCGAGACCGTCGAGTTCAATGATCTGCATTTCCATGTATGGCGGTTCCTTAAGCCATGGCGATAATGTAGCGGGCCGATTGTTCGCCGGTCTCAAAGGAAGAGGCGCCACGCAGCCGATAGCGCAGGCAGTCACCGGGACGCAGGTCGTGCCTAACGCCATCGACGATCAAAACAAGCGCACCTGCCAAAAGCACGAGGTGGTGTTCGTGCCCCGGAAGAGCGGGCCGATCGTAGACGATGCGCTGGTTGGGCGCGATCTCGCACTCGATCATTTCGAGCTTCAGCTGTCCGCTGGGCGGCGAAAGAGCACGACGAGTGAAGCCCTTCTCCTGATCCGACCATATGCTTTGGTCAGCGTGGTGGACAAGCGGGGGAAAGTCCGGCTCGAGCGGCACCAGAAGCTGGGAAAGCGGCAATGCGAAAGCCGACGCCAGACGACCAAGCGTTTCCGCTGTGGGGCTGACTTCGCCATTCTCGATCCGCGACAGCGTCGCCCGACTGACCCCGCTGTTTGCCGCGAGCTCCTGAAGGGTAAGCCCACGATCTGCTCGAAGCAGACGAAGATGGTCGGCCAAGGCTTTAACGTGGCGAGACGCTGTGTCCATATGTGGGAAAATATCCCAAGTCAGGGAAATTGCAAGCGCGAGACCTGATCGTAAACATGTCTGTCGCACGGCCCTAAAGGCAGTTTCTGGGAACGCTGGAAGCGGCGGTGAATGTCTCGAGGAGCCGGAAGCGACGCGCCATAGCGCATAGCCGGCGGCTCGAAGCCTGGGCCATCTGCAAGAAGGAGGACCTGGAGGCGATAGCGTAGACAAGTGATCATCTTAGCCCGGTGGGCCCAACCCAAGACCGGACTTCAGCGGCGATTTCATTCGACGGGCCGCGAGCTTATACAGGAACGTAGGTCAACCTGATCACATCCTCGCCGATCCGATCGTGGGTCATAAGGCGCAGCGGTGGCCGGGGTCCGGCAAAATAGGGCTTGCCGTGCCCAAGCACGACGGGATGCAAGTAGATCCGATACTCATCGATCAGGCCAAGTTCGGTGAGGGTTTGCGCCAGGTTCGGGCCGGCAACTTCGATCTCCCCATCGCGGTCGGCCTTCAACTCCCGCATCGCGCCCTCGAGATCATCCCCGACGAGCCTGGCGTTGGGACCAAGCGACTTCAACGAGCGCGAGACGACCCATTTCGGCTGGTTCCGCCACGCCGCCGCGAAGGCGCGTTCGTCCGCACTCCATTCGGGATGATCGTCGTCCCAGTACCGCATGATTTCATACATCCGGCGGCCATAGACACTGCCCGCCTGCGCCTGAGCCTCCTCGATGAAGTGGCGGAAGAGCGTGGGGCCTGGCGCAAATCCCATATGGTCGACATAGCCGTCCAGGGACTGGTTCATTCCGAACACGAGCTTGGCCATACCCCTTCCTTCCTCACCGGCACGTCCGCGCGGTTCCGATTGTGTTATGCAATCGGTTATAGGCTAGATCGACTGATTTTGGATCGCAATTGGTTTTTGGCGGGGTCGCGCTCGGCGAGGTCGAGCAAACCTACATGGCCCGGCTCAGCGAACGCGACGCCTTCTGGCGGGCGATGGAAAGCTGTCAGGCCACGCGAGCGTGGGTCCAGGCGTCCGCTAAAGCGCGCCGCGCCTGAACGGATTCATGCTTCGCGCTTTGGTCTCCTCAGGACGCCTTGGCGAGAAAGCTCTGGTAGTCCGACTTTGCCTGCAGCAGGCGCAGCACGTTTTCGCGTGAGCCGCGCACATGGGCGCGGGCCAGGGCGCCGGCCCGGGTGGCATCGCCGGCGCAGATCGCTTCGACGATCTCCGCATGCTCGTCGCGGGCGATCTTCCATTCGTCGAGCCACAAGAGTTCGGTCCAGACATAGTGCTGGCACTTGTCGAGGATGCCGCACAGCATGCCGTGCAGCATGGCATTGCCGCTGATCTCGGCGATGACGCGGTGCAGGTCGATGCCGACCTCCAGCTCCTGGAATTTTTCCTTTGTGGTGCGGTCCGGAATGGCGGCCAACCGCTCGCATTCGGCCAGCATGGCGCGCAGCCGCGCTTTGTCCTTGTCGGTCGCGGCGGCCGCGGCCAGTTCGGTCGCATGGCCGTCGAGCAGTTCGCGGATGGCGAAGGCCTCGCGGAACATGTTGATGTCGAACTCTGTGACGACATAGCCCTGGCGCGGCCGGCCGGTGACCAGGCCGTCGCGCTCGAGGCGGTTGAAGGCTTCGCGCACCGGCGTGCGGCTGACATTAAGTTTTGCGGCTATGTCGCTCTCGGTGACGCGCGAGCCGGGCGGAATCTGGCCGGTCACGATCATCGCCTTCAGCGACGTGTAGACCGAGTCGCGCAGTGTGTTTTTGGGTTGCTTGCTCAAAGATCCGTCCCCACCGGCAATCGATATTTGCCTATCTCTATTCGCAGTCGGCGCGATTTGCCACGCCTTGACGGCGCTGCTCACGCCCGCCTGCATCGTGCCTGTCAGCCAGATTCGGACGGTGTTGACATCGTCGATCCCTAGGCTACACTCAAGATTGTATACAAAATCGCATGCTAAATCAAAACAAATGGGAACACCGGCTGGAGAACCGACATGAAAACCATCAATAGCCTTGGGATTGCCGCGGTCGCGGGCCTCATGGCATCGGCAGCGGCGCCCGCCTTTGCCGCCGATACGATCACTGTCGCCTCGTGGGGCGGCACCTATCAGGAGGCGCAGACCAAGGCGTTCTTCGATCCGACCGCCAAAGCGCTCGGCATCACCATCAAGCAGGACACCACCAACGGCCTCGACGACGTGCGGCTGCAGGTGACCGGCAACGCGGTGAAGTGGGACATCACCGAGCTTGGCGCCGACGAATGCGCGCGCGGCTCGAAGGAAGGGCTGTTCGAGAAGCTCGATTACGGCTTGATCGACAAGAGCGGCATCAACCCGAAGCTGGTCCATGACGACTGGGTCGGCATTTCCTACACCTCCGTCGTGCTGATCTACCGGACCGATGTGTTCGGCGACAAAGGCCCCAAGACCTGGGCCGATTTCTGGAACGTGGAAAAATTCCCGGGGCGGCGCGCGCTCTCCAGCAGCCAGGCGACCGAGACGCTGAGCGTCGCCGCTCTCGCCTCCGGCCTGCCGATCGACAAGGTCTATCCAGTCGACATCGACGGCGCCTTGAAATCGGTCGACAAGATCCGCGGCCATGTCGACGCCTGGTGGACATCAGGCGCACAGGCCATGCAGCTGGTCAAGGACGGCGAGGTCGACATGGCGAGCATCTGGAACGGCCGCGCCGGCACGCTGAAGAAGGAAGGCGCACCGGTCAGCTTCTCGTTCGACCAGGGCGTGCTGACCGCCGACTGCATGGTCATCCCCAAGGGCGCCAAGAACAAGGAAGCGGCGATGAAGGCGCTGGCGATGTTCGTGAGCCCGCAATTGCAGGCCAACCTGCCGCTCTATGTCGACAATGGGCCGGTGAACGAAAAGGCCTTCGAGACCGGCAAGATCCCGCCCGAGCGGATCAAGGACATCAACTCGGCGCCCGAAAACGTCAAGAAGCAGGTGCTGCAGGATGCCGAGTTCTGGCGCGACACGCTGGTCGAGGCGACCGAGAAGTTAAACAATCTGATCCAGCAATAGCTGCCCGGAAGACACTTCACGGCAGGGCGGCGCAAGCCGCAAAGGCTGCTTCGCCCCGCCCTCCTCTTCGCCGCCCAGAGCAGTTCACCGTTTCTCCGAAACGTCGAACCACTCTATCTCTTTGTTTTTACGCAATTCCTGAGGGAAAACCGCTCCTCACTTTTCCTGGAATTGCCCTAAGGAGAAAAGAATCTTGTCCATTGCGCCATCCGCGCTGCCGATCAGCATGCGCCGGATCGAGAAACGATTTGGCAGCGTATCGGTGCTGCGCGACCTGAACCTCGATGTCGAGGCCGGCGAGTTCCTGACGCTGCTCGGGCCTTCCGGCTCCGGAAAGACGACGCTGCTGATGATCCTGGCAGGTTTCGTGCGGGCCGATGGAGGGTCGATCCGGGTCGGCGACGACGAGATCATCACCACGCCGCCGCATAGGCGCAACATCGGCATGGTGTTCCAGAACTACGCGCTGTTTCCGCATATGAACGTTTTTCACAACATCGCCTTTCCGCTGAAGCAGCGCGGCGTGGCGGCCACCGAGACCGCCGAGCGTGTCGAAAAAGCACTGGAACTGGTGAAGCTCAAGGGCCTAGGCGAACGGCGTGTCGACCAGCTTTCCGGCGGCCAGCGCCAGCGCGTGGCGCTGGCGCGCGCCATTGTCTTCGAACCGCGCATCGTGCTGATGGACGAGCCCCTGTCGGCGTTGGACAAAGGCTTGCGCGAGCATATGCAGATCGAGCTGCGCGCCCTGCACCGGCGGCTTGGCATGACGACGGTCTATGTCACGCACGACCAGCGCGAAGCCATCACCATGTCGGACCGCATCGCGGTGATGAATGCCGGACGCATCGAGCAGCTCGACAAGCCCGAGACGCTCTACGCCGCGCCGAAGACGCAATTCGTCGCCGGCTTCATCGGCGAATCGAATTTCATTCCGGTCGAATGCCGCAACGGTTCGGTCTGGTATGAGGACAGGCGCATCCAAACGGCGGGGGCGGCACCGGCCCCCGGCCAACATCTGATGGTGGTGCGGCCGGAAAAGCTGCGGCTGGTCACGGCGGCCGAACCGTCGAGCGGCATCAATGTGCTCGATGCCACGGTCGGCGACATCATCTACCAGGGCGACAGTTTCGTCTGCTACGCGGTCCTGCGCGACGGCCGCCAGCTGACTCTGCGCGACTACTGCCGCAGCGATGTGCTGGCCAGGCTGCCGGCGCCCGGCCAGCCGATCCGCCTCGGCCTCGATGCGCAGGACACCATCCTGGTGGCGGCCGAAAGATGAGCGCGCCATCCGCCCTCCTGAGAGAACCAGCCGGCGCGGGCCGGGACCTCAACGCGCAGGCGCTGCGCGCCGACGCGCGGCGCGAGTCGCTGCGGCTGCTGGCACTTTTGTCGCCGAGCCTGTTCCTCGTCTTCGCCATCATCATCGTGCCGATCGGCTGGCTGTTCTGGCTATCGCTGTTCGACGAGGCCGGCGCCTTCAGCACATCCAACTATGCGCGCTTCTTCGAGCAGGCCTCCTACATCAAGACCTTCGTCACCACCTTCAAGGTCGCCTTCATCGTCACCGGCGCCTGCGTGCTGCTGGGTTATCCCCTCGCCTACATGCTGTCGCAGCTGCCGCGCCGGGCGGCATCGATCTGCCTGATCTTCGTGATCCTGCCGTTCTGGACGTCGGTGCTGGTGCGTACCTATGCCTGGCTGGTGATCCTGCAGCGCAAGGGCCTGATCAACAGCTGGCTGATCGACCTCGGCGTGATCAGCCAGCCGCTGTCGCTCGCCAACAATCTGTCCGGCGTGGTCATCGGCATGACGCATATCCTGCTGCCGTTCCTGGTGCTGCCGCTCTACGCCTCGATGAAGACCATCGACACCGACTGCCTGCGCGCCGGCATGAATCTCGGCGCCGGTCCGGTCGCAACCTTCCGGCAGATCTTCTTTCCGCTGTCGCTGCCCGGCCTTGCTTCGGGCGTGGTCATCGTCTTCGTGCTGTGTCTCGGCTTCTTCGTCACCCCGGCGCTGATGGGCGGCGGCAAGGTGATCATGTGGGCGATGCGCATGGAGCAGACCACCAGCCTCTATTCCAACTGGGGCGCGGGTGCCGCGCTCGGCGTGGTGCTGCTGGTGGTCACGCTGGCGCTTCTCGGCCTGTTCCAATGGCTGCTTGGCGCGCGCGCCACCGGCGTGTGGAGTTCGCGATGAGCGCAGATGTCGGCCTGCCAATCTCGCATCGGCAACGCCTGTGGCTTTACGCTCTGGGCGGCCTGGTGCTGCTGTTCCTGATCGCGCCGTCGGTGATCATCGTCATCATGTCATTTTCGGATTCGACGCTGCTGCAGTTCCCGCCGCAGCAATGGTCGCTGCGCTGGTACGAAACCTATTTTCAGTCGGTGGAATGGCGTGATGCGACCATCGTCTCGGTCAAGGTGGCTGTCATGACCGTGCTGGTGGCGACACCGCTCGGCACCGCCGCCGCCTATGCGATCAACCGGGGCACGCTGCGCTTCAACGGCACCATCAATGCGCTGCTCACCGCATCGCTGATCATCCCGGTGATCCTGATCGGCATCGGCACCTTCTTCCTCTATGCCCGCATCGGTCTCAACAACACGCTGACCGGCCTGGTCATCGCGCATACGGTGCAGGCCTTGCCGCTGGTGGTGCTGACCGTGCTGTCGGGCCTGCGCTCCTACGACATGAACCAGGAGCGCGTGGCGCGCAGCCTGGGCGCCGGGCGCATCGGGGCCTTCTGGCAGGTGACGATGCCGCAGATCCGTTTCTCGATCGTCTCGGGCGGGCTGTTCGCCTTCATCACCTCCTTCGACGAAGTGGTGGTTTCACTGTTCATCTCGGGCGGCGAGACCACCACGCTGACGCGGCGCATGTTCAACGCGCTGCGCGACCAGATCGACCCGACCATCGCCGCCATCTCGACCTGCCTGATCGTGCTTTCCGTCCTGCTCCTGTCGGTGGCGCAGATCTTCGGCCGGCGGCATTGATTTCATCAGACCATGGGATACCCAGACGACAATGCGTGATTTCCAGTTTCCCGGCCGCTCGCCGGTTCGTGCTACGCAAGCGGTCGCGGCGACATCGCACCCGCTGTCGACGCTGGCGGCGATCGAGATGCTGCGTGCCGGCGGCAACGCCATGGACGCCGCCGTCTGCGCCGCCGCCGTGCAGGGCGTGGTCGAGCCGCAATCGACCGGCATTGGTGGCGATTGCTTTGTCCTCTACTGCCCGAAGGGACAAGGCGACGTGCTGGCCTTCAACGGTTCGGGCCGCGCGCCCGCCAAGGCCACCGTCGACTGGTACCTCGACAAGGGTTTCAACGAGCTTCCTAAGCAGGGACCTCACGCGGTGACCGTGCCGGGCGCCGTCGATGCCTGGAGCCGGCTCCTGGAAGACCATGGCCGCAAGAGCCTGGCCGAGGTTCTGGCGCCGGCCATCCACTATGCCGAGAACGGCTATGTCGTGCATGACCGCGTCGCCTTCGACTGGGCGGACCCGGAGATCGACCTTACCGCCGACGAACACGCCGCGCGCATCTTCCTGCCAGGCGGCCAGGCGCCGAAGGCCGGCGACATCCACCGCCAGCCCGAACTCGCCGCCACCTTGCGTGTGATCGCAAAGCAGGGCCGCGCCGGCTTCTACGAAGGCGCCGTTGCCGACGACATGGTGCGCCGGCTCAATGAACTGGGCGGGCTGCATAGCCAAGAGGATTTCGCCGCGACCAAGGGCGACTATGTGGCGCCGGTCAGCACCGCCTATGGCGGCTATGACATCCACCAGATGCCGCCGAACAATCAGGGGCTGACGGCGCTGCTGATGCTGAACGTTCTGTCCGGCTTCAAGCTCGGCGGCCTCGACCCCAATGGCGCCGAGCGCCTGCATCTGGAGATCGAAGCCGGACGGCTGGCCTATCAGGACCGCGACCGCTTCGTCGGCGACCAGGACCAGGTTCACGTGCCGGTGCGGCAGCTTCTGTCCGGCGCCTATGCCGACCGGCTGCGCGCCGAAATCCACCGCGACCGCGCCATGACGCATCTGCCGCGCCTGGAGCTGCCGGGCAGCGACACGGTCTACATCTCGATCGTCGACCGCGACCGCAACGCGGTCTCCTTCATCAACTCGACCTATTACTCTTTCGGCAGTGGCGTCGTTGGGCCGAAGAGCGGTGTCGTGCTGCAGAACCGCGGATCGAGCTTCCGCCTCGACCCGGCGCACCCCAACGCGATCGCGCCCGGCAAGCGGCCGATGCACACGATCATGCCGGGCATGGCGACCAGGAATGGCCGCGTGGTGATGCCGTTCGGCGTCATGGGCGGCGGCTACCAGCCTTTCGGCCATGTCCATCTCCTGACCAACATGATCGACTTCGGGATGGACCCGCAGCAGGCGCTGGATGCGCCGCGTGTGTTCTACAATGATGACACCGTGGAGGCGGAGCGCAGCGTTCCCACTGCTGCGATCGAAGGCTTGCGCGAGCGCGGCCATCGCGTCGTCGAGCCGTACCAGCCGCTCGGCGGCGGCCAGGCGGTGCTGATCGACTGGGAGAAAGGCACGCTGACCGGCGCTTCCGATCCGCGCAAGGACGGCATGGCGTTGGGATATTGATGGCCGCCGGCTTCACACTGTGTGTCGCTGCTGGATTTTGACAGATTGGAACAATAGTCGGTGACCATGAGCACGAATTCAAAAGACCTCTCCCATCGTCTCGCCGCCGGCGCGGACGACGCACCGGCGATCCTGGCGCCCGACAGGGCGACGCTGACCCATGGTGGGCTGCGCAGCCTGATCGCGGGTACCGCTGAGCGGCTGCATGCGCTCGGCATCGGCCGGGGCGACCGGGTGGCGATCGTGCTGCCGAACGGACCGGAAATGGCCACCGCCTTCGTCGCGGTGGCGGCGACAGCCTCGACGGCGCCGCTCAATCCTGCGTACCGCGCCGACGAGCTCGATTTCTACCTCACCGACATCGGCGCCAAGGCGATCCTTGTCGCGGAGACCGAAAGCGGTCCGGCCGTGGCGGTCGCCGAACGGCTCGGCATCGGCGTGCTCAGGCTTGTCGTGCAAGCCGACGCGCCTGCCGGCTCCTTCACCATCGAGGGCGCGGCGATCGGTCCGCAGGCGGCGCCCGACATGGCAGGAGATGGCGACATCGCGCTGCTGCTGCACACGTCAGGCACGACATCGCGCCCAAAACTGGTGCCGCTCAGCCATGCCAATATCGCCGCCTCGGCAGCCCATATCGGCGCCACGCTCGGCCTAAGCGCCGACGACCGCTGCCTCAACATCATGCCGCTGTTCCACATCCATGGGTTGATCGCGGCGGTGCTGTCGTCGCTGGCGGCGGGCGGCAGCATCTACTGCACGCCGGGTTTCAACGCGCTGCGCTTCTTCCAGTGGCTGGGCGATGCCAAGCCGAGCTGGTACACGGCGGTGCCGACCATGCACCAGGCGATCCTGCCGCGTGCGGCGCGCAATGCGGAAGTGCTGGCGGCGGCACGCCTGCGTTTCATCCGCTCGTCCTCGGCATCGCTGCCGGCGCAAGTGATGGGGGAACTGGAAGCGACCTTCGGTTGCCCGGTGATCGAATCCTACGGGATGACCGAGGCCGCCCACCAGATGGCGTCGAACCGGCTGCCGCCGGGCCTGCGCAAGCCGGGCAGCGTCGGTGCCGGCGCCGGACCGGAGGTCGCGGTGATGGCGCCGGACGGCCGGCTGCTGACAGCCGGTGAGACCGGCGAGATCGTCATTCGCGGACCCAATGTCACCGCAGGCTATGAGAAGAACCCGGAGGCCAATGCCACGGCCTTCGCGCATGGCTGGTTCCACACCGGTGACCAGGGCGTGCTCGACCAGGACGGCTATCTCCGCGTCACCGGCCGGCTCAAGGAGATCATCAACCGCGGCGGCGAAAAGATCTCGCCGCTCGAGGTCGACGACGTGCTGATGGACCATCCGGCGGTGGCGCAGGTCGTCACCTTCGCGATGCCGCATGACAAGCTCGGCGAGGAGGTGGCGGCGGCCGTGGTGCTGCGCGAAGGTATGAGCGCCACCGAAAGCGACATCCGCAGCCATGCCGCCACGCGGCTCGCCGACTTCAAGGTGCCGCGCAAGATCCTGATCCTGGACGAGATCCCCAAGGGCGCGACCGGCAAGCTGCAGCGCATCGGGCTCGCCGCCAAACTCGGGCTTTGACGATGAAGATGACCATTTTCGGCGCCGGCGCCATCGGCGGCTATCTCGCCGCCAAGCTGGCGCTCGCCGGCCGTACCGACCTGTCGATCGTCGCGCGCGGCGCGCATCTGGAAGCGATCCAGGCGAACGGCCTGCGCCTGATCGAGGACGGCGAGGAATCGGTTGCGCCGGTGAGAGCCGCCGCCAAGGCCGAGGAACTCGGCGTGCAGGACATCGTCGTGCTGGCGCTGAAAGCCCATTCGCTGACCCCGGCGCTTGACCAGATCGCGCCGCTGCTCGGGGATCACACATCCGTCGTCACCATGCAGAATGGCGTGCCATGGTGGTATTTCCATCAACTGGGCGGGCCGCTCGAAGGCACAAGGCTGAGCGCGGTCGATCCCGGAGGGGCGATCTGGCAGCGGATCGGGCCGGAGCGCGTCATCGGCTCGGTCGTCTATCCCGCCGTCGAGGTCGACGCGCCCGGCCTCATCCGCCATGTCGAGGGCAAGCGGTTCTCGCTCGGCGAACCCTCGGGCGAACGCAGCGAACGGGTGACGCGACTGGCGGAGGAAATGGTCAAGGCCGGCCTGCAGGCGCCGGTGCGCGAGGATATCCGCAGCGAAATCTGGGTGAAGCTGTGGGGCAATCTCTCCTTCAACCCGATCTCGGCGCTGACCGGCTCCACGCTTGCCGCAATCGTCGCCGACGACGGCACCCGCGCGCTTGCCCGCACGATGATGCTGGAGGCGCAAGCGATCGGCGAAAGCCTCGGCGTGCGCTTTCCGATCGGGGTCGACCGCCGCATCAAGGGCGCCGGCGATGTCGGCGAGCATAAAACCTCGATGCTGCAGGACCTGGAACGGGGCCGACCGATGGAAATCGACGCGCTGGTGAGCGCGGTGCAGGAGCTTGGCCGGCTGACGGACAAGCCGACGCCGACCATCGACGCGGTGCTGGCACTGGTGCGCCGGCTGGCGGTGGAGCGGGGGTGTTACGGGTGATGGGGGCACGGCGGGCCGAACCTTGAAGTGCTCACGCCCTGCCCAACATATCGTGGGCCGCCCTTGTTGCCGGTCCGAGATGGGCAGGCCGAAACAGATATGCCCTGACCCGCATCCAGCCTTTGGTTTCAAGGAACCGCCACCATGCTCCGATATGCCTGCCTCCTCGGAATTCTGGCCATGACAACGGCTCATCCCGCGATGGCACAGAGCGATGATGAAATGAAAGCGTGCGTCGACCGGTCCGGCGGCGCCACGTCGGAAATGCTGGATTGCGGGAAGACCGAGATCGACAAGTTCGATGCCAGGTTGAACGCGGCTTACAATACGCTGATGCATCGCGAACAAGGCCCTCAACGTGCCCGGTTGCAGCGCGAGCAGCGCGCCTGGCTGAAACATCATCTGCGGGAAGCGCATCGTCTTGCCGCCGATCCGAACAACGGATCGGCCGCCTTCCTTACATCTCAAAGCTTTGAATTGGACGATTTGAGCGCGCGCACGGCCGAACTCGAAAAACGTGTCCAGCAAAACCCGTAGTCGCTCAACCGGGGGTCATCGTTCGCCGGCACCCTGGCGTGGCCCGATCAATCGCGCCCGGTCGATCTGGAACTGATCAGTGCTTGCCCTGTCGCTTGAGAAGCCGCGCATAAAGTTCGCCGACAATGCCGCGCCGGAAGACCAGCACGCACACCATGAAGATCAGCCCGGTGGCGATGGTCACCGGGAAACCGGAGGTGGCAAGCTTGTTCTCCAGTCCGACGACGAGGCTGGCGCCGACAATCGGCCCGACCATGGTGCCGATGCC
This sequence comes from Mesorhizobium sp. 2RAF45, assembly GCF_052115225.1. NCBI lineage: Bacteria > Pseudomonadati > Pseudomonadota > Alphaproteobacteria > Hyphomicrobiales > Phyllobacteriaceae > Mesorhizobium > Mesorhizobium sp. 2RAF45. Next base: position 209,638 of record NZ_JBFRGG010000003.1, on the reverse strand, counting down.
GCCCAGAAGCGTCATCAGGATCACCTCGCCCGACATCTGCCAGGTGACGTCGGTGAGCGTGGCGAACTGGAAGACGATCGCCTTGAGGGAGCCTGCCAGCCCGGCCAGCGCCGCCGACATGACGAAGGCGCCGAGCTTGTAGTTGGCGACGGAATAGCCCAGCGAAATGGCGCGGCTCTCGTTTTCCCGGATCGAGCGCAGGATCATGCCGAAGGGTGAATTGACGATGCGCCAGATGGCGAAAACGCCGATCAGGAATACCGCGAGCACGAAGTAATACATATTCAGGGAGACGTTCAGGTCGAGGACACCGAACAGCATGCCGCGCGGTACGCCCTGAATGCCGTCCTCACCCTCGGTGAAAGGCGCCTGCACGCAGAAGAAGAAGAACATCTGCGATAGCGCCAGGGTGATCATGGCGAAATAGATGCCTTGCCGGCGAATGGCGAAGAAGCCCATGACCAGGCCGAACAGCGCGCCGCCCGCCATGCCGAACAGGATGCCGGCTTCCGGCGGCCAGCCCCACACCTTGACGGCATGCGCGGTGAAATAGGCGGCGCCGCCAAAGAAGGTGGCGTGGCCGAACGACAGCAGGCCGGTGTAGCCGAGCAGGAGATTGAACGCGCAGGCAAGCAGCGCGAAACACAGCATCTTCATCAGGAAGATCGGGTAAACCAGGAAGGGCGCTACCAGCAGCGCCGCTATGCCAAGCCCGACCAGCGTCCATTCGAGCCATGCCGGGGTTCCGGCTGATGTCTCGCGACGCGACAGCCCGGCCATGTCAGATGTCCCTTCCGACATGTCAGGCATCCCTTCCGAACAGGCCGGCCGGCCGGACCAGAAGCACGATCGCCATGATGACGAAGACCACGAGGTTGGAGGCCTCGGGATAGAAGACCTTGGTCAGGCCCTCGGCGAGGCCGAGCATGTAGCCGGTGACGATCGCGCCAAGAATCGACCCCATGCCACCGATGACGACGACCGCGAAGACGACGATGATGAGATCCGATCCCATCAGCGGGCTCACCTGATAGACGGGGGCGGCCAGAATGCCGGCAAGCCCGGCAAGGGCGGAACCGAGGGCGTAGGTCAGTGTCAGCAGCAACGGTACGTTGACGCCGAAGGCCTGGACGAGACGGGGATTCTCGGTTGCCGCGCGCAGATAGGAGCCGAGCCTGGTCTTCTCGATCAGCGCCCAGGTTCCGAAGCAGACGATCAGCGAGGCGACCACGACCCAGCCGCGATAGTTGGGCAGGAACATGAAGCCGAGATTGGTGCCGCCCGCAAGCAGCGGCGGCACGGCGTAGGGGTTTCCCGACACGCCGTAGTAATAGCGGAATATGCCTTCGAGCACGAGCGCGAGACCGAAGGTGAAAAGCAGGCCATAGAGTGGATCGGTGTCGTAAAGCCGCGACAGCGCCAGGCGCTCGACCACGATGCCGAAGAGGCCGACGATCAGCGGCGCGAGGATCAGCGCGGGCCAATAGCCGATGCCGAGATGGGTCAGCAGCAGGTAGCCGACGAAGGCGCCGAGCATATACTGGGCGCCATGGGCGAAATTGATGACGCGCAGCAAGCCGAATATGACGGCCAGACCCAGGCTCAGCATGGCGTAGAAGGAGCCGTTGATCAGCCCCACCAGCAATTGGCCAAGCAGTGCCTGGACGGGGATTCCGAAGATCATCGTCATGGCGTCCTCATACACCCAGAACGTCGTGGAGCTGCCCCATGCGGTTCGTCAGTTCGCCGACCGGGAACCCGGCGACGACCTTGCCGTGCTCCATCAGGTAGAAGCGATCGGCGACACGGCTGGCGAAGCGGAAATTCTGCTCGACCAGCAGGATCGTCATGCCGCGCTTCTTCAACGTCACCAGCAACTCGCCGATGCGCTGCACGATGACGGGAGCCAGGCCCTCGGTCGGCTCATCGAGAAGCAGCATCTTGACGCCGGTTCGCAGCATGCGGGCGATCGCCAGCATCTGCTGTTCGCCGCCCGACAGCCTCGTGCCGGGACTGTTGCGGCGCTCCTTCAGATTGGGGAAGAGGTCGAATATCTCCGCGACGCTCATGCCGCCCTCGGCGACGACCGGCGGCAGCACCAGATTCTCGTCGACCGTCAGCGTCGCGAAAATGCCGCGCTCCTCCGGCACGAAGCCGATGCCTTGATGCGCGGTGCGGTGCAGCGGCAGGCGCATCAGATCCGCGCCGTCGAAAACGACCTCGCCGGTCCGCGTGCGGATCAGCCCCATGATGGCGCGCAACGTCGTCGTCTTGCCGACGCCGTTGCGGCCGAGCAGCGTGACCGTCTCGCCGGCAAACACCTCCAGATCGACGCCGTGCAGCGCATGGCCCTCGCCATACCAGGCATTGAGGCCGCGGACCGCAAGCAGGGGGGCGGCACTAGTCATCGGCGGTGCCCATGTAAGCGACCTTCACCCGCTCGTCGCGGCTGACCGTCGCGTAGTCGCCGGCGGCGAGCACCTCGCCGCGCTGCATGACGGTTATCCAGTCGCAGAGATCGGCGACAACAGTCAGATTGTGCTCGACCATCAGCACCGCGCGCTCGCTCGCCACCGAACGGATGAGGTCGGAAACCATGGCGACGTCCTCATGCCCCATGCCGGCCATCGGCTCGTCCAACAGCAGCACCTTCGGGTCGAGAGCCAGGGTCGTGGCGATCTCCAGCGCGCGCTTCCTTCCATAGGAAAGATCGCCGGCCAGCCTGTTCCTGGCGTCGTCGAGACCAACGGAGCGCAACAGTTCGACGGCTCGCGGCGTCAGCCGATCGAGCGCCGCCAGGGAACGCCAGAACTGGACGCCGAGCCCACCCGGCCGCTGCAATGCGACGCGCACATTGTCGAGCACGCTAAGGTGCGGAAAGATCGCCGATATCTGGAACGAGCGCACCAGCCCCATGCGCGCCACCTTTGCCGGTGGCGTGCGGGTGATGTCGTGGCCGAGCAGTTCGATCCTGCCGCTGGTCGGCGCCAGGAACTTGGTGAGCAGGTTGAAAACGGTCGTCTTGCCGGCGCCGTTAGGCCCGATCAGCGCATGGATGTTGCGATGGCGGACGTCGAGATCGACATTCCTGACGGCGACGAAGCCGGCAAAATCGCGCCGCAGCCCGCGGGCGGAGAGCACCACCGGCGGCTCGTCGGCGTTGAGATCAGACGGCGCCACGGGCCGCGCCGATCACTGTGCCGCGGTTGGACAGCCGCTTTCCTTGTCGCTCAGGAAGGCCTCGTTGCCGGGGATGGTTGCGAGATATTTGTAATAGTCCCAGTCCTTGGTGCTCTCGCTGGGCGCCTTGACCTGGTAGAGATACATGTCGTGGACCATGTTGCCGTCCGCCTGCACCTTGCCGTTGGTCGTCACGGCGTCGTCAACCGGCATCGAATGCAATTGCTTGGCGACGGCCTCGGTCTCGTCGGTGCCGGCCTTGTCGATCGCCTTCAGATACTGCGTCACCGCCGAATAGGTCGCGGCCTGGATCATGTTCGGCATGCGGTTGGTGCGTTTGAAAAAGCGCTGTCCGAATTCGCGGCTCTTGTCGTCGCGATCCCAGTAATAGCCCTCGGTCAGCACGACGCCCTGCGCGGCCTGAAGGCCCAACCCATGTACCTCGGCCAGCGTGAACAGAAGTGCCGCAAGGCGCTGGCCGCCCTGGACAATGCCGAATTCAGCCGCCTGCTTGATGGAATTGGACGTGTCGAGGCCGGCGTTGGCCAGCCCGATGACCTTGGCGCCCGACGACTGCGCCTGCAGGAGGAAGGATGAATAATCGGTCGACCCCAGGGGATAACGCACTTCGCCCAGCACCTTGCCGCCGTGGCTCTCGACGAATTTGGCGGTCTGCTCCTTGAGCGAATAGCCGAACGCATAGTCGACGGTGACGAAGAACCAGCTGTCGCCGCCCTGCTGCACGAGGGAGCCGCCAGTTCCCACCGCCTGCGAATGGGTGTCATAGGCCCAGTGGAAGCCGTAGGGCGAGCATTGCTTGCCGGTGAGATCGGTGGTTGCCGCGCCGGTAACGATGTCGATCTTCTTCTTTTCCTTGGAAATCCCCTGGACGGCGAGCGCGACCGATGAGGTTGTCAGCTCCATGATGGCATCGACCTGTTCGGTGTCGTACCATTGCCGCGCGATGTTGGAGGCGATGTCAGGCTTGTTCTGATGGTCGGCGCTGATGATCTCGATCGGCGCGCCCTGTACCTTGCCGCCGAAATCCTCGACCGCCATCTTGGCCGCCTCGACCGACCATTTGCCGCCGAAATCGGCATAGACGCCGGATTGATCATTGAGGATGCCGATCTTGACTTTTCCGTCGGAAATTTCGGCGGCCGAGGCGGGGATAGCGGCCGCGGCAAGAAGCGCGGCGGAAACGAAATAGCATACCTTCATTATCGACTTCCTCCCATGATGAATCCGACCGTTCCCCCCGGACGATCACCAGCAAGCGGTATTGAACATGAGCAAGATGGGGATGAACGGCAAGGGGCCGTTGCGGATTTCTGGTTCGAAGCAGCCCTTCCTCGCCGGGAGTTTACCGCCCCGAGGGCAGTCAAGCCGATTGGCGATCACGCCAGCCGGAAACCTCGGAAGCAGGAAGACCATGTGAACCGTGACCGGCGGCTTGGCGAGACCGCGCGTCCATGCCCACGAACTTAGTCGGGAGTATTGACTCGACCGCCGGAGTCGCAACGCTTAGATTGCGTACGGATCACTAGCCTTTCCACGGGGGAAGCCAACTGAGGTATCAGGGTGGCTTTGGCAATGAACAGGTCGATAACTGCCATTACTGTGACGCACAACAGCGCGCATACCGTGCGGGGCGCGCTCGCTCGCCTGCCTCCAGGGGTGGAGATCGTATGCGTCGACAATGCAAGTACTGACGATCTTTCCACCGCGCTGTCCGGCCTTGCCGTTCATCGTATCGACAATCCTGTAAACCTCGGCTTCGGGCGCGCCTGCAACATCGGGGCGGCGGCGGCGACGGGGGAGTTTCTGCTGTTCGTCAACCCCGACGTGCGTCTTGGGACGGACGCCGTCGATGCGCTCATGCAGGCGGCTGAACGCTATCCAAATTGCGGCGTCTTCGTGCCGCGCACCAATACGGTGGATGGCCGGCTCTGGTTTCGCGAGGAGAGCGAGATCGATCGCCTTTCCGGCGTGTCGCTGCCCACACGCATCCGGCAGGTCTGGGGAGATTGTTGCGTCCGCTTCGTCAATGGCGGCGTGTTTATGATCAAACGAACGCTCTTCCTCGATACGGGCGGGTTTGACGAGGATATTTTCCTGTATTTCGAAGATGACGACCTTTCATATCGTCTGCTGCAGCGTGACGAACCCATGATCCTTGTCAGCGGCGCGCATGCTGTCCACGACATTGGCACGTCGGTTGCGCAATCAACCCGGTCGCGCATTTTCCGGTATCGCTCGAAGATGCGATCGGAGATCCACTTGCGCAAGAAATACGGCATCGCCTATAGCCCGTTTGTGGACATACTCCGTTACTCGACGAAAATTGGCTTCTATTGCCTGACGCTTAATCGAAACAGATTGATCAATTCCCTGGGCCGACTGATTGGCATATTCGACAGCATCCTTGACCGATCGCGCGCGAATCGGAACGGCGGCTATGTCGCCTGACGCTGCCGACACGAGGGTCGCCTTGCCTGATGTCCTGTCCAGCGAGCCGCAAAAAAGCGACGCCGACCCAAGCAGTGCCGTGAGCGAAATCCACATCCACGCGCCGGGACGCTATATCGTCGAGTTGCGGCCGACAGAGAGGTGGATGCCGTTTCTCCGGCTCGACGTGCGCCGCCCCGGACATGCGGACAGGACCGTCTATGTGCCGGTCACCACGCGGACGTCCTATCTGCTCACAAGCAGAGAAGGCGGCCTGGCGCTGCAATTTGATAGAGGCGACGTCGTTGCGGCGCGTGTTAGGCCCTTAACCATCGGGGATATTGGCGCGCTGCTGCGTCGGCGCCGTCGCCACAAGCGATTTCAGCTGCCGCTTGGCGAAGGCCTGGTCTTGCAGCCTCTTTTCCACGTCTCGGGATCGCAAGGGCGTGAATTGGCCCGGGCGCTCGGCAGTCTTGCCGGTTGGGGCTTTGGCACTGCAAGCGACAATCTGCAGAAGACCCTGTCGCGGCACTTTGATGGTCCGCCAGCCGAGGCCCCCGAGCGCCGGCCCACCGTCGAGCCGAAGATTGCCGTAGCGCTTCACCTGCATTACCCCGATCTCTGGCCCGAGTTCGAGGCGTTGCTGGAAGCAACCGGTCGTCAATTCCAGCTCTTTCTCACGCTGACCCAGCCTGACGCGGCACTTGCGCAACGCGTTCAGGCAAGATTTCCGGGTGCCGAGATCACGGTCTACGAAAATCGTGGCCGCGACGTCGGCCCTTTCATCCAATTGCTTCGCGAAGGAAAGTTCGATCCCTTCGATCTTATCTGCAAGCTGCATGGCAAGAAGTCGGGGCAGAGCGGGCCGCGCATGGTTCTCGGCGAGATCTGGCGCCAGGTGAGCGCGTTCGACCTGATCGGATCCCGCGGCGTGGTCGACCGCATCATCGCCAACTTCGAGCGTTCTCCCGACACCCAGATGATTGGATCCAGACGCTTTCGGCTGCCCAACGAATGGAAGGGGGAGAAGGCTGCGTGGGGCGAGAACAGGGCGATGGCCCTCAATCTGCTGGAGGCTATGGGGATGCCTTCCAGTTCTCGCCTCGATTTCTTTGCCGGGACGATGTTCTGGGTCCGTCGCAGCGCGCTGGAACCACTGCGATGGCTCGATCTGCCTTTGGCAGCCTTTCCCGAAGAGGCAGGCCAACAAGACGGCACCTTGCAGCATGCCCTCGAGCGTGTTCTTGGAATGATCTGCACAAAGATCGGCGTTGCCTCGGATGGTGACATGACGACGGATTCCCGCGAGGCAGACCCGATTGGATAGATCCGAATTTTTGATCTTTGTAAGATCGTTCACCAGCAGAAGCCGATGGAAGAGATTTCGCCTGCGGCAACGAATTCGGGCCAGCGGCCTGTTCGATGTGTCGTGGTATATGGTTCAAAATCCGGATTTAGCCCGGAGCGGGAAAGATCCGATCCTGCATTACATCAGGTACGGTGTCTCGGAGTCCCGAAACCCGAGTCCGGACTTCGACAACGAATACTATCTGGCGAAAAATCCCGACGTGGCCGCCGCGTCGATGAATCCGTTGGATCACTACATTCGTTTCGGCAAGAGCGAGGGGCGCAGCCCCCGACGTGCTCCGGGCACAAATGCCGGCGCCATCCAGAGACCCGACACCTACGTGCCGCGATCCAACGAGAGGCGACCCGCCGCATTAAAGGCGCGCCTCATTGCCTTCTACCTACCACAGTTTCATCCGATTCCTGAAAATGACGCCTTTTGGGGAAAGGGCTTCACGGAATGGACGAATGTGACACGCGCGACGCCGCAGTTCGACGATCATTATCAGCCCAGGCGGCCGGCGGACCTCGGCTTCTACGATCTGAGGGTGAAGGACATCCAGAAGGAACAGATCGAGATTGCCCTTCAGTACGGCGTCTCGGGGTTCTGCTTTCACTTCTACTGGTTCAACGGCAAGCGCGTCCTCGAGATGCCGATCACACAATTTGTCGAAAATGACGCGCACGAACTGGGCTTCTGCATCAATTGGGCAAATGAACCCTGGAGCCGCCGTTGGGATGGGCGCGAGCAGGAGGTGCTGATTGCGCAATCGCATTCACCCGAAGACGACCTGGCCTTCATCGAATATGTATCCCGCTATTTTCGCGACCGGCGATACATCCGCATCGGCGGCAAGCCACTCCTGATGATTTACCGGCCCGGATTGTTTCCGTCAGCCGCTGAAACAGCACAACGCTGGAGAGCCTATTGCCGGGAAGCCGGCATCGGCGAGATTTTTCTTGCCTATCCGCAGTCGTTCGACAAGGACGATCCCGCCAAATTCGGATTCGACGCTGCCGTCGAATTTCCACCGAATCTTGGGAAATTTCGCGAGATCAGCGACAGAATTCCAACGCTCAAGAGCGGCTTCAGGGGAAAGATCTTCGACTGGACGGAGCTCCTCAATCGCAGCCGCGCCTACCCACAGGTTCCCTACACGCTGTTTCGCGGACTTTGCCCTTCCTGGGACAACACCGCACGGAGAATGGAGGCAGCCCACATTCTGATGAACGCATCACCGTCGCGCTACGCAGAATGGCTCGCCAACGCGGTCGCCGATACGTGCGATCGTTTCGCCGATTTCGACAGCCGCCTGATCTTCGTCAATGCCTGGAACGAGTGGGCGGAGGGAGCCTATCTCGAGCCCGACGCCCGCTATGGATATGCCTATCTGCAAGAGACGCGGAACGTCCTGTCGGCTCCGTCAGCGGCCGGTAAATTCCCCGGGGATGCGTCCTGGCGCGTTTTGTTCGTTTCGCACGATGCGGCTCTCGGTGGGGCGCAGGCTTCGTTGATCGACATCGTCCAATGGCTGCAATCGCACACGGAGCTAGAGGTCAAGGTGCTGTGCCTGGCAGGCGGTGAACGGCTCGAACAGTTTCGACGCATCGTCGATACCGCCCTTCTGGACGATCTGGTTTCGCCGACCGAGACGACCGCCACGAAGCTGGCCCGCATCGCCGATTGGTACGGTGGCAGACCGGACCTGATCTATTGCAACAGCCTGGCCACCGGCCGTGTGCATGCTCTGCTTGGTGAACTGGACATTCCTATCCTGACGCATGCCAGGGAATTGGCAGCGAGCGTCGCCCGATATGCCAAGTACGATATGGAGGATGTCGTTTCCCACACGCGGAGATTCGTTGCGTGCTCGCCAAGCGTCCGGGACTACCTGGTGGCCGAGCACAAGGTCGAAACGAACGCCATCGACGTCATTCCAAGCGCGGTTCCGCAGCCCGGCGCCGATCCCGGTCAGATGGAAATCCAGCGTCTTGAACGTCGCCGGCTGGCCGGCTGGCCCGTGGACAAGACCATCGTCCTGGGATCCGGCCTCGCAATGCCATTCCGCAAGGGTGCCGACCTGTTTATCGAGGTGGCCCGAATTCTTCGGGCGCGGGGGATTGAGGACTATCATTTCTACTGGCTCGGCTCGTTTCCGGAGCGGGAACGGGATGAGGTTCTCGGCACCTGGTCGCAGCACCTCGACCGGATGCGGGCGGACGGGTTGGACGAAAAAGTTACATTTCTGGGCGATGTCGACGATGTGAGCGGCTATCTTCGGGCTGCCGATCTGTTTCTTCTGACATCCCGCGAAGAGCCGTTCGGCCGCGTCATGCTGGAGGCGGCATTCGCCGAGTTGCCGGTGATCTGCTTCGCAGGCAGCGGCGGGGCGCCGGATTTCGTCGAGGACGATGCCGGCATCATCGTCGAACGGGTCGATCCGGCCGCCATGGCCGATGCCACGCTGAAACTGATCCGGAACCAGCCGTTGCGGATGCAGCTCGGCAGGCAGGCGGGCGCCAAGGCGCGGCGGCATTTTTCCACCGACCAGGTCTTTCCGCGCCTGCTGTCGACCATGCGGAAGGTTGCAGGCCAGACGCCCGCGGTTCCGATCATCGTGCCTAACTAAATTATGCCCGCCTATGTACGATCAGCGCCGTGCAACTGCTTCCGCCGCCAGGCGGCAGGCGCTTCGCCGACGCGTCCGTGGAAGAACCTTGGGAAATAGGCGGGGTCGTCGAAGCCGATCTCGTAGGCGATGTCTTCGACCATGCGCACGGTGAACAGCAAGAGCCGCTTGGCTTCCAGCAACCGCCGTTCGCTGACGACGCGCTTGACGCCGCTGCCCAGCAACATCCGCGCGGCCTTGTCGAGAAGATGCGGCGTCGTGGCCAGCGTCTCGACGTAGCGGTCGACCGGCCAGTTATCGCGGAAAATGCGCATGACCGTGGAAAGTTCTGCCGCGACGAACCGAACGCCTCAGCTCTCACCCTCGATCAGACCCTCCAGGAGATCGAGCAGCTGCTCTAGCTTCTCATGCCCAAGCCGCCGCTCGATGTCGTCGTAGATGACGCGGCGCTCGGGCGACAGGGCGTCGATCAGGGCGGAACCGGCCGGGGCGATGGTCAGCACGACGCGGCGGCCGTCGCCTTCCGCCTTGTTGCGGGTGATGAACCTTCGGCCCTCGAGCGCCTTGATGATGCGCGTCAGGCTGGGCGGCAGCACCGATGCACGATCGGCGAGCTCGGTCGCCTCGACCGGGCCGGCCTCACTCAGCACGCGCAGCACACGCCATTGCTGCTCGGTGACGTCATGCGCGGCGAGCATCGGGCGAAACCGCGCCATCACCACTTCGCGAGCATGAAGCAGCGCCATTGGTAAGGAGCGGCGGGTGTTCTCGGGCAGCAAGTGAAATTCTCTCCAGCGCAGGCTTGCAATCGGCAGGCTTTGCCGAGCGCTAGCCCTAAAGCCGGTCACCTTCATCCCGTATCGTCGCCTCAGGCCTGATGCAAGGCTTGACTTCCGATGTCCCCGGATCGCGGCGTGCTGGCGCCATGGTCGGTCCGGTGCCGTCTTGTGCTCCGGCCCTTCAAATTTTTGAGAGAATATTCCCGGCTTTGCCGAGAACGGCGAAACACGTTCTTTGATAAAATCGATAGAATTTCTGACGATGTGACCAAGCCTGGGCAATCCGCCTTGCTGCCATGACTTCACAACCGCAGAGATCAATCATGTCCGACGTCAACAACACTTTGCCCTCGTCCCTTTGGTCAACCCTCAACCGGCGCGGCGGCCTTGCTCTGCTGTTCGCCTCGGCCGTCGCGGTCGGCAGCCTGATGGCACCGCATGCGTCCTTCGCCGAGGACAAGAAGGCGATCAAGGTCGGCATCATCAGCGGCGAGGACGAGGATGTCTGGCGCATCGTGGTCGCCCAGGCCGCCGAGAAGGGCCTGACCATCGAGACCGTGGTGTTCAACGATTACACGCAGCCCAACGAAGCGCTCGAGCGCGGCGAGATCGACGCCAACGCCTTCCAGCACCAGCCCTATCTCGACAACCAGATAAAGACTCAAGGCTATCACATCGTGGGCGTCGGCTATACCTGGGTCTGGCCGATCGGCCTTTACTCCAAGAAGTACAAGGCGGTCGCCGACCTGCCGGGAGGCGCTGTCATCGGCGTGCCGAACGACCCGTCCAATGAAGGCCGGGCGCTGCGCGTGCTGCAGAACGAGGGCGTGATCAAGCTGAAGGACGGTACCGACATTCTGACCACCACCGCCGACATTGCGGAGAACCCCAAGAAGGTCGAGATCAAGGAACTTGATGCCGGCATCGTCGGCCGCTCGGTCGAGGATCTCGACGCCGCCGTGGTCAATACCGACTGGGCGCTGAAGAGCGGCCTGACGCCGGAAAACCGCATCGCGCAGGAACCCATTGCCGACAATCCGTACCGCAACTTCATCGCGGTCAAGGTCGGCAATGAAAACGACGCCTGGGTGAAGACGCTGGTGGCCTCGTACCAGAACGACGCGGTCAAGGCCGAGTTCGACAAGGTCTACAAGGGCACCGGCCTCAGCGCCTATTGATCCGCGACCGGACGCCCGGTTCGAGAGCAATGCGGTCCGCGCCTGAGCGCGGGCCGCACTTGCATTTTCGGATGGCGAGAGCAGGAACACGCATGAACCAGCATATCACGGCATCCCAGGCGATCGCCGATCCGAACCACGCGAGACCCGACGCGTCGCAAGACGTGGTGCGCCTTGTCGACCTGAAGCGCCACTTTGGCGCCACGCCGGCGATCGACGGCATCTCGCTGACGGTGCGCAAGGGCGAGATCCTTGGCATTATCGGCCGCAGCGGCGCCGGCAAATCGACGCTTATCCGCTGCCTGAACGGGCTGGAGCGGCCCGATTCCGGCGAGGTGTTCATCGAGGGTCGCGAGATCAGCCAGCTCGGCGAGCGTGACCTGCAGCCGCTGCGCCGACGCATCGGCATGATCTTCCAGCACTTCAACCTTTTGTCGGCCAAGACGGTCGAGGACAATGTGGCGCTGCCGCTGAAGATCGAGGGCCGTCCGAAGGCCGAGCGGCTGGCGCGGGCGGCGGAGCTGCTTGAACTTGTTGCCCTGTCGGAGAAAGCCCGGGCCTATCCGGCATCGCTGTCAGGCGGCCAGAAGCAGCGCGTCGGCATCGCCCGGGCGCTGGCCGCGCGCCCGGCGCTGCTGTTGTCGGACGAAGCAACTTCGGCGCTCGACCCGGAGACGACGCGCTCGATCCTGGCGCTGCTGAAAGACATCAACCGGCAGCTTGGCCTGACCATTCTGCTGATCACCCATGAGATGGAGGTGATCCGCTCGATCGCCGACCGTGTGGCGGTGATCGATGCCGGGCGCATCGTCGAGGAGGGGCCGGTCTGGTCGGTGTTCGCCGACCCGCAATCGGACATCACCAAAAGCCTGCTCGGCGCCATCCGGCCGCAACTGCCGGCCGAACTGACGGCGCGGCTGCTGCCGGCTTCCGGCGCGGAGACGATCCTGCGTATCGATGTGGCTGGCGAGGTCGCACGTGGACCATTGCTGTCCGACCTTGCCACTTCTGTTCCGGGCGCCTTCCGCCTCGTCCATGGCGGCATCTACCATATCCAGCAGCAGCCGATCGGGACGCTGTTTCTCTCCGTTCCCGGCAGCGATGCGAGCCATCTCGCTGCCGTCATCACATTCCTGAAGGCCCGCCAGGCGCGGGTGGAGGTGCTTGGCCATGTCGCCAATCCTGTTTGAGCTTCTGCTGCGTTCGATCTGGGAGACGGTGCTGATGACGGCCGCCTCCGGCCTGATCTCGCTGGTCTTCGGCCTGCCGCTTGGGCTGGCCTTGATATCAACCGAACGCGGCGGGATCGCCGAAAACCTGTGGGTGAACCGCGTGCTCGGCGCAATCATCAACGGCTTCCGGTCGGTGCCGTTCATCATCCTTCTGGTGGCGCTGATCCCGCTGACGCGGCTGATCGTCGGCACCTCGATCGGCACCTGGGCGGCGATCGTGCCGCTGTCGATCGCCGCCACGCCCTATTACGCCCGCATCGCCGAAGTGTCGCTGCGCGAGGTCGACCACGGGCTGATCGAAGCGGCGCGGGCCATGGGCGGCAACCGCTGGACGATCATCCGCGAGGTGCTTGTGCCCGAGGCGCTGCCTGGCATCGTCGCCGGCTTCACGGTAACGCTGGTGACGCTGATCGGCGCCTCGGCCATGGCCGGCGCCATCGGCGCCGGCGGCCTCGGCAACCTCGCCATCCGCTATGGCTACCAGCGCTTCGAGACCTCGGTGATGGTGGCGGTGGTGATCGTGCTGATCATCCTGGTGTGTGGAATCCAGTGGGCGGGGGATCGATTGGTGGCGCGGCTGGATCGGCGGGGGTGAGCCGGCTAACATTCACATCTGCCGGACCTTTCACGAACAATCTTACCGTTGGCGCCTCCCCTCACTGTCCTGCCGGACATCTCTCCCCGTCACTATACGGGGAGAGGATGCCGGCAGGCAGGTGAGGGGCAGCGCCGACTGATGACCGCTACAATGCTCTAGGACTATTTCCTACGGATTTCCTCCTTGATGAGCGAACGCCGCTCATCACCGGACAGTCCGCATCGAACGCCCTGGCTAAGTATTTCACCCATACGGGGGACAACTTCATGCCTTCCACGGCGCTGATTTTTTCGCCGCGCATGCTCGGAGCACAAAATGACCAGTTTGGCCGTACGGCCGATTCTTGAATTGGGAGCCTTCATTCGCAAATCATATCATGGACCCGGAGGGGAAACCAAAACGATTTCAGGCAAGCCAGGCTACCCCCTCAACCTCATACCCTCCGGATCGAAAAACGGCATCGGCGCCACGACCGCGCGGGTCGGCACGCCATTAATGTCGATGCTGAGTTCGGTACCGACCGCCGTGAACGGCAAGCGCAGATGCGCGGTGGCCAGCACCCTGCCGAGAGAGTAGCCGTGGTCGCTGTAGGTGACGATGCCGGCATCCTCGCCATCGGCCAGGATCCTGGCGTCCGTCGCCGCCGGTTTGTCGCCGTCGAGGATCAGTCCCGTCCAGCGCTCGTCGAGGCCCTTGTCGCGGATTTTGAGCAGCGCTTCGCGGCCGATGAAATCGCCCTTGTCGAACTTGATCCAGCGGTCGAGGCCGACATGGAACGGCGTGCGGCTCTCGTCCATGTCGATGCCATGCGCCGGATAGGCCTTTTCCAGGCCGAGCGTGAACATCGCCAGCACGCCATAGGGTTTCAGGCCGAAGTCCTTGCCGGCCCGCATCAGCGTATCCCAGACGGAGGCCGCCTCGTCGGCCGGCACGAAGAGTTCGAAGCCGAGCTCGCCGGTGACGCCGGTGCGCGAGATCAGGACGCGAGTGCCATTGACATGGCCCGACGTGAACGCCCAGCGCTTGAGACCGTCCAGATCGGCATCCGAGATCATCGCCTTCAACAGTTCGCGCGAGCGCGGACCCTGGATGGTCGGGAAGGCTATCGCCGCGGTGATGTCGGTGACATAGGCCTTGCGGCCCTGGGCATGGTGCTGCAGCCAGGGCAGCATCTTCAGCCGGTTGACCGAGCCGGTGACCAGCATGAAATGCTCAGTCGCCAACCGGAACACGGTGAGGTCGTCCATGATGCCGCCATCCTCGCGGCAGACCGTGGAGTAGCGGACCTGGCCCGGCTTCATCGCCGCCGCGTCGTTGACGATGACATGGTTGACCAGCGCCTCGGCCTCCGGCCCCTTGATGTCCATCTTGCCCATGGTGCTGAGATCCTGCACGCCGACATTGGCGCGCGTGTTCAGGTGCTCGTCGGCGATGCCGGAATAATATTTGGCCGAGATGAAATCGCCGCCGACCCGACCCATGGTCGCGCCGAGCCCGACGATGCTGCTGTAGAAGGGGGAACGCCGCTCAGCCAAGAAGGTCTCCATCATTCATGAAAAGCAGCAGCGCCAAGCGGCGCTGCCGGAAGGCATTGGTTGCCGGTCTCAGTTGCCGTAGACGTCGAAGGCAAAATACTTGTCGTTGATTTCCTTGTATTTGCCGTTGGCGCGCAAGGCGTCGACCGCCGCATTGAACTTACCGGCAAGTTCCTTGTTGCCCTTCTGCAGGGCGATGCCGACGCCGGGTCCGTGAATGGCCGGATCGGCCGTCAGCGTGCCGAGCAGCTTGCAGCAGGCGCCATCGGGCTTCTTCAGCCATTCGGTCAGGATGATCGAGCCGTCCATCATGGCGTCGAGGCGGCCATTGGCCATGTCGGTGCGGGCATCGTCGCCGGTCGGGTAGGCCTTGACGGTCGAGCCCGCATATTTCTGCTCGGCGAATTTCTGGTGGATGGTGGCGGTCTGCACGCCGAGCGCCTTGCCCTTCAAATCGTCGGGTGAGGTGCCCGCGATGGTCGAATCCTTCGGCACGGCGATGGCCGGCGGCGTCTGGTAATATTTGTGGGTGAACTCGACCTTCTGCGCCCGCTCGGGCGTAATGGTGATGTTGATGATGGCATCGAACTTGCCGGCTTGCAGCGCCGGAATAGAGCCGTCGAAATCCTGAACGGTGAATTCGCATTCGGCCTTCATCTCAGCACACAACGCCTTGCCGAGATCGATGTCGAAGCCGCCCAGCGTGCCGTCGGCACTGGCGTAGTTGAAGGGCGGATAGGCGCCCTCGGTGCCGATCCTGAGCTTGTCCTGGGCGCTGGCGGCACCGCTGGCAAGGGTAAGGGCGACGGAAGCGGCAAGCACGAAACGACCGAAAAGACGCATGTTCCAGATCTCCGTTGACCGGAGAAGTCTACGGGCTTTCATTCGCGCGGCGGAGACGGAAGCGACATGCGCTGCGGCGATCACGGCGCCGTGAGCGATCCACGCCGTGGCGGATAGCAGTGCGTTAGCCGGCGCGCTGCCGGTCCGTCGCCTTGCGGTCAATTGTGAGACCGCCCGCCGACAGAACCACGCCGAACTTCTCGCTGGCTTCCTCTGAGGTGTAGTACCCCAGCGCTACGTCGCGAAGCACGAGATTGGCGTCACGCTCTAACGGATCGCCATAGCCGCCACCGCCCGGCGTGCCGACGCGCACGCGGTCGCCGGCCTTGAGCGGAATGTCCTGCTCCTTGGACAGATGCGGCGGCACATGTTCGACGCCGCCACGGAAGACCGTCACGCTGTTGGGTTCGCCATCCTTGCCGCCGAGCGCGCCTTGCGGACCGAAACGGCCGTGATCCATGACGAAGGAGGCCCGCGCGTCGCCGCGCAGGATCTCCACCTCATAGGCGAGGCCGAAACCGCCGCGATGCTTGCCGGCGCCGCCCGAGCCTTCGCGCAGGGCGTAGTGGCGATAGAGCACCGGAAAGGCCTGTTCCATGATCTCGACCGGCGGCGATTTGGAGATGCCGATGGTCGAGCAACCATTGGTCAGCCCGTCATGGCCAGAATTGCCGCCATAACCGCCGCCGGAGATCTGGTACATGACGTAATCGCGGCCGCGCGCCGGATCGTTGCCGCCCAGCGCGAAATTGCCGCTGGAGCCGGCGGGTGCGGCCGTCACCTTGTCGGGCAATGCCTGCACCATGGCCGCGAATACCGCCTCGGCGATGCGCTGCGAGACTTCCGCCGCGCAGCCCGACACCGGACGCGGATATTTGGCGTCGAGGAAGGTGCCCTCCGGCCGCTTGACGATCAACGGTTCGAAAGCGCCGGCGCTGATCGGCACATCCGGGAAAATGTGGCGCATGGCGAGATAGACCGACGACAGGGTCGTCGCCAGCACGCTGTTCATCGGCCCGGCGCAAGGCCTGGACGAACCTGTAAAATCGAAGGTCAGCGTGTCGCCTTGTTTCTCCACCGCAAGCGCGATGGTCAGCGGCTCGTTGACCACCCCGTCGGAATCGACAAAGGCCTTCGAGCGATAGGTGCCGTCGGGAATGGCCGTGATGTTGGCGCGCATCTGCTCGGCGGCGCGGCGGCGCAGTTCGGCGATCGCCTCGACAACAGTTTCGTCTCCGTAACGATCCAGGATCCCGTTGAGCCGATCCTGGCCGATCAGCAGCGCCGCGGCCTGCGCCCTGATGTCGCCGATGCGCTGGTCGGCGACGCGGATGTTGGAGCAGATGATTGCGTAGATTTCGGGATCGAGCACGCCCTTCTTGAACAGTTTCACCGGCGGCAGCCGCAGGCCTTCCTGCTCGACCGCGGTGGCGGAGGCGGAGAAGCCGCCCGGCACCGAGCCGCCAATGTCGGGCCAGTGGCCGGTGTTGGACAGCCAGCAGAAGATCTTGCCGTCGCGGTAGACCGGCATGGCGAAGCGCACATCCATCAGATGCGTGCCGCCGAGATAGGGATCGTTGACGATATAGATGTCGCCCGGCTCAGGGGCCAGGCAACGGCCGTCGGCGATCATCTCGATCACCGTTTTCGTCGAATATTGCATGACGCCGACGAACACCGGCAGGCCTTGCGATCCTTGCGCGATCAGCGAGCCGTCGACGGCCGAATAGATGCCGTCGGAGCGGTCGTTGGCTTCCGCAATGACCGGCGAGAAGGCAGCGCGCGAGAAGGTCAGGTCCATCTCGTCGCAGACCTGCTGCAAGGCAGCCTGGAGGACCGAAAGCGTGATGGCGTCGAGCTTTGCCATATTGATGTCAGACATCTCAGGCCTCGCCAATGTCGATGATGATATTGCCGTCGGCGTCCGACCTTGCGCGGTCGCCGGGTTCGAGCACCGTGGTCGCATCCATCTGTTCGAGGATCGCCGGCCCTTCGATGACTGCATCGATCGGTAGCTTTTCGCGCGCGTATACCGGCGTGTCGTGCCACTGGCCCGCATACCAGACCGGCCGGATCTCGCGCCGCGCCGCGTCCAGCGTTTTCGCGCGCCCGGCCGGGTCGATCAGGCGCGACAGGTCGATCGCCGGGCGCACGCCGGTAACCGAGGTGTTGAGGTTGACCAGGTTGGCGCGGATTTCCGGCAGCTCGACCTTGAAGCGGGCGAAATAGGCCTTTTCGAACAGGGCCTGCAGCTCCTGCCGGCTCACCGTCGAGGACGGCAGCGGCACGTTGATGATGTGGGTCTGGCCGACGAACTGCATGTCGGCGGAGTGGGTGACGCGGATCGTCTCCGGCTTCACCGCTTCTTTGCCGATCAGTTCCTCACCTTCGTTTCGGTGCCGTTCCAATACATGGTGCAGCTGGGTTTCGTCGAGCACGGCAACCGGCTGGTTGATGGTGTTGACGAAGTCATGGCGCAGATCGGCGACGACGCAGCCGAGTGCATTGGTGATGCCGGGACGCGCCGGCACCAGCACCCGTGGCAGGCCGAGTTCGCGCGCCAGCGCGGTCGCATGCAGCGGCCCGGCGCCGCCGAAGGCAAACAGTGCGAAATCGCGCGGGTCATGGCCACGCGACACCGAGACCATGCGGATGGCGCCGGCCATCTTCATGTTGCCGAGCCGCAGCACAGCGCCCGCCGCCTCGACGCCCGACAGACCGGTTGCCCTGCCGATCTTCTCCTCGAAAATGCCGGTAACGCGCTCTGATGTGACCGGGTTTTCGACCGCCAGCAGCTTCTTCGGCGCCAGCCGGCCGAGCACCAGATTGGCGTCGGTGATGGTCGGCTCGAGACCGCCGCGGCCATAGCAAATCGGGCCGGGATTGGCGCCGGCGCTTTCGGGACCGATCTGGATCAGGCCGGCCGCGTCGACGCGGGCGATGGAACCGCCGCCGGCGCCGACCGTGTGCACCGCCACCATCGGCACATGGATCGGCATGGCATATTCGATCTCGATCTCGTTCGACACCGCCGGCTCGGCGTTGCGGATCAGCGCCACGTCGGTCGAGGTGCCGCCCATGTCGTAGGTGACGAGGTTTTCGAAGCCGGCACGCTTGCCCGTATAGGCGGCGGCGATGACGCCGGAGGCCGGGCCGGACATGACGGTCTTGGCCGATTCACGTGTGACGAAGCGGGCCGAGATCATGCCGCCATTGCCGTTCATGATCAGGAAGTCGCGGGCATAGCCTTTGGCCGCCAATTCCTTGCGCAGCCGCTCGACATAGCGCTCGAGGATCGGCTGCACCGAGGCATTCACGGAGGCGGTGACGCCGCGCTCGAATTCGCGCGCTTCCGACAGCAGCGTATGGCCCGTGGTGATGTAGCCGTTCGGCCAGAGCTCGGCGGCGATCTCGGCGGCGCGCCGCTCATGCGACGGGTTGGCGTAGGAATGCAGGAAGTGGATGACGAGGGATTCGCAGCCGGCTCCGATCAGCGCCTTCACCGCCTCGCGCATCCCGGCCTCGTCAAGCGGCGTGCGCACCGTGCCGGACGCCTCGACGCGCTCGGACACTTCGAGCCTGAGGTTGCGCGGGATGACGGGGACGAAAGTGCCGGTCATGCCATAGGGTTGCGGCCGCGTGCGCCGGCCAAGCTCGATCACGTCGCGAAAGCCGCGCGTGGTGATCATGCCGGTCTTGGCCAGCCGGCGCTCCAGCACGGCATTGGTGGTGGTGGTCGTGCCGTGCACGATGAGGTCGATGCCGTCGATCGCAAATCCGGTGGCGCCAAGTGCTGAGACCACACCGAAAGCCTGGTTGTCGACAGTCGTCGGGGTCTTGGCGATATGCACCTTGCCGCCGTGCTTGCCGTCGATCAGAAGCAGGTCGGTGAAGGTCCCGCCGACATCGATGCCGGCCACGACGCTGCCCAGGGAATCCGGCGGCTGCACCGAAAAATTCTCTTTCATTGTCGAAACCCGAAATGCTGGGACTACGGATATGGCACAGTTTGGAAAGGTGTTTCGCGGCGGTATCTTGACGCAAATATCGTTTGTATACTAATAAATTCCGGACACAAGAGCTTACCGCTTTGGAGTGTGCGAGCAGCACGCCGGGATCTGAACGGTCCGGGCGCGCAGGTAAAAGTTTGGCGCCCGCGTCCCCGGTTGGGCCAGAAAGTTGGATTTGATGAACACCACATCCGCCTTCAACACCGCCGGCGCCCGCCCGCTGCAGTTTCCTATACCGGCCAATGTCTATGCCGAAACGGTCGTCTCGGTGAAGCACTACACCGACCGGCTCTTTTCGTTCCGCATCACCCGTCCGCAGTCGCTGCGCTTCCGCTCCGGCGAGTTCGTCATGATCGGCCTGCCCAATGCCGAGAAGCCGGTGTTCCGCGCCTATTCGGTGGCAAGCCCGGCTTGGGACGAAGAGCTGGAATTCTTCTCGATCAAGGTGCCGGACGGCCCGCTGACCTCGGAACTGCAGAAGATCCAGGTCGGCGACACCGTTATCATGCGCCAGAAGTCGACCGGCACGCTGGTGGTCGACGCGCTGACCCCGGCCAAGCGGCTGTTCATGATCTCGACCGGCACCGGCATCGCGCCGTTCGCCAGCCTGCTGCGCGACCCCGACACCTATGAGAAATTCGACCAGCTGATCCTGACCCATACCTGCCGCGACAATGCCGAGCTGACCTACGGCCAGGAATTGGTGGCGGCGCTGGAAAGCGACCCGCTGATCGGCGAACTGACCACCGGGCGCGTCACGCTCTACAATTCGACGACCCGCGAAGAATCAGCTCGCATGGGCCGCATCACCGCGTTGATCGGCTCTGGCAAATTCTACGCCGATCTCGGCATCGAGAAGCTCAATCCGGAAACGGACCGCATCATGATCTGCGGCTCGATGCATATGCTGAAGGACGTCAAGGAACTCGCCGAAAGCCTCGGCTTCCAGGAAGGCTCGCTCAGCCATCCCGCGACTTTCGTCGTCGAGCGCGCTTTCGTCGGCTGAGGGCCTCTGCCCAGCCTGAGGACAGGCTGCCTTTCCAGGCGAATACCGAAGCCCGGATAGGCTGCCGCAACAGCTCCGGCCACTCCTTCCCAATAGCGAATACGGCAAGCGCGCGCCTGTCGCGTTGTCCCAGCCATATCTGATTTCAGGCCAGGCGAAGTGCCCCGCAATGGCAATGGCGACGTCTCCTGCGTCGACCGGACCGAT
Source organism: Mesorhizobium sp. 2RAF45 (assembly GCF_052115225.1). Taxonomy (NCBI): domain Bacteria; kingdom Pseudomonadati; phylum Pseudomonadota; class Alphaproteobacteria; order Hyphomicrobiales; family Phyllobacteriaceae; genus Mesorhizobium; species Mesorhizobium sp. 2RAF45. The sequence continues at coordinate 188,645 of NZ_JBFRGG010000003.1, read as the reverse complement.
GTATCCGTGGGCGGTTAACAAGCGCCTCGCATCCCCCCGGTCGATCGAGGCTCAGCCCTGACCCCGGGAGTAACTTTATCGCGATGGTGCATTCAGCGCGGCCTCACGCATCCTTGAATGCTGCGGCGCAACATGACCGACTTGTAACCTGACAGGGCTGGGTCGTCAGGACTACTGTCCCGGTGATCGACGCGGTCGGTCCTAACCCCCAACCATCCCGAAAAAGGCTTGATATCCTTGCCAGCCAGGTGGACGGCACCATGACTAATTCCACGACACAGCAAGCCAGGCGAAAACGACCCATGCGCTCCCGGGGCATCGTCCTGTTGACCACACTCCTCCTGCTCGGCGGCGGTTACGGCATATGGCGCAACCACGCCGAGGCAAGGGCAGCCACTCAATCGACGCCGCCCGCACCCAAGGTGCCGGTTACCGTGGCAACCGTGCAAAAGACCGATTTCCCGCTTTACCTCTATGGACTCGGCACGGTTACGCCGCTGAACAGCGTCAGCATCTCGAGCCGGGTCGCCGGTGTCGTCAACCAGGTTCCGGTCGATCAGGGACAGATGGTCAAGCAGGGCGATCTGCTCGCCGAGATCGACCCTCGCCCGTATCAGGCGGCGCTCGACCAGGCGAAGGCCAAGGAGGCGCAGGACGAAGCGACGCTCAAGAACGCGCAGGTCGTTCTCAATCGCCTTTCCACGCTCCTGAAAAAGACGTTCGAAACGCAGCAGGATGTCGATAACCAGCAAGCAGTGGTCACGACGGCAGCCGCCACGATCGAGGGTGACAAGGCCGCGGTCGAGGCGGCGCAACTCAACCTCGATTTCACCAAGATCACGGCGCCGCTGACCGGCAAGACGAGCTTCCGCACCATCGATCCGGGCAACATCGTGCAGGCCGGCCAGAGCCCCGGGCTTTTCACGGTCGTGCAGCTTCAGCCGATCTATGTGTCATTCACGCAACCGCAGGACGAGGTTTCGACCATCAACAAGGTTTTCGCGGCCGGTCCGGTTGCGATCGATACACTTGGCGCGGATATGAAGACCGTGCTGGCGAGCGGCAGGCTGGAAGCGATCCAGAACGCGGTCGACCAGGCTTCCGGCACGATTTCGCTCAAGGCAACGTTTACGAACCAGGACAATGCGCTATGGCCGGGCCTGTCCGTCAACACACGCATACGCATCGGCACGATGGCAGGCGCGATCGTGGTGCCCGACGAAGCTGTCCAGCATGGCCCTGACGGGCTCTTCGCCTATGTCGTCGGCGACGACGCCAAGGTCCGTCGCCAGACCGTCAAGACAGGCCCTTCCGACGGCGGCGAGACGGTCGTCACCGACGGTCTCGCCGCGGGGCAACGTGTCGTGGTTGCCGGCCAATACCGGGTGGTTGACGGCGCAAGCGTCGACGCCGCCACGGGTCCCGGCGCCGGACAGGCGCAGAGCGGCGCTGCCGGAGGTGCAAGCTGATGGCACAGATCGGTGTTTCCACGCCTTTCATCCGCTATCCCGTCGCCACGTCGCTTCTGATGATCGGCGTGCTGTTCGTCGGCGTGGTCGCCTATCTCAACCTGCCGGTCGCGGCGATGCCGAACGTCGACTTTCCGACGATCCAGGTGTCCACCAGCCTGCCGGGCGCCGATCCGATCACCATCGCGTCGTCGGTGACCCAGCCACTCGAGACGCAGTTCGCGCAGATCCCGGGCATTGCCGAAATGACATCGAGCAGCCTGTCCGGTTCCAGCCAGGTCACCTTGCAATTCGCGCTCGACGTCGACATCGCATCGGCGGCCGGGCTGGTGCAATCGGCCATCAATGCCGCCGGCGGACAGCTGCCGAAGAACCTTCCCAATCCGCCCACCTACCGGGAGGTCAACCCGACGGATTCGCCGATTATGCTGATCGGGGCCAGTTCGACCGACTTGCCGCTGACAACGTTGAGCGACGACGTCTACACCAAGCTCGCGCAGGTGATCAGTCATGTCGACGGCGTCGGCCAGGTGCTGGTCGGCGGCCAGCAGACACCGTCGATCCGCGTCCAGCTCGATCCGGCCAAGCTCGCGGCAAGGGGCCTGTCACTGGAAGCGGTGCGTCCCCCGCTGTCGATCGGCACGGTGGACCTGCCCAAGGGCAACATCCAGGGCGAAGTACGCTCCTTCACCATCTTCTCAAACGACCAGATGACGGCGGCCGATGACTGGAACAACGCCATCATCGCCTATCGCGACGGCGCGCCGGTGCGGGTCAAGGATGTCGGCCGGGCCGTGCTCGACGCGCAGGACTACACCCAGGCCGGTTGGACCGACACGACACGCGGCGTCGTGCTCGTCATATTCAAGGAGCCCGGCGCCAACATCATCGACACGGTCGACAGGATCAAGGCGGAGCTGCCGATGCTGACCGCCTCGATGCCGGCTTCACTGAAGCTCCAGGTGCTTTCCGACCGCACCCAGACCATCCGCGCCTCGGTGGCGGACGTGCAGTTCACGCTGATGCTCACCATCGGGATGGTGGTGATGGTGATCTTCCTGTTCCTGCGAAATGTCTGGGCAACCGCCATCCCGGCTTTCACCGTGCCGCTGGCGCTGCTTGGCGCATGCGCCTTGATGTGGTCCGCCGGCTACAGCATCGACAATCTGTCGCTGATGGCGTTGACGATCTCGATCGGCTTTGTCGTCGACGACGCCATCGTCATGCTGGAGAACATCGTCCGCTACATCGAGCATGGCGAAAAACCGATGGATGCCGCGATCCGCGGGGCCAGCGAGATCGGCTTCACCATCATGTCGATCTCGATTTCGCTGGTGGCCGTGCTGATCCCGCTGCTCCTGATGAGCGGCAATATCGGCCGCCTGTTCAAGGAGTTCGCGGTGACGCTGGCGATGACCATCCTGGTTTCGGCCTGCGTTTCGCTGACGCTGACGCCGATGCTGGCCTCGCGTTTCATCAAGCCGGCGAACGAGGAGCATCACGGCAGGCTCTACCGGTGGAGCGAAAGCGTTTTCGACGGGATGCTGCGCGCCTATGAGCGCGGCCTCGACCATGCGCTCGGGCATCGTTTCATCACGCTGCTGGTGTTCCTGACCTGTGTGGGCCTTACCGGCTATTTCTTCACGCTGGTGCCGAGCGGCTTCTTCCCACAGCAGGATACCGGCCTGATCTTCGGCCAGGTGATCGCCGGGCAGGATGTCTCCACCGGCCAGATGCAGTCCTACATGGCGCGATTTGCCGGGATCGTCTCCAAGGATCCGGCGGTGGCGCATTTTGCGGCATCGACGGGCGGCAATGGCAACACGCAGAACACCGGCCGCTTGTTCATCCAGCTGAAGCCACGCGACGAGCGGGACGTTTCCGCCGACCAGATCATCCGGCGGCTGCAGCCGAAGCTTTCGGCCGTCCAAGGCGCGCGCTTGTTCATGCAGGCCTCTCAGGACGTGCGCGTCGGCGGCAAACTGTCCGCGTCACAATATCAATATGTGCTGGAAAGCAGCGACCTCGACACGCTGGATAGCTGGGCGCCCAAGCTGTTGACGGCCCTACAGCGCCTACCCGAATTGCGGGACGTCTCGACCGACCAGATGAGTTCCGGCACGACGCTGACGCTGCAGGTCGATCGCGATCAGGCTGCCCGCTATGGGCTAACGGCGAACGATGTCGACAACACGCTCAACGATGCCTTCGGGCAACGCCAGATCGCCCAGTATTTCACGCAGCTTTCGACCTATGACGTGATCCTGGAGGTGCTGCCGTCGCTGCGCGGCGACATCAAGGCGCTCAACCAGATCTACCTGACGACGCCGAGCGGTTCGCAGGTGCCGCTCTCGGCGATTGCCAGATGGACCACGAAGCCCGTACAGCCGCTGGTGATCAACCATGAAGGCCAGTTCCCGTCGGTGACGATCAGCTTCAACCTGGCGCCCAATGTCGCGCTCGGCCAGGCCACCGCCGCGATCGACAGAACCGCCGCCGAGATGCGGCTGCCGGCGACCATCCAAACCAATTACACGGGGACGGCGCAGGCCTTCCAGCAGTCGCTGTCTTCGGTGCCAGTGCTTATCCTCGGCGCCCTGGTCGTGGTCTACCTGATCCTCGGCATCCTCTACGAAAGCTACATCCACCCGCTGACCATTCTCTCCACGCTGCCCTCCGCCGGGCTTGGCGCGCTGGGTACGCTGCTCGTCTTCCATATGGAGTTCAACCTGATCGGCCTGATCGGCGTCATCCTGCTCATCGGCATTGTCAAGAAGAACGGCATCATGATGGTCGACTTTGCCATCGCGGCCGAGAGGGACCAGAACCTCAGCTCGCTGGAATCGATCCGCCAGGCCTGCCTGCTGCGCTTCCGGCCGATCATGATGACCACCATGGTCTCCATGCTGGGCGCGTTGCCGCTGATGCTGGAGAACGGTACGGGGGCGGAAATCCGCCAGCCGCTCGGCTACACGATGTTCGGCGGGCTGCTTGTCAGCCAGGCGCTGACGCTCTTCACCACGCCGGTGATCTATCTCTACCTCGACGACCTTTCCCATTGGCTCACCTCATTGCGCAGGCATGAGCAGGATGACGGCGAACCCGAAGGCGTGGAGGCTGAAATCGGCCCGGCTCGGCGCAAGCTGGCGGCCGAGTAGGCCTTACGTCAGCGCCTAAGGTCGGCATCGGACCGACAGGCTTGTGGCCTCGGTCCAAACGATCGTGTAAGTATCGCCCTAAACGAGAAAGGGCAGGAAATGAGCAACACGATCCGCGAAGCCGAGCCTGGCACCAGCGCGTCCAAGGTGACGCCGCTGCCGGCCCGCGCCGCCGCCAACACCCCCGTACCGCTGGACCATCGCATCGCGCGCAATCCCGGCATGAAACTCGACCTCGGCTTCATGGAATCGGTGCGCAGCGTCAACCGTTCGGCGCTGGAACGGCGCGTCGCCAGCCTGACCAAACGGCGTTCGATCAAGGCCGACAACCAGGCGGCCTGGCTGCTGCGCGCCGTCGCCTGCATGGATCTGACGACGCTGAACTCCAACGACACCGAGGAGCGCGTGCGCCGGCTCTGCGCCAAGGCGATCAACCCGTTCCGCCGCGACATCGTCGAAGGCCTCGGCATTGCGGGTGAAACCATCCGGCCGGCTGCCGTCTGCGTCTACCATCCCTTCGTCGCCACGGCCGTCGATGCCGTGCGCGGCACCGGCATTCATGTCGCGGCCGTCTCCACCGCCTTTCCGCATGGCCTGGCGCCCCTGTCGACCCGGCTGCAGGAAATCGAGGCTTCGGTGCGCGACGGCGCCGACGAGATCGATGTCGTCATTCCGCGCGGGCTGGTGTTCGGCGCCAAGTGGCGGGAGCTCTACAACGAGATCGTCTCGATGCGCGCCGCCTGCGGCGACGCGCATCTGAAGGTCATTCTGGGCACCGGCGACCTCGCCACTTTGCGCAACGTCATGCTGGCCTCGATGGTGGCGATGATGGCGGGCGCCGATTTCATCAAGACCTCGACCGGCAAGGAAAGCGTCAACGCGACGCTGCCCGTTGGCCTTGCCATGGTGCGCGCCATCAGGGCCTATTTCGAGGAAACCGGCTATCTCATCGGCTTCAAGCCGGCCGGCGGCATTTCCACCGCCAAGGCCTCGCTCGACTGGCTGGTGCTGATGAAGGAAGAACTCGGCCGGCCATGGCTGGAACCGGAACTGTTCCGCTTCGGCGCGTCGAGCCTTTTGACCGACATCGAGCGGCAGCTCGAGCATCATCTGACCGGTCACTATTCGGCCAATCACCGCCACGCAATGGCTTGAGCACCCAATTACCCCCACCCCGATCGGCTTCGCCGATCGACCCTCCCCACAAGGGGGAGGGTAAAGGAGGCATCCCATGAATATTCTCGACCGCTATCATGCCATGGAATACGGCCCGGCGCCGGAAGCCCGCAACGAGGCCGATGCGTGGCTTGCCGCGCGCGACTTCGGCAAGGCGCTGTTCATCGACGGCGGCTGGAAAGCCGCTTCCGGCGGCAAGACCTTCGACACCAGCGAGCCGTCTTCCGGCAAGCTGCTGGCCAAGGTCTCCGACGCCAGTGCGGCCGACATCGACGCGGCGGTTGCGGCCGCCACCAAGGCGCTGCCGAAATGGAGCGCCAGTTCAGGCTACGCCAGGGCAAAGGTGCTCTACGCCATCGGCCGCGCCATGCAGCGGCATCAGCGCCTGTTCGCGGTGCTGGAATCGATCGACAACGGCAAGCCGATCCGCGAAAGCCGCGACATCGACGTGCCCCTGGCGATCCGCCATTTCATCCATCATGCCGGCTGGGCGCAAGCGCTGGACAAGGATTTTCCCGGCCACAAGGGCGTCGGTGTCGTCGGTCAGATCATACCGTGGAATTTCCCGCTGCTGATGCTGGCCTGGAAGATCGCACCGGCACTGGCCGCCGGCTGCACGGTGGTGCTGAAGCCTGCCGAATTCACGCCGCTCACCGCCATCCTGTTCGCCGAAATCTGCGAGCGTGCCGGCGTGCCGAAGGGCGTCGTCAACATCGTGCAGGGCGGCCCAGAAGCGGGCGCGGCCATCGTCAACCATCCCGGCATCCAGAAGATCGCCTTCACCGGCTCGTCGGAAGTCGGCAAGATCATCAGGAAAGCCACCGCCGGGTCGGGCAAAAAACTGTCGCTGGAGCTCGGCGGCAAGTCGGCCTTCATCGTCTTCGAGGACGCCGATCTCGACAGCGCCGTGGAAGGCCTGGTCGACGGCATCTGGTTCAACCAGGGCCAGGTCTGCTGCGCCGGGTCGCGGCTCCTGGTGCAGGAAGGCATCGCCGAGGCCTTGATCGCCAAGGTCAAGACGCGGATGAGCCGGCTGCGCGTCGGCAGCCCGCTCGACAAGAACACCGATATCGGCCCGCTGGTCGACTTGACCCAGCTTGACCGCGTCAAAGGCCTGGTCGCCGAAGGCGCCAGGCAGGGCGCCGTCTGCTGGCAGCCGGACGCAGCACTGCCGTCTTCCGGCTACTACCATCTGCCGACACTCGCCACCGGCGTTTCGCCGGCTAATATCCTGGCGCAGGAAGAGGTGTTTGGACCGGTTCTGGCGACCATGACCTTCCGCAACACCGAGGAAGCGATCGAGCTTGCCAACAACACGCGCTATGGGCTCGCGGCGAGCGTGTGGAGCGAGAACGTCAACCTCGCCTTGCACGTGGCGCCGCAATTGAAGGCCGGCGTGGTCTGGGTCAACGGCACCAACATGTTCGACGCCGCTTGCGGCTTCGGCGGCTACCGCGAGAGCGGCTTCGGCCGCGAGGGCGGGCGCGAAGGCATGTTCGAATATCTCGCGGCAAAGCTGCCGCTCGGACCGGTCATCAAGCCGGCGGTGGTCTCCGCGCAGCCCGTCGAGCAGGCTGACGGCGCGGCCATCGACCGCACCGCAAAACTGTTCATCGGCGGCAAGCAAATTCGGCCCGATAGCAATTATTCGCTGGCTGTCGCCACCGCCAAGGGTAAGCTGGCCGGCGAAGTCGGCTTTGGCAACCGCAAGGACATCCGTGACGCCGTCGCCGCCGCACGCGCCTGCAAGGGCTGGCCGGAAGCCACCGCCTATAACCGCTCCCAGGTGCTGTATTACCTGGCGGAGAATCTTTCCGGCCGCGCCGGCGAATTCGCCGCCCGTCTCAGTGAGCTGACCGGCGCCAACGCCAAGGCCGCGCGGGAAGAGGTAGAGCAATCCATCGAAAGGCTGTTTCTCTATGCCGGCCTCGCCGACAAGTTCGAGGGGCGCGTGCACCAACCGCCGGCTCGCGCCGTGACGCTGGCGCTGCATGAGCCGGTCGGCGTCGTCGGCATCGTCGCGCCGGATGCCTCGCCGCTGCTCGGCCTGATCTCGCTGATCGCGCCGGCGCTGGCCATGGGCAATACGGTGGTCGCGGTGCCTTCGGAACGCTATCCGCTGCTCGCCACCGATCTCTATCAGGTCATCGAATATTCCGACGTTCCGGCCGGCGCGATCAACATTGTCACCGGCCGCACGGCGGAACTTGCCGGCGTGCTGGCCAAGCATGACGATGTCGACGGGCTCTGGGTGTTCGCCGACGCCGAGACCTGCGCCAAGGCGGAGGCCGAATCCATCGGCAACCTCAAGCGCGTCTGGAGCGGCAATGGCCGCAGCCTCGACTGGGCATCCGACGAGGCGGCCGGCGATGCTTTCCTGCGCCGCGCCGTCGAGGTGAAGAATGTCTGGGTGCCTTACGGCGACTGACATTTCCAGACTGTCGCAATGGTGATCGTGTTCGGGCTTGACGCCCGGACACATGTTCTTTAACGAGAAAAAACATCTTTATCAGTGAACTGGCTGCGACACAGGCCGCACAATCGAGCCTGACTGGCACATGACGCCTTGGCCGGCCGCCGATAAAGGCAGTTGACCCAAGCAGGCGAGGAAAGAAGCATGGCGGATCTGGCAGGCAAGGTCGTTGTCATCACGGCGGCGGCGCAAGGCATCGGCAAGGCGAGCGCGCTGGCCTTCGCCAAGACTGGAGCCACCGTCCACGCCACCGACATCAACGAGACGCTTCTCGCCGAACTTGCCAAGACGCCTGGGATCAAGACCCGCAAGCTCGATGTGCTCAACGACGAGGCGGTCAACGCCGCCTTCACCGAGATCGGCCGCGTCGACGTGCTGTTCAACTGCGCCGGCTTTGTCCATTCCGGCTCGATCCTGGAGATGAAGGATGACGATCTCGATTTCGCCTTCAACCTCAATGTCCGCGCCATGATCCGCACCATCAGGGCCGTGCTGCCCGGTATGCTGGAGCGCGGCGACGGATCGATCGTCAACATGTCTTCGGTCGCCGGCGCCGGCAAAGGCGTGCCGAACCGCTTTGCCTATGGCGTTACCAAGGCCGCTGTCATCGGCCTGACCAAGGCGATTGCCGCCGACTATGTCGGCAAGGGCATACGCTGCAACGCCATCTGCCCCGGCACGGTCGAGAGCCCGTCGCTGCAGGACCGCATGCATGCGCAAGGCGACTACGAAGCCGCCCGCGCCGCCTTCATCGCCCGCCAGCCGATGGGCAGGCTCGGCACGCCGGAGGAAATCGCCGATATAGCCGTCTACCTGGCCGGCGCAACCTACACGTCCGGACAGGCCTATAATATCGACGGCGGCTGGTCGATCTGAGATCGGGCTGCGCCCTAACGTTTGCCGCGGATCGAGAAGTCTGAAATTCCGGCGTGCCGGGGCGCCCAACAGCTGTCCGCGCTTGCCCGGGAAGAGGTCGATGGGTACGGTCCGCCCGGCTCCTCGGGGAGCCATCGCCTCGGCGGAGAGTTTGCAAAAGGCCGCGAGGCCGCAACCAGGAGAAGGATTTAGATGAAACTGCTGCGCTATGGCGAGGTAGGGAGCGAACGCCCCGGCCTGCTCGATGCGGATGGAACGATCCGCGATCTCTCCGCCCATGTCGCCGACATTGCCGGCACCACGCTTCATCCGGCCTCGCTGGAGATGCTGGGCAAGCTCGATCCGAAGTCATTGCCGGTGGTTTCCGGCAAGCCGCGCCTCGGCGCCTGCGTTGGCGGCACCGGAAAATTCATCTGCATCGGCCTCAACTACTCCGACCACGCCGCCGAAACCGGCGCCACCGTGCCGCCGGAACCGATCATCTTCATGAAGGCAAGCTCGGCCATTGTCGGCCCGGATGACGACGTGCTGATCCCGCGCGGCTCTGAAAAGACCGACTGGGAAGTCGAGCTCGCCGTGGTTATCGGCAAGACCGCAAAATATGTCAGCGAAGCCGATGCGCTCGACTATGTCGCCGGCTATGCCGTTGCGCATGACGTCTCCGAGCGCGCCTTCCAGGCCGAGCGTCAGGGCCAGTGGACCAAGGGCAAGAGCTGCGACACGTTCGGCCCGACCGGCCCCTGGCTGGTGACCAAGGACGAAGTCGCCGATCCGCAGAACCTGAAGATGTGGCTGACCGTCAACGGCAAGACCATGCAGAACGGCTCGACCAAGACCATGGTCTACGGCGTCAAATATCTGGTGTCCTATCTTAGCCAGTTCATGTCGCTGCATCCCGGCGACATCATTTCGACAGGTACGCCGCCCGGCGTTGGGCTGGGCATGAAACCGCCGGTGTTCCTCAGGGCTGGCGATGTGGTGGAACTGGGCATCGAGGGCCTGGGCCAGCAGAAGCAGACGTTCAAGGCTGATTTGTAGGCGGCGGCTCCTGACCTTCTCCCCTTGCGGGAGAAGGTGGCCTCGCGAAGCGAGGTCGGATGAGGGGTGCTCCAGGGAACGCCGACGTCACTTCGCTGGAGCACCCCTTATCCGTCTCGGCGCTGCGCGCCGATCCACCTTCCCCCACAAGGGGGGGAAGGAAGAGCGCGGTCCCGCGCTACTTGATCGTCTTCCCATCCGCGCCAAATCTATACGTCCTCGCCGGATCCGGCGTCGCATAGAGCGTCGCGCCCGGCTCGGCGTCATAGACGCCGAAAATCCGCACCGTAATCAGTCCGGCCTTCTCGCAATCGAGATAAAGATTGGTGTCGGCGCCGAGATGCTCGGCATGCACCACCGTGCCCTTCCAGCTGCCTGACTTCGGATCGACGGTCAGATGTTCCGGCCGCACGCCGATGGTCTTGGCCGTCTCGCCGAGGCGCGCGCCGTCGATGAAGTTCATCTTCGGCGAGCCGATGAAGCCGGCGACGAATTCGTTCGCCGGTGAATTGTAGAGCTCCATCGGGCCGCCGATCTGCTCGATCCTGCCGGCGTTCAGCACGACGATCTTGTCGGCCAAGGTCATCGCCTCTACCTGGTCGTGGGTGACGTAGATCATCGTCGCCTTCAGCCGGCGGTGCAACTGCGCGATCTCAAGCCGGGTGTTGACGCGCAGTGCCGCATCAAGGTTCGACAGCGGCTCGTCGAAGAGGAACAGTTTGGGTTCGCGCACCACGGCGCGGCCAATGGCGACGCGCTGGCGCTGGCCGCCGGAGAGTTCGGCCGGGCGCCGTTCCAGATAGGGCTCCAGCGACAGCATGGACGAGGCGATGCCGATGCGGCGGTCGATCTCGGCTGCCGGCGTGCCGGCCTGTTTCAGGCCGAGGCCCATATTGTTCTTCACCGTCAGATGCGGGTAGAGCGCATAGGTCTGGAAGACCATGGCAATACCGCGCTTGGCCGGCGGCGTGACGGAGACGTCCTGACCGTCGATGACCACGCGGCCCGAGGTCGAATCCTCCAGCCCGGCGATGACCCTTAGCAAGGTCGACTTACCGCAGCCCGACGGGCCGACGAAGACGACGAATTCGCCATCGGTCACTTCGAGGTTGATGCCCTTCAGCACCTCGACCGGCCCGAAGGCCTTCTTCACATTCTCGATCTTCAGCGAGCCCACAATATTGTTCCTAGCTTTAGAGTTTGACGGCTGCGCCGCTGCGCACGCTCTCGTCGGCGGCAAGGCAGACGGCGAGCGATTTGACCGCGTCGTCCATGTGGCGGGTGAGATCCATGTCCTCGCGGATCGCCTTCAGCACGAAGGCCTGTTCGAGATCGCAGAGGTCCTGGTGGCCGGGTTCGCCTGCCATGGACAGCATTTCGTCCGCCTTGACAAACTTGCCGTCCGGGCCGGTCGCCGCACTGTGCAGCCGGATGGTCGAGGTCTTGGTATGGGTGTCGATGTCGTCGGACTTCACACCTTCCTTCATGACGATCGACACGCAGCCATTCGGCGAGATGACGTCCTTCACGAAGAAGGCGGTTTCGGAAATCATCGGCCCCCAGCCGGCCTCATACCAGCCGACCGAGCCGTCATCGAACAGCACCTGCAGGTGGCCGTAATTGTACATGGTCGGCGCGACCTCCTGCGTCAGCCGCACGCCCATGCCGCGCACCTCGACCGGCCTGGCATCGGTGATCTGCAGCATGACGTCGAGATAGTGGACGCCGCAGTCGACGATCGGCGAGGTCGTGTGCATCAGCTGCTTGTGCGTCTCCCAGGTATGGCCTGAGGATTGCTGGTTGAGGTTCATGCGGAAGACATAGGGGCCGCCGAGCTTGCGCGCCTCGGCGATCAGCCGGATCCAGGACGGATGGTGGCGTAGTATGTAACCGATCACCAGTTTCCTGCCGTTGGCCTTGGCGGCGGCGACGACGCGTTTGGCGTCGGCCACCGTCGTTGCCAGCGGCTTTTCGACAAAGACGTGGCAGCCGGCCTCGAGCGCTTTCACCGCATAGTCGGCATGGCTGTCGGAATAGGTGGCGATGCAGGCGACATCGGGCTTTTCCTCGCGCAGCGCCTCGTCGAAAGACCGCCTGATGCCATAGGCCGACAGGCCTTCCGGCAGCGGCACGTCGGAGCGGTTGATCAGGGCTGCGATCTCGAAGCCCGGATTGGTGTGATAGGCCAGCGCATGGCTGCGGCCCATATTGCCGAGCCCGGCGACGACGACGCGAAGAGGCTTTTGCGAACTCACTTGACGGCTCCGGAAGTAATGCCGCGGATCAGCTGCCGCGAGAAGATGACGTAGAGGATCAGCACCGGCATGATCGCCAGCGAGAGTGCGGCCAGGATGGCGTTCCAGTTGGTGACGAACTGGCCGAGGAAGAGCTGCGCGCCGAGCGTCACCGTCTTGGTCTCTTCCGACGGCGCCAGGATCAGCGGAAACCACAGATCGTTCCAGATCGGGATCATGGTGAAGACGGCGACCGTCGCCATCGAAGGCCGCACCAGCGGGAGCACCAGCCGGAAGAAGATGGTGTATTCCGACAGGCCGTCGATGCGGCCGGCATTCTTCAAATCGTCGGACACCTGCTTCATGAATTCCGACAGGATGAAGACGGCGAGCGGCAGGCCTTGCGCGGTGTAGACCAGGATCAGCGCGGTCAGCGTGTTGACCAGCCCGCTTGCCACCATCAATTGCAGGATGGCGACGGTACCCAGCCGGATCGGGATCATGATGCCGAGCGCGAGATAGAGCCCCATCAGCGAATTGCCGCGGAAGCGGTATTCCGACAGCGCGAAGGCCGCCATCGCGCCGAACAGGAGCACGAAGAACAGCGAGGCGACGGTGACGACGAGGCTGTTCTGGAAATAATGGATGAAGTCGCCCTGGCCGATCACCGTGGTGTAGCCGATCAGGTCGAAGGTCTTCGGCGTCGGCGGCGTCAACGGCGCGCCGAAGATGCCGGCGCGGGATTTGAACGAATTCATGATGACCAGGATCACCGGGAACAGCGCGATCGCCGTGTAGGTCAAAAGGATTGCGTGGGCGCCGATGGTGCGAGGCAGCGAACGGGTGGCGGTGCTCATTGGATGGTCTCCTGGACAATCGCGATCCGTGAGGTCGGCGCCCAGGCACCCCCCTCTGCCCTGCCGGGCATCTCCCCCGCAAGGGGGGAGATTGGCAGCTTTTGCGTTGCCGCACGTCTTGCAACGCTGGAGATTGGCGAAGGCCGAAATGACATCCGATCTCCCCCCTTGCGGGGGAGATGGCCGGCAGGCCAGAGGGGGGTGTTCAGCCGTAACATATCCACCCCTCAGAACTGGTAGCGACGCAGGCGCGTCTGGACGAGGAAGAGGTATACGCAGACGCCGCCGAGGATGATCAGGAACATCATCGTGGCGATCGCCGCGCCCATATTGGGATCGCCGACCTGCAGTTGGAAGCCGAAGAAGGCGCGGTAGAGAAAGGTGCCGAGAATATCGGTCGAATAGTTCGGCCCGGCGAGCGCGCCTTGCGCGGTGTAGATCAGGTCGAAGGCGTTGAAATTGCCGACGAAGGTGAGGATCGAGATGATGCCGATCGACGGCAGGATCAGCGGCAGCTTGATCTTCCAGAACTGCGACAGGCCGGTGATGCCGTCGCATTCGGCGGCCTCGATCACCTCTTCGGGAATCGACAGCAGGGCGGCGTAGATCAGCATCATCGGGATGCCGACGAACTGCCACACCGAGATCAGGCTGAGCGCGGTCAGCGCGTATTCTTCCTTGCCGAGCCATGGCGTGAACAGGCTTTTCAGGCCGACCAGGTCCATCATATGCGGCGCCACGCCCCAGAGCGGCGACAGGATCAGCTTCCAGGCGAAGCCGACGATGACGAAAGACAGGATCGTCGGCACGAAGATCGCCGTGCGGTAGAAGGCCGCGAACCTAAGCCTGGGGCTGGACAAGAGGGCGGCCAGCATGACGCCGATCGGGTTCTGCACCAGCATATGGATGATGAAGAACCAGACATTGTTGCGCAGCGCATTCCAGAAATTCACCGACCAGTTGGGATCGCCGAACAAGGTGCGGAAATTGTCCAGACCGACAAAGACCTGGTGCTGCTCGATGTTGCGGAACAGCGAGAGCTGCAGCGTGCCGGCAAGCGGCAAGATCATGATCGCCGTATAGACGAGCACGGCCGGCGCCAGGAAGATGGCGATGTGCCAGCGAAACGGTCTTTTCGGTCTGATATCTGCGGCCATGAGTTCGGTTCCCGCCGTCTCTCGGTTCCAGACGATGTTGTTGCTAGATGATGCCTCGATGCACGGCCCCAACCTCCTTGCCCGGTGCGGCAAGAACAAAGGCCTCGACTGATCAGCTAGCCTTCCCCAAGACGAGCAAGGGTAAGGCCGCGAGGCGGTGCCGACAATCGCTATCTGAACGGACTTATTCTGAAGGCCAGGGTATCCGGAACCGGCCAGGCAAGCGCCCGGCCGGCTCCGTTGCCTGAGCTCTTACTTCGCCGGCTTATACCAGCTGTCGAGACCGGTCTGCAGCTTCTTGGCCGCGGCTTCCGGCGTGTCGGTGCCGTTGATGACGTTGGCCGATTCAACCCAGGTCTCGTTTTCGAGGTTCGGCGTGCCGCGCGACAGGATCTGGTAGGTCGAGCGGATCGTCGACTTGCACTTGCCGCGCCAGGAGACGAATTCCTGCGCCAGCGGGTCCGCCATCTTCACCGGCGAGGAATTCAGGCTGAAGAAGCCCGGCAGCGCGTTGGCGTAGATGGTGGCGAAGTCCGGCGAGGCCACCCAGGACAGGAAGGTCTTGGCCGCGTCGGCATGCTTGGAGGCTGCATTCAGACCCATACCGATATCGGTATGGTCGGAGATGTAGCAGGTGTCGCCGGCCTTCTCGACCGGTGGCGGGAAGGCGCCCATCTTGAACTGGGCCTGGGTGTTGAACAGGCCGATCTCCCACGAGCCGGCCGGGTAGATGGCGGCGCGGCCGAGCGTGAACAGGTTCTGGCTGTCCGGATAGGTCTGCGCCTCGAAACCGTCGCCGAGGTAAGGCTTCCACTTGGCCAGCTCCTCATAGGGCGCGACCCAGTCCTTGTCGGTCAGCTTCTGCGTGCCCTTGATCAGCGCGGCGCGGCCGTCCTCGCCCTTCCAGTAGTTGGGGCCGATATTCTGGTAGCCCATGGTCGCGGCTTCCCAGAGGTCCTTGGTGCCCATCGCCATCGGGATGTAGGTGCCGTCTGCCTTGATCTTGTCGAGCGCGGCGAAGAACTCGTCGCGTGTCGTCGGCACCTTGATGCCGAGCTTGTCGAAGGCGTCCTTGTTGTAGATGAAGCCGTGGATGACGGACGCCATCGGCACGCAGAAGCTCGCCTTGCCGTCATCGGTCTGCCAGGCGGACTTGGCGACCGGCGAGAAGTTCTCCATGCCGGGCAGCGCCGAGAGATCGGCGAGGTTGCCCTTCTTGTAGAGCTCGAGCGACTTGTCGAAGGGGCGGCAGGTGATCAGGTCGCCCGCCGAGCCGGCGGCGAGCTTGGCGCCGAGTGCTGCGTCATATTCGGTCGGAGCCGATGGCGCGAACACCACCTTGATGCCGGGATTCTTGGCTTCGAAGGCCGGGATCAGCTTGTCCTTCCAGATGGCAAGGTCGTCGCCGCGCCAGCTTTCGATGTTGAGCGTTACGTCCTCGGCATGAGCCAACCCGGCCGAGCCGAGAATGCTGGTGCCCAGAAGCAGTGCCGTCAGTAATTTCGTTGTCATGCTCAGTCTCCCTGTTGACCTTTTTCAGGTTCGGTTTTGATGAGAACAGAGGTTTTAGGCCCCTTGCTCCCCTCGATCGCGGAAAGCGCCGGTCGCAGCTTCTGGCCGGTTCCTTCCAGCAGTTTCTCCGCCGCATCGGCGCTGTCGGCGCCGGCGGCGAGCAGAATGGCGGTCTTGACCGCGCCGCCGCTCTTTTCGAGCAGCCGGGCGGCTTCGTCCCTGTCGCGCCCGCTGATGGCGGCGACGATACGCGCGGCGCGGTCGCGCAGCTTGATGTTGTCGGCCATGAGATTGACCATGTAGCCGTCATGGACATGGCCGAGATGGACGGCGGTCAGCGTCGACAGCATGTTGAGCGCGATCTTCTGGGCGGTACCGGCCCCCATGCGCGTCGAGCCGGCGATCACTTCCGGCGGCGTTTCCAAGAGGATGGCGGTTTCCGCCTGACGCAGCAGCGCTGAGTCCCGGTTGTTGGCGATGCCGATGGTGGCCGCGCCACGGCGCCGGGCGTCCTCGATGGCGCGCACCGCATAGGGCGTGGTGCCGCTGGCGGAAAGGGCGATCAGGCAATCGCCGGCGCCGATGCCGGCCTTGGCGACCGCCGCCGCGGCTTCCTCCGTATCGTCCTCGGGGCCGCCGGCCAGCGTCTTGAAGGCCTCGTCGCCGCCGGCGATCAGGATGGCGATGCGGTCGCGCTGGATGCCGAAAGTGCCGGGAAGCTCCAGGGCGTCGGCCAAAGCCATCAGGCCGGAACTGCCGGCCGCGGCATACGCAAGCTTGCCGCCGCCGTTCAACCGGCTGGCGATGATCTCGGCTGCCCGAGCGATGGCGGGGATGGCGTTGTGGACGGCCTTGGCGGCTTCGATCTGCGCATCGGCCAGCGAAACAAGGATGGCTTCCGGAGCCTGGATATCCAGCCCCTCGGCATTCCTGTGAAGCGCTTCGGTGCGCGTTTCAGCCATCCGTGTTCCTCCAATACCAGAACAATACCAAAAAAATACCACTTGTCCACACGCATTAACGAAATCGCGGAGAGGAAATCGTTCAGCCGACGAAATGTTCAGGATTTTCAATAAAATACGGCTTAATCTTTTTGAAACGGAAATTAACTCTTGGCTATTGGTATTTTATTGGTATTATCCGCCCGGAGGAGAAATCGCGTGAAATTCGTGCTCGGTATCGATGGCGGCGGCACCAGCTGCAGGGCCGCCCTGGCAACGGTTGAAGGTTCGGTCATCGGCCGTGCCAAAAGCGGCGCCGCCAACATCCGCACCGACCTCACCGGCGCGCGCTCGAACATTGTCGACGCCGCGCGGCAAGCCTTCATCGCCGCCGGGAAGGATCCCGAACTCATCCCGCAAACACCGGCCATTCTCGGCCTTGCCGGTGCCAATGTCGGCACCTACCGGCAGCAGCTCGAAGCCATCCTGCCGTTCAGCACAAGCCGTGTCGAGACCGATGCCGAGATCGCGCTCGAAGGGGCCGTCGGCTCCGGTGACGGCGCCATGGCCATCCTCGGCACCGGCACCGCCTATATGGCGCGCAAGGATGGCACGTCGCGCGCCATCGGCGGCTGGGGCTTCCAGGTCGGCGACCAGGGCAGCGGCGCCCGCATCGGCCGCGACCTCCTGGAGCAGACGCTGCTTGCCCATGACGGCGTGCGCGCGGCTTCGCCGCTGACCGACGCCATGATGGCGATCTTCCGCAACAATCCCGAGGACGTGGTCGAATTCACCACCAATGCCAAGCCCGGCGATTTCGGCGGCTTCGCGCCGAAAGTGTTCGAGCATGCGCAAAAGGGCGATGCCGTCGCCAACTGGATCGTCGACAAGGCGGTCGGCGATGTCGAGGCCTCGCTGGGCGCACTCGGCCTTTCGGATGACGCACCGCTTTGCCTGCTCGGCGGGCTGGCGCCGCTTTACGCGCCGCGCCTGTCGGCGCGCTACCGGGCACTGCTGAAGCCGCCGCTCGACGACGCGCTGGGCGGCGCGGTGCAGATGGCAGTCCGGCTTTTCGCCAAGCCAGTGGAGGCGGCGCGATGAGCGACGCCGCCGACCAGATCTTCGCCACGCTGAAGCAATCCGCGCAAAGCGGCGCGCCGCTCTACCTGCAGCTGCGCAAGAGCATCGAGGACGCCGTCAACCGCGGCCTGATCGGCCCGGGCGACGCGCTGCCTTCCGAACGCGACATCGCCACCAAGGCCGACATTTCGCGCGTCACCGTGCGCAAGGCGGTGCAGGATTTGGTCAAGGGCGGGATTCTCGTGCAGCGCCACGGCTCCGGTACTTTCGTGGCGCCGCGCATGGAGCGCGTCGAGCAATCGCTGTCGCGGCTGACCTCGTTTACCGAAGACATGGCGCGGCGCGGCATGGCGGTGCGTTCGGCATGGCTGGACCGCGGCCTCTACGCGCCCTCGCCCGACGAGATGATGGTGCTTGGCCTGTCGTCGAGCGAGCTGGTGGCGCGCGTGGCGCGCCTGCGCATCGCCAACGACACGCCGCTGGCGATCGAACGCGCCTCGCTGTCAGCGAGCGTGCTGCCCGACCCAGCTGGTATCGGCTCCTCGCTCTATGCGGCGCTGGAATTGACCGGCAACCGCCCGGTACGGGCGGTGCAGCGCATCTCGGCCGCCAATCTCGGCGACAGCGATGCGCGTCTGCTCGAAGTGCCGCCCGGTATCGCCGGCCTGCATATCGAACGCATTTCCTATCTGGCAAGCGGCAAGGTGATCGAATTCACCCGCTCCATCTACCGGGGCGACGCCTATGATTTCGTTGCCGAACTGCGGCTGACAGGGCCGAGCGAAGAGGGCCGACCATGATCTCCAACACCACCCATATGCAGCGCGAGATCGAGGAGATCCCTGAGGCCGTCGCCCGGCTGCTCGACGGCTCCGGCGCCGTGCTCGCCGAGGCCGGGCGCGGTATCAAGGAGCGCGACCCGCATTTCGTCGTCACCGTGGCGCGCGGGTCGTCCGACCATGCGGCCACCTTCATGAAATATGCCGTGGAGCTGACCGCGGGCCTTGCCGTCG
Source organism: Mesorhizobium sp. 2RAF45 (assembly GCF_052115225.1). Classification (NCBI taxonomy): domain Bacteria; kingdom Pseudomonadati; phylum Pseudomonadota; class Alphaproteobacteria; order Hyphomicrobiales; family Phyllobacteriaceae; genus Mesorhizobium; species Mesorhizobium sp. 2RAF45. Next base: position 169,661 of record NZ_JBFRGG010000003.1, on the reverse strand, counting down.
CTTCGGTCGGTCCGTCCATCGCCTCGATCTATGGCCGCAAGCTGAGGCTCGACGGCTCGGCGTGTCTCGCGATCTCGCAGTCGGGCAAGAGCCCCGACATCGTCGCCATGGCCGAAACCGCCCGCGCCGGCGGCGCGCTGACCATCGCCGTCACCAACACCGCCGACTCGCCGCTGGCGCGCGCCTCGGACTATGCGATCGACATCCTTGCCGGGCCCGAGCGTAGCGTCGCGGCCACCAAGACCTTCGTCAATTCCGCGGTCGCCGGTCTCGCGTTGATGGCGCATTCCACCGGCGACGAAGCACTTCTGGCAGCGTTGGCCCGCTTGCCCGAGCATTTCGGCAAAGCGATCGCCTGCGACTGGATGAGCGTGCTGGCTGAAACCATCGAGAAGCAGAAATCGCTGTTCATCCTTGGCCGCGGCCCGTCGGCGGCGATGGCCAACGAGGCGGCGCTGAAGTTCAAGGAAACCTGCGGCATGCATGCCGAGGCCTATAGCGCGGCCGAAGTCATGCATGGCCCGCTGGCGCTGATCGGTCCCGATTTTCCGGTGCTGGCGCTGGCCGCGCGCGATGCGTCAGAACCGTCCATCACTGAGGCGGCCGACGGGCTGGCGGCCAAGGGGGCGCCGGTGTTCGTCACCTCAGCGCTTGCCAACCGCGCCACGCGCCTGCCGCATGTCGCCACCGGTCACCCGCTGACCGATCCGCTGACGCTGATCGTTTCGTTCTACGTGTTCGTCGAGGCCTTCGCGCGCCATCGCGGCCTCGATCCGGACACGCCGCGCAATCTTCGCAAGGTGACGGAGACCGTATGAGCGACCGTTTTGCCCTGACTGGCGCCCGCATTTTCGACGGTGACGACTGGCATGAAGGCCACGCCCTAGTCGTGCGCGACGGCCTGGTCGAGGCGATTTTACCCACCGGCGCCATTCCCTCGGATATCCGCGCCGCCGACACAGGCGGCGGCATGCTGGTGCCGGGCTTCGTCGACATCCAGGTCAATGGCGGCGGCGGCGTCATGCTCAACGACCACCCCGATGTCGCCTCGATCGAAACCATATGCCGGGCGCATGCGCCGTTCGGCACGACGGCGCTGCTGCCGACGCTGATCACCGACACGCCCGCGATCACCGCTGCCGCCATCGCCGCCGGCGAGGCCGCCGCGCGGCAAAAGGTGCCGGGCTTCCTCGGCCTGCATCTTGAAGGCCCGCATCTGTCGATCGCGCGCAAGGGCGCGCATGATCCGGCGCTGATCCGGCCGATGACGGATGCCGACCAGGCAATGCTGATCGCGGCGCGGCCGAAACTGCCGGTGCTGCTCACCACCATCGCACCGGAATCCGTCGATCCGGCACGCGTTACGGCCTTGGCCAAGGCCGGCATTGTCGTCAGCCTCGGCCATTCCGACACGGGCTACGCCACGGCAAAGGTCTTTGCCGAGGCCGGTGCCGGCGTGGTCACGCATCTGTTCAACGCGATGAGCCAGATCGGCAACCGCGAGCCTGGCCTCGTGGGCGCGGCCGTCAACATCGGCACATTGTCAGCCGGACTGATCGCCGACGGCATCCACGTCCATCCGGCCAGCATCCGGATCGCGCTCGACGCCAAGCAGGGGCCGGGCAAGATCGTGCTGGTCACCGATGCGATGGCGACGATCGGCACCGACATGACCTCGTTCACGCTCAACGGCCGCACCATCTACCGCAAGGACGGGAGCCTGCGGCTTGCCGACGGCACGCTGGCCGGCGCCGATCTCGACATGATCTCGGCTGTGCGGTTCATGCATGAAGTCGTCGGTGTCGATCTGTCCGAGGCCTTGCGCATGGCCTCGCTCTATCCGGCGCAGGCGATCGGCCAGTCGCACCGGCTTGGCCGGCTGGCCAATGGCACGGCGGCCGACATCGTTGCGCTGTCGGACGATCTTGGCATAGGAAGCGTCTGGATCGGCGGCGACAAGGTGTTCGAGGCCGGCGCTTCACGCTGAAGGCGGGGCCATGCAGACAATCGATTGTGTCGTCGCCGGAGCGGGCGTCGTCGGGCTTGCCGTCGCCAGGGCGCTGGCCGTGTCGGGCCGCGAGGTGGTGGTGGTCGAGCAGGCCGATGCGATCGGCACTGCCACCAGTTCGCGCAATTCCGAAGTCATCCATGCCGGGCTCTATTATGCGCCGGGAAGCCTGAAGGCCCGACTCTGCGTCGAAGGCCGCCGGCGTCTCTACGCTTACTGCGCCGAGCACGACATCGCCCATAAGCGTACCGGCAAGCTGATCGTCGCCAGCGAGCCCGGCCAGACCGACGGGTTGCGGAAGATCGAGGCCAATGCGCGACGCAGCGGGGTTGATGATCTCGAGTTTTTGACGCAAAGCGAGGCCGAAAGCCTGGAGCCGGCACTGACCTGCGCCGGCGCACTGCTGTCGCCATCGACGGGCATTGTCGACAGCCATGCGCTGATGCTGTCGCTGCGCGGCGAGGCCGAAGCCGCCGGCGTATCCTTGGCTTTCCTGACCACCGTTGCCGGGGCGACGATCGAGGCCGACAGGATCCGGATCGAAACGCGCGATGCCAATGGCGAGGCCTTCGCCCTGGACGCGGGTGCCTTCATCAATGCCGCGGGCCTCGAGGCGCAGGCCCTGGCCGACCGGATCGACGGTTTCCCCGGGGATTTCATCCCCCGGCAGTGGCTGGCTCGCGGGAATTATTTCGCGCTTCCCGGCCGGTCGCCGTTTTCGCGGCTGATCTATCCGGTTCCGGTCGAAGGTGGCCTCGGTGTCCATCTGACGCTCGACCTTGGCGGCGGCGCGCGCTTCGGACCCGATGTCGAATGGATTGACCATGTGGATTACACGGTCGATCCCGGCCGAAGTGCTGCCTTCTACGAAGCGATCCGGCGCTATTGGCCCGATCTTGCCGACGGCGCCTTGCAGCCAGCCTATGCCGGGGTCAGGCCGAAACTGTCAGGTCCCGGCCAGCCTGCCGCCGATTTCATCATCCAGGGTCCGGCCGACCACGGAGCCGGACGGATTGTCAACCTGTTCGGCATCGAGAGCCCCGGCCTGACGGCAAGCCTGGCCATCGCCGACCATGTCGTCGAACTGCTGTACCCGCGATAGCGGTCGCAGCCGGGAATTTTGCCATATCAAGCGGGCGGCATGAAACCTTTTGATTTCAAGCTCGTTGTCGGGGCGTATGTCCGAGGCGAAACCCAGATCGAAACCGGCCGACGGCATCAAACCGCGCGGCACCCCCAAGCCGCGACGGCAAAAGCCGCGTGACGAGAGACCGCGCGGGGAGGAACCGGGCGAAAAGAAGCCGCGCGACAAGAAGGCATCGACCGTGGAAGCGGCGGCGTCCGAGATTGTCGGCGAAGCCCCACCGCCGGAGGCCGCCGAACCCGATCCCGAGCTGACGCCCGAGCAGGTAGAACAGGCGCGCAAGAAATATTTGCTGAAACGGTTCTGGATCAGCGGGCGCGGCTATTGGGGGCGGCACGGCGACAGGCTCGGCTGGCCATTGACGATCGGGCTGCTGATCCTGATCGGCATCAATGTCGGCTTCCAGTACGGGATCAATGTCTGGAACCGCTCGATTTTCGACGCCATAGAGAAGCGCGACGCCCACACCGTCTATTTCCTGAGCGCGGTGTTCGTGCCGCTCGTCATCGGCAGCATCAGTCTTGTCGTCACGCAGGTCTATCTGCGCATGACGATGCAGCGCCGCTGGCGCGCCTGGCTGACCACCTCGGTGATAGCGCGTTGGCTCGCCAATGGCCGCTACTACCAGCTGAACCTCGTGCAGGGCGACCACCAGAACCCCGAGGCCCGCCTCTCGGAAGATCTGCGGGTCGCCACCGAGGCGCCCGTCGACTTCGTCGCCGGCGTGATTGTCGCCACCCTGTCGGCCTCGACCTTCATCGTGGTGCTGTGGACGATCGGCGGGGCCTTGAGCTTCACCCTGGGAGGCTCGACTTTCACCGTGCCCGGCTTCCTCGTCGTCACGGCGGTGATCTATGCCGCGATCACCTCCACGTCGATGTTCGTCATCGGCCGCGATTTCGTGCGGCTGTCCGAAGAGAAGAACCAGGCGGAAGCCGAATTCCGCTACGTGCTGACGCGCGTGCGCGAAAACGGCGAGAGCATCGCCTTGCTCGGCGGCGAGGAGGAGGAACGCAGCGGCATCGACAAGACCTTTGCCGGCGTGCTGACACGCTGGGCACAACTGACCGGCCAGCACATGCGCACGGCATTGGTGTCGCAGGGTTCGAGCCTGTTCGCACCGGTCGTGCCGGTGCTGCTGTGCGCGCCAAAATTCCTCGAAGGCTCGATGTCGCTCGGCCAGGTCATGCAGGCGGCGTCCGCCTTCGCCATCGTGCAGGGCTCTTTCGGCTGGCTGGTCGACAATTATCCGCGCCTCGCCGACTGGAACGCCTCCGCACGCCGCATTGCTTCGCTGATGATGTCGCTCGACGGGTTGGAGCGCGCCGAGCAGAGCGACGAACTCGGGCGCATCCAGCACGGCGAGACCAAGGGCGACACCATGCTCTCCCTCGACAATCTCTCCGTGACGCTCGACGACGGCACGTCCATGGTGAAGGAAACGGAAGTCGCGGTCGAAGCGGGCGAGAGGGTGCTGGTCTCAGGCGAATCCGGCTCGGGCAAATCAACGCTTGTGCGGGCGATCGCCGGCCTGTGGCCGTGGGGAAGCGGCAGCGTCAATTTACATCCCGACAAGCGGTTGTTCATGCTGCCGCAGCGGCCCTATATCCCTTCGGGCACGCTGCGCCGGGTGGTCGCCTACCCCGCGGCCGCCGACAAGTGGAAGCTCGAGCAAATCAAGGCCGCCCTCGACAAGGTCGGTCTCGGCCACCTCGCCGGCCGGATCAAGGAGGAAGCGCCCTGGGACCAGATGCTGTCGGGCGGCGAAAAGCAACGTGTCGCCTTCGCGCGCCTCTTGCTGCATCGCCCCGACATCGTCGTGCTGGACGAGGCAACGTCGGCGCTGGACGAAAAGAGCCAGGACCAGATGATGGAAACGGTGATCCGCGAACTGCCTGAGGTTACCATCGTCAGCGTGGCGCATCGCGCCGAGCTGGAAGCGTTCCACACCCGCAAGATCACGCTGGAGCGGCGCAAGGGCGGCGCGAAACTGGTCGGGGATATCGATCTCGTGCCGCGCAACCGCAAACGCGGGCTATTTCAGCGCGCCTTGTGGGGTTCCGGCACCAGGATCAACAAGCCGCGCAAGACGGCGAACGGCAGTTAGGACGCGTAAATATCCTTATAGGCATCGCGCAGAAGATTCTTCTGGACCTTGCCCATCGTGTTGCGCGGCAATTCGTCGACGAAGATCACTTGCTTCGGGTGCTTGTACCTGGCCAGTCGCCCGGCGATGGCGCCGAGGATTTCGGCTCCGGTGATCGCTGCCCCTGGCGCCCGCACGACGACCGCGGTGACGCCTTCGCCGAAATCCGGATGGGCGACGCCGATGACGGCGCTTTCGCTCACTCCATCAAGCGCGTCGATCTCGCTTTCGAGCTCCTTCGGATAGATGTTGTAGCCGCCCGAAATGATCAGGTCCTTGCCGCGGCCGACAATATGGACATAGAAGTCGGCGTCGACCATGCCGAGATCGCCGGTGATGAAGAAACCGTCGGCGCGGAATTCCGCCTTGGTCTTTTCCGGCATGCGCCAGTAGCCGCCAAAAACGTTCGGACCCTTGACCTCGATCATGCCGACCTCGCCCTGGGCCAGTGGCTTGCCGCTGTCGGGGTCGACGATGCGCAAAGCGACACCCGGCAAGGGGAAGCCGACCGTGCCGGCGCGCCGTTCGCCCTCATAGGGGTTCGAGGTGTTCATGTTGGTCTCGGTCATGCCGTAGCGTTCGAGAATGGCGTGGCCGGTGCGCTCGCGCCAGGCCTTGTGCGTGTCGGCCAGCAGCGGCGCCGAGCCGGACACGAACAGGCGGATGGTCTTCGTCGCCTGTCGGTCCAATCCATCCTGCTGCAGCAGCCGCACATAAAAGGTCGGCACGCCCATCAGCGCGGTGGCGCGCGGCAGCAGCGCGACGATCCGGGCCGGGTCGAATTTCTGCTCGAACAGCATCGAGGCGCCCGCCATCAGGACGACATTGGTGGCGACGAACAGGCCATGGGTGTGGAAGATCGGCAGCGCATGGATCAGCACGTCGCCCGATGTGAAGCGCCATTGCTCCACCAGCACCCGCGCATTCGAGGCCAGGTTTTCGTGGCTGAGCATGGCGCCTTTCGAGCGGCCTGTCGTTCCCGACGTGTAGAGGATTGCCGCGAGATCATCGGGCCCGCGCGCCACATCGTGAAAATCCGACGGCAGACGCGAGGCCTGGTCCGCCAGCGATCCCCGGCCGTTGCGGTCGAGCGTGACGACGACGGCGCCGGATGGCTCGACCATGCGCCCGATATCGGCCGCCCTTGCCGGATCGCAGACGATGACGCGCGGCGCCGCATCCCCGAAGAAATAGGCAAGCTCGGTCAGCGTGTAGGCGGTGTTGAGCGGCAGGAAGACAGCGCCGGCGCGCACGCAGGCGAGATAGAGCAGCAGCGCCTCCGGGCTCTTGTCGACCTGCACGGCGACCCGGTCGCCGGGCTCGACATCCAATTGCAGCAGCGCATGCGCGAACTGTGCCGACCGCGCCAGCATGTCGCCATAGCTGAGCGTGCGCCCGTCATCGGTTTCCATCAACAGATGCCCGGGCGCCGGCATCCGGGACTTGAACGCATCGAACAGATGATTGCTCATGAAGTCTTCCCGCAGTGACGGCAATGGCGACGCCGGCAACGCCTTGAGGGCTACATGAGTCGGCGGCGAAGAGTTCGCGTTTCCAAGCCATGCCGTCAAGGCCGCAAACGGCGGTCCAGCACGTCACTCCCGCCGAAGGTCGCGACAAGGCGCCAAGGGAAAGATCGTTACCGCCGGGCGCGTGCGACCGAGGCGGCGACCTTTGAGACTTCACCTTGCTTGAAACGCTCCATGCATATGGAAGCGGTCAGCTGGTAGTGCTCGATCAAGGCCTGGACCGCGCCATCGGCATTGCCGTCCAGCGCGTATTCGGCGATCAGCCGGTGTTCGGCGGAACCGTCGCGCGGGACGCTTTCGCCGCCATTGGCCATTTGCCGGTAGCGATAGGCGTGATCGGAAAGCTGATCGCAGAAACCCACGAGCCAGTGCGACCGGCAGGCGGAGATGAGCACGCGATGGAAGGTGCGATGCAATTTCTCCCAATCCGGATCGAGCGACGAGGGATCTTGCGGCGAAAGACGTGAGGCGCGGCCCAGGCGATGCAGCGCCAGCACCAGTTGTTCTTCCCATTCCGCGGTGCGGTGGGCGATGGATTCGCGAAGCGCCCGCTCCTCGAGCCAGCAGCGGGTGCGCGTCAGCTCCTCGAGCTCCGCCGCACTGACCGGCATGATGAAAAAGCCACGCTGGTCGTGGCGACCAAGAAGTCCTTCGGAGGCAAGGCGATTGAGAGCTTCGCGAACCGGGGAAGCGCCGGCGCCATATTTGGAAACAACCCACTCGACCCGCAGCTTGCTTTCGGTTTCAAGAGCGCCGCTGAGAAGATCCTCCCGCAATCGTTGGTAGACCGTACTGGCAAGTGTGCTCTTGGATCCTGTGCCGTCGTCGTTCAGATTGGCAGCTCCGTATGTCAAGGTTGACTCCTTGTCCCCAATTTTCCGGGCAATGCGAGTCCTAGAAGAATCTTCCGTACGTGTACCATACAATGTCTGCGTAAAGGGGCTCAAGCAGAAGATGGCGCTATTGTACTTAAGCACAAAGAAATATACCCTGCTCTGCATCTGATCGTGGAAACTTGCGCATCTCTACAACCAGTAGAAACTTAACGTGTTTTGTATACACGCAGGTTTATCCGTTTCTTGTGTGCCTGTGCGAGCATCTTTTCTGTCGCGCGCAAAGACTGCGGGCGGCTTGCCCCTATCAGGCCTTTCAGCGAATCCGATTCGTGGCGGCGCGTTAGAGCAATTCCAGGAAAAGTGTGAGCGGTTTTCCCGGGAAAAGCGCGTAGCGCTTTCCCTTGGGAATTGCGTCAAAACAAAGCGTTAGAGCGATCCGCCGTTTGCGTGAAATGGTGAAACGCTCTAGCCGGCGGCCTTGTCGGCCGCTGTCCTGATCGCCTCGATGTTGGCGCGGTAGGCTTCGACGCTGCCGCCCTTGAAGATGGCCGCACCCGCCACCAGCACGTCGGCACCGGCTGCCGTGACCAGGGGGGCTGTCTCTGGCGAAACACCGCCGTCGATCTCGATGCGGATCGGCCGGTCGCCGATCAGCGCCTTGACCCTTCTCACCTTGTCGACGATCCCCGGGATGAAAGCCTGGCCGCCAAAACCCGGATTGACGGTCATGATCAGGATCAGGTCGAGCCGGTCGAGCACATATTCGATCATCGTTTCCGGCGTCGCCGGATTGAGCGACACACCGGCCTTCTTGCCGAGATTCCTGATGGTCTGCAGCGAACGGTCGAGATGCGGCCCGGCCTCGGCATGCACGGTCATGCCGTCACAGCCGGCCTCGGCGAAAGCGGCGAGGTAGGGATCGGCCGGCGCAATCATCAGATGGCAGTCGAAGAAGGCCTTGGTGCGGTTGCGGATCGCCTTGATGACGGGCGGGCCGAAGGTGATGTTGGGGACGAAATGGCCATCCATGACATCGAGATGGATCCAGTCGGCGCCTGCCGCCGCGACGGCTTCGACCTCGTCGCCGAGCCTCGAAAAGTCCGAAGCCAGCACCGATGGTGCGATCAAGGTCTTTCTGCTCATCCTGCGGCCTTTCCGGGCGCCCTTTTCATACCGGTCACTCTGGACCGACTGCCTAATGCCCGGCGGGTGACTTGTCGAGGGTGCAGACGTGGCGGCTCCACAGGCTTGGGTGGCGTTGCCGCGTCTGCGATCCCCCATTGCCGGTGCCATGAAGAAAAACCCGCCGGATTGCCCCGGCGGGTTTCTGGTCTGGCGTCGAGCAGCTGGTTACTGCTGCTGGAGCTTCAGGATTCTGTTTGGTGCTGGATCCTGCTGCTGGTCGACCTGCGGCTGACGCCGTGGCAGCACCTGCTGCAGCAGCAGTCCCGGGTTGATCTCCAGCGATGGTTGTCCCCGGATCGGACGGCAGTTTGGATACCGTCCGATCGTGCCTTCCGGGCAGCGCCGCTTGAAGATCGGCTGGCACTGGCCATTGATCATCTGGGTGCCCGGCGCGCACTCCGTCTGCTGCCTGGCCCTGCGGCATGCGCCGTCGATCACCTCGGTCCCGCGCGGACAGACACACTCGCCGCGCTTGTTGTGGACCTGGCCGCGTATGTCGCATTGCTCCAGTTGCGGCTGCTTGCGCCGGCATGCGCCGTCGATCACCTCGGTACCCCGCGGGCAGACGCAATCGCCATTGGCGTCGTGGACCTGACCGCGGATAGCGCACTGCTCAGGCTTCGGCCGGACCGGCCGGCAGGCGCCGTTGCGCACCTCGGTGCCCTGCGGACAGACGCAATCGCCATCGCCATTGCGGATCTGGCCGGGGATGCGGCACTGCTGAGGCTTCGGCCGCACCGGACGGCAAGCGCCGTTGCGCACCTCGGTCCCCTGCGGGCAGACGCAATCGCCATCGGCATTGCGGATCTGGCCGGGGATGCGGCACTCCTGGGGCTTCGGCCGGATCGGACGGCAGGCGCCGTTGCGCACTTCGGTCCCTTGCGGGCAGACGCAGTAGCCGTCGGCGTCGTGGATCTGGCCGCGGATGGTGCACTGCTCGGGCCTGTTGGTGCTGACGCACTTGCCGTTCTCCAGCGCCGTGCCGCGCGGGCAGATGCAGCGCCCGTCCTCGGTGCGGATCTGGCCTTCGAGCAGCACGCAGCGCTTCGGCGGCGGCGGTGGCGTCGGCAGAATGTTGGTGCCGCCGCCGGTGCACTGGCCGTTGCGGAAGGTGGTGCCTTCCGGGCAGACGCAGCGGCCGGCATCGCTCATGACGAAGCCCGGCGAGCATTCCTTCTTCACCTCATGGGTGATGATGAAGGGATGGCACGCATAGGCTTTGCCGCGATCGCCCTGCACATTGGCCGCATCCTTGGACAGCACGTCGCCGCCGTCCTGCACCCGCGTGTCGGGAGACAGGACGCCAACGCAGTTCTGGCCATTGACGTTGCCCTGCAGGTTGGCCAGACGCCCGTCGTCGGGAATGACCACGGTGACATGATGCGACTGGCTCTCGCCGGCGCCGAGCGTCAGGTTGGCAATGCACGACAGAGGCAGGGTTGCCGGTTCGGGCGAGCAGCCGAAGGGCGGATCGATCGAGGTGATCGCGACGCCGTCCAGCCGGCCGAGACCTTCCACGCCGATCGCATCGCCGATGCGGACCGGGCCGGAGAAGGGGCTCGTCCCGTCATTTGATATGGTGATGTCGAACGAGCAGGGCTGGCCGAGCCGGCATTCGCGGTCGCCGGTCTTCTCGACACGGATGGTCGAAGCGCCGCCGCCCTTGGCGCAGGCCTGGCCGATCGGATAGACGATGTCGTCGCCAGGCGCCGGACCATAGGAGCCGCGCGCGCAGTTTTCGAACTCGCCATTGGCCGAGACCGTGACGTCGAAGTGCCTGCTGGTTCCGGGCGTCATGACGGCGCCGGGAATCTGGCACGACAGCGTGTTGGCCGGAACCGGTCCGCACGCCCATTCCGCGCCGTCAGGGGTGACGGTCTGGATCTGGACGGGCGCGCCGCCGGACACCAGCGTGGCGGCATCGTTGACCCGCACCGGCCCGGTGGGGGCGGCCGTGCCGGCGTTGGAAACGGTGATGCGGCAAGAGACGACCGCGGCACCGGCCAGCGAGCCGTTGCACACCTTGGTGATGCGCAGGCCAGGCTTGCCGCCATTGGGACGACGGATGTGTTCCTTGGCGCAGGCCTTGTTGTTGGTGAGATCGACCTCACCGGGAATGGCCTTCACCGCGGCGCAGTTCTCGACCGTATCCGACTGATAGTCGGCCGGCATGACCGCCTTGACGAAGATCGGCGTCGAGGCGCCCGGGGGCAGCGAGATGCCGGCATTGTCGCAGCGGAACTGGCCGGGGCCGTTCGGACCGCATGTCCAGGGCAGGCTCGGCCCGAAGGTCGAGGAGCTCGGTGCGCCGCCAGGATAGTTGTCGATCACCGTCAGCGGCCCGTTATAGGTGGATGTGCCGTTGTTGATGATGTCGATCACGAAGTAGCAGACGCCGTCCGGCGTGCAGACCGGGATGCGCGCGCGCTTCTTCAGGATCAGGTCGACCTTCTTCTCGACCGGCGGCTGGCAGTCGCGGTCACGATCGCCACGGCGGCAGATCGGGATCGAGGCGCAGCCACGATCATTCGACTGGCTGCCGAACAGCGGCTTGCCGCTGGCGGCATAGTTGTAGGTCGCGCAGTTGCGCAGCGCACTGCCTTGCCAGCCCCCGGCCGGCTTGAAGCCGAGCTTGAGGTCGACAAAGGCCCCCGGATTGAGCGTGGTCACCGGATAGGTGCATGTCATCGGCGTGGTGCCGGGCACGCAGACCCAGGGCGGATTGGGCCCTGAAGTCAGCGTCGAGCCGGCCGGCAGCGTCACCTCGTCGAGCACGATCTTGCCGTTGTAGGGCGCGGTGCCGACATTGGTGACCCTGATGGTGAAGTCGCAGCCGCCGGCCATGGTGCAGCGTGGGACATCGGCGCGTTTCTCGACCTTGAGATCCGGCTCCTTGTCCTTGGGCGGGCACCGCTGGTCACGCGGGATGACGATGTCGATGGTCTGCGTGCAGCACAGGCCCCAGCCCTCCTTCGGCCCGGCATAGGTCTCGATCCCGGTGACGATGAGGTGGATGACGTCGCCAGGCGATGCGCCGACGATCTTCCAGTTGAGCACACCGCCGCCCACCGGCACCAGCTGGGTGTCGGGGATGATGGTGATGCCAGGCGTGGTGGTCGACACCTGCACCCACTTGCCGCCCATCTCCGGACCGACCGGCATGTGGTAGATGAAGGCGCCGCCGCCGGGCACGCAATCGACCGTGCCGCGTTCCACCTTGAAGCATTCCTTGCCGGGAGGTGGCGGCGGCGGGTTGCATTTGGTGACATCGATCTTGATCGAGGTCTTCACACCGGTCTTGTAGTCACCATCGTCAGGCTTGCTCGGATCCTGCGACGGGATGATGGTCCCGGTGCCGGCTTCGTTGCTCACCTTGATCAAGCCCTGATTGTCGACGATCGTCGGCGCGGGAAACGCCGCATGGTCGATCTTGGCGGTGATCTGGAAATTGATGACACGTTCATTGGCGGCACCGGCGCCGTCGAGATCGGCGGCGGAGAGCCGGAAATCGGACACCGTGGCGGTATCATTGGGACCCGCCGTATTGCTGATCGTCGCGCTCGGCAGGGGTCCGCCGGAGGCATCCGTGCCGTCGCCGGACACATTGACGTTGACGATGGCAAGGCCGTGCGGAAGCTGGTCCTTGAACTCGATCTTGAGTTTCTTCAGCAAGCCCACCAGGCCCGGATCGGCAAAACCCTGCGGGTCACCGCGCAGGCCGAAGCTCAGGGAGTAGACGACATAGTCGCAGCCTCTCTGGGTGCCTTGCTTGGTGAAGAACGGGACGACCCGCTCCGGCCTCGGATTGACGACGCGCGAATTGTCGAGATCGAGCCTCAGTTCCGGGGTGATCGGAGCGGCGTCTTCCGCGTGGCTCGCGAACGGGGTTAGCATGGCGACCGCGATACCGGCCGCCATCAGCCAGCGCGCGCCGCGCCTGGCGTATGACAGGGGTTTCATGATCGTCTCCATGACGGTTGCGTGGTTTTGCGCGAGCGGGGAGAGTGCGAGATTGTTCATCTTCCCCTCCTCAACGTTCGCAACTGACGGCTGGGGTGCGGAGCGGCAAGGTCATCTTGCAGCAAGGGTAGTAGCCACCCTTGTCCTTGTCGGACTTCCTGTAGAAGCAAAGTCCAACATCCACTCTGTCGCCCGGATAATGGCCGGTGATGCCGATCGTGTAAGGCTTGCCGGGCGCATGCGACATGGGTGACGTCACCGCGACGCCTGGCGTCCTGGACTGGGCCTTGATCGAATCGCCGCCGAAGCCGGCATGGTCATGGAGATAGAGATCGGCCTCGAGGCCCGAAGGCGTGCAGTAATATTGCACGTCGTCGACATCGAGACAGGGAGGCAGATTGCCGGGCGGTGGGAAGTCCGGCGGGTAGAAGGGTGGCAGATAGCCGCCCGGGATTTCTTCATAGTAGCCGGCGCGGCCCTCGCAGGGGTGCCAGACGGCGACGTCGCCGACATGGCCTTCCACCTCGGGATCCTCGAAATAGCCGTCGAAATCGACGAACCAGGAACCGAAGGGCGGCACGTTGGCCGGCTTGACCAGGTCCTTGGGCGTGATCTGCACGCCGTGCACGGCGAGCGGCCCGCCGGCGGCGAGTTGCTCGGCAAGCGTCGGATTGTCGCGCAGTTTGTCGCCGGTGTTGACCAGCGTCTGCGTGCATACCGAGGTGTCGAGATTGCCGTCGGCGTCATAGCCATATTGCAGGTCGAGGCCGCCGGCCGACTGCCGGTTGCCTTGCGGGAAACCGACCGCGTATTCCTGCGGCACTTCCACCCAGACCGATTCCGTTGCCGGATCGTCCGGATTCTCACGCCAATAACGGATGACCTCGCCTTTGCCGGAATCCGCGAACTGGCTGTAATCATAACGGTTTTCGACCGGGCCGCGCTGGGCGAGATACATGAAGCCGCTGTTGTCGAAGGCGATGTCGGTGACGGCGTAGTCCTTGTCGGCCTTGACCGTCAGTTCCCAGCGCGGGTCGCCGGCAAAGCTGCCGTCGCGGGCAATGCCCACCGACCAGATTTCCGACTTTTCGCCGACCGAATAGTAGAGCCGGCCGCCATGGTAGGAGACGGCCCAGACGCGGCGCTCGTCCTGGGTGTAGCCCCAGGTCTCGGGGTCTTCGGTGTCGAAGGCGGCACCCTGAATGTCCATCACCGCGCCGTCGTCGGCGACGGGAGCCAGGCCATGCGCCGGGCGCCCGGCGACGCCATGATCGAACGTGTCGATCAATCTGCCGGTGGCGTCGATGCGATGGATCAGGCCGGTGTCGAGATCCGAGGCGAAAAACTGGCGGTGGTTGGGATCGAAGGTGAGATTGCCGATGCCGGGGCCGCTGTTGGTGTCGATGTCGGCGAATTTGGCGACCTGGCCGGTGATGCCGTCGATCTTCCAGATAGTGCCGGGTCCGCCGCCGTTTTCGGTGCCGAACTGGCCATCCATGAAGGCGGCGCCCGCCGTGCCGCGGCGCTGCCGCTCCGGCCTGCCGTCACTGTCGGTATCAGGCGTGACGATGCGGATGCCGTGCAGCGAGGTGGCGGCGGCGTAAAGATTGGGAACGCCAGACGGAACGCCATCGCGCACGCCGTCATCATAGGTGAGGCCGAAAACCTGGCCGATCTGGCCGGCCGTGACCTCGAAGGGCGGCGGCGTGAAGACGAGCTGGCCCGAGGCCGGCCCGCCGAGATGCGAAACGTCGAAAACGCGCAAAGTGGCGCGCGTGGTGTCGATGAAGGTTTCGTCGACCGGATCGACACCGGGCGGCAGGCCTTCGTCGAAATTCGGAATGATGGTGCCGGAAAATCCGGTGACCGCCATCGAGCCGGGATAGATGATCTGGGTGTCCTGCGCCCGGGCGACGCCGCCAAGCCAAAGGCCGGCGGTCAGGGCAAACGCAAGAAGTCCGCCGGTTGCCTTGATCAGGCGGTGCAACCGGCTGATGCGAGAAGACACGAACGGGCCGTGATCGCAAGACATGGAACTCCCCCCGAAGTCTGCGGGAGGAGCCTCCGGCTGTGCCGCGCGAACCAGGGCAAGGCGCGGCGGTCCGGCTCGTTCTTCCCTGCTCGAATTGTCTGCTTTCCTCATTGTTACGATACGCCTGCTCTTACGCAGGGTCAACGGAATCAGCGGGAAGCCCAGCGCATCGACCCCGTCCCGAAGGCGGTGGTCGCGCCGAGCTCCTGTTGTTCCCGGAGACCTCAGAGCCTCTGGGTTGCTGGTCATGGGGGCTTCCTTTCCGGGCCGCACCATGCGGCACCTTGACCTCTGTCGCGGACGGAGGTGGAAAGGTTCATGGAAGCCTTGCGCAGAATGCTTGCGCCCGATGCTGCCTGTTCTTATATACGCGCCAAGCCGTGCGACGCTGGGACACCGGTGGCCGGACGGGATTTCTTATGAACAGGGGCTTTCGTCGGAACGCCTTCATGGGTCCTGAAAGCCTGCTTAGAGGAGAGACTAGAAAAATGGCAAAAGTAATCGGTATCGATCTCGGCACCACCAATTCCTGCATCGCCATCATGGATGGCAAGGAGCCCAAGGTGATCGAGAATGCGGAAGGCGCGCGCACGACGCCTTCCATCGTCGCCATCTCGGGCGACGGCGAACGTCTGGTCGGCCAGCCGGCCAAGCGCCAGGCGGTCACCAATCCTGAAAACACCATCTTCGCGGTCAAGCGCCTGATCGGCCGCCGCTATGACGATCCGGTGACGGAAAAGGACAAGAAGCTTGTCCCCTACAAGATCGTCAAGGGCGACAATGGCGATGCCTGGGTCGAGGCCGGCGGCAAGAAGCAGTCGCCCAGCCAGATCTCGGCCATGATCCTGCAGAAGATGAAGGAAACGGCGGAAGCCTATCTCGGCGAGAAGGTCGAGAAGGCGGTCATCACCGTTCCGGCCTATTTCAACGACGCCCAGCGCCAGGCCACCAAGGACGCCGGCAAGATCGCCGGCCTCGAAGTGCTGCGCATCATCAACGAGCCGACGGCTGCCGCGCTCGCCTACGGCCTCGACAAGAAGGATGGCAAGACCATTGCCGTCTATGACCTTGGCGGTGGCACGTTCGACATTTCGGTGCTCGAAATCGGCGACGGCGTGTTCGAGGTGAAGTCGACCAATGGCGACACCTTCCTCGGCGGCGAGGATTTCGACATGCGCCTAGTCGAGTACCTGGCGGCCGAGTTCAAGAAAGAACAGGGCATCGACCTGAAGAACGACAAGCTCGCCTTGCAGCGTCTCAAGGAGGCGGCTGAAAAGGCCAAGATCGAGCTGTCGTCCACCACGCAGACCGAGATCAACCTGCCCTTCATCACCGCCGACGCGACCGGCCCGAAGCACCTGACGCTGAAGCTGACGCGCGCCAAGTTCGAAAGCCTGGTCGAGGATCTCGTCCAGCGCACCATCGACCCGTGCAAGGCGGCGCTCAAGGATGCCGGCCTGAAGGCCGGCGAGATCGACGAAGTGGTCCTGGTCGGCGGCATGACCCGCATGCCCAAGATCCAGGAGATCGTGAAGCAGTTCTTCGGCAAGGAGCCGCACAAGGGCGTCAACCCGGATGAGGTCGTTGCTCTCGGCGCCGCCATCCAGGCCGGCGTGCTGCAGGGCGACGTCAAGGACGTGCTGTTGCTCGACGTGACGCCGCTGTCGCTCGGCATCGAGACGCTGGGCGGCGTGTTCACCCGGCTGATCGAGCGCAACACGACGATCCCGACCAAGAAGAGCCAGGTGTTCTCGACCGCTGAAGATTCGCAGTCGGCCGTGACCATCCGCGTCTTCCAGGGCGAGCGTGAAATGGCCGCGGACAACAAGGCGCTCGGCCAGTTCGACCTGGTCGGCATCCCGCCGGCGCCGCGCGGCGTGCCGCAGATCGAGGTCACCTTCGACATCGACGCCAACGGCATCGTCAACGTTTCGGCCAAGGACAAGGGCACCGGCAAGGAGCACCAGATCCGCATCCAGGCCTCGGGTGGTCTTTCGGACGCCGACATCGAGAAGATGGTGAAGGACGCCGAAGCCAACGCCGAGACCGACAAGAAGCGGCGCGCCGTGGTCGAGGCCCGCAACCAGGCTGAGGCGCTGGTGCATTCGTCCGAGAAGTCGCTGAAGGAATATGGCGACAAGGTCTCGGAAGCCGAGCGCACGGCGATTTCCGATGCCATCGCGGCGTTGAAGACCGCCGCCGAGGGCGACGACGCGGCCGACATCGAGGCCAAGAGCCAGGCGCTTGCCGAAGCTTCGATGAAGCTTGGCCAGGCCATGTACGAGGCTTCGCAGAAGGAAGCGGCGGAAGCCGATGCCAAGGCGGACGCCGCCAAGGACTCCGACGTGGTCGATGCCGATTTCGAGGAAATCGACGAGGACGACGACAAGAAGAAGTCGGCCTGAGCCGCCTGACGGCAAGATAAAGCGGAAAGCCCGGCATAAAGCCGGGCTTTTTTGCAACCCTTGCCGGAAAAGTGCGGGACCTCCCCGAAAAAACGACAGAAAAACCCGGACAGAGGCACGCCAGCACTGGCATCCGGGCGGCACCGATCCTAAATCGAGACAGCGTGCCGGCAAAAGACGCAACAATGCATCAAGACGTTGAGCATCCGGACAGCGGGAAAAAATGAAAGCTGATTTCTACGAAACGCTGGGCGTGCAAAAGGGCGCCGACGAGAAGGAGCTCAAGAGCGCTTTTCGCAAGCTCGCCATGCAGTTCCATCCTGACCGCAACCCCGGCGATCATTCCTGCGAGCACAAGTTCAAGGAAATCAACGAAGCCTACGAGACGCTGAAGGACCCGCAGAAACGCGCGGCCTATGACCGTTTCGGCCACGCCGCCTTCGAACAGGGCGGCATGAATGGCGGCGCGCAAGGCTTTGGCGCCGGCGGCTTCGCCGACATCTTCGAGGATATTTTCGGCGACATGATGGGTGGGCGCCAGCGCCGATCGTCAGGCGGCCGCGAGCGCGGCGCCGACCTGCGCTACAACATGGAAATCTCGCTGGAAGAGGCTTTCGCCGGAAAGACCGCGCAGATCCGGGTGCCGGCCTCGATCTCCTGCACGGAATGCTCCGGCAGCGGCGCCAAGCCCGGCACCCAGCCGGTGACCTGCTCGATGTGCCATGGCCACGGCAAGGTGCGCGCCACGCAAGGCTTCTTCTCGATCGAGCGTACCTGCCCGCAATGCCAGGGCCGCGGCCAGACGATCAAGGATCCGTGCCCGAAATGCGCCGGCCAGGGCCGCGTCACCGAGGAGCGTTCGCTGTCGGTCAACATTCCGGCCGGCATCGAGGACGGCACCCGCATCCGCCTTGCCAATGAGGGCGAGGCCGGCCTGCGCGGCGGGCCTTCGGGCGACCTCTATATTTTCCTGGCGGTGAAGCCGCATGAATTCTTCCAGCGCGACGGTGCCGACCTCTATTGCAAGGTGCCGATCTCGATGACGACGGCCGCCCTTGGCGGCTCCTTCGAGGTGACGACGCTGGATGGCAGCCAGACCAAGGTGAAAGTACCCGAAGGCACGCAGAACGGCCGCCAGTTCCGCCTCAAGGGCAAGGGCATGCCGGTGCTGCGCCAGCCCAATGTCGGCGACCTCTACATCCAGACCGCTGTCGAGACCCCGCAGAACCTGTCGCGCCGCCAGCGCGAGTTGCTGGAGGAGTTCGAACAGCTGTCCTCGCAGGACAATTCGCCCCAATCGAGCGGGTTTTTCGCCCGCATGAAGGATTTTTTCGAGTCTTTCGGCGAGCGCTGATAGTGCAAGAACGGCGCGGGAATGCATGAAACGCGCCGTGTTTTGAGACGCGACGAAATCTATCTTATCCACGACATGCGTCTCGCAACGCCTTGCCTTGCGTCAACCAGATGTTAAGTAGCTTTGCGGGGAGCCTTGAGGAGAGCTTGCATGACACGTGGTCACGGACTGCGGAAGGCGCTTGCCGAGAAGTTCGACGACGAACTCAAATTCTTCAAGGGCTGGATCGACAAGCCGAAGACGGTCGGTTCGATCGTGCCGACCAGTTCGATCACCGCGCGCAAGATGGCCTCGATCGTCAATCCCAGGTCCGGCCTGCCGGTGCTTGAAGTCGGTCCGGGCACCGGTGTCATCACCCGCGCCATCCTCGCTCAGGGCGTACGGCCCGAAAACCTCTATGCCGTCGAATACAACACCGATTTCGTGCGCCATCTGCGCCAGCTCTATCCCGGCGTCAACGTCATCGAGGGCGACGCCTTCAACCTCAACGCGACGCTTGGCGAGAGGAGCGGGATGATCTTCGATTCCGTCGTGTCCGGCGTGCCGCTGCTCAATTTCCCGGTCGCCCAGCGCATTGCCTATATAGAGAGCCTGCTCGACCGCATCCCGGCGGGCCGCCCGATCGTGCAGCTAACCTATGGCCCGATGTCGCCGATCCCGGCCGGCCGCGGCGACTACACTGTCAAGCATTTCGATTTCATCTTCCGCAACATCCCGCCGACGCAGCTGTGGATCTATCGAAGAGAGGGATAAGGCAGTAGGCAGTAGGGAATAGTCAGGAACCGCTTATCTCCTACTGCCTATTCCCCACTGCCTACTCTCTTTGCGAAGCAATGGCAGTGATCCCGAAAATCCTCGTCTTCGCCGGCTCGGTGCGCAGCGGCGCCTATAGCGGCAGGACCGCCGATGTGGCGCAGAAGGAACTTGCGGTGCAGGGCGCCGAGGTGACCCGCATTTCGCTCGCCGATTATCCCTTGCCGATCCTCGACGAGGATCTGGAGAAGGAGGAGGGTGTCCCCGAAAACGCCGTCAAACTCGGCCGTCTGATTTCAGCCCATGACGGATTGCTGATCGCCACGCCCGAATATAACGGCTCGATCCCGCCGCTGCTCAAGAACACGATCGACTGGGTGAGCCGGGTGCGCCGCGATGGCGGCCGATCGGTCAGGCCGCTTGCCGGCAAGGTCGTCGGGCTGTGTTCGTCCTCCAATGGCCATTTTGCCGGCATACGCTGCATCAACCATCTGCGCGCGGTGCTGGTACGCTGCCAGATGGAGGTGGTGACACCGGAATGCTCGGTGCCGGACGGCGGCGACGCCTTCGACGAAGGCGGCAATTTCCGTGACGAAAGACTGTACAAATCGATGGAGCATTTATGCCGCACGCTGATCGAAACCTCGCGCATGCTGTCGACCCGGATCGAGGCGTGACCGCCACGACCATGCAGGCCAAATCCATCCGGGCCCAGTCCATCCAGGAAAGACTGATCGTCGGCCTCGACGTGCCGACCGTGCGGGAAGCCGAGCAGGCGGTGCGCGAACTCGACGGCGTCGTCTCCTTCTACAAGATCGGCTATCAGCTGGCCTTCGCCGGCGGGCTCGACTTCGCCAGGGAGCTGGCCAGCGGCGGGACAAAAATCTTCCTCGACATGAAGCTGCTCGACATCGACCACACGGTGGCCAAGGGCGTCGAGAACATCGTCAAGATGGGCATGACGATGCTGACCATCCACGCCTATCCCAAGGCGATGCGTGCGGCGGTGGACGCGGCCAGGGGCAGCGACCTTTGCCTGCTCGCCGTCAGCGTGCTGACCTCGATGGACGAGCAGGACATGATCGATGTCGGCTATGAATATGACCCGCACACGCTGGTGCTGCGGCGCTCGGAACAGGCGCTGCATGCCGGCATGGGCGGCATCGTCTGCTCGGCCGCGGAAGCCGAAGCGGTGCGCCGCATCGTCGGACCCGACATGGCGGTGGTGACGCCCGGCATCCGGCCGGTGGGCAGCGACCATGGCGACCAGAAGCGCGTGGTGACGCCGGCGCAAGCGATCCGCAACGGCGCCAGCCATCTCGTCGTCGGCCGCCCGATCGTCGCGGCAAGCGACCGCCGCGCGGCGGCGCAGGCGATCCTCGACGAAATGCGCTCTGCATAGAATAAGGGAGAGAACAATGCCCAAGGGATACTGGATCGCTCGCGTCGATGTGCGCGATGCCGAAGGCTACAAGGAGTATATCGCCGCTTCGAAGCTCGCCTTCGACCGTTTTGGCGCGAAATTCCTGGCACGCGGCGGAGCCCATGAGCTGGCCGAAGGGCCTGGCCGCGCCCGCAACGTGATCATCGAATTCGAATCGCTTGCGATCGCGCATGACTGCTACCACTCGCCGGAATATCAGCGCGCGGTCGCCATCCGCCAGAAGGTCGCCGACGGCGAGATCGTGCTGGTCGAAGGGGCCTGAAGCGCTCAGCGCTTTTCCCCGGAACTACTTCAGATGAAGTCCTGAAGGTTCACATCCCGCAGCTTTGCCCCGCCAAGCAGCGCCCCGACCAGCTGGTGCTTGAGGGCAAGGCACTGCGAGCGGGCGAGTTTCACGATGCCGGGAACGTCGCTCTTTTCGCAGGCCTGCAGCAATTGCTTCTGCTGTTCGATGATCAGCGGCATGAAATCGCGCGACTTGAAGCCGAGATGGAGCGCCCGTTCCGACTGGTCGAGAATCTGGCTGAGCAGCTGTGCCAGCCGCAAATTCTCGGAAAGCTCGGCGATCGCCAGGCGGAAGGCACGGTCGGCCGCGAGGAACGCAACAGGGCTGCGCAGCGTCTCCGGCTTCAGCACCTTTCTGGCCGCCAGCCTGATCTCTTCCAGCCCGCGCTCGGTGATGCCGGTGGTGGCAACCCGGAACACTTCCGGCTCGACCAGGCTGCGCACGTCGAAGATCTCGTTGACGTCGCGTAGGGTCAGCGTGGTGATGACATAGCCGCGACGCGGCTCGCTCCTGACCAGACCCTCCTGCATGAGCCGGGCAAGTGCGGAGCGGATCGTCGCCTTCTTGATGCCGTAGCGTGCCTCGATCTGCTTTTCGGTCAGCGCTTCACCGGGCGGCAGAACGCAAGCGACGATATCGCTCTTCAGCTGTTCGTAGGCCTGTTCGCTGCGCAGCACATCCGCCGTCGACAGCGCCGGCGTACCATCCGGGGACGCGGCCGATTTCGATGGCGTGGCTTTTGTCGGCTTCATGCTTGTCTCGCCTTGCATCGGTCTTGACATTGGCCATCTTAGCTATGCTAACTGAGCATCTCAGTCAGGAGCTGTGGCATGCCTCTATCGGCCGACTCCCCTCTCTACCGCGCGATCAGGGATATCGTCAACGCGGCGGCTGGCGCCAATCCTTTCGAGGACGTCAAGGCTGTCTTGAGCGACTATACCAACCGCTTCCATGCGCTCGGCGGGCTGGTTCACGAGGAGGAGGACGACGAGCTTTTGCTGCATGCCAGCCCGAAGCTGACGATCTACCACATCACGCTTTCGCCCGGGGTGCAGTATCCGCCACATAACCATCTGATGGACGCCCTGGTCGGCATCTATTGGGGCGGCGAGACCAATTTCATCTACCCGCTCGCCGGCGAAAAGGTCGACGAGCCGGAGCGGCAGGATTTTTCGGCGCCCTCGCTGGTGCACATGTCTTCCAGCACCATCCACTCAGTCGCCAATACCGGCAGCGCCCGCTCCGGCGCCCTGCATGTCTATCTCGGCGATCTGCCGGGCACCGACCGCCAATTGTGGAGCCTTGCCGACAACCGGCCGGAACCCTTCGACAACGCCAGGTACATGGCCGGCGCGCGACCGATATAGGCCAAGCCTAGCCGCTGCGGCGCTGACCGATAAATCGGCCTGCCGCCGTCGCCGCCATGGCATCGGCGAGGTTCAGGCCCCATTGCTGGCGGCAATAGGCGCGGAAATCGAAGCAGGGAAGGCCGGGGCAGACCTCGAACTCGATCAGGTGAACCGTGTCGTCGGCCTCGACGCGCAGGTCGATGGAAAACACGTCGCGCAGGCCGAGCCCGCCGATCAGCCGCCCGGCGATCGCCCTGACCCTGGCGTCGGCGACCGGCTGGGCATCGGCGACGGCGACGAGCTCCGGTTCGGCATAAAGTCCTGCCGCCTTCGCCGCCTCGCCGGTTTCGCCGTAGAGCGCCATGCTGTCGGCCATGGTCTGGAAATCCGCGCCGGAATCGACAAAGGCGATGCCGAGCGCCTCGACACCGGTTTGCGGCGTCAGCCCGAGGAAGCTGGCGCGCACATTGCGGCCGGCGACATAGGGTTGGACGACGACATCGTCGCGATAGGCGGCGAAGACGCGCCGGCTAAGCTCCAGCGCATGGGCCAGCTCATAGCACCGGGAATCCGGCCAGATGCCTATCTTGGCGCCAAGCCGATTGGGCTTGACGAACCAGCCGGCGGTGGAGGCCGGCGGCTCGACCAGCCATTTGCCATCGCGGGCAAGGCCGGCCTGCGGCGCCGGCAGGCCGAGCGCGCCAAGGACGGCGCCGGAGCGGAACTTGTCCTGGCAGAGCGCGAACAGCGAATCGTCGGCTCCGATCGTCCGCAACCCCTTGAGCCGGGCCAGCGCAGGAGCCGCGCCGCCACGGAAATAGGCGACGCCATCAGACAACGTCCAGACCAGCGTGTTCTCAACATCCTCACCCTCCAGCGCCTCGGCGGCATCGTCGAGCGCCACCGGCGCAAAGGCGAGACCGCGCGCCTCGCAGGCGACGGCGAGTGCCGCGAATTCGGGAGCGATGTCCGTCGACTGCGCCAGGTAGGACGAGATTTCGGTGGCGCGCTGCGGCGGGAAGCCGTCGGCGACCAGCCGGTCGAAGCAGGCCTTCTCCGGCTCGTAGACAAGGATCAGCTTCGGCTTGCGGCTCGACATGAGATGGACGATTCCCGGCGATGCGATCGCCTACCATCGCACGGCCGACGCAAACAGCTTTCGCGAAACCGACCCAAGCCGGACGCCTGCGTGACAACACCGCTATGAAGAGGGGCGGCGCCGATCGCCCAGTCTGTTCGGGCGCTCTCTGTTCAGGCGATCAGCACGCGCGGTTCGAACCGGCCGTTGACGGGGATGTCGATGAGGAAGGTCATGCCCG
The DNA here is from genome assembly GCF_052115225.1 of Mesorhizobium sp. 2RAF45. Lineage (NCBI taxonomy): Bacteria > Pseudomonadati > Pseudomonadota > Alphaproteobacteria > Hyphomicrobiales > Phyllobacteriaceae > Mesorhizobium > Mesorhizobium sp. 2RAF45. Next base: position 145,911 of record NZ_JBFRGG010000003.1, on the reverse strand, counting down.
CCTGCGGATCGAGCTTGCGCTGCTTGTCGTCCTTGCCCTTCCAGGCCGAGGTCACCGCCAGACGGTCGGCCTTGGCGCCGACAAAGGCGGGACAGGAGGCCTGCGTCACCGGCATGGGAATTTCGCGCAGCAATGCGCCATCGGGCGAATAGGCCTTCACCGCCGCGCCGCCCCAGACGGCATTCCACAGCACGCCATCGCGGTCGACGACGGAGCCGTCGACATAGCCCTTCGAGGAGCGATGGTCGACGAACACTTTCGGTACGCCAACCGGCAGGCCAGTCGCCGGATCGCAGGCGACGCGCATCAACAGGCCGGTCGCGGTGTCGGTGTAATAGGCGATCGTCCCGTCCTGCGAAAAGCAGATCGAGTTCGACACGGTGATGTCCGAAAACAGGCGGCGCAACTCGCCCCTGAAAAACCAGTAGATCGCGCCCGCACCCTTGCTCTCGTCCTTGGCCATCGTGCCGACCCAAAAGGCACCGCAGGGATGGACGCGGGAATCGTTGGAGCGGGTGAGCGGATTGTCGGCCTCGATGGGCGTATGCAGCGTCATCGCACCGGTCGCGACCTCGCGGACAAAAAGCCCGGTCTCGGTGGCGATCAGCTGGCGCTGGTCGTCGATGATGGCGATGGCGCTGGCCATCTGGCCAAGCTCGTGGATTTTCAGCGCGCCCGTGAGCGGCTTTTCCAGAAGCTGGCCGTTGACAATATCGAACCAGAACAGCGCATCGCTGGCCGGATCGTAGCTCGGGCCTTCGCCGAGCTGGCAGATGTGATCGGAAAAAACCGAAACCGCGCTCATCATGCTTCTCCGAACACCGCGTCCCAGGCCGCGACGGCGGCGTGCGCACGCGCCGCGACGTCGTCGACGCTCATGCCGGGCTTGAAAAGGCTTGAGCCCAGGCCGAACACCGTGACGCCCACCGCCTTGTAGCCGGCAAAATCCTTCTCCGAAACGCCGCCAACGGCACCGACCAGCGTCTGCGCCGGCAGCACCGCCCGGATGGCGGAAATGCCGGATGCGCCGAGCGCGCTCGCCGGAAAGAATTTCAAGGCCGAAGCGCCCAGCCGGATCGCCTGGAAGGCTTCCGTCGGCGTGAACACGCCAGGCATGGTCACCATGCCGTAGTGCATAGCGCGCGCCATCACCTCGGCATCGATGTTGGGGCTGACCAGCAGCCGCCCGCCGGCCTGGTGCAGGCCGTCGACATCGGCCGCCGTCAACACCGTGCCGGCCCCGATCAAGGCCGACTTCGGCAGCACTTGGACAATCCTGGCGATCGACGAGAAGGGCTGGGGCGAGTTGAGCGGCACTTCGATCGCCTCGATGCCGGCATCGAACAGCGCCTGCCCCATGGCAATCGCCTCGGTGGGTTTCAGGCCGCGCAGGATGGCGACCAGCCCGCGCTTGAGTTTTGGAAAGGCTGCGGTCTCGGTCATGCCAAGGCTCCGGTTCTGACGATCATGCCGTTTTCGCGCGCGGCTTCGGTGAGTCCGGCGCGCACCGCTTCGTCGGCGTCGACGGCGCGGACGGCAAGCCCTGCGAGGTCGAGTGCAGCCTGGTAGAGCACAGCGAGCGTACCCGAGGCAATCAGCACGACCGGCGCATCGCCGGCGCCATAGCGGCGCTTCGCCGAGGCGATCTCGCCGCCGATCAAAAGCCCGGACAGGCAGGCCGCCGCATCTTCCGACTTCAGGTCCTGCAAGAGCCCGGCGGCACGGATGGCAAACAACTTCGAGGTGACATCGCCACCCTCGCCGAGCGCGCGTTCGCACCATTGCCGGAAGAATGTATTGTCCCCGGTGACGGGAGCCGGATGCTCGCCCAGCGAATGCTTGAGGATGGAGTGCGCGGCCAGCACCGAAAACAACTCGCCGGTCGGCCATGTGCCGAAGCCGGCAACCGCGCCATCCTCGACCAGCACCCATTTCGAATGGGTGCCGGGCATGCAGGCGAGATGCCGCCCCTTTGCCGGCAAACCGGCGCCGGCCAATTGTGTTTCCTCACCGCGCATGACATCGGGCGCATCGGCCAGGCGCTGAGCGAGACCCGGCACGATGCGGATGTCGCGTTTCTGATCAGCCACGCGAGCGGCACCGCCAAGGATGGCGCCGATCGGCGCCGGTACGGTCACATACGGCGCCTCGATCCAGCCCTGACGAGAGCCGGCCATGCCGCAGATGATGACGGGCAGTGTTTCCGGCGCGCCCATGGCTGCCAGATGGCCTTCCAGAACGTTCGAAAAACCTTTTTCGCGCGCGGTGATCAGGCCGTCATCGCCGCGGCGCTCGGCCAGCACCTTGCCGCTGCCGTCGATCAGCCATGCGCGCAGCCGGGTCGTGCCCCAATCGAGCGCGGCGACCGCCGGAGCGTTGCCGGCAAATTCCGGGCTCACAGAAAACCTCCGTCGACGATCAGCATCTGCGCGGTCAGCATGCGCGAGGCGTCCGAGGCGAGGAACAGCACCGTCCCGACCATGTCGTCCGGGCGCATGACCTCCTTGATGCACTGCTTGGCAACATGGGCGGCAAGCGCCCCTTCGGTCACCCAGCGTTCCTGCTGCCGTTCGGTGATCACCCAGCCTGGCGCGACGGCGTTGACGCGGATGCGGTCAGGCCCGAGCTTGCCTGCCAGCCCCTTGGTGAGGCCGAGGATGCCCGCCTTGGCGGCGGTATAGGCCGGCATGTCAGGGTGGTTGATGAGGTAGGATGTCGAGGTGAAGTTGATGATCGAGCCGCCGCCGGCCCGCTTCATGCCCGGTGCCACCGCCTGCGCGGTGAAGAAATGTGGTCTGAGGTTGATCGCCTGGTTGTTGTCCCAGAACTCCACCGTCACGTCCTCGACGGCGTGGCGCTCGTCCCAGGCGGCATTGTTGACCAGCACGGTGACATCGCCATGCGCCTGTGCCGCCCTGGCAGCCGAGGCGCGCAGCGCCTCGATGTCGCGCAGGTCGGTCTTGAGGTAGAGCGGCCGGCGGCCGAATTCCTTCTCGATGCGGTCGGCAAGCAGCGTGCTCGGCCCCTCGGCGATGTCGATGAAGGCGACATTGGCACCCTGGCGCACGAAACCCTCGGTCAGCGCCGCGCCGATCCCGGAACCGCCGCCGGTGATCAGCACCGAGGCTCCCTTGAGGTCGGCAAAATCCGCCGATGGCATCATATTCTTCTCTCCCGGCGCATGACCCCGAAAATCGGATCGATTTTCGGACAGGGATCATGCGCAAATATAAGTTGCTACAGCGTCCTTTGCGCGTCCCAAGGACGCGCGGTGCTGTAGGCATGAACGGCGCGCATCCTAGCCACGCAAGTCGCGCGGGCAAGGGCGAAACGTCGGATTTGCAGGCTTATGTCGGACAAAACGACAATGCGCCGCACCGGAAGCGCGCCGCGATATCGGCGGAATGTCGATTAGGCCGAAAGCGCCGGTCAGATCGCCTTGGCGCGCAGGGCGCCACGGAAGGAATCGCGGAGATAGCCGAGCGTGGCGTCGGCATCGACCGGCTTGCCGAACAGATAACCCTGCCCGCCGGCGCAGCCGAACTGGACCAGGCGATCGGCCTGCGCTTCCTCTTCTATGCCTTCGGCGACCACATCCATGCCCAACCCTTCGCACATGGCGAGAATGGCGCGGATGATGTGTTCGGACGGGCGGTCGTCGAGAATGGAGGCGACGAAGGCGCGGTCGATCTTGAGCTTGTCGAAATGGAATTCGCGCAGGCGGCCGAGCGAAGACTGGCCGGTGCCGAAATCGTCGAGCGAGACGCGGATGCCGACGCGCCGTAGATCCTCGACGATCTGCGCGGCGGAGGCCGGGTCGTTCATCAGGCCGGTCTCGGTGATCTCGATCTCGAGACGGCGCGGATCGAAGCCGGTGCGGTCGAGGATCGCCAATATGTGCAGGCCGGTGTTCTGGTCGACGAGCTGCGAGGGCGACAGGTTGAACGACAGGAACAGGTCGCTCGGCCAGCTCCTCGCCGCCTCGGTCGCCTTGCGCAGCACCAGCTGCGACAGCGGGCCGATGATGCCGCGCTCCTCGGCGATGGGGATGAAGACCGTCGGCGGCACCGCGCCGAGATCGCGATCGGTCCAGCGCGCCAGCGTCTCGAAGCCGATGGTGCGGCGCGTGGTGAGGTCGACGATCGGCTGGAAATGCGGTTCCACCTCGCCGGCCGAGACGGCGCGGCGCAGCGCCTGCTCGATGCGGGTGACGCGCTTGGCCGCCTCTTCCATCTCGCGGGTGTAGACGACGACGCGGCCACGGCCGGAACGCTTGGCGTGGTAGAGCGCCGTCTCGGCCTTGTTGACGAGGATCTCGGTGGTCTCGTCGCCGGAATAGAACAGCGAGCAGCCGACCGAGGCCGACAGCCTGGCGGTGCGTTCGCCGACATCGTAGGGCGCCGACAGGATCTCGATCAGCATGCGGGCTTTTTCCGCCGCCGCGTCCTCGGAGAACACCAGCGGATAGAGGAAGGCGAATTCGTCGGCGCCGATGCGGCAGACCGTCGAATGGCCGTCCATCGAGGCGCGCAGCCGCATGGCGACCTGGATCAGGATGTCGTCGCCGGCCTTGTGACCGAACAGATCGTTGATAGGCTTGAAGCCATCGAGGTCGAGAATGCCGACTGTGAAGGGCGCGGGATCATCGGCGCGGTCGCTGATCAGGCGATCGACCTTGTCGAAGAAGCGGCGATGGTTGCCAAGCCCGGTCAACGGATCGGTGAAGGCCAGATCCGTGCTCTCCCTGTTTGCCTGACCGGTGCCAAACGGAGTTTGCATCGGTGTCCCTGTTTTAACGTCGGAATTTGTGTCGGAGACTGCCAGCAAACCCTTTAGGAAACGTATCTCGAAAATCGATTTTTCGCGGCCGGAACGTAATCCGGAAAAGCGGAATCCGGGTTTCACCGGCGATCTTGCCGGGGCAGAAAGCCGGATACCCCGGGGAGCCGGCTAAACCAAGCGTCAAGCCTTTGTTTTCGCGCTGATTTTCAGCCGCCGAGCTTGACGCGATAGAGCTCGAGCTGGGCACCCCGTGTCTCCGCCACCGGCTCCAGCCAGTCCGGCAAATTGCCGCGCGTCAGCCCGGCCAGAAAGCCGTCCGGCGCCCTGCCGACGAGCAGGCGGGTTTCCGGGTTGCCGCGGCAGAGCGCGACAAGCCCGACATGGTGGCTTTCGACCACCGACCTGGCATCGGCGGCCGATCCGAGGAAGGTATCGAGTGCAAGCAGGTTTCCCGCGACGTTGCGATGATACGGCCCGGCGAACACGCGATGTCCGGAATAGGCCAGGATGGGCGAGCCAAGATTGGAAATGGCGAGCACGGTGGTGTCCGGCAGCTGGCTGAGCGCTGCGAACGAGGTCTTGCCTTGGCAGTTCCCATCGACACTGGCGGCCTTGACGGCCTCAGCGGTTTCGAAGGCGCTCGATGCAGCCACGGCCGCGCACGCCCAGAGTGCGTTGACCGAGACCAGCCAGGCCGCGGCCACCCTGAGCGCGGAACCGCGCGATGGGCTGGCTTCGGCCCGCTGCCGCCATTTGGCGATCCAGGCGCAAAGCGGGATCACCGCCAAGGCAATGGAGAAGGTCGAGCCGCGCACTTGCCAGGCACTGACCAGGAACGCCACCACCAGCAGCGCGCCAACGAGGCTGTCCTGCCGCCGCGAGCCGCCACGGCCGAGGCCAAGCGCCATCAGCAGGATCGCCGCCAGTGGCGTGGCGAAACGCTCCACCACCGCGACCTGGTTGTAGATGACGAGCTTGTACAGCGACTGCGCCTCTTCGATGTTGTCGAGCCACAATTCCTTGAGGCGCGGATCGAGGTTCGCATAGGGGGCTGCCAGGCATTGCGGGAAAAGCGACACCACGACAGCGCCCAGCACGAGCACAAGCAGGCCGAGCGCAAACAGGCGACGGCCGAGCGTGGCGTTAGCCATGTCGAGCGATGCCACGGCGGCAAGGCCGCATCCGGCGACCGCGGCCATCACGAACTGCACTGTCGAGAAAGCATCGCATTGCGGCTGGCCCCACGCCGATGGGGCGATGGTGGTGAGGAAGACCAGCCCCGAAACGACGGCAAAGCCAAGGCCGAAATCCCTGGCGATCCGCCCCTCGCCGCTGGGGTCGGCGACAAACAGCAGGGCAATGCACGCGCCGATGGTGGCGACGTAGGGCGCCGTTTCCATGCCGACGGCCAGCATCAGCGCCGCGCACAGGCCCGCGAGCAGCGCGGCCCAGCGCTGCTCGGGTGCATCGAGCAGCAAGCTCAGGCAGGCCATGGTCAGCGTCAGCTGGACATTGTGATGATCGAGCGAGCCGGGCGAAAAGATGCCGATGAAGTGCAGCGCCGCGGCGCCGATGACGACGGCCGGCAGCACGGCTGCGGCACCGGCGAAACTGCGCGCCGCGCGGGCGGTAAAGAGCAAAGCGAGGTAGAAGAGCAGCGCCGGCCAGAGCACCTCGGCGATGGTCTCGGCCCTGGCCATGCTGCCGGTCAGCGCCGAGGCTACGAGAACGATTGCGGCGAGCGGCGCGTCGACCAGCCGCGACCAGTGCATGATGAAGCCGCCTTCAAGACCCATCCGGTACTGATGCAGGTCGAACCAGCCCTGGCCGGCCAGCATGTCGCGAACCTCGACCAGCCGCAGCAGATTGTCATTGTCGCCGCCGGCGTCGGTCAAGTCGCGGAATCCGCTGAGAGCGCTGACGGCAACCATCACCAGCGTGGCGACGAGCACGAGCGCAAGGTCGTTGCGCCGTGACGGAAGTGGCTTGGCCTCGACGGAGATCATGGTATCGGCAGGAGTCACGGGACGGCCTCTGGGCGCTCTTTTCGCGACGGAAGTTATCGCGAACTCACTGCGCAAATCTTAAACCAGCCTTGCACGTCGTCGCATCGCGTCGGCGGGCCGCCGTCGAATGCCTTCACGCGGCTCTTTGATCGTCGCGAAACACCCAGACCGATGAGAGCACATAGCTCGCGGCGCTTGCGGCGACCGTGATAATGGCTGACATGATCAGCGGCGAGGCGGAAAATATCGACACCGCGACATGGGCGGACAGGCCTGCAAACGCTGCGCAGACCAGCTGGGTGACGAGATAGCGTGGAAACGCATGGACGTGGTCGTGGCGTCCCTCGAACGTCCAGCCACGTTGTGCCGAATACGCCACGACGAAGGCCAGCATATAGGCGATGACGCTTCCGACGAATGGCGGCAAACCGGCCGACACCAAGGCCCATGACAGCATGAACAACAGCAGCGCCGCGCCAACGCCGACGATGACAAACCGGACAAGCCGTACCGCGGCGAATCTTCGTAGAAGCCGGCTCATTTTTCGGCAGTCGCGGCGGCTTCGCCGGATCCGCCGGGCTGGCCGGCTTTCAGCCGCTTGACCGGAATCTCCAGGACACCGAGCAGGAATGCCGAAAAGAAGGCCTGGAACGAAATGACGATCAGGCTCAGGCCCAGCACGACGATGCGCGGGATTTCGGAATCGTTCAGCGGGCCGAAGCCAAGATGCGCCCAGCGCAGCACCGCATAGCCGAAGAACAGGACGCCGCCGGCAAAGCAGATGCCGGCATTGGCGGCAAGACGGTCGGTGCTGATGGTCCTTCTCAGCCAGTCGGACCCGCGGCTGCGCGGCAGGATGCCGGTGATCTCGGCATAGTATCGCGATATGGCGCCGAAGGTGATGAGCTGGATGCCGGTGATGATCATGAAGCAGGCGGCGACGAAAGTGTTGAGGTCGAGCGACAGATTGTCGATCACCCGCAGCGGTCCAAACACCAGCAGGGCCGCGAACAGCATGCCCAGGCCGCACAACGCCGCGCCCGGGATGAAGAACATCCAGCGCGGATTGTAGACGAGCAGGAATTTGAGATGCCGCCAGCCGTCACGCCAGGTCCTGAGATGCGGCGGCCGGCTGCGGCCGTCGGGCTTGAGCGTGGTCGGCACTTCCTCGATGCGCAGCCCGGCAAGCGCGCTGCGCACCACCATTTCGCTGGCGAATTCCATGCCGGTTGTCTGCAGGTCGAGCTTGCGGATGCTCTCGGCATTGAAGCCACGCAGGCCGCAGTGGAAGTCCCCGGTCTTGATGCGGAAAAACAGGCGGCCGACGAAGCTCAGCACCGGATTGCCGAGATAGCGATGCAGCGGCGGCATGGCGCCGGTTTCGATGCCGCCCTGGAAGCGATTGCCCATGACCAGGTCGGCGCCGTCGCGCAGGCGCGTCATGAAGGCATCCAGCGCGCCGAAATCGTAGCTGTCGTCGGCATCGCCCATGATGATGAAGCGCCCCCTGGCGGCGGCGATGCCGCCGAGAAGTGCCGCGCCATAGCCCTTCTGCGCCACCGGAACGACACGAGCGCCGTCCTGGGCCGCGATCTCCTGCGAACCGTCGGTGCTGCCATTGTCCGCGATCAGCACCTCACCCAGGATTCCGGCCTTGTCGAGGAAAGCCCTGGCCTTGCCGATGCAAACGGCCAGCGTCTCGGCCTCGTTGAGGCACGGCATCAGGATGGTGAGTTCAAGCTGTTTGGTCGCGGCGGCGCGGATGGCGGTGAGCGCGTTCATGGTCGTTGTTCCATCGAGGGCCCCCATCCGGCGCCTGCCGTTGGGGTATTCGAGGCCTATTCTTGTACAGCAAGGCTTAAGAAAACGATGACGCGGCCGCTTGTCTTGTCGCGATTGGGCTGGCGGGGATTGTGCCCTGCTGTTGCCGATCTTCAGATGTCGCGATTGGCAGAAGGCGCGGCGACCCTTATATCGCTCTCGTCGACTGCGCTGGGGACCCGCCATGAAGCTGAAAATCGCCGTCCAGATGGACCATATCTCCACCGTGTCGATCGCCGGCGACACGTCGTTCGCGCTGTCGCTGGAAGCGCAGCGGCGCGGCCACCAATTGTTCCATTACACGCCCGACCGGCTGTCGCTACGCGACGGCAAGGTGTTTGCGCGCATCGAGGAGATGCAGGTGCGCGACGAGAAGGGCAGCCATTACTCGCTGGGCGACAAGGTGCGCACCGACCTGTCGGAGATGGACGTCGTCCTGCTGCGCCAGGATCCGCCCTTCGACATGAACTACATCACCACCACGCATATCCTCGAGCGCATCCACCCGAAGACGCTGGTCGTCAACGACCCGGCCTGGGTGCGCAACAGCCCGGAAAAGATCTTCGTCACCGAGTTTGCCGACCTGATGCCGGACACGCTGATCACCAAGGACAGCCAAGAAGTCGCCGCCTTCCGCAAGGAATTCGGCGACATCATCGTCAAGCCGCTCTACGGCAATGGCGGCGCCGGCATCTTCCATCTGCACGAGGCCGACCGCAACCTCGCCTCGCTGCTCGAAATGTTCGGCCAGCTGTTCCGCGAGCCCTATATCGTGCAGCGCTACCTCAAGGATGTGCGCAAGGGCGACAAGCGCATCATCCTGATCGACGGCGAGCCGGTCGGCGCCATCAACCGCGTGCCGGCCGAGCATGATTCCCGCTCCAACATGCATGTCGGCGGCCGCGCCGAGAAGACCGAACTGACCGAGCGCGAGCGCGAGATCTGCGCCCGCATCGGGCCGTCGCTCAGGGAACGCGGCTTCATCCTGGTCGGCATCGACGTCATCGGCGACTACATGACCGAGATCAACGTTACCTCGCCGACCGGCGTGCGCGAAGTGCAGCGCTTCGGCGGCGCCGACGTTGCCAGCCTGTTCTGGGATGCGGTCGAGGGGAAGCGGAAGTAACCTCCGACACCCTGCTGCCTAAGCGACCCTGGAGGAGAAATGTGGCAAGCATCCTATATGAAAATGTCTTTTTAATACTCGCCGTTTGTTTCGGTATTGCGGCATCACTGGTGAATTTATTTGGGTTGACAGCATGCGAGGTAAATTCTTTCGTCCTCTCGACGAGAAGGACCGAAGCCTTTACGGACTTGCTTCGATACTGGTTATCCTGGCAGTCATTTTCATGGCTGCTCATATTCACTCCCTGGGTGGATCGAAATGAGACCTGCCGCGAGACTGGGGCTGACAATTCTGTGACGATGTCGCGCCTCCCTGCGGTCATAGGCACACAGCGATATTTTCCGTTTTCAGTTCGTATTAACCATGTTCCGCCTTTTCAACCGGGGTCAATCCGGCTGCAACCATAGCGATTGCCTTGTTCTCGTAATGTTCTTGATTTGACCGGCAATCTGTGATTGTCTTCTGCCGGGGCCACGTTCCAGGCCTATCGCATGGGTTGCGGCCCATATCCGGGGTGGGAAAATGGTGGCGCGGGTTCGCACGGTCGCTTTCCAGGGCATCGAGGCCGTGCCGGTCGACGTGCAGGTGATGATCGCGCCCGGCAAGGTCGGCATGCAGATCGTCGGCCTGCCCGACAAGGCGGTGGCCGAAAGCCGTGAGCGGGTGCAGGCGGCGCTGCATGCGTCGGGCCTGTCGATGCCGTCGAAGAAGGTGACGGTCAATCTGGCGCCGGCCGACCTGCCCAAGGAAGGCAGCCATTACGATCTGCCGATCGCGCTTGGCCTGATGGCCGCGCTTGGCGCCATTCCGGGCGACATGCTGGCCGGTTATGTCGTGCTTGGCGAATTGTCGCTCGACGGCACCATTGCCGCCGTCGCCGGTGCCCTGCCGGCGGCGATCGGCGCCAATGCCGAGGGCAAGGGGCTGATCTGTCCGTTCGCCTGCGGGCCGGAAGCCGCCTGGGCCGGCAAGGACTTCGATATTCTGGCGCCGCGCAGCCTGATCGCCATCGCCAACCATTTCCGTGGCACGCAGGTGCTGTCGCGGCCGGAGGCCGGTATCCACCCCGCGGCGCGCGACCTGCCCGACCTTGCCGACATCAAGGGCCAGGAGACGGCCAAGCGGGCGCTGGAAGTGGCGGCGGCCGGCGGCCACAATCTGCTGATGGTCGGCCCGCCAGGCTCGGGAAAATCGATGCTGGCGCAGCGGCTGCCGTCGATCCTGCCGCCGCTGGCGCCGAAGGAATTGCTCGAAGTCTCGATGATCGCCTCGGTGGCGGGCGAGCTCGGCGAAGGCAAGCTGACCGACCGGCGGCCGTTCCGCGCCCCGCACCATTCGGCCTCGATGGCGGCAATGGTCGGCGGCGGGTTGCGCGCACGGCCGGGCGAAGTCTCGCTCGCCCACCACGGCGTGCTGTTCCTCGACGAGTTCCCCGAGTTCACGCCGCAGACGCTCGACGCGCTGCGCCAGCCGCTGGAGACGGGCGACTGCATGATCGCGCGCGCCAACCACCGCGTCACCTATCCGGCGCGCATCCAGCTGGTGGCGGCGATGAACCCGTGCCGCTGCGGCATGGCCGGCGAACCGGGCTATCGCTGCCTGCGCGGCGAACGCTGCCGCACCGATTATCAGGCACGCATTTCCGGTCCGCTGCTCGACCGCATCGACCTGCGGATCGAAGTGCCGGCGGTCTCGGCCAGCGACCTGATAAGGCCGGATCGAGCGGAGAAGAGTGCTGATGTGGCGCTGCGCGTCGCACGCGCCCGCACCCTGCAGCGCGAGCGTTTCGAACGGCTCGGCGTGACCAGCGCCACCACCAACGCCCATTGCGCACCTTCTGTCATCGAGGACATCGCGATGCCCGACGCAGCCGGCCTGTCGCTGCTCAAGGACGCCAGCGAGAAACTCGCTTTCTCGGCGCGGGCCTATCACCGCGTGCTGAAAGTGGCGCGCACGCTGGCCGACCTCGACGCCAGCGAAACCGTCGGCCGCATCCATCTTGCCGAGGCGATTTCCTATCGCATGAGTTCGGAACGCGTGGCGCAGGCGGCGTAGAGCGCCTTCCGCCGTCGCCAATCACTTCCGCAGCACCCAGGTACTGTCTCGCCCCAAAAGCCGGCATCCATGCCTCGGTGCGCGACCTGCTTCGTGAGCGCACCGGCTGGATCCCACGAAGCCGGTGAAGCGAGTGCGCTCCGAATGCGTCGCCTCGTCCGGCTTTTGCGAGATGCGCAGCCTCGTCGGCTGCCGCTCATGAAGGAAGTTCATCCCGCCATTTGATAGCTTCCATCTCGACGCGGACCGCGTCCTGAACGTCGATGACCTGATGGACGTCGAATTGGAACGCCGGGAAGGTCGAACACATTTTGTGGACTACCAGCGGGTCATCTGCCTCGATCAGCATGCTGCCACCCCATTCACCCACCCGCGCCACGAAGGCATGTACCTTGACTTCGCTGGGTATCTCCCAGTGCCGGAAGATTTTCAGGATGCGCTTTTGGACGTTCTCGTATTCGATCGCCGATCCCTGTGGCCGCTCGTTCCAATTTACGAGGTATTTCATAATCTCCTCCCTCTGGGGTGACCGTAAATCCCCGAGCGGCATTGTAGCTCCCCTCCTTCAAAAAGAGGTAGGCATCACGACAGGAAAGGCGGTGAATCTGTCCGACATTTGAGAACGTATGAAGAACTCATTCGGCCTGACGGTGGATGCGGCTGATTTTGGGCGTAGAGGGCCTCGTAAAGCACGGTTTTGCCGATTTTCACGCGCGCGACCAGCCCGTCGCTGGGAGCTACAGGTGCGGCTTCGGGGGAGCCACCTATGCTAACATTGTGGTCAATTAAACCGCGCGTCGGGCCGATCCGCCTTTGCCCGGATCAATCGGTCGCGGGGATCAACTTCTGCAGCGTCGGCGTCAGGATCATGCCGAAGGTCAAGACATCGCCATAGGCTCGCGCGGAAAGCATTGCCCCGTGGACGGTCGCCATGAAGGCTTCCGCTTCCACACGCGGCGCATTCGATATTGCCAGTGTCCTCTGTTCTGCGCCGCGCTCGATGACGCCAGTCAGCCATCCCGAGAGAAACTGGAAATACGCCCGGACTTCCACGGCAACCTCCGGCGGAAGGGCGGGCAGCTCGCTGGCAAGCAGCGCGCAGACGCAGAACGGCACGCTCGCATCCTCGATGCATCGGGCCCAGATGCCGGCATAGGTTCGAAGCAACTCGGGCGGTTCGGGGACATCGCGCTCGAGCCCTCCCATGCCGATGACGGCATCCTCGAGGTAACGCTTGAGCAGGGTCTGCACGAGGTCGACCTTGCTGGGGAAATGGTGATGGATGCTGGCTTTGCGGATGCCAACCACCTCGGCGATATCGGCGTAGCTGAATCCATTGTAGCCGCCCGCGACGATGAAGGCTCGCGCGGCGGCCAGGATCTCGTCGGCGGTGTTCGAAGGCTTGCTCATGACTTGCTCCGGCGGAGGGCTCCTCTGCACTTAGAGCGGTTCGCCGTTTCATGGAAACCGGCGAACCGCTCTAACCCGTTTGTTTTGAAGCGATTCCCAAGGAAAAGCGCTAACACTTTTGCTGGCATTGCCCTAACTTGCGACCCGCGGCGACTTGCGAAGGACGTCGCTGACCGACAGCCACAGAGCGGACACGAAGAAGTAGAAGGCGCCGAACGCGGCATAAGGTGCAACATTGGTGATGCCGATGATCTCCGTGCCGCCGGCCATCTTGACGAAGAACAGACCCGCCAGCGCCGATTGGGCGCCGCTCAGGATCATCGGCCATTGCGCACCGTTGGTTTTCCAGCGCCGCGCCGCGGTCAGGAGCTGAAACACGCCGGAGACAACGGCCCAGACGCCGTAGACCGAGAGCACCGCATTCATGCTGTGACCGAGCGCGATGGCGACCGCAATCGTGGCGACGATGCTGACGGCGAAGTTCAGCAATTGCGACTTGTTGCGGCCGAGCCCGCCGGTGCGCCGGGCGTCGATGTAATTCGCAAGCGCATCCCATGCAGGATAGGCAACCAGCATGGCGGCAGCGAGCGGCGGGCTGCTTTTCGCGACGGTGAAAGCCGCCACAACCCAGGCTGCCGATACGGCAAACCGCAGATAGTAATAGCTTTTGAGCCAGCCGTTTGATGACGGGCTCTGATCGTTCATTTGTCCAGGCATGATGGGGTCTCTCGTTTAATCTACCTACCAACTAGTAGGTAGATTAGTGGTCGTCAAGGCGCCTGGAACTGATTGCCGGTCACCTCGACATCGCATTTATGTGATCAGCGTTCGCTTGCGCCTGCGCTGGCGCCAAGGAACGACAGTGGCTGCTTTAGGCATGTTTTTGACTTGAGTGGCAGCCTTCGCTAGCGCGCGCACTGGCCGGCGCCAGCGAGACGGTCGGGCGCATCCACAGCGTCGAGGCGCTTTTCAGGTCCTATCGCGCGCCTTCAGCTCCAGCCGCCGCGCGTGCAGCACCGGCTCCGTATAGCCGTTGGGCTGGCTGGTTCCCTTGAACACCAGGTCACAGGCGGCCTGGAAGGCGATGGAGGTGTCGAAATCCGGCGCCATCGGCCGGTAGAGCGTATCGCCGACATTCTGGCGGTCGACGATGGCCGCCATGCGCTGCAGGGAATCGCGTACCTGGATCTCCGAACACACCTTGTGGCGCAGCCAGTTGGCGATGTGCTGCGAGGAGATCCGCAGCGTGGCGCGGTCTTCCATCAGGCCGACATCGTTGATGTCGGGCACTTTCGAGCAGCCGACGCCCTGGTCGATCCAGCGCACGACATAGCCCAGAATGCCTTGCGCGTTGTTGTCGAGTTCGCGCTGGATCTCGTCGGGTGTCCAGTTCGGCCGCACGGCCACCGGAACGGACAAGATATCGTCGAGTTTCGCCTTCGGCCGGCTCTTCAACGCCGCCTGCACGGCATGGACGTCGACCTTGTGATAGTGCGTGGCATGCAAGGTCGCGGCCGTCGGCGACGGCACCCAGGCGGTGTTGGCGCCGGCCTTGGGATGCGCGATTTTCTGTTCCAGCATCGCCGCCATCAGATCCGGCATCGCCCACATGCCCTTGCCGATCTGGGCATGGCCGGCGAGCCCGCATTCGAGCCCGGTGTCGACATTCCAGGCCTCGTAGGCGGAGATCCAGGCGGCCTGCTTCATGTCGCCCTTGCGGATCATCGGGCCGGCTTCCATCGAGGTGTGGATCTCGTCGCCGGTGCGGTCGAGGAAGCCGGTGTTGATGAACACCACGCGTTCCTTCGCGGCGCGGATCGCTTCCTTGAGGTTGATAGTAGTACGCCGCTCCTCGTCCATGATGCCCATCTTGATGGTGTTCTTCGCCATGCCGAGCAGCGCCTCGACACTGTCGAAGATCTCGACGGCGAAAGCGACTTCCTCCGGCCCGTGCATCTTGGGCTTCACCACATACATCGAGCCGGCGCGGGAATTGGCGCGGCGGCCTTTCGACCCGACATCGTGCAACGCGATCAGCGCCGTCAGCGCGGCGTCCATGATGCCTTCCGGCACCTCGTTGCCGTCGCGGTCCAGGATCGCCGGATTGGTCATCAGGTGGCCGACGTTCCTGACCAGCATCAGCGAGCGGCCGGGCAACGTCAGCGTGCCGCCGCCGGGCGCGGTGTAGGCGCGGTCGGGGTTGAGCTTGCGGACAAACGTCTTGCCGCCCTTGCTGATCTCTTCGGCGAGGTCGCCCTTCATCAGGCCGAGCCAGTTGTGGTAGACCACGACCTTGTCCTCCGCATCCACCGCCGCGACCGAATCCTCGCAGTCCTGGATGGTGGTCAGCGCCGATTCCAGGAGGACGTCGGCAATGCCCGCCGGATCGGTGCGGCCGATCTGGTTGGCGCGGTCGATGACGATCTCGATGTGCAGTCCGTTCTTCACCAGCAGCACGGCATCGGGGTTGGCGGCATCGCCGCGATAACCGACGAATTGCGTGGGGTCGGCCAGCGTGGTGCCGCCGGCGCCGGCGCCAAGCTTCAGCGCGCCATGCGCCACCGACAGGCCGTTGACCCCCGCCCATTTGCCCGAGGTGAGCGGCACCGACTGGTCGAGGAAATCCTTGGCCCAGGCGATGACCTTGGCGCCGCGCGCCGGGTTGAAGCCTTTACCCTTTTCCGCGCCGCCGGTCTCGGGAATGGCATCGGTGCCATAGAGCGCATCGTAGAGCGAACCCCAGCGCGCATTGGCGGCGTTGAGCGCATAGCGCGCATTCATCACCGGCACCACCAGCTGCGGCCCGGCAACAACGGCGATTTCGGGATCGACATTTCCCGTCGACACGCTGAAGGCCGGCCCTTCGGGAACGAGATAACCGATCTCTTTCAGGAAGCCCCTGTAAGCCTCCATGTCGACCGGCGCGCCATTGTCGCGATACCAGCCGTCGAGTTTTTCCTGCATGGCGTCGCGTTTTTTGAGCAGCGCCCGGTTCTTCGGCGCGAGGTCGTGGACGATGGCCGAAAAACCGTTCCAGAACGCATCTGCGGCGATGCCGGTGCCGGGCACGGCCTCGCCAGCCACAAAATCATGCAGCGCGCGGGCAATCCGCAATCCAGCGATCTCGATGCGATCGGTCATCAGCTTGTCTCCAGACGAAAGGCTCGGGCGGGCCTTTGGCATGTCAGGTCTACAGGGTCAATTCGGCTTAAGGTGAAGGGGACATTTAGGCAAGGTTGGCGAAGCTGCGTCCTTCTCCCCGTTCTATGGGGAGAAGATGGCGGCAGCCAGATGAGGGGGCGGCGCGGCGTTGGCCGAACGGGCGGCACAGTGAAACTGCATTCCCTTGGCTTTGCCCCTCATCCGCCCTTCGGGCACCTTCTCCCCATGAACGGGGAGAAGGAAGGCGCTCACATCGCGATCCTTGGCCGTCCCGAGGCGACCGCCACCACATGCGCCTCAATGAACATGCGCTGGGCTTCGACGGTGGAAACCTTGAACTCGGTCGCGACGTCGATCTCGGCATTGTCGGTACCGGCGTCCCGGGCGCGCTCGGCCACGATCGCTCGCACATCGGCCTCGGCAGCGGCGATCGCCGCAGCCTCGTCGAGGAAATCGCGCACCGTTTCTCCGGAGGCCAGACGGAACAGCCCTTCCCTGGGCTGGCTGACCCGCGCTTCGGCCGAGACCCTGACCTGGCCGACGACGGCGCCGAGCGCGTTGGCGACATCGGTGTCCTCGGGCACCACGCAGTCATTGCCGACCAGGGGCGCCAGGCCGGCGTAGTGCAGCGGCGCGGAAGCGCCGAGGCCGATGACCGGGCGGTCGAGCGCGACGCTCAACCGGGCGATGCCGGGATGGGCATCGACGGCGCGCTGCACCAGCGCGTGCGCCACGGTCGCGGCGCCATCGAGCCCGTCCTCGGCGAAGGCGGTTTCGAGGATGTATTCGGCCGACCAGCGCGTCAGCGTCACCAGCACGCGCTCCGAGATCACTTCCGGCGACGCGGCGATAGGCTGGCCACGGCCATCGCGCTTGCGGGCGAACAGCTCGGCGCCGAGGCGGGCGGTGGCGGCATCCCAATTGGCCTGCTTGCCCAGCACGTGTGCTGCGTCCGACGGGGTGAAGCCTGAGATATGCACCAGTCCACGCGAGACTAGCCGGTTCAAGGTGGCGTTCTGGGCATTGGACGTCAGCAACCTGTCGAGGGCAAGCGGCGTCGCGCCGATCGCCTCGTAAAGCCGAGCTTCCGGAGCGGTGAGGCCCGCCGCAAGCCTGTCCGGCACGCCGGTGCGCACCGCGAAGCGGCCGTCCATGCGGCCGGGATTGGGCGAACGCAGCTGGCGTTCGAGCTCCGATTTGACGGCGTCGCCATGCGCCATGCCGGCCAGCGCCAGCGGCACCAGGCGGCGCGGCCCGAGCAGGATTTTTGGATTGAGCGCGCCGTCCTCCAGCGCCACTTCGGAATCGCCGCCAAGGCCGAAGGTGCGCATGGCGACCGCCTCGACCATGGTGCGGAAGCCTCCGACGGTGGCGCCTTCGGGATCCAGGCGCGGCCGGCCCTTGTCGAGCACGGCGACATCGGTGGTGGTGCCGCCAATGTCGGAGACCACGGCATTGTCGAGCCCGGTCATGTGGCGGGCACCGACCAGGCTGGCCGCCGGACCGGACAAAATGGTCTCGATCGGCCGCTGGCGGGCGAACACCGCCGAGACCAGCGCACCGTCGCCGCGCACCACCATCAGGGGAGCGGCGATGTTGCGGGCTTGCAAAAACCCTTCGGTCGCCGCCACCAGCCGGTCGATCATCGAAATCAGCCTGGCGTTGAGCAGCGTGGTCAGCGCCCGACGCGGGCCGCCGAGCTTGGCCGAGAGTTCGTGGCTCGCGGTGACCGGCAGGCCGGTCTTGTCGCGGATCAGTTCGCGGGCGGCGATCTCATGCGCCGGGTTGCGGGTGGCGAAATAGGCGCACACGGCAAAGCCGGACACCGAGGCACCGAGTTCCGGCAGGGCCTCTTCCAGCCCTGACAGATCGAGCTTGGCGGCATTGCCGTGGACATCATGGCCGCCCGGGCAAAACACCACCGGATCGGTGCCGAGCGCGGTCTTCAGCCCATCGCGGGCGAGGTCGGCTTCGGAAAAGCCGATCATGACGAGCGCGACGCGGCCCCCCTGGCCCTCGACCAGCGCATTGGTGGCCAGCGTCGTCGACATCGAGACCAGTTTGATCGCGGCCGGATCGGTACCGGCCTTTTCGAGCACCGCGTCGACCGCGCCGGAAATGCCGACAGCGAGATCATGCCTGGTGGTCAGCGCCTTGGCCTTGGCCAGCACCTTGCCCTTGTTCGGCCCCTGCTGCGGGCCCTCCGTCTCGGACCACAGCACGGCATCGGTGTAGGTGCCGCCGGTGTCGATGCCGAGGAACAGAGGTTTTGACTTGGTCTTGGCGGTCATTGGCAGTCCGGGCGGTGGGGAATTTTGCTTCCCGCCCTTAGCCTATCGCGGCCGGCCGATAAAGCCACGAGCGCTGGGCCAACACGCGATGACCGCAATAGGAGCCCCGATCTCCCCTTGGGAGGGGATCGGCGGCTTTGACCGCAACGCCAGGGGCCCTCTGGCGAGGATGCCGCTATTTGGCTGTGACAATGCCCTTCATCGAGCTGTGGATCGCACAATGGAATGGATGTGCGCCGGCCGCCGATACCTTGACCTTGGCGCTCTTGCCGGTGGCGAGATGGCCGGTGTCGAAGGAGCCATCGAGCGCGGTGGCGGTGTGCGTCATCGAGTCGGCATTGGTGAAAGTGATGGTATCGCCAACGGCGACCGCGATTTTCGGTGGGTTAAATTTCATGCCCTTGATCTGGACCGCATGATTGGCGGCGTAGGCGGGCACGGCAAAGGCAAGCAAAGCAAGAACGAGCATGGTGCGCATGATGGATTTCCTCCTGAGCGCGAACCCTCATCCTACACTAACGCTGGCGAACGGCCTTTTATGCCACGAAGCCGATCTTCTTATGCGTATTGTCACAAAACGGCTTGTTGGCCGAGTGGCCGCAGCGGCAGAGGAAGGTGCGCTGCGTGCGGTCGATCGTGTGGCCGGTGCCGGTGACGATCTCGACATTGCCTTCCAGCTTGAGTGGGCCGTTGGTGGTCGGCGTCACTTTCAGCGGGCCGTTGCGCGCTTCGAGCGCCGGCATGTCCTTCAGCGGCGGTTCGCCGGTGGCGGTGAAGCCGGCCTTGCTGTGGCTGCCGTCGCAGAACGGCTTGTTTTCCGACGCGCCGCAGCGGCACAGCGTGGCGCGAAAGAAGGTTTCGCCGTCGAGCACGATCTCGGCATGCACGGCAAGCGGGCCGTTTTCACGCAGCCGCACGGTGTTGACCACCGGCGGCTGTTCCTGCGGCCCGCCATCCTTCCTGACATAGGTGATGGCACCCGACGGACAGCTTTCGGCGATGGCGACAATCTTTTCGACACTGGCCGCGTCGGGATGGATCCATTGCCCCGGCGCATTGGGCACGAAGACATGCGGGTCGCCGAGCACGCAATTGCGCGAATGGATGCAGCGCTTGCCGGAAAAGCCGACGTCGATCTTCTCACCCTCGACCGTGCCTGCCATTGCCGTGCTCCTCTCGCCTGGGGCGCGGCGCGGCTGAACCGACGCGGCGCGCTTTGGGTATCGGCACAGGCTATCGCTCCCATGGGGGAGACCGTCAAGCTGGCAAACCGATCAGGGGACGAGATTGATCTCCTCGGTCTCGCCGCCGCTGCAGGTGTAGCAGCAATCCTCGCATTTTTCCTTGTTGCCGGGGCCGACGCCCCAATAGGTGCCCTCGTCCCCATCGACCCAGGCGCCGTAGCAGATGGATTCGCCTTCGTTGCAGGAGATCGGCAACGACTTGGTCTCGCCGTCATCGAGATAGAAGTCCTTGCCGTTGCCCGGCCAGACATAATCGCGATCCTGGCTGTAGAGCTCAAGGCGCATGGCGTTGGGATGGCTGTTCTTGATGGCAAAGGTGACGTCGCCGGCATGGGCGGCTGGTGCAAAAAGGATGGCAAGCGAGAACGCGGCGGCAAGCCGGCGCGCTGGTATGAAAGACATGGAAACCCCCGATGAAGAATCGGCCCCCACGGCCGATGGGGTCATCATGCCATGACGGGGGCCGGTGCTAAAGGGGGATGACGACAATCCCTGATAGAATCGCGGGAGCTAAACGACCAACCGGCGTCATTGCAGGCTTCGCCCTATCGTTGCCAGAACGGCAGCTTGGCGATCTCTTCATCGACCTCCCGCCTGGTCAGGCCGATATCGTCGATCAGATGCGGATTGACTTCCGAGATCCGCTTGAGGTCCCAGCGATAGCGTGTCTGTTGACGCCAGGCCGCGATGGTGTTCCGCAAGGTGGCAAGGCTGTAGCGCCGGCGCGATGTCTGCCCCACGCGCGCTCCACACCGCACTGCCTGATGCGGGGCCGAAGCAAAGATATTGGTCATGACAACCTCCATATGTTTTGGCGCCCACAGGCTTGAGAATGGGCGGCCTTTGATCTGAACGAGGTTGAATTCTGCAGGATATGGAGGGCGCCGTAATTAAGCCCTGCCAAATAGTTCTCAAAAGTTCCAAACAGGCGCTAACGCGTTGTTTTGACGCCATTCCCTGGGGAGGCGCCGCGCGCTTTCCCCGATGAAACCGCCTCACACTTTTCGCGGAATTGCTCTATAGATGCGCCCTATGCAGGGATCGCGCTTTGCCTTTGGTCCGTTCGTGCTTGATCCGGGTGCGGGAACGCTGCTTCGGAACGACGATCCTGTTGCTGTCGGCTATCGTGGGCTGAAGCTGCTTGCCGCGCTCGTCGGACGGCCCGGCGAAATCCTGGAGAAAGCCGAGCTGATGGATGCGGCGTGGCCGGGAACGGCGGTCGAGGAAGGCAACCTCACCGTCCAGATCGCGCAGCTGCGCAAGCTGCTTGGTCCGCCCGCCGATGGCGGAGAATGGATATCGACGGTTCCGCGCGTCGGCTACCGCTTCACGGGCGCCATCGAAAAGCTCGACCGGGCAAAGCGTAAACCCTTGCCGCTGCCCGACAAGCCATCGATAGCGGTGCTGCCTTTCGTCAATCTCAGCAACGACCCCGAGCAGGAGGCCTTCGCCGACGGGTTAACCGAGGATCTGATCACCGACTTGTCCAGGGCCCCGGGCCTGTTCGTCATCGCCCGCAACTCGACCTTTGCCTACAAGGGCAAGGCGATGGACGTGCGCGCGATCGCCGAGGAGCTTGGCGTGCGCTATCTGCTGGAGGGCAGCGCCAGACGCGCCGCGGGGCGCGTGCGCATCAACGCCCAGCTGGTCGACGCGATAAGCGGCGAGCATCTGTGGGCCGAACGCTTCGATCGCGGCCTGGACGACATATTTGCCGTTCAGGACGAGGCCACGGCCAAGATCGTCGAGGCGCTGCTCGGACGGCTGCGGGCGCCGCCGCCACGCAACCGGCCGACAAATCTCGAGGCCTACGATCTGTGCGTGCGGGCGCGCAAGCTGATCGACGAATCACCACAGACGGCAAGGGAAGCGCATCTGTTGCTGACGCGCGCGGTGTCTCTCGACCCGGACTACGCCGAGGCTCATCGCTGGCTTGCCATGAACCATTGGATGGGATGGGTGCATTGGGGCGAGCCGGTCGACCCCAACCGTCGCATCGCGCTGGAACTGGCGCGCAAGGCCGTGGCGATCGATCCCAACGATGCCGGCTGCCGTTGGGTGCTCGGCAATCTGCTCGCCTATGAGCACAGTTTCGAAGAGTCGGAAGCCGAATTCGCCAAAGCGTTCGAACTCGACCCGAACGAGGCCGACGCCTGGGCGACCTTGTCCGACATCGCGGTGCTGGCCGGACGAGTCGAGGAAGGCCTCGAGCACATCCGCAAGGCGTTCCGGCTCAATCCCTATCCGGCAAGCTGGTACTATCTGACGCTCGGCGAAGCACAATATGCGGCGCGCGACTACGAAGCCGCCGTCGAGACCTTGCGCCGGGAGGAGACTTACCGGACGAGCTCACGCCGTTTCCTGGCGGCGAGCCTGGCGCAACTCGGCCGGCTCGACGAGGCGCGGGCCGAGGTCGAAATGTTCCTCATCGGCAACCCGCACTTCACGACCAGCTACTGGGTCTGGACGGAGCCATTCCGCGACACCGCGATGCGCGATCATTTCGTCGACGGTTTTCGCAAGGCGGGCCTTCCCTAGAGCAATTCCTGACCGAAACCATTTCACAATTTCCCGGAATTGCTCTGGTGACGCCCGGCCAATCACGGCACCAGATCGATCGTCTCGGTCGTGTGTTCCACGCAGATGAAGCAGCAGGTGTCGCAAGGCTGGTCGTTATCAGGCCCGACGCCGGCCGAGATCCGGTCATTGCCGTCGACCCAGGCGCCATAGCAGATGCGCTCACCCTGATTGCAGGAAAGAGGCACCGATTTCTGGGAATTCGGGTCGATCAGGAACACCTTGCCGTTGCCCGGCCAGACGGTCTCGCGGTCGCGGCTGAACAGCTCGACCGCTACCGCTTCCTTGCGCAGGTTCTTGACGAAGAAGGCCATGTCGGCGGCCTTGGCCGAGGTCGTGCAGACGAGCGCCGCGAGCACGGCCATACGAAACAGCGTCACGGTCGGACCTCCCGAATCACCACCGCAGAATCGCATGACCGCCCATGCCTGTCGCTTCGCTTTTGGAACTATTTCACGGAAGAACCTTCCGCCATGATCTGCCGCCCCAGCCGCACCATTTCGCCGACCAGAAGATCGAGATCGTCGCTCCTTGTGCGGTGGTTGGCGATCGCCACGCGCAGCCAGTGCTCGCCATGCACCGTGGTGTCGGAAAGGACGGCGATGCCCTTTTCCTGCAGCCGCAGCATGATCTCGGTGTTGAGCGCCTTCAGTGCCTCGCCGGTGACGCCGGGCTGGTAGCGGAAGCAGACGATGTTGATGGTCGGCGCCATCGCCAGCTCCAGCAGCGGCTCGGCCTCGATCAGCCCGGCGAGATAGGAGGCCTGCGCGATGTTCTGGTCGATGAGGCGGCCGAATTTATCGGCGCCATGTTCCTTCAGCGCCATCCAGACTTTCAGCGCGCGAAAACCGCGCGAGGTCTGCAGGCCGTAATCGTGCAGCCATTCGCCGGAGGCGAGGCCGCGCGGCGTCGATTCCAGATATTCCGGCGTCACCGCGAAGGTCCGGCGATGCGCGACGGCGTCCCTGACCAGGGCGCAGCCGACCTCGAACGGCGCGTGCAGCCATTTGTGCGGATCGAGCGCGACGGAATCCGCCCATTCGATGCCGGCGACGCGATGCGCATTGTCGGGCGCGATCGCGATCAGCGCGCCGATGCAGCCATCGACATGGAACCATAGGCCTTCCTCATGCGCCAGCTTGGCGAGCGCCCGCAGATCGTCGATCGCCCCGGTGTTCACCGTGCCGGCATTGCCGATGACGCAGGCCGGCTTGAAGCCGGCTTCGCGGTCTTCAAGGATCGCCGCCCGCAAGGCCGGTATGTCGATGCGCAGGTCGGCATCCGTCGGGATGCGCCGTAGCGCCCGGTTGCCGAGGCCGAGTGCTTCCATCGCCTTGCGGTGGCAGGAATGGATCTGGTCCGAGCCATAGAAGCGCAGCGGCTTTTCGATTGCGGCGACGCCGTGCTCGCGCACGTCGATGCCGGCCTTGGTGTTGCGCGCCACGGTCAGGCCGATGATGTTGGCCATCGAGCCGCCGCTGACCAGCGTGCCGGAGGCGGAAGCGGGAAAGCCCAGCATCTGCTTGCACCAGTTCACCACCTGGCTGTCCATCAGCCCGGCGGCGTGGTTGCCGCCGCCGAGATTGGAACCCTGGATCGCCGCCAGGAAATCGCCGAGCGCGCCGGTGAAGTTGCTCGACCCCATGTACCAGGCCCAGAAGCGCGGATGGATGTTGCCCATCGGATAGGACATCACCGTGCGCGACACCTCGCCGTAGACGGCAGCCAGCGGCGCCGGCGATCGCGGCAAGGGTGCCGCGAAGGCTTCTCGCACCTCCGCCGGCATCTCGCGCCAGGCCGGGCGGTCCCTGATGTCGCTGAGGTAATCGACAGCATCATCGATGACCTGGTGCGACAGGGCTTGCACTGAGGCCCAGTCGGCGGGGTCGAGCGTTTCCTCGGCGGCCACGCCGAGGGTTTCCTGCGCGATGTCCATGACCGGTCTCCGTCAAGCCGCCGGGAACTGGCAGCCGGGCGTCGAGCGCGACAGCGCCATCTCCTCGGCATCCATCTCGGCCTCGATGCCGTCGAACAGCGGCGTCGACATGTAGCGCTCGCCGGTGTCGGGCAGCATGCACAGGATCACCGATCCGGCCGGCGCCTTTTCCGCGACCTGCCGCGCCACGGCGAAGGTGGCGCCGCCGGAAATGCCGGTGAAGATGCCCTCCTTCTGCGCCAAGGCCTTGGCCCACTTCATGCCTTCGGGTCCGGTAATCGGCACCACCTCGTCATAGAGGCTGGCGTCGATGGCTTCCTGCAGCACGTTGGGGATGAAGTCCGGCGTCCAGCCCTGGATCGGATGCGGCTCGAAGGCCGGGTGGCTGGCGGCAGGGGCGCCATGGGCACCGCGCTGCTGCGCCTTGCCGCTGCCGACCAGCTGCGCGTTGGCCGGTTCGGAGAGCACGATGCGGGTCTCCGGCCGCTCGCGGCGCAGCACGCGCGCCACGCCGACGACCGTGCCGCCGGTGCCGTAACCGGTGACGAAGCAGTCGAGCCGCGAGCCGGCGAAATCATTGATGATCTCGCGCGCCGTGGTGGCCTCGTGGATGGCGGCGTTCGCCGCCGTCTCGAACTGCCGGGCGAGGAACCAGCCATTGGCCTCGGCCAGTTCCACCGCCTTCTTGTACATGCCAAAACCCTTTTCGGCGCGTGGCGTCAGCACCACCTTGGCGCCGAGCATGCGCATCAGCTTGCGGCGCTCGACCGAAAAGCTGTCGGCCATGGTGACGACCAGCGGATAACCCTTCTGCGCGCAGACCATGGCCAGCCCAATGCCGGTGTTGCCGCTGGTTGCCTCGACCACCGTCTGGCCGGGCTTCAATGCGCCGCTACGCTCGCCCTGCTCGATGATGTTGAGCGCCAGCCGGTCCTTCACCGAGGCGGCGGGGTTGAAGAACTCGGCCTTGACGTAGATCGTCGCATGGGCCGGTGCCAGATTGTTGATGCGGATCACCGGCGTGTCGCCGACGGTGTCAAGAATGCTGTCGAACAGGCGGCCGCGTCCGGCGGTGGTTCTGATTTTCTGTCGATTCAACATGTTTTGATCTCCTCGATCGTGTTCATCTTCACAGGCCGGTTACAAACCGGCGGCTTGGGCGGCGAGGTTTCGAGACATGGCCGCGCTAGGACTGACATGCCGACGATGCGGCAATGACGGTATCCGGCGCGAGATTCGCCCCGGATGCGCCGTGTCACGTTTGGTGATACAGCAAGGGTCGACGGGCCAGCGTGGGAGCAGGCGTGGAAACGCACGTGGAATCCGCACCATCGAGGCTGGAGGCTGACAGGCCGATCCTGTCCTTACGCCTGCTCGGACCGCTGGAAATCCTGCGCGACGGCGTGCCAGTGGCGCTGCCGGCATCGCGCAAGTTGCGCGCGCTCCTGGCCTATCTGGTGCTGGCGCCGCACGCCGTGGGCCGTGGCCGCCTGTGCGAGTTGCTGTGGGATGTGCCCAACGACCCCCGCGGCGAATTGCGCTGGTGCCTGAGCAAGCTGCGCGCCGCCCTCGACACGCCGGACCGGCGTCGGGTCATCACCCCAGGCGATACGGTCGCGCTCGATCTCGAAGGCTGCCATGTCGATGCGCTGGAGATCAGCCATGCCGCCGCGCAAGGGATCGCTACGCTTGATGTGGAGCGGCTGCAGGCGCTGGCAGGACTCTTCGCCGGCGATCTGCTCGACGGGCTGGAGCTGGAGCGGAGCCCGCTTTTCGACGGCTGGCTGGTCGCCCAGCGCCGGCGTTTTCACGCATACCACGCCGCCGTGCTGGAACAGCTTGCCGCAAACCATCCGGCGGGCTCGCCCGAAATGTCCACGCATCTCGATAAATGGGTCGAGCTGGCGCCTTTCGACACGCGCGCTCATCTGGCCTTGCTATCCAATCTGGCCGAGCGCGGGGCTATCGGCGCGGCCGAGGAGCATCTGGCGTCGGCTGCTCGCCTATTCCAGTCGGAAGAGCTGGATTTCGCCCCGCTTCGCGCGGCCTGGCAGGCCATCCGCCATCAACAGTCAAGCAGCCCGCTCAAGTCACAGCCGGCCGGCCTTTCCACACTGCCGCAATTGGTGGTCACAGCGGATGACGTGGCCACGGTCGAGCCAAGCCAGGCGTCGCTGGCGGTGATGCCTTTTGTCGAGGAAAGCGGCGGGCGTGGCGGGCTCGCCGACGGTTTCACCCACGACATCATCACCCGGCTTGCCAAGCTTAGGGATTTCTTCGTCATCGCACGCGGATCGGTTTTCGCGCTGGCCGAGAAAGCCATGGCACCCGAGGAGGCAGGCAGAAAGCTTGGCGTCGACTATGTCGCCACCGGCACGGTGCGCAGCCTGACCGGCCGCCTGATCGTCAGCGTCGAGCTGGTCGAGGTGCGCACGGCCAGGATTGTGTGGGCCGAAACCTTCGAGCGGAGGCCCGACGACCTCTTTGCCGTGCTCGACGATATCGGCGACAGCATCGTGTCGTCGATCTCGGCCGAGATCGAAACGGTCGAGCGCAACCGCGCCATGCTGAAGGCGCCCAACTCGCTCAATGCCTGGGAAGCCTATCATCGCGGCCTCTGGCACATGTACCGCTTCACCCAGGCCGAGAACGAGCAGGCGCGGCATTTCTTCGACAAGGCCTTGCAGCTCGATCCGACCTTTGCCCGCGCCTATGCCGGCCTGTCCTTCACCCACTGGCAAAATGCCTTCCAGCGCTGGGGCGACCGCGACCGGGAAAGCGCGCTGGCCTATGAGAGCGCCGGCCACAGCCTGCTGGTCGACGATCACAATCCGGCCGCGCACTGGGCGATGGGCCGGGCGCTGTGGCTGCGCGGCGAGCAGGACGGGTCGCTCTCCGAACTGGAGCGGGCGGTGGATCTCAGCCCGAATTTCGCGCTTGGCCATTACGCGCTGTCCTTCGTCCACTCGCAGTCGGGTGACCCGCAGGCGGCGATAAGCTCGTCCGACCATTCGCGGCATCTCAGCCCCTTCGACCCGCTGCTGTTCGGCATGCTGGGGTCGCGCGCCATGTCGCATGTCCGGCTCGGCCAGTTCGAGGAGGCGGCCGAATGGGCGCTCAAGGCGGCGGCGCGGCCCAACGCGCATACCATCATCCTGGCGATCGCCGCGCACTGCCTGGCGCTTGCCGGCCGGCTCGAGGAGGCGCGCGGCTTCGCCGCCGCGATCCGCAGGACATTGCCTGATTACCGTGCCGACGATTTCATCGGCACCTTCCGCTTCGACCCCGATGCCGAGGCGCTGTTCCGGCAAGGCGCGAGGCGCATTGGGCTCAGCTGATTTCGCGCTTGCGGCCCCGTTAACGAAGTCGGAAGGAGTTGCTTAACAGTTCACCTCTATGTGACCCCTCGGGGGGTCCATGGCAAAGTGAGTATGATGAGCGACAGCCCCGACAAGCGCAGCAACGAATGGCGCGCCATTCTTCATGTACAGGCCCGTGTCGCTGTCCTGTTCGTTCCGGTGGTGGCCAGCCTGCTGCTCATAGCCGCGCTTGCCGGCAATGACCGCAAGTCCGTTCCGGATGTCGACCGGACCGTTACCGGATCCGTGCGATAAACGGAGCGGCTCCGAGCCGCTTGCGGGAAGCCCCGAACCGGTGCCATGTATTAACAAGAGGTCCGTCAGCTCTTCGAGGCGGATGCCATGTAGGGGCGCCGGGCGGCTGGCGTGCGCTATCGGGGCATCATCGTCGGCGTTAAGGTCGCCAATGGCTCCGAGAACGAATGAATGGGCGCGAACGATCAAGCGCGACGTGCATGCGCTCTACCTCGCCGCGCGCGATCCCCGAACGCCGTGGTACGCCAAGGCGCTTGCTATGTGTGTCGCGGGCTACGCCTTGTCGCCAATCGATTTGATTCCCGATTTCATCCCCGTGGTTGGCTACCTCGACGATGCGGTCCTGGTCCCCTTGGGCATCCTTGCCGTGGTCAAGATGATACCGCCCGAGGTCATGGCAGAACACAGGGCGGCCGCCGCCCTCGCCATCGATAGGCCGGTGAGCCGCGGCGCGGCGCTGATCATCGCCTGTATCTGGGTCGCTTCGGTGGCGCTGGCGGGATGGCTGGGGTATCGGTACTTCGCGGGCTGATCCTGAAGAGCCGTCCCGTCGATCGCGTTCTGCACGCGTCCGTTGGCGGCCTAAAGAACTTTGGTCACCAGATTGTCCAGCCGGGAGTTCTCGCGGTAAGCCAGTCGTACCACGTGGCTGGTTGTGAGGTGGATTGTTGAAACCCGTCGATGAACACCGCATCCATCAGATCTTCGAAGTCAGCGTATGGCTGAAGGGCGCGCATGCCCTGATCGAATGCATCGGCGGGCTTCTGCTCTATGTCGTCACCACCGATACCATCGCCTCCTGGGTCAATGCCCTCACCGCGGAAGAATTGATCGAAGATCCGAACGATTTCATAGCTGGGCATCTGTCGCAGATGGCAAGCCATTTTTCTATCGCCAGCAAAGAGTTCTACGCCTTCTACCTGCTCAGCCACGGCCTGATAAAGCTTGCCCTGGTTGTCGGGCTTTTGAGAGGCAAGCTCTGGTCTTACCCGGCCTCGCTCGCGGCCTTGGGCCTGTTCATGATCTATCAAGTCTACCGCTACTCATACACCCATTCACCCGGCCTGCTGGTCCTGACCGTCTTCGATGCGGTCGTGATGGTGTTGATCTGGCATGAGTGGAGGGTCGTGCGACAGCACAAGCCGGCATGACGGTGCCGGCACAAGGTGGACCGACGGTAAACGCTGCTGCTGTCCGGCCACAAACGCCTGATTGCAAGGCGCGCCTGCTTTGCCGGCGGAACCGCGTGCCGCGTCGAACATTGTCTTCCAGGACAGCCCTGGAGGACATCATGACCCGAGCCCTCGACGTCAACGAAAACACCGAGCAAAATCCCGAGGGTCCGCCGCAACCGCAGACCGGCGACGATCTCAGGAAAAAGAAGGTCGAAGGAAAGGCCTTCCAGGTGAATGAGAACAGCGTCGACAATCCGGCACGCGCGCCCGTGACGCCAAAGCGGGACTGATCGCGAGATCGGCAGTATCGGGCGGAAACTTGGCCGCGTGCGCGGCGCCTCAATAAAACCTTGGGATCGGCCCGTTCTGCGGCGTCGTGCGGTCGCCGAGGTCGAGAAAGACCTCGTCGACATAGCACCAGCCCCAGCCTTCCGGCGGATCGTAGCCCTCGATGACGGGATGGCTGGTGGCGTGGAAATGCTTTGTCGCGTGGCGGTTGGGCGAGTCGTCGCAGCAGCCGACGTGTCCGCAGGTGCGGCAGAGCCGCAGATGCACCCACCACGAGCCGCTCTTCAGGCATTCCTCACAGCCGAGCGCGCTCGGCGTCACATCCTTGATCCCGGCCGCATGCTTGCATTCGTCCGCCATCACTCTCTCCTGAAATATCTCTTCGTTGAAGCGTGATCTTCTTCCGAAAACCGGTTGCCACTTTTCGGGATCATGCTTTGAGGCGTGACGGCGGGGCTGCCGTCCCGCGCGAGATAGGCATGCAAGGCCGCGACCACCTGGGCACCTTCGCCGACGGCGGCCGCGACGCGCTTGACCGAGCCGCAGCGCACGTCGCCGATGGCAAACACGCCGCTGCGGCTGGTCTCCATCAGGCCATGCTCCGGTCCGAGCTCCGATCCGGTGCGGACGAAGCCCTTGGCGTCGAGCGCCACATTGCATTGCGCCAGCCAGTCGGTGTTGGGATCGGCGCCGATGAACAGGAAGAGGTGGCCGATTGGTCGTGTCGTCTCCTGCCCGCTGACACGGTTGCGCCAGCGGACAGTGGCAAGATTGCCTTCCTCGCCCTCCAGCGCCTCGATTTCGGTCTCGGTCAGCACCTCGATGTTCGGCTGCGCCTTGATGCGCTCGACGAGGTAGCGCGACATCGAGGCATCGAGGCTGCCGCCGCGCGCCAGCAGCGCCACCTTGCGCGCATGGCTGGCGAGATAGACGGCCGCCTGCCCGGCCGAATTGCCGGCGCCGACCAGCGCCACCTCCTGCCCGGCGCAAAGCCGGCCTTCGATCGGCGAGGCCCAATAGTGGACGGACGTTCCCTCGAACTGCGACAAATTAGCGACATCGAGGCGGCGATAGCGCGCGCCGCTGGCGATCACCACGCTGCGGGTGCGCACCGTCTCGCCGTCGCCGACATCGAGCAGGTAACGGGCGCCCGAATTGTCGGTCGCGGCACTCAAAAGCTTCGCCTCGTCCGGGATCACCATTTCGACGCCGAATTTCTGCGCCTGGTTGTAGGCGCGCGCCATCAGCGCCATGCCGGTGATGCCGGTGGGGAAGCCGAGATAGTTCTCGATGCGCGAGGAAGCGCCGGCCTGGCCGCCGAAGGCCCGGCAATCGAGCACGATGGTCGACAGCCCTTCGGAGGCGGCATAGACCGCCGCCGCCAAGCCCGCAGGCCCGGCGCCGACAATGGCGACATCATACAGCGTATCGGCATCGATCGGCCGCAGCAGGCCGATGCAGCGGGCGAGGTCCTTCTCACCGGGATTCATCAGCAGCCTGCCGTTCGGGCACAGCACGACCGGCAGATGGTGCGGGTCGACATCGAAACGCTCGACCAGGGTTTTGGCGCAAGGGTCGCTGCCGGAATCGAGCACGCGGTGCGGCTGGCCGCTGCGAGCCAGGAAGCCCTGCAGCCGCAGCACGTCGGCATTGCCTGATGGTCCGATGATGATCGGCCCGCTTGTGGCGCTTTCCAGGAGCCCTACGCGGCGCAGGATCAGCGCCCGCATGATGCGCTCGCCGAGATTGGCCTCCTGCACCATCAGGTCGCGCACCCGCCGCGAGGGAATGACGAAGGCCTCGACCGGCTCGGCGGCCTCGGCATTGACCAGCGAGGGCCGGGCCGAAAGCTGCGCCAGCTCGCCGACGAAGCTGCCGGGGCCGTGGGTGACGATCGTCTCGCGCCGGCCAAGACCATCCTGCGTGATATCGACCTTGCCCGACAGCACGACGATCAGACCCGGCGCGACATCGCCGGCCCTGATGATGTGCTCGCCGGCCGCATAGGCGCTGGCCTCGCCGAAACGGCGCATGTGGTCGATGTCGGCCTCGCTCAGCGTGGGAAACGCCTGGTCGCGACGGGCGCCGAAGATCGCGGTGCTGGATTGAGACATGGCCGCAAGCGTAGCGAAGCCGCGGCCCGGTTTGAAGTGGTTTGTTCAGCGCCTAGCCGCGAGGGCAGGTTTGGTTGACGGCCGCCGTCGTCCCGTTCGTTTCGAGGTGACGACTGGAGGCTCAAGGATCGGTGCTGTCGACGGTGCCGGGGCCTGACAGCCAATTGTCAGGTGGATCGTGAGACATTGTTTCCGAATAGCCGCGAAGCCGATTCGCCGGCACGGGATTCAAGGTGAAACGAGCCCATGAAACAGATTGCCCTGTCACTTTTCGTGATCGCGTCTTCGGGCGCCTATGTATGGGACCAGGCAGGCAAGGGTCCTGCCGGCGACATGATCGACACAGCGGGTTCCGCCAATGCGGCCGAGGACAGTGTGGTGCAGCCCCCAGCTCCGGCCAGCCCCGTTCGAACCGATCCCACTCCAGCGCCTGCGCCGCCATCGCCTGGGATCCGCCAGCAGAGTGTGCGGTTCGATCCTCCTGCACCCAAGCCAACATCGGTCGGCGACGAAACCACCGCCGCGATCTCGGCGCCCACCCCGAAGCAGCAGGCGATAAAGCCGCCGCTCTCATCCAGCCCTCCGCAGCTTTCTCAAGCGCCCGCAGCCCAGCCCGAACAGGCGCCAGTTCAAATTGGCGCCGATGCCGCGCCACGGACGGCATCCTTCACCATAACCCCGGCCGTCTATATCCCCATTCCCCAGCCGAGGCCGGACTATCCGCAAGCACCCGCCCGCGTCTTCAAGGCCGCCATGAAGCTGGCTGTGAGCCCCAAGCCGGCGGGGCACGGCTTTGCCGACGGTACCTACACCGGTCCTGCCGCCGATGCCTATTACGGCCTCATCCAGATTCAGGCCTCCATCCAAGGCGGCCGTCTCACGGCGCTCAAGGTGCTGAAATACCCGAATGACCGCCGCACCTCGGTCAGCATCAACAGGCAGGCGCTGCCGATGCTGCGTGACGAGGCGATCAGTGCGCAGAGCGCCAATGTCGACATCATTTCGGGCGCCACGCTGACCAGCAAGGCCTTCATCCAGTCGCTTGGCGGCGCATTGAAGAAGGCATCGTCCTGATCGATGCGCGACACGAGGATCTTGATGGGCATGCCCATCACCGTCGACATCGCCGGTGCCTCGGGTGCGACCCTTGTGGAAGCGGTCTTCGATTATTTCGAGCACATCGACCGCCGCTTCAGCACCTACAGGACCGACAGCGAGATTTCGGCCATCAACCGGGGTGATCTTCCGATCCGCGACTGGAGCGCCGAAATGATGGAAGTGATGGCGCTTGCCGCACAGACGAAAAACCAGACGGACGGATATTTCGACATCCGCAAGCCCGACGGATCGCTGGACCCGTCCGGCATCGTCAAGGGCTGGGCCATCCGCAATGCCGCCGGGATCGTTCGCCGGGCCGGCGTCGGCGATTTCTTCATCGAGGCGGGCGGCGACATCCAGTCCTGCGGCCGAAATGCTTCGGGTCTCGACTGGAGCGTCGGCATCCGCAATCCCTTCAATGCCGAAGAGATCATCAAGATCGTCTACCCGCGAGGACACGGCGTCGCCACCTCCGGCACCTATGTGCGCGGGCAGCACATCTACAATCCGCTCGGAGCCGATCCGATCACCGAAATCGTCAGCCTGACCGTCATCGGCTCGGATGTGTTGGAGGCCGACCGTTTCGCCACCGCCGCCTTCGCCATGGGCCGGCAGGGCATTCTCTTTCTCGAACAGGCGCCTGGCCTCGAAGGCTACGTCGTCGACAGCAACCGTCGGGCCACGCCGACGAGCGGCTTCGGAGCTTTTTGCCAGCCATGATCAAGACCATCGACCGGCTTCTCGACCATCAGACCATGTACCGGCTGGTCCTCTATTACCTGATCGCCCTGCTGGGCACGGCCTTCGTGCTCGGTTTCCTCAAACTGGTGCCGCATGACCCGGTCATGCTCGCCTTCACGACGGGGCTGATGCTGGCAGCCTGCTGGATCGCCAACAGGGTTTTTGCCGCCGTCTTCAAGGTTCCGGCCAACAACGAGTCGGTCTACATCACCGCCCTCATCCTGGCGCTCATCCTCGATCCGGTGGCCGCCACGGACCTCAAGGGGATATGCGCGGTGGTATTCGCCTGCGTCTGGGCGATTTCATCCAAGTTCATCCTCGCCATCGGCGGGAAACACCTGTTCAATCCCGCGGCGCTGGGCGTGGCGCTGACCGCGCTGCTGCTCGACCAGCCGGCCACCTGGTGGGTCGGCGGCAATTTGCCATTGCTTCCCGTCGTGCTTCTTGGCGGCCTTCTCATGGGGCGCAAGCTGCGCCGGCTCGATCTGGTCGCCACCTTCGGTGTCGTCGCGCTGGCGACAATCCTGGCAACCACCGAGCCGTCGCAATACGCTGCCGCGCTGACGGAGACACTGGGCTCGTCGCCGCTGCTGTTCTTCGCCTTCGTGATGCTGACCGAGCCGCTGACGGCGCCGACGACACGGTGGCCACGCATCGCCTTCGCCGCCATCGTCGGCTTCCTGTTCGCGCCCAACATCCATGTCGGCTCGTTCTATTTCACGCCGGAACTGGCGCTTCTGACCGGCAATCTGTTTGCCTACGCCGTGAGCCCGAGAGGACGCCTCGTGTTGACGCTCGAGCGCATCGAGCAATCGGCGGTCGACAGCTATGATTTCATCTTCAGGTCACCGCGAAAGCTTGCCTTCCAGGCTGGACAATATCTGGAATGGACACTTGGGCTCGACCGATCGGACAGTCGCGGCAACCGCCGCTATTTCACGGTGGCGTCGGCGCCCACGGAGCAATCCATACGGCTCGGCGTCAAGTTCTACCCGCAATCGAGCGCCTTCAAGCGAATGCTGGGCGCGATGAAGCCGGGCAGCACGATCCACGCCTCCCAGCTGGCCGGCGACTTCACCTTGCCGGCCAATCCCCAAACCAAGATTGCCTTCCTGGCCGGCGGCATCGGCATCACGCCATTCCGCTCGATGCTGCAATATCTCATCGACAGCCATGAAAGGCGGCCCATCGTCGTCCTCTACGGAGCAGAGACCCAGCAGGACATCGCCTATCGCGACGTGCTCGGCGCGGCGAGACGGGAACTGGGTATAAGGACGGTGCTTGCCGTGGCCCGGGGGGCCGAGCGGGGCCAGTATCCCGGCTATATCGACGCGCGCCTGGTGCGCCTGGCCATTCCCGACTATCTGGAGCGGACCTTCTACATTTCCGGCCCCCAGGCCATGGTCAAGGCGCTGCGCGACACGCTGCTGGCCATGGGTGTTCGCCGCTCGAAGATAAAGGTCGACTATTTCCCCGGCTTTGCCTGAGTGTCGATCAACCCTGGCGGGGGAGGGTGATGGTCACGACCAGGCCGGGATCGGCGTTGGCCATGGTCAGCCGCCCGCCATAGGCTTCGACAATGTCCGAGACGATGGCCAGGCCCAGCCCGCTGCTGCCGCCCTTGCTGTCCAA
This sequence comes from Mesorhizobium sp. 2RAF45, assembly GCF_052115225.1. Taxonomy (NCBI): domain Bacteria; kingdom Pseudomonadati; phylum Pseudomonadota; class Alphaproteobacteria; order Hyphomicrobiales; family Phyllobacteriaceae; genus Mesorhizobium; species Mesorhizobium sp. 2RAF45. The sequence continues at coordinate 110,839 of NZ_JBFRGG010000003.1, read as the reverse complement.
CTGCACCCCGCGCGACAGGGCGGATTCCCGGTCGGCATCGGGGATGCCCGGGCCGTCGTCGGCGACGGCTATGGACACCTCGCCGCCGGTTGCCCACGCATTGACCTTGACCGAGGATCTCGCGAAGCGCGCGGCGTTCTCCACCAGATTGCCGAGGATTTCCGAAAGGTCGCCCTCGTCGACCGGCGCCATGAAATCGTCCGCGACGTCGACCAGGAACGAGAGCTGCTTGCCGCCCGGCGTGCGCTTGATGACGGCGATGACGCCGGCCGCGGCTTCCCTGACGCGGCAAGATGCCTTGCCGGAAACGCCGGGCGCCAGACGGGCGCGCGCGAGTTCGCGCTCGACATGACGTCGGATCGCTCCAGCGCTCTTCTCGATCTCGTCGGCCAACTCGGTTTCGCCCTTCCCGCGCAGGGCCCGGATGTCGGCCGACAGCACCTGTAGTGGCGTTTTGAGGCCATGCGCCAGGTCGGTGGCGCGCGACCGGGCGCGTGCAAGGGCCTTCTCCTGCGCATCGAGGAGGCGGTTGATTTCGTCGGCGAGCGGCTGCACCTCGCTCGGCGCCGCCACGTCCAGTCGCGCCGTCCGCTGCGCGATCACGTTTCGAACGGCGACCCGCAGGCTTTCCAGCGGCGCGAGGCCAACGGTGATCTGGACGAAGAAGGCCGCCATGAGGGCGGCGGCGAGCAGGATGAGCGCCGGGATGAGATCGCGTACATATTCGCGCACCGACACTGTGACGCTGCTATGATCTTCCGCCACGATGGCGCGAAACGACCGGCCGTCTGCATCGGTTATGGTGCGCACGACGGCTACGGTGAGTTCGTCGCCAGGCCCCTTGAGCTCCTCGATCGTTCTCAGTTCGCCGCTCGCGCCTTGGCCGGGCAATGCAAGCTTTGCGTCCCACAACGAACGCGAGCGCACCAGGCCATGGCTGGCCAGGTCTTCCACCTGCCAGTAATGACCCGACAGCGGATTGGTGAAGCGCGGGTCGGTCAGGCCCGGGGCGACCGAAAGCTGGCCGTTGGCCGCGAAGCTGGTCGCGCCGATCAGTTCATTGAGATCGGCGGTCAGTTCGCCGACGATACGCCTCTCGACATTCAGCTCGAACAGATAGCGTAGCCCGACCCCGGCGATGGCAAGGGCGACGAGGATCGAAATGGTGGCCGCCGACCAAAGCCTGAAGCGGATCGAATTGCCCATCAGGACGGCTCGTCGGGTACGAAATATCCGAAGCCGCGCCGAGTCTCGATGACGTCGTTGCCGAGCTTGCGGCGCAGGCGCGCGACAATGACCTCGATTGTGTTCGGATCGCGATCATTGCCGGAATCGTAGAGATGCTCGGCGAGTTCGGTCGGCGCCACCACGCGCCCGGCATGATGCATCAGGAACGCCATCAGCCGGTATTCCAGCGGCGACAGTGCGACGGGAACGCCGCGCAGCGAAATGCGCATCTGGCGCGTATCGAGGACCAGCGGTCCAGATTTCAGCACCGGTGCCGCCTGGCCTGTCGAACGGCGAAGGATCGCGCGCAGCCGCGCCAGCAGCTCGTCCATTTCGAACGGCTTGGGCAGGTAGTCGTCGGCGCCCGCGTTGATGCCTTCGACGCGCTCGGTCCAAAGGCCCCGTGCCGTCAGGATGAGGACGGGAAAGCGGCGCGTGTTGGCCCGCCAGCGCTTCAGCACCGTCAGGCCATCGAGTTTCGGCAATCCGAGATCGAGGATCGCCGCGTCGTAATTCTCGACGTCGCCCGCGAACCACGCGGCCTCTCCGTCGCGCACGGTATCGACGGCCATCCCCGCGGCCTTGAGCACTGCCGCGATGTCGCCCGCGATGCGCGGCTCGTCTTCGGCAAGGAGTATTTTCATCAATCACCACCCCTGTCGCGCATCAGCACGCCGGCGCCGGCGTCGACGTCAACGATCCTGCGGCGTCCGTCAGGGGCGACGACCTGGAAGCGATAGACCCAGCGGTCGCCAATCCGGATGAAATCGACGGCCACGATGTCGCCGGGAGCATCGGCGTGAACCACGCCCAGTATATTGGCCAAGCCCTTTATTTCGCCACGCTCGTAAAGGTCCCGCGCCCGGTCGTGATCGCCGTCGTCATCCTCGTCCGCGCGGGCGTGGAACGGTCGAAGCAGGACAAGCCCGACCAGGCTCGCCGTCGCCAGATGTTTCAGTATCGGTTTCATCCAAGGGCCATGCAGCAGACCTTGTGTTTCAATCCGGCTCGTCACCTGGCCAGTCTCCTGGCCCACAAACACGACAAAGGGCATCGCCCGCCGACGTTTGACTCGCGATCAGGGGCCACTTGTCCCCGGCAGCATACGCTTGAGCACCTCGTCCCGGCGGACATAGTGATGCCAGAGCGCAGCCGCCGCATGCAGGCCGGCAAGGATAAGGATCAGATTGGCGCAGAGGCTGTGCAATTCTCTTATGGTTCGGGCCGTGGCGCTGTCCGCGGAGACCGGAGCGGGGATGGTGAAGAGGCCGAAGAAACTCAAGGCGTCGCCCCTGTACCAGGTCACCAGGATGCCAAGAACCGGAATGGCCACAAGCAGCCCGTAAAGCACGAGATGCGCGACCTTGGCCACCCATCGTTCCAGCTCCGACATTTCCCGCGGCAGACCCGGGGTTCCCAAGATCAGGCGCAGGCCAATGCGGATGACGACCAGCGCAAACAGCAGCATCCCGAACGAGATATGGAACCACCAGACGAGTGCCCGGCCGGGGTCGTTGCGTGGAAAGATATCCGCGACATAAGTCAGGCCGTAAAGGCCGATAACCAGCAGAAACACGGCCCAATGAATGGCCTTCTGTGCGCTTGTGTAGGTAGGATTCATGCAGGGCTGTCCAATTTCGAATGTTTCTAAACTAGCCGCGATCATGTCAAAGCTTTGTCAGGTCCCTTCGACGGCAATCGAGGGGGCCGTGACGGTTCCCCCGACGAGAGCGGTCCTGGAACCGGGCTTTGGCGATCGTGACCTAGTGGGACATTGGCTGGAGGAACCTGTCAATTCGCTGACAGTCGGACACCGGACAACGCCGATATGCCGGACAAAGAAAAAGCCCGGACGAACCGGGCTTTTTCTTTGGGTCTCTGAACCATCGAACGGTTCGAAACGGGAATTTGGTGCCCAGAAGAGGACTCGAACCTCCACTCCTTGCGGAACACGGACCTGAACCGTGCGCGTCTACCAATTCCGCCATCTGGGCTGGTGCGGGCTCATGTAAGCGGGCAAGCGATTGCTGTCAACGCGCTTTTTGGACCATGCCGCCGAAAGCTGGAAACACAGCTTTGGCAAAAGCGCCACGTTCCAGCCAGGGCCTGGATTTCCACTTGCCGGCTCAGCAAGCGTCAGCTCTCCAGCACTTCCTTCGACGCCACGGTAGAATCGGCGTTCAGCTGGTAGATGACCGGCACGCCGGTGCCCAGTTCCAGCTTGACGATCTCCTCGCCCGACTTGCCGTCCAGCGCCATGATCAGTGCGCGCAGCGAATTGCCGTGCGCGGCGACCAGCACGGTGCCGCCGCGCAGCACGTGCGGCTGCAGATCGTGCAGGTAGTAAGGCCAGACGCGGGCGCCGGTGTCCTTCAGGCTCTCGCCGCCGGGCGGCGGCACGTCATAGGAGCGGCGCCAGACATGCACCTGCTCCTCGCCCCATTTCTTGCGGGCATCGTCCTTGTTGAGGCCGGAAAGGTCGCCATAGTCGCGCTCGTTGAGCGCCTGGTCGCGGATGGTCTTGAGATCGCTCTGGCCGACCGCGTCGAGAATATGCTGGCAGGTCTTTTGCGCCCGGCTCAGCGCCGAGGTGAAGGCGATGTCGAACTTCAGGCCGCGCGCCTTGAGTTTCTGCCCGGCGGCCTTGGCCTCGGCATGGCCCTGCTCGGTCAGGTCGACGTCACGCCAGCCGGTGAACAGGTTCTTCAAATTCCATTCGCTCTGGCCATGGCGCACGAGCACGAGGGTTCTCGACATGTTTGCTCCTTCAGATTGGCAAAATTGGCAGATTGGCCGCTTCAGCTCAGGCCGAGCACGTCCCGCATCGAATACAGTCCAGGCTTCTTGCCACGGGCCCACAGCGCCGCCTTGACGGCGCCGCGCGCGAAGATGGCGCGGTCCTCGGCATGATGGGACAGCGTGATGCGCTCGCCGGTGCCGGCCAGGATGACGCTGTGGTCGCCGACCACCGAGCCGCCGCGCAGCGTGGCGAAGCCGATCGACCCGGTTTTTCGCACACCCGTATGGCCGTCGCGTGAACGCACATCGTTGCCGGCGAGCGCAATGCCGCGCCCGGCGGCGGCGGCTTCGCCGAGCAGCAGTGCCGTGCCCGACGGCGCGTCGACCTTGTGCTTGTGGTGCATCTCCAAAATCTCAATGTCGAAATCGTCGGCGTCGAGCGCGCGTGCCGCCTGTTCGACCAGCACCGCCAGCAGATTGACGCCGAGGCTCATATTGCCCGACTTGACGATCATCGCGTGGCGCGCCGCGGCCGCGATCCTGGCATTGTCGTCGGCTGAGCAGCCGGTGGTGCCGATGACATGGACGATGCGCGCCTGCGCCGCGTAGCCGGCGAATTCGACGGACGAGGCCGGCGTGGTGAAGTCCAGCACGCCGTCGGCCTTGGCGAAGACCGGCAGCGGATCGTCTGATATCGGCACGTTGATGATGCCTATGCCCGCGAGCTCACCGGCATCCTTGCCGAGATGGGGCGAATCCGCGCGCTCGACCGCGCCGATGACGCGGGCGCCCGGAATGGTGTGGATGGCGCGGATCAGCGTCTGGCCCATGCGGCCGGCTGCCCCCACCACCACAAGGCCCATATCGCCTGCTTCGCTCATGTGCTCCTCACCGCCGTCTTTTTCGCACGCGTGGCCCGGACCGGAGTTTGGATCGGCTTGCTGTCATCGACAAGCCCCAGACCCTTCTTGCCCTGCACCCGGTGGAACCGTGCATAGACACTGTGCTGGTCGGCCATCAGCTCGGCATGCGTGCCTTCCTCGACCACCCGGCCCCGTTCCATGACGACGATGTGGTCGGCATTGACCACCGTCGACAGGCGGTGGGCGATGACGATGGTGGTGCGTCCTTCCATGACATGGGTCAGCGCTTCCTGGACACGCGCCTCCGCCTCGTTGTCGAGCGCCGAGGTCGCCTCGTCGAGCAGCAGGATCGGCGCCTGGCGCACGATGGCGCGGGCGATCGAGACGCGCTGGCGCTGGCCGCCGGACAGCGTCGCGCCGTTCTCGCCGACCGGCGTGTCGTAGCCTTGCGGCTGCTGGCGGATGAACTCGTCGGCCGCCGCCTGGCTTGCCGCGCGCTCGATCTCGGCGTCGGTGGCCGAGATACGGCCGTAGCGGATGTTGTCGCGAATCGTGCCTTCGAACAGATAGGGCGACTGCGAGACATAGGCGATCGAGCCGCGCAGCGACTGTTTGGTGACCTTGGAAATGTCCTGGCCATCGACCTCGATGGTGCCGGACTCGACGTCGTAGAAACGCTGCAGCAGCGCCACCAGCGTCGTCTTGCCGGCGCCCGAGGCCCCGACGATGGCGGTCATCTTGCCGGCGGCTGCGACGAAGCTCAGCTCCTGCAGCACCGGTGTCTCCTCGACATAGCGGAAGGACACGTTGTTGAAGCGCACTTCACCCGACGTGAAGTGTGCCTCGACGGCATCCGGCGCGTCGCCCTGCTGCGGCTTGAGGTCGAGCAGTTCGTAGATCATGCGGGCATTGACCAGCGCGCGCTCCATGCCGACCTGCATGCGCGCCAGGCGCCGGGCCGGATCGTAGGCCAGGATCAGCGCGGTGATGAAGGAGAACACCGCGCCCGGCGGCTGGCCGAGAACGAGTGCCCGGTAGCCGGAATAGGCGATGACGGAGGTGACGGCGAGGCCGGCCAGCATGTCGGAAATCGGCGCCAACCGCTCCGAAACGCGGGCGATCTTGTTCGAGCGCTGTTCGGCCGTGTCGGCCAAGGCGCCGATGCGGCTCGCCAGCTGGTCCTCCATGGTGAAGGCCTTGACGATGGCGATGCCTTGCGTGGCTTCCTGGACGGCGCCGATGAGCCGGGAATTGATCAGCACGGATTCCCGCGTGATACGCCGCACGCGACGCGTCAGGTAGACGACCGCCCAGATCAGCGGCGGTCCGATCAGCAGCGAACTCAGCGATAGAACCGGATCCTGGTAGATCATGATGCCGACAAGGCCGACCAGGGTCACCGCGTCGCGGGTGATGGATGTCAGCGTGATCGACAAGAGGTCGCGGATGCCGCCGACATTCTCGTTGACCTGCGCCGCCAGCCGGCCGGAGCGCGTATCGTTGAAGAAGCCGACGCCGAGCTTCATCAGATGGTCGAAGATGCGTTTCTGGTAACGCGCAACCAGATTGTTGCCGATCGTGGCCAGCGCCACCGCCTGGCCGTAGCCGGCGAAACCGCGCACCAGGAAGGCCGCCATGATCCCGGCGCAAATCCACACCACCAGGTCGCCGCGCCGTTCGTAGAAGATCTGGTTGACGATCGGGCTCATGATCCAGGCCGTGAAGGCCGTCGTGCCCGACACCAGCAGCATGCAGGTGATGGCGACGACATAGGACCGGCGATGATCGCGGCCGTTTTCGGAGAGGATGCGGCGCAGCACGGCGTTGACTTCGCCAACGCTGGCTTTCTGCTTGTTTGGAGCTTGAAGTGTCAAATCGGGAGCTTCGTGGGTTTTTCGCCTGGGGCCGGGCTGCAATTCGGCACTCCTCTTAGCGCCATGCGGCCGGCTTGCCTATGCCCGCGGCTGATTAACTTCGTCGCGGGCGCCCCGACGCTTCGCGCCGAGGGTTCAGGCCTGCCAGCGCCGGCCGGCCGTCTGGACGCCGAACAGCGACGGGTTCCTGGCATAGGCGGCAAGGCCGAGAAGGGCCGCCAGCGGATGGGTGATGACATAGACGGGCATGGTGCGCATCAGCGCGCTGTGCGGTGCCTTGTCCTCGAAGGCGGCGCGGAAATTGCCCTCCTTCAGCGCCGGCACGATTTTTTGGGCGATGCCGCCGGTCAAGAACACGCCGCCACGGCTCATGAACACCAGGGCAAGATCGCCGGCGGTGCGCCCAAGGCAGGTGACGAAGGTCTCCAGCGCTTCCTGCGCCACCGGATCGGTCTTGGCCAGCGCCGCGCCGGTGATCTCGGCCGGCGTGGTGAAAGGCGCCGGCTTGCCGTCCGCCTTGGCGACAGCCCGGTAGACGTTGACGAGGCCGCGCCCGCACAGGATCTGTTCGCCGGAAATGCGGCCCTCGAGCTTCTCGATATGCGGGAAAACCTCGAAATCGCGCGGCGTGCGCGGACCGATGTCCATATGGCCGCCCTCGCCGGGCACCGGGATCCAGTGGTGCAGCGCATGGACCAGCCCGGCGACACCGAGCCCGGTTCCGGGCCCGAGCACGACGCGGCCGGCATTGGGCTCCGGCGTGCCGCCGCCGATCTTTTCCATATGCTCTTCGCCGAGCGCCACGACGGCCAGCGCCTGCGCCTCGAAATCGTTGAGCACGACGATGTCGCTCAAGCCGACATTGGCGAACATCTGCTTCGGCTTGACGACCCACGGGCAATTGGTGAGTTCGATCTCGTCGCCGTCGACCGGACCGGCCACCGCCAGCACCGCCGAATTGGGGCGGACCGACGAGCGGTCGAGCACCGCCGCCTGAATCGCCTCGTCGATCGTGTTGAAACTTGCGGTCTGGACGATCTGCGGCTCGGTCGGTTCGGAATTGGCGTCAAGCACGATCGAAAAGCGCGCATTGGTGCCGCCAATGTCGCCGATCAGGATCGGAAACCGCAACGACGTGTCGGTATCGCTTACGCTTGGCATGCTCTCGTCCGTCCCCGGCGCCCCCTGACGGCGTGTCGCCGTTCCTCCGTTGACTAGCGCATGAGTTTGAAAAGGGAAACGGTTTTCGAACCCGTCGGTGCGCAGAGAGGGGTTCTGCGGCCAAACGGCCACTATTTCCCGAAAACGGCTGGCTAAACCGATTGAGCCGACCGGTGGCGCGGAGGCAATCAGTTCGCGGGCGGTCGAGGCCTTGGCACCGGCGCGCCCATTCTGGGGGTCGCGGCGAATGCATTTGCCGCGCTCGGCAAATCGCCGCTATCGCTGGCCGGGGTGGCGGGCCCGGACGGCGCTGCCGGTTCGGGTGCCGCGGCCGCGACCGGCACGGCGCCGCCGTGATAGGTCGCCGCCTCGGCTGACACCGGCCCCGGCGCGTCGAGCACGGCGCGGCATTCCTTGGGCAGGTTGGCCATCGTCATCACGTCGCGGGCCTTCGGCGCATCCGGGTTCTTGTTGGGCCGCCACGGTTCTTCGGTGAACCACCAGGCCAGCGGCTTGCCGCAGCCGTCATCATCCGGCGTCGCCTCCTGCGCCTTGCAGTCGGGCGAGCCCGGCTGGCAGCCGATGCGCATGTGGAAATGATAGTCGTGGCCCCAGAACGGCCGGATCTTGCGCAGCCAGCTACGGTCGCCCTTGACGGTGTCGCAGAGCTTTTTCTTGATGCCGGGATTGACCAGGATGCGTTCCACCTCGGGGTAGCTCGCCGCCCGCTTCAAGAGCGCCGTGTGCTGGGGCGTCCACAGCGCGTCCTTCACCAGATGGGTCTTCTCGTCGACCATCAAGGTGGCGCTCATCGATTCGCGCTGCGCCCTGGTCATGGCGCGGTCAGGCATCGGCGTCAGCCAGATGTCGGCATCGAGCCCGATCTGGTGCGAGGCATGGCCTGTCATCATCGGGCCGCCGCGCGGCTGCGAAATGTCGCCGATCAGAAGGCCCGGCCAGCCGTCGGCGGCGGCGTCGCGCGACAGTTTCTCGATCAGCGCGATCATCGCCGGGTGGCCCCAGCGACGGTTGCGCGAGGGCCGCATGACCTGCCAGGTCGGGCCGTCCATGGGGATGGCGACACCGCCGGCGAAGCAGCCCTTGGAATAGAAGCCGAAGGATTGCGCGGCGGTCGCGGCCGGCAGTTTTTCGGCGCCGAACAGGTCCTTGGCCCGTTCCTCGGCCGCCGCCGGCTGGATGGCGAGGCCAAGCAAACCGAGCACCGCTGCCAGCAGTGATTTCTTGCCAAGCCGCATCGCTGTCTTCATGAAACCGGATCCCCACCGCAATCCCAAGCCGAATCATAGCACGCCGCGCAGTATGCTTCGATCGTCAGCGTTTCATCGGGCTGCGCGCTTCGCCGTCGCGCCAGTCGCCGCTTGCCCACATATGGTCGAAGGCGGCGCGGTAGTCCGGAAAGCGCAGGGAATAGCCCGCCGCCTTGATCGCCGCATTGGCGACACGCTTGTTCTCGCCATAGAAGGACCGCGCCATGGGCGAAAGTTGGGCGGTGTCGAAAGGAATTTCGGGCGGCGGCTCGACGCCCATCAGCGACGCGGCATAGGCAACGACATCCTGCGGCGGCGCCGGCTCATCATCGGTGACGTTGAAGATGCCCCCAGTGTTGCCTTCGACAAGCTGCCACAACGCCCCGGCAATATCGTCGCAATGGATGCGGTTGAACACCTGGTCCGGCTTGACCAGCCGCCGCGCGGTGCCGTTTTCCAGATTGACCAGCGCATTGCGGCCAGGACCATAGATGCCGGACAGGCGCAGGATCGCCACCGGCTTGCCGATTTCCGCGCCGAGCTTCAGCCATGCCTGCTCAGCCTCAACCCGCATGACGGAGCGCTTCGACACCGGCCGGCATGCGGCCGTTTCATCGACCCAGGCGCCGCCATAGTCGCCATAGACGCCGACGGTCGAGAGATAGCCGATCCATTCGAGCGCCGGCATCCCCGTGATTGCCTCCCGGGCGGCATTCAAGACTGGGTCGCCGGCCTCTTCCGGGGCGACCGAAATCACAAGATGCGTCGTTTTCGCCAGCGCCTCGCCGATTTCGCCGGTCAACGCGCCATCGAACAGCAGCGGCGCGATGCCGGCCTGGCGCAGCGCGTCGAATTTTTCATCGGACCGCGTCGTGCCAAGGATCACGGCGGCATCCCTGTTGGCGCGGGCAAAGGCCTTGCCGGAATAACCGGCGCCGAAGATGAAGATCTGCTTCTCGCTCATGCATGCGCCCCGTCTGGCGGCGCCAGGCGCCATTCCTCGCGCACCGCCGCATCGTTCTCGGTTTTCAGACCGGTCGCGGCCCATTTGGCATATTCGGCGTCAGGCACCAGCCGCGCCAGCGCCCATATTGCCGCGCCCCGCACCAGCGGCGAGGGATCGCCGAGCAGCGCACGCACAGGGACGGCCAGCGCGGCATCGCCGGAATTGCCGGCGGCGATCAGCACGTTGCGGATGAAACGATCGCGGCCGATGCGCTTGATCGGCGAACTTGAGAAGAAGGCGCGGAAGGCCGCGTCGTCCAGTTCGAGCAGGTCGGCGAGCGGCGGCTTGCGCAGATCGTCGCGCGCGGCGAGTTTTGCTTCCGATGCCGCGCGGGCGAACTTGTTCCAGGGGCAGGCGGCCAGGCAATCGTCGCAGCCATAGATGCGGTTGCCGATCTTTTCGCGGAATTCGTGCGGGATCGGACCCTTGTTCTCGATGGTGAGGTAGGAAATGCAGCGCCGCGCATCGAGCCGGTAGGGCGCGGGAAAGGCATCGGTCGGGCAGGCATCGAGACAGGCGCGGCAGGAGCCGCAATGATCGATCTCGGCCCGGTCGGGCGCGAGCTCAACCGTGGTGAAGATAGTGCCGAGGAACAGCCACGAACCATGTTCGCGGCTGACCAGATTGGTGTGTTTTCCCTGCCAGCCAAGCCCGGCGGCTTCGGCCAACGGCTTTTCCATCACCGGCGCGGTGTCGACGAACACCTTCACGTCGCCGCCGGCGCGCGCGACGATCTTGCCGGCGATTTCCTTCAGCCGGCCTTTTATCACATCGTGATAGTCGCGGTTTTGCGCATAGACCGAGATGGCGCCCCGGTCGCGCCTGGCCTGCAGCGCACGCGGGTCGTGGTCGGGGCCGTAATTCATCGCCAGCACGACGATCGAGCGCACTTCAGGCCAAAGCGTGGAAGGTTCGCTCCGCCTTGCAATCGTCTCGGCGATCCAGTCCATCGAGCCGTGAAAGCCGTCGGCGACGAATTCGGCGAGCCGCGCCGGCGCCAGCGGGATCGCATCAGGGGTGGCGACGGCAATGGCATCGAAGCCGGCGCGCTGCGCCTCCGCGTCGATCAGCGCGCGCAGTTTTGCGACGTCAGAAGTCGAGGTCCGCATAATGCGACACCGGCGACAGACCGCGCACGCGGTCGGTCAAGAGCGGCCGGAAGGAGGGCCGCGACTTCACCCGCGTATACCATTCGCGCGCCGCGGCGTGTTCGCGCCAGTCGATCTCGCCGAGATAGTCGAGCACCGACAGCGTCGCGGCGGCGGCCAAATCGGCATAGGTGACCCTGCCGCCGGCCAGCCAATGGCGGGTGCCGGCCAGCCAGTTGGTGTATTTCATATGCTGGCGGATGTTGGCGCGCGCCGCACGGATCGCGCCCGAATCGGGCGAGCCGCCGCCCGCCGTTTCCGGCATGATCGGCTTCAGCACGCGTTCGCGCACCAGATGGCGGGTGACTTCGCTTTCGGCCTTGTTGAGATACCAGTCGATCAGCCGGCGGATTTCGGCGCGCTGCATCGGGTCCTCGGCGAACAGCCGCTTGTCGCGCTTGAGCACACCGCGGGTCTCGTCGAGATATTCCGAGATCACCGTCGCGCCGACGATCGGCACGTCGCCTTCGGCGAGCAGGATCGGCAGCGTGCCGGCCGGGTTCAGCGCCAGAAACTCCTTGCGCCGCGTCCACGGCTTTTCCTCGATCAGCGCCAGCTCCTCGCCATACTCGCCGAAAGCAAGGCGGACGAAGCGGCAGGTGGCGAACATGGGATGATGGAAAAGCGTCAGCATGGTTCCGCGATGATAAAGCGCACTGGCGAATCGCCGGTCGCACCGGTAAGTCTTGGCCGCCCGGTTAGCGGGCCGTCAGGTGTTGCGACCTATAGGGGGAGTTCAACGCCATGACAAGCAAGCCGTTCTGTTAGCCGTCGCGCAAAGCCGAGGTAGCCATGGAAAGCCAGACCATCGTCGAAGCCCTGCTGCTCGGCCTGCTGGAGGGGTTGACGGAGTTCATACCGGTGTCCTCGACTGGCCATATCCTGCTTGCCGGCCATTTCCTCGGCTTCAACTCGACCGGCAAGGCCTTCGAGATCCTGATCCAGCTCGGCGCCATCCTGGCGATCCTGAGCGTCTATTTCCGCCGCCTGTGGCAGATGCTGCTCGACCTGCCGCACGACCGGCTGACGCGGCATTTCGTCATCGGCATCCTGATCGCCTTCCTGCCGGCGGCCATCATCGGCGCGCTGGCGCATGATTTCATCAAGACGGTGCTGTTCGAATCGCCGAGGCTGATCTGCATCATGCTGATCATCGGCGGTGTCGTGCTGCTGGCGGTCGACCGCATGAACCTGAAGCCGGTCTACCGCGACGTCGAGCGCTTCCCGACCAGGCTTTACCTGCAGATCGGCCTGTTCCAGTGCCTGTCGCTGATCCCCGGCACGTCGCGCTCGGGCTCGACCATCGTCGGCGCGCTGCTTCTGGGCGTCGACAAGCGGGCGGCGGCGGAATTTTCCTTCTTCCTGGCGATCCCGACCATGGTCGGCGCCTTCGCCTTCGACCTGTTCAAGAACCGTAATGTGCTGACCTCGGCCGACCTGCCGATCATCGCCATCGGCTTCGTCGCCGCCTTCGTCGCGGCGCTCATCGTCGTCCGCTTCCTGCTCGATTACGTCTCGCGCAACGGCTACTCGCTGTTCGGCTGGTGGCGGCTGGTGGTGGGCATCGTCGGCCTGGTGGCGTTGATGATCTGGGGGTGAGGAGTGATCCGCGAAGCGGACGGAAAGCCAATTGCTTGGCTTTCCGAACGACGAACGCCCTGAGCCGGCGAAGGGCGAGCAATGCCTCTCTGAGGTCCCCCCTAATTCCGTCCATAAAACGCATTTTCGACATGCACCGGCCAGCGCCAGGGCAGCACGGCGACCATGTCGAAGCGCATCGACAGCCTGCCATAATCCGCCTGCCGCGACAGCCAGATGTCGGCCGCCGCTTCGATGCGGCGCTCCGATTCACGGCCGATCGCTTCCATGGCTTCCATCAGCGTGCGCCGCGCCTTGACCTCGACGAACAGCACCAGGTCGCCACGCCGCGCGATCAGGTCGATCTCGCCGAAGCGGGTGCGATGGCGGCGCGCCAGAATCCGGTAGCCCTTCAGCATCAGTGCGGCGGCTGCCAGCCACTCGCCGCGATGGCCGCGCCGATAGGCTTTCTGGCGGCTGGCGCTCGGGCGCTCAGCCACCGTTGCTTTCTCCTGAGGCGTCCCTGAGTTCCAACAGTCGGCGATACAGCGCCTGCTTCTGGCCACCGGTCATCTTCGCGGCCTCGGCCGCTGCCTTGGAGGCCGGCATTTCGGCAGCGAGCGACAAAAGCAACCGGTCAATGTCTGCGGGCTCGTCCGCCTTGGCCTCGGCCGGGCCGACGCAGACGACGATCTCGCCCTTCGGCGTGTCGGCCGCCGCATAATGGTCGGCCAGCGCCCGTAGCGTGCCGGTGCGCATTTCCTCGAAGGTCTTGGTCAGTTCGCGACCGATGGCGGCTTTGCGCTCGCCGCCGAGCGCCTCGACCATGGCGCCGAGCGATTCGGCCAGCCGGCGCGGCGATTCAAAGAAGATCAGCGTCGCCGGTACCGCCTTCAGCGCCTCCAGCCGCGTCACCCGCTGCCCTGATTTGACCGGCAAAAATCCGGCGAACAGGAAGGCGTCGGACGGCAGGCCGGACGCGGTCAAAGCCGCAAGCGGGGCCGACGGACCGGGAATCGGCACGACGCGAATGCCGTGGTCGATCGCTTCCCCGACCAGCCGGTAGCCGGGATCGGAGACCAGCGGCGTGCCGGCGTCGGAAATCAGCGCCACGCTCTGGCCGCCTTGAAGCGCCGCGATCAGCTTCGGCCCGGCCTCGCCGGCATTGTGCTCATGATAGGCCGTGGTGCGGCGGCGGATGCCGTAGCGGTCGAGCAGCACGCGCGACACCCTGGTGTCCTCGCAGGCGACGACGTCGGCGGCGGCCAGCGTCTCCAGCGCGCGCAGCGTGATGTCGGCGAGATTGCCGATCGGCGTCGCCACAAGGTAGAGCGCCGGCTCGAGCGGACGGGCGGGGATTTCGGTCTGCCCGACCACATAGCTGCGTCTTCCCGTCTCTTCGGTCACTGATGCCGTCTCCGTTCCGCCCTGTTTGGCCTGCCAAATCTTGTTTGGCATGGCTGGCGCGGCCTTGCAAAAGGTCATGCCGATGTAAGGTGATCGCCATGCCTTCGCCACAGTAGGGAACCAAACCGGCATTGGCAGATTTAGCCCCTGATTCCTAAAGGGAGGACAGGATGGACAGCCTGAAGATACAGGACGCTTTCGAGCCTTACTATGCCGGCCGCAAGCGCGTTGCCGCCGCCAGGGACAAGCGCCTGCCTGCCAAGACCGACACCAGCCTGACCGAGCGGGCGACAACCGCCCTGCCGACGAATGTCAGGCTTTCCGACAACCAACCCGATAGCACGACGGAGCACTGACCGGACGATGCCCAATCGCTTCGATATCTTCATCACCCGTCTTGAAACGAAAAGCGCCAGGGAAGGCGTGCCCCCGCACCCGATGAACGACCAGCACAGCGTTCGCCGCGAAAAGGCCGACGCCAAACCGGCCCGGAACGGCGAGGCGCATGCCGAGAAGGATCGCGGCAAGCGCCGTTTCAAGCACGACGCCTGACCGCCGCGACTGGCCGAGACCGTTCTGCCTTCGTCTGGGTCACCCCAGATAGCGTGAAACGCGCGCCTTCAGAAGGTCAATCAGCTCCATATCCATGAATTCATAGTTGTCCGGTATATCGAGGCAGATGACCCGGGCCTTCTTCAGGCTGGTCTTGAATTTCTTCTGCAGTTTGGTGCGGTGCACCTTTTCCATGACGAAGATGATGTCGGCCCAGGCGACGAGCTCATGAGTCAGCGGCGTGTCGGCATCATGATTGGTGCCGGCCGACGCAACTTCGATATCCCGGCGCGTTGAAAACACCTGCTCGGCGGTCGGGCTGCGCAAGCGGTTCTGACTGCAGACGAAGAGGACGTTTTTCAAGACTTTTGCTCAAGCATGATCTTGACCGAAAACCGGCTTCCACTTTTCGGGATCATGCTTAGCGCGCCAGATCCGCGACCACGGCGTCGAGAACGATCATCCCGGCCGGCGTGGCGCGCAGACGGGCATTGCCGATCGGCGCTACCAGCCCCTCGCCCTGCAGCACCGACAGCCGTGCGCTCGACAGGCCGCGGCCGGAAAACGCCTCGTAGCGCGAGAGGTCGATGCCCTCGGCCAGTCTCAGCCCCATCAGCAGGAACTCGTCGGCCTCCTCCGAGCGTGTCAGGATCTCGCCGCCGGTGACGCCATGGCCCTTGGCCTCGACGAGGTTGGCCCAGGTTTCCGGCATCCGCTCGGCGATCGTCACCGTGCGGCGGCCGTTCTCGACGAAGCGGCCATGCGCGCCGGGGCCGACGCCGACATATTCGCCATAGCGCCAATAGGTCAGATTGTGCCGGCTTTCGGCGCCCGGCCTGGCGTGGTTGGAAATCTCATAGGCCGGCAGGCCATGCGCGGACGTAATCTCCTGCGTCAGCGCATAGAGGTCGGCGGCGTGGTCATTGTCGGGAATGGCGAATTTCTTTGCCGCGTGCAAAGCGTGGAAGGGCGTACCTTCCTCGATGGTCAGCTGGTAGAGCGAGAGATGGTCGGCGGCGTGGCCGATCGCCTGTTCGAGCTCGGCTGCCCAGGCTTCCGGCGTCTGGCCGGGCCGGGCGTAGATCAGGTCGAAAGACAGGCGCGGAAAGATTTCCCGCGCGAGGCCGATGGCGTGCAGCGCCTCGTCGACATTGTGCAGCCGGCCGAGGAAACGCAAATCCTTGTCGTTCAGCGCCTGTACGCCGAGCGAGACGCGGTTGACGCCGGCCGCGCGATAGCCGCGAAAGCGTTCGGCCTCGACCGAGGACGGGTTGGCCTCCAGCGTCACTTCGATGCCGTCCGGCACCGTCCAGTTCTTGGCCACGGCGTCCAGAACCCTGGCCACGGTTTCCGGCTTCATCAGCGAGGGCGTGCCGCCGCCGAGAAAGATGCTGGTCACCTCGCGCGGCCCGGTGCGCTCACGCATCGTCGCCAGTTCCGCCTCGAAGGCGGCGGCAAAGCGCTCCTGGTCCACCGGCTGGTGGCGGACATGGCTGTTGAAGTCGCAATAGGGGCATTTGGCCGCGCAGAACGGCCAATGGATGTAGACGCCGAAGCCGGGGCTGCGGTCGAGCGGCATGGTCATGCCGGGTCCAGTCATGCCGAGCCCAATCTCGGCAGATCCAACCGTGCTTGGGCGAATTTCTGGAAAGCACGGGCGCGATGTGAGAGCGCCGCAGCCTGGCCGGGTTTCCAGCCGTGCTTTTCCTCGGCGCTCATCTCGCCGAACGTCTTGTCGAAACCATTGGGCAAGAATACCGGATCGTAACCGAAGCCAAGCTCGCCACGCGGCGGCCAGACCAGAGTGCCTTCGGCCTCGCCGCGATAATATTCGGCCTCGCCGTCGGGGAAGGCGAGACAAATGACGGCGACGAAGCGGCCCTTGCGCTGTTCGGCCGAGGCCGCGCCGACTTCCTGCAGCGCCACTTCGGTGCGCTGCATGGCCATGGCGAAATCCCTGCTGCCGTCAGGGGTTTCGGCCCAGTTGGCGGTGTAGACGCCGGGCGCGCCGTCGAGCGCGTCGACGCACAGGCCGGAATCGTCCGACAGCGCCGGCAGGCCGGTCGCCTTCGCGGCGGCCAGCGCCTTGATGTAGGCATTTTCCTCGAAAGTGGTGCCGGTCTCGTCTGGCTCAGGCAGGCCGTAGTCCTTGGCCGACTTCGCCTCGAAGCCGAACGGCCCCATCAAATCGGCGAATTCGCGCAGCTTGCCGGCATTGTGGCTGGCGACGACGATCTTCTTGCCATCAAGTGTATGCATCAAAGGCCCCAGATTCTCGGCTCGGCAAACTCGATCGAATTGCCCGAGGGGTCGCGTATATAGAGCGAACGGCCGCCTTGCGGCCATTCGAATTCGCTTTCGATGGCGATTCTTTTTGCCCCTAAATGCGCTTTCCAAGCCACGATTTCATCCGCGCTGGCCGCAAAGCAGAGATGACCTTCGCCGACCGCGCCGTGCGGCGGCACGGGCAGCCGGGCATCCGGCGCCGGCGGTATTTTGGTCGCCTCGGCGTTGAAGATGAGCAGCACGCCCGGCCCGCAACGAAAGAAGAGGTGGCGGCCGTCGACCTTGCCGAGCAGATCAAGGCCGAGCACGCCGACATAGAATTCTTCCGCCGCCGCCAGATCGGTGACGTAGAGGGCTGATTCAAGGATGGCGGAGGGGGTCACCAGAAAATCGATGGCTTATGCCACCGCCATCTGCTGCAGGCTGACCAGGCGCTGGATGCCTTTCTTGGCCAGGCCCATCAACTCGCCGAACTGGTCCTCCGAGAAGGGCTCGCCCTCGGCTGTGCCCTGGATCTCGACGATGCCGCCCTTGCCGGTCATGACGAAATTGGCGTCGGTGCCGGCCGCGGAATCCTCGAGATAATCGAGGTCGATGACCGGCTGGCCGTCATGGATGCCGCAGGAAATCGCCGCGACATGGTCCTTCAGCACCTTGGCGACGCTCGCCATCTGCCGGGCTTCCATCCAGCGCAGGCAGTCATACAGCGCCACCCAACCGCCGGTGATCGAGGCGGTGCGGGTGCCGCCATCGGCCTGGATGACGTCGCAATCGACGGTGATCTGCTGTTCGCCCAGCGCCTGCAGATCGACGACGGCGCGCAAGGACCGGCCGATCAGGCGCTGGATTTCCAGCGTGCGGCCGCCCTGCTTGCCGGCCGAGGCCTCGCGGCGCATGCGCTCGCCGGTCGAGCGCGGCAGCATGCCATATTCGGCCGTCACCCAACCCTTGCCGGAATTGCGCATCCAGCCCGGCACCTTCTCCTCGAGGCTCGCCGTGCACAGGACATGGGTGTCGCCGAACTTCACCAGGCACGAGCCTTCGGCGTGCTTGGAGACGCCACGCTCGAAGGAGATGGCGCGCATTTCGTCGAATTGGCGTTTGGAGGGGCGCATTCAGGCTTCTTTCCCAGTCATTTTTCGGAATCGTGGCCGGCTTTTAGACGGATGGGGGGCAGCGCGCAAAGGAAAACGGACCGGGCGACCCGATACAGAGACCGGGTTGCGCCCACCGTGCCGAAGTCTATATCCTGAACAAGGAGGTTTTTGGCCGAATGACCAAGGCAATCGATCCGGGTTCGCAGCCGCTTGCACTTCAATCACTCGACATGCGCTCTCGCGACATCTTCCGGCGCATCGTCGATTCCTATCTCAGGGACGGCGAGCCCGTGGGTTCGCGCAGCCTGTCGCGCATCCTGCCCTCCTCGCTGTCGCCGGCCACCATTCGCAATGTGATGAGCGACCTCGAGCATCTCGGGCTGATCTACGCGCCGCATATCTCGGCCGGCCGGCTGCCGACGCAGGCGGGCCTGCGCTTCTTCGTCGATGCCTTCATGGAACTTGGCGACCTCTCCGACGAGGAGCGCCGCACCATCGAGGCGCAGGTGCGGGCCTCCGGCTCGGGCGCGACGCTGGAGCACATGCTGACCGAGGCCAGCCAGATGCTGTCGGGCATGTCGCGCGGCGCCGGCCTGGTGCTGGCCGCCAAGAACGAGGTGGCGCTGAAGCATATCGAATTCATCCAGCTGGAGCCGACCAAGGCGCTCGCCGTGCTGGTGTCGCAAAATGGCGACGTCGAGAACCGTGTCGTCGAGCTGCCGGCGGGCATCACCGTCTCGCAGCTGCACGAAGCCTCGAATTTCCTCAACGCCCATATTCGCGGCCGCACGCTGGCCGAGGCGCGCACCGAGATCGCCCGCATCAAGGAAGAGACGAGAGCCGCCCTCGACACGCTGTCGCAGGACCTCGTCGAGAAGGGGCTGGCGGTGTGGGCGGGTGCGGAAAGCGGCCTGCCGGCACGGCTCATCGTGCGCGGCCGCGCCAACCTGCTCGAAAACGTCACCGCCCAGGCCGACATCGAATTGCTGCGGCATCTGTTCGAGGACATGGAGACGCAGGACGGGCTGATCCAGCTGCTTGACCTCGCCGAGCAGGGATCGGGCGTGCGCATCTTCATCGGTTCGGAAAACAAGTTGTTTTCGCTGTCGGGCTCGTCGCTGGTGGTCGCGCCCTATCGCGACAAGGATGCCCGCGTCGTCGGCGCGCTCGGCGTCATCGGGCCGACCCGGTTGAACTACGCCCGCATCGTGCCGATGGTCGATTATACGGCGCAGCTGATTTCACGCATGCTAAGGTAGGGCCCTGGACGGTAAGAGACGGGCAGCAAGGAGAAAAGAATGGCGCTCGAAGAACTCAAGGCCCGGATCAGCCTGCTGCTCGAGGAGATGGTCAACCAGCCGGAAGACCAGCACGAAATCCAGGAACAATTGCGCGAGAAATTGCGGGAAATGCGCGCCATGGGCCTGCCGCTGCCGGCCGATCTGGTCGCGCTGGAAAAACGCCTCGACGACGATTTTTACGCTGCCGGCACATAAGACCGGATTTTCGCTTCCTCGTCAGGTCGAGCGAGCGGAACCCGGAGACACGCCGGCCGTTGGTTTCCTTCGCGACCAGATGGAGGACAAGATGATCCGATTGGCCGGACTGGTGATCCCCGCCCTGTTCCTCACAAGCGCGGCGTTCGCACAGCAGGCGGACCAGCCGGTGCTGAAGGGCGCGGCGGCCTTCGGCGACTGGCGTGCCGACAAACCGGGCGTGCGCCGACTGATCACGCCGGAAGACCTGCCGAAGCCCTATGTCACCAAGTCGGTATCGAACAGCGCCGGGCTTGCCGACATGCCGGCGGGCGCGAAGCCGCAATTGCCGCCGGGTTTTTCGGCCGAGCTGATCGCATCCGGCATCGACAATCCGCGCGCCGTGCGCGTCGCACCCAATGGCGACCTGTTCGTCGCCGACAGCGAAGCCAACCAGGTCCGCGTCTATCGCCTGGCCAAGGACAGCGCCAAGCCCGCCGAGGACGGCATTTTCGCCGGCAATCTCAACCAGCCCTATGGCATTGCCTTCTATCCGCCGGGGGACGACCCGCAATGGGTCTATGTCGCCAACAGCGACAGCATCGTGCGCTTCGCCTACCGCGGTGGCGACCTGAAGGCATCCGGCGAACCCGAAATCATCGTCGCCAACATTCCCGCGAACCATCACTGGACCCGCGACATCGTCTTTTCGCCTGACGGCAAGACGCTCTATCTGTCGGTCGGCTCCGGCTCGAACGTCGCCGAGGACATGGGCGAGGAGCCCGATGGCGGCCTTGAAGCATGGGGGAAATCGCAGCCGCTGGGCGCGACCTGGGGCTCCGAAGCGGGGCGCGCCGACGTGCAGGCCTTCGATCCGGACGGCAAGAACGGCCGCATCGTCGCCACCGGCCTGCGCAACTGTTCGGGCATGACCATCCAGCCGGCGACCGGCGCGCTGTGGTGCGTCGTCAACGAGCGCGACGCGCTGGGCGACAATGTGCCGTTCGAATACGCCACCTCGGTCAAGGACGGCGCGTACTATGGCTGGCCCTGGTACTATATCGGCAACCACGAGGACCCGCGCCACAAGGGCGCGCGGCCCGACCTCGCCGGCAAGGCAACCACTCCCGACGTATTGATGCAGGCGCATTCGGCGCCGCTCAACATCGCCTTCTACGACCGCAAGGACCTGCCCGCCGACAGCGGTTTTCCCAAGGAATACAGGGGCGATGCCTTCGTTGCTCTGCACGGTTCGTGGAATCGCGGCAACCGGACCGGCTACAAGGTCGTCCGCCTGCTGTTCAAGGATGGCAACCCGACCGGCGAGTATGAGGATTTCATGACCGGCTTCGTCGTTTCCAGCGGCGAGGTCTGGGGCCGGCCCGTGGGCGTGGCGGTGGCCCATGACGGCGCGCTGATCGTCACCGAGGACGGCAATGGCACGATCTGGCGCGTGACCTATGACGGCGGCCGTTCTTGAGGGATTTTACTCGGATGGCGCGGTATCTGGTGCAATAGAATCCGACCGCCAGGGAATTCAATCCTGGTCCGTTCCGTGCGAAAAGGCCGCCTGATCCAGGACCACTCGCCATGACCCTCAC
Organism: Mesorhizobium sp. 2RAF45; assembly: GCF_052115225.1. Lineage (NCBI taxonomy): Bacteria > Pseudomonadati > Pseudomonadota > Alphaproteobacteria > Hyphomicrobiales > Phyllobacteriaceae > Mesorhizobium > Mesorhizobium sp. 2RAF45. The sequence goes on along the minus strand of NZ_JBFRGG010000003.1, from coordinate 89,557 downwards.
CGGCTTCCTCGCCTACAGTGCCGCCCTCGGCATCGCCGCCGCCATTCCCGGCCCCGGCGTCACCGCGCTTGTCGCACGGGCGCTCGGCTCGGGTTTTCGCTCGTCGCTGGCCATGTCTTTTGGCCTGATGCTCGGTGACCTCATTTACCTGACCGCCGTGGTCCTCGGCCTCGCCTTCGTCGCGCAGACCTTCGGCATGGTGTTCCTCGCCATCAAATGGGCCGGCGTCGCCTATCTGGCATTTCTGGGCTGGCGCTTCTGGACCGCCGGCATCACGCCCGAGACGGTCGAGGCGAAAAAGGGCAAGGGCGGACTGGTGTCGAGCTTTGTCGCCGGCCTCACCGTCACGCTCGGCAATCCGAAGACGATGATCTTCTACCTGGCGATCACGCCGACCATCGTCGACCTGAAGACGATCACGCTGGCCGATTACGGCATTCTCGCCGCGCTGACGGTGGTCGTGCTGTTCGTCGTGCTGGTTCCCTACCTGGCGCTCGCCGCCAAGGCGCGCTGGTTCCTGAAATCGCCGCGCGCGCTAAAGCTGCTGAACCGCACCGCCGCCGGCTTCATGGTCGGCGCCGCGGCAGCGATCGCGGCCCGCCAGTAGCAGCCTTTCAGCCAAAACATTCCGGGGCCAGGCTTCCCCGCGAAATGCTTTTCCGGGACTTGGGCGTTTTAGACACAGGCCCCACTCGGATATTTCCGGCCGACAGCTTATGTTGCGCGGCTGAAAGCCCTATCTTGCCGGCTGCAATGCCACTTGCCTGAAATCCTGGGAGCGAAACCAATGAACAAGCCCGTCACCTCCGCCCGCGTCCCCGGCCGCGGCCGCATCTACAGTTCCATCACCGACACGATCGGCGACACGCCCCTGGTCCGGCTCGACAAGTTCGCCAAGGAGAAGGGCGTCGTCGCCAATCTGGTCGCCAAGCTCGAATTCTTCAACCCGATCGCCTCGGTCAAGGACCGCATCGGTGTGGCGATGATCGAGGCGCTCGAGGCTGCCGGCAAGATTGCGGCCGGCAAGACGACGCTGATCGAACCGACCTCGGGCAATACCGGCATCGCGCTTGCCTTCGCCGCCGCCGCCAAGGGCTACAAGCTCATCCTGACCATGCCCGAGACGATGTCGGTCGAGCGCCGCAAGATGCTGGCGCTGCTCGGCGCCGAACTGGTGCTGACCGAAGGGCCGAAAGGCATGAAGGGCGCCATCGCCAAGGCGGACGAACTGGCCGCGACGATCCCCAATGCCGTCATCCCGCAGCAGTTCGAAAACCCGGCCAACCCGGAAATCCACCGCAAGACGACGGCGCAGGAGATCTGGAACGACACGCAGGGCGAGGTCGACATCTTCGTCGCCGGCATCGGCACCGGCGGCACCATCACCGGCGTCGGCCAGGTGCTGAAGAAGCTCAAGCCTTCGCTGCATGTCGTCGCCGTCGAGCCGGAAGCCTCGCCGGTGCTGTCTGGCGGCCAGCCCGGCCCGCACAAGATCCAGGGTATCGGCGCCGGCTTCGCGCCAAAGATCCTCGACACCACGATCTATGACGAGATCGTCAAGGTTTCCAACGAGGATTCGGTCGCCAATGCCCGCCTCGTCGCCCGCCTCGAAGGCGTGCCGGTCGGCATCTCGTCGGGTGCCGCGCTGCAGGCGGCAATCGTCGTCGGCTCGCGTCCGGAGAACAGGGGCAAGACCCTGGTCGTGGTCATTCCCGACTTCGCCGAACGCTACCTGTCGACGATCTTGTTCGAGGGATTGGGGGCTTAGGCCTAACAGCTTCGTCATCCCAGGGCGGAGCGACGCGAAGCGGCGCGCAGACCCTGGGATCCATGCCGTGATCGCGGCCGAGGAGTGCCGCGGTTCAGGATGAAGCTCTATTTTGCATCGTCGCGGCGCTTTGAAGTCGCGGCATGGATCCTCGGGTCTGCGCCGCGTCGCTTCGCTCCTTGCTCCGCCCGTGGATGACGAAGCGAAGGGCAGTGTCGTGACCCAATCTCGCTGGCCCGTTGAAAAATCCTCCCGTGGCGCCTGTGAGCCGGCTTGAGCAGGACCCTGCTTCCGGTGCATATCGCCCCGGTCCGCTTTGCGCGGATCAGGGGAGAATTTCATGTACAAGCTCTATACCCGTCCCGGCAGCGGCGGCTTCGTCGTCGAGGCGGCGCTGGCGCTCGCCAACGCACCGTTCGAACAGGTCGATGTGCCGAAGACCGACCGCCCCGATCCGGCCTTCCTCGACATCAGCCCGCTGAACCAGGTGCCGGTGCTGACCTTGCCGGACGGCAGCTCGATGACCGAATCGGCGGCGATCTGCATCCTGCTCGCCGAGCGCCATCCCGAGGCCCGTCTGGCACCGGCGGTCGATGCGCCTGCCCGCGCCGATTTCCTGCGCTGGATGGCCTTCATGTCGTCGGTGCTCTACCCGGCGGTGCTGCGGTATTACTACGCCCATCGCTACACGGCAGACGCCGACGGCACGAAAGCCGTCAAGCAGGCGGCAGTCGCCGAGATGGACCGTGGCTTCGCCGTCCTCGATGCCGCTCTGAAGGGGCGTGACTGGCTGGTTGGTGACCAGATGTCGCTGGCCGACATTTATCTCGTCATGCTGGTGGCCTGGAATCCCGACATCGACACCGCGCGAGCGGCATGGCCTGATATTGAACGTCTCTGGGCCAGGCTGCGCGGCCATCCGCTGCTGAAGACGCTCAACAGCTCACATGAGATGTGGCCGGGCTGAAGGTCAGTTTCGCAGCGTCGCCCTTTTACCCTGCAGGAAGCGGCGCACCGCCGGGTCGCGTTCGAGGCCGATTGCACGGTCATAGGCCTCGGTTGCCTGCGGCACCTGGCCAAGCCTGGCCAGGAGACCGGCGCGCGCCGCCCAATAGGGCTGATACTCATTGAGCCTCTTGTCGTCGCCCAGCACGTAAAGCGCCGCCAGCCCCGCCACGGCGCCTTCCGTCTCGGCAAGCGCCACCGCGCGGTTGATCGCCACCACCGGTGACGCGGCGATCGAAAACAGTGCGTCGTAAAGCGCGCGTATCGCCGGCCAGTCGGTGCGGCCGGTCAGCCGCCGCGCCGCGTGGGCGGACTGGACGGCCGCCTCGAGCTGGTAGCGGCCGACGACGCCGCTCAGCGCGGCATGGGACAGAAGCGCCTCCGCCTCGTCGATGAGGGCACGGTCCCACAGGTCGCAATCCTGTTCGGCCAGCGGCACGAAGTCGCCTTCGGCACTGCGCCGGGCAGTGCGGCGCGCCTCGGCAAACAGCATGAGCGCCAGCAGGCCAAGCGCTTCCGGCTCTTGCGGCATCAGCGTCGCCACCAGGCGGCCGAGCCAGATGCCTTCGGTGGCGAGGTTGCGGCGCTGCGTCTCGGTGCCGACCGGATCGGACCAGCCTTCGGCGAAGGCGGCGTAGATCGCTTCCAGCACCGCGCCCAGCCTTTCGCCGAGTTCGGCCCGCTCCGGCACACGGAACGGAATGCCGGTTTCGCGGATGCGCGTCTTGGCGCGCACCAGGCGCTGGCCCATCGTTGCCGGCGAGACCAGGAAGGCGGAAGCGATCGTCGCGGCATCGAAGCCCAGCACTGTCTGCAGGATCAGCGGCGCCCGCACGCCCGGCTCGATCGCAGGATGCGCGCAAGCAAACATCAGCCGCAGCCGTTCGTCGGGCAGCTCTTCGTCGGTCATGCGCGCCTCCATCTCCTCGGCGATCAGCTTGAGATGATCGCGGGCCGCCTCCCGGGTGAGCCGCCGGCGAACCGCATCGACCCGCCGCCGCCGCGCCACGGCCAGCAGCCAGGCTTCCGGCTTTTCAGGCACACCTGACTTCGGCCAGCGCTCGAGCGCGGCGGCAAAGGCGTCCGCCAGCGCATCCTCGGCCGCGGTCACGTCGCGCCTGCGCGCCGCGAGCCAGGCGACCAGCTTGCCGTAGCTCTGCCGGGCGGCGGCCTCGGCGGCCGCCCGGGCGATCTCCGGGCGACTGTCCATCACATGGTCATTTCCTGGCACGTCGTCATTGCTTGGGCATGTAGTCGGCCATTTCCCAGATCGGCCGCAACTCGACCGTGCCGGTGCTGGCCGCCGGACAGCGCGCGGCCCATTCGATGGCGGTGTCGATATCGGCCGCCTCGATCATGTAGAAGCCGGCAAGCTGCTCCTTGGTGTCGGCATAGGGGCCGTCGATCACATTGGTCTTGCCGTCGGCGATCCGCACCGAGGTGGTCGCCTGGGTCGGGCGCAGGCGTTCGCCGGCCAGCCAGGCGCCGGATTTCTTCAACGCTTCGGTATAGGCGCCATAGGCCGCGCTCATCTGCTGGGTCTTCTCGATCGGCATGGCCGCCATTGCGGCTTCGTTATTGTTGATCATCAGCATGTATCGCATGGGTCTTCTCCCGTGGTTTCGAAGGCCGCGTCCTTGCGGGGCCAGACGTATGTCGCGCGGCGTCGACCGATTTCGACAGGCGCCAAGAAAAAACTTTCGGCTTCGTCACGCGGTTTCGCAAGGACCAGGTTTCGCCAAGCGGCCGGCGGCGCTGGCCATGATGCCTCGCCGCGCTACCCTTTGTGATCCAGGCACGTCACGCCAGAGATGGGAGATGAGCAATGGAACTCGTGACCCACAAGAAATTCAAAAGCGGCCGGTTGATGCCGTGGGGCAAGGGGACCGTCGTCACCGGCGCGAAGGGATTCGTCTACCTTTGCGGAAACACGGCGACCGCCGCCGACTACGATCCGGCCGGCAAGCAGGGCGGTCGTTTCGCCGGCGATGCGGCGGCGCAGTGGCTCGAGGTTCTGGGCAACATCAAATCCGATCTGGAGGAGCTGGGCACCGCGCTTGAAAACCTCGTCAAACTGACCTTCTTCGTCCGAGGACCGTTTCCCGACGGCGGCGTTCTCAGCTCTCCCAATTTTCGCCTGGACGTTCTGGACGCGTTCTTTGCCGAGCATTGCCCGAAGCACTGCAGTTACAACAACCCGCCGCCCTCGGAGGTGATTGGCGTTGCCGCGCTCGCTCAAGCCGACATCGTCATTGAAATTGTCGCGATCGCGGCCCTGCCGGATTGAGCCGGGCCTTGGCGTGCCTCCCTCACCCCCATGCGCACGAGGCCGGAGCGCAGTACGCAGACGCCATCGAAGACGATCAGCGGATGGCTGGTATCGAAAGATGGTTCAGCGGGAGGACTGGGCTTGGCCAGACGTGATTGGGGCGGACTGGACCGAGGAAGGTCGGTCACGCGGTCCTCGGCTGATCGTGTCCTGGGACACCAGGCCAGCCGGGGGCGGGATCAAAGACGTGGCGATGTCGCACGACGCCTGTCGCTCAGAGCCGGGCGCTCGGAACGATAGGTGGTGGCGCGGGTCGTGGCTCCCGGCCTGCAGATGCGGCTGTTGTGGCGGCTCTCGAACGTCATGGTCAGTGCGCGCCCAGCGACGTGCCGCGACGGGCGCAAGCCGGACCGGGGCCGCGCATGTAGTAGCGCTCCGGCCGATAGGTCGGCGCGACGAATTCGCGGATGGCGGCGGCGTAGCCGATGAGGTGCGTGAGGAAGTTCATTTACCCTGTCCCTGTCCCGATTTTCGGATGTCCCTTCCGAATTGCGCGAAGGATAGCATCGAGGCGTGAATAGTCGGTGAACACGATGTTAATATCCGGTCGAAAACCCGTTGCTTCGTGGCCGGAATGCGGCTGTTTCGGGGTGTTTCCGCGCCTTTTGTCGCCTTTCCGGCCAGTGTGACTTTTGCATCACATATGTTTCGTTTGAATGTCGCCTGGGCGCGGTTCTGTTTCAATTTCCGGCTGGCTGATGGAATTTCCTTGCTCAGGCAGGAAAGGAAGGAACCGGCATATAGGGCGGACGTTGACCGTCGGGACTGGCGTGGCCGGCCCGCGATTGCCTGCAAGCCGCAGGCACGTACACCAACACCGCAAGAGCAAATGGAAAGGCTAGAACCATGGGCTTCTTTTCGAAGGACATCAACACGCTGGACGACCTGTTCGTGCACACGTTGCGCGACATCTATTACGCGGAAAAGCAGATCGAGAAGGCATTGCCGAAGATGATTGACAAGGCCACCAACGCGCAGCTCAAAGCAGGCTTCGAAAAGCATCTTGAACAGACCAGGGGCCATATCGAACGCGTCGAAGAGGTGTTCGAGCTGCATGGCGTCAAGGCCAAGGCCATCGACTGCCCGGCCATTGACGGCATCCTCGAGGAAGCCGACGAGGTGAGCGGCGACATCGCCGACAAGGAGGTCCTGGACGCCGCCCTGATCGCGTCTGCGCAAGCAGTCGAGCATTACGAAATGACCCGCTACGGCACGCTGATTGCATGGGCCAAGCAACTCGGCCGCAGCGATTGCGCCAATGTACTCGCGAAGAATCTCAAGGAAGAGCAGGCGACCGATCGCAAGCTCACCGAGATGGCGGAAAGCAAGATCAATCTCCAGGCTGCCGAATAGTGAGATGGCAGGCAAGATCGGCGCGGCAACGGCGCCGACTTGCCTTGTCGCGCGGTCGGAACCGGAATGGGCTTTGCCCCGTTCTGGATTGAACCCATTGCAAGGAGTTTGTCATGGCGCCGCGTCCAGCCTGGAAGGGTTATCTGAAGCTGTCGCTGGTCACCTGTGCCGTCGAACTGATCAATGTCGTGACGCATACCGAAAGGGTGTCGTTCCGCATTCTCAACCGCAAGACCGGCAACACGGTGAAGCGCATCTATGTCGATGCCGAAACCGGCAAGCCCTTGGACGATGGCGACGAGATCAAGGGCTATGAATTGGACGGCGGCGATTTCGTCCATATCGAGGAAGACGAGATCGAGGCCGTGCAGATCGAATCCTCGCACACGATGAGCCTCGACGGTTTCGTCGACAAGGCCTCGATCCAGCAGATCTATCTCGACACGCCCTACTATGTCGCGCCGGCCGACAAGGTGTCGGAAGAGGCGTTCGCCGTCATCCGCGATGCCATGGCGGGCAAGAAGATGGCCGGGCTGGCGCGCATCGTGCTCTACCAACGCGAGCGCCCCGTGGTCATCGAGCCGCTCGGCAAGGGCATGGTGCTGACGACGCTGCGCTACGACAACACGGTGCGCCAGGCGGACAGCGTGTTCGGCGAGATCAAGGCGGTGAAGACCGACCAGGAAATGACCGATTTGGCCGAGCTGATCATCGACAAGAAGAAAGCAAAATTCGACCCCTCGAAATTCGACGACAAATATGAGGACGCGCTGCTCGAACTGATCCGGGCCAAGAAGGCGGGGCACAAGGCGCCCAAGGCCAAGGTGGCCCCCAAACCCTCCAACGTCGTCAATCTGTTCGACGCGCTGAAGAAGAGCCTGTCGTCGGATTCGGGGTCAACGAAGGCTTCATCGCCGGCGGCCAAACGCGCCAAGCCGAAAGCCACCGCGCCGAAGCGCAAATCCGCCTGAGGACATCATATGGCCGGCCTCGAACAATATCACGCCAAGCGCGATTTCAAGAAAACGTCGGAGCCGGCGGGCAAGGTCGCACGCACGAAAAAGAGCGAAGCGGGCGGCATCTTCGTCATCCACAAGCACGCTGCGACCAGGCTGCATTACGATCTTCGCCTTGAGCATGGCGGCGTGCTGTGGAGCTGGGCCGTGACGCGAGGGCCGAGCCTTGATCCGCACGAAAAGCGGCTCGCCGTTCATGTCGAGGATCACCCGATCGACTATGCGCCGTTCGAAGGCACGATCCCGAAGGGCGAATATGGCGGCGGCTCGGTCATCGTCTGGGACGAGGGAACATGGGTACCCGAGACCGACCCGGCCCAGGCGATGAAGAAGGGCCATATCAGCTTCGAACTCAACGGCCACAAATTGCATGGGCTGTGGCATCTGGTGCGGCTGAAACCCCGCGCGGGCGAAAAGCGCGACAACTGGCTGCTGATCAAGTCTGACGACGCCGCGGCGCGGCCGGGCGAGGACATTTTGAAGGAGAAGCCGGAATCGGTGAAGTCGGGCCTGACGATCGAAGAGGTCGGTGAAGGCAAGACCGCCAAGGGTAAGAAGCCTGAAGTCTGGCACTCCAACAAGCCGGCCGCCGGCAAGGCGAAGGCCGCAAGCCGCAAACTCGATTTCATCGAGCCGCAACTGGCGACGCTGGAGCGGGACGCACCGCCGGGCAAGGACTGGCTGCATGAAGTCAAATTCGACGGCTATCGCATGCAGGCGCAGATCGCCGGCACGGAAGTGCGGCTCTTGACCCGCACCGGCCTCGACTGGACCGACAAGTTTGGGAGCGAGATCATCGCGGAACTGGCCGCGCTGAAATGCAGCGACGCCATCCTAGACGGCGAGATCGTCGTGCTGGCCGACAGCGGCGTCTCGTCCTTCGCGCTGCTGCAGCAGGATCTGTCGGCGAAGCGGACAAATCGCTTCATCTACTACGTGTTCGACCTGATGCGTCTCGACGGCAGGGATTTGCGCGCCGAGCCGCTGGTCGAGCGCAAGCAGGCCTTGCAGGAACTGCTCGGCAAGCAGTCGGAAAATGCGGCGGTGCGTTTCTCCGACCATTTTTTTGAACCTGGCAAGATCATGCTGGAGCATGCCTGCCGCATGGGGCTGGAAGGCGTCGTCTCAAAACGCGCCGATGCGCCCTATCGCAGCGGGCGCGGCCCGACCTGGGTGAAGTCGAAATGCACGGCACGGCAGGAATTCGTAATCGGCGGCTATCTGCCGTCGGACAAGACCGGGCGCGGGCTGCGTTCGCTGCTGGTCGGCTATTACGAGGCCGGCAAACTGCATTATGCCGGGCGTGTCGGCACCGGCTTCTCGGCCAAGGGCGCTATCGCGCTGAAGAACAAGCTCGATGCGCTGAAGGCGAAGGCTTCGCCCTTCGACAAGGCCGTGCCGAAAGGCAAGGGGCTGGTCTGGGTCAAGCCGGAATTGGTCGGCGAAGTGGAGTTTCGCAGCTGGACGTCGGACCGTATAATACGTCATGCCTCGTTCCAGGGGCTGCGCGAGGACAAGCCGGCGGAGGACGTTGTGCAGGAAAAGCCCAAGGCAGCGACAGGCAAGGCCAAGCCGGCCTCGAGCGGCGGCGGGACGATGACGACCAGCGTGAAACTCTCGCATCCCGACAAGCTGCTATGGCCCGACGAGAAGATCTCCAAGCAGGGCCTGCTCGACCATTACGCCGAGGTTTGGCCGCGCATGGAGCAGTTCGTCGTCAACCGGCCGCTCAGCCTGGTGCGGGCGCCGGACGGCGTCGGCGGCCCGCGCTTCTTCCAGAAACATGCCTCGGCCGGCATGAGCGACAGAATAGCCCGGATGAAAGACCCGACGGATGGCGAGGAGATCCTGTTCGTGAGGGATTTCGACGGTGTGGCGGCGCTCGTCCAATACGGCGTGGTCGAGATCCACATCTGGGGCTGCACGATCGACAAGCTTGAACAGCCGGACCAGATCATCTTCGATCTCGACCCCGATGAAGGCGTCGACGTGAAGGCGGTGCGCGAGGCGGCGCTCGATATCAGGGGCAAGCTCGACGAGCTGTCGCTGCCGAACTTCGTCAAGACATCGGGCGGCAAGGGCTATCATGTGCTGGTGCCGCTGAAGCCATCGGCGGACTGGGAGGCGGTGAAGACCTTCGCCCATGATTTCGCCAAGGCGCTCGAACAGGGGGCCCCCGACCGCTACACGGCCACACTCTCGAAGAAGGCGCGCACCGGGAAAATCTTCGTCGACTATCTGCGCAATGGCAGGGGCTCGACAACGGTCGCGCCGTATTCCTCGCGCGCCAAGAAGGGCGCCACCGTATCGATGCCGGTGACCTGGGCCGAGATCGAGGCCGGCCTGGCGCCGAATGCGTTCCCCATAGGCGACAAGACGACGCTGAAGCAGTTGGCGGAAGCCGATCCTTGGGTGGATTTCTTCAAGCAGGGCAAGGTGTTGAAGCGGGGGTAGTTCTCGGCGCTCAGCTCAAAAACACTTTCTCGAAGGCCTGCTTGCCCGGTGGCGAGAAAATCACCGCGCGGCTGTCCTTTTCGCGGCGCGCCCATTTTTCCAGAAGGATCTTGTCGAGGATGGCGGCGCCCAGCGTGCCGGCGAGGTGCGAGCGGCGCACGCTCCAGTCGAGGCAGGCGCGGCAGACCGGGCGGCGCGGTTTGGCGTCGACATCGATGCCGATCGCGGCAAAATGCGACGACGCGGATGGCCCAAGCCTGATCTCCCTGTCGTCGCGCAGCAATATGTCTTTCTCGACCAGACGGTCGAGCATCGCCACCGCCTGCTCGCCGGCGAGATGGTCGTAGCAGACGCGGGCGACGCGCATGGCGCCGTCGCGCGGGCCAGGCCGCACGCGCTTGGGGCCGACAGCCTCGGCGACACCGGTGATGGCCTCGATCATGCCCGCCACTTGCGGCCCGGCAAGGCCGTAATAGCGGTGCCTGCCCTGGCTGGCCAAGGTCAGCAGCCCGCCCTCCATCAGTTTCGACAGATGCGAAGAGGCAGTCGGCAGCGACACGCCGGCTTCCAGCGCCAATTCGCTCGCCGTCAGCGCCGTGCCGCCCATCAGCGCGTTCAGCATGTTGGCGCGGGCCGGGTCGCCGACCAGGCTGGCGATGCGGGCGATGTCAGGTCCTTCACGCATAGTTCGTTCCTCATCGAAGCATTCTTGTCAGATAGCCATTATTCTCCGGCCAGATCAAGGAGCCGGCGACGCAAGCGACGATGGCTCCTGACACGAACTGCCTAGCACACCAATGCGTATGACGTTTCGACCGCGCTCGAAGCCTCGATGCAGAACCCCAAGGAGACGACCGTGACCATCACCTGCTTTATCCGCTATGAGATCGACCCGTTCGGCAAGGCCGCCTTCGAGGAATACGCCCGCAACTGGGGCCAGGCCATTCCGCGCTGTGGGGCCGATCTGATCGGCTACTATGCCCCGCATGAAGGCTCGGCGACGACGGCCTACGCCGCCTACAACATCGAGAACCTGGCGGCCTATGAAGCCTATCGCGCCCGGCTTGCCGCCGATCCCGCCGGCAAGGCAAACTATGAGTTCGCCAAGCGCGAACGATTCATCCTCAAGGAGGACCGCATGTTCCTGAAACACGTCTCCGGGCCGCACGCCAAGCTGGTGCTGCCGTGATCGCCGTCATCTTCGAGGTGCAGCCCGCGGAGGGCAAACGCGATGCCTATCTCGGCATCGCCGCCAATCTGCGTCCCTTGCTCGACGGCATTGACGGCTTCATCTCGATCGAACGTTTTCAGAGCCTCGCCGACCCGAACCGCATCCTGTCGCTGTCGTTCTGGCGCGACGAGGACGCGGTGAAGGCCTGGCGCAACACCGAAGAGCACAGGCAGGCGCAGCAGGCCGGCCGCGGCGGCATCTTTGCCGGCTACCGATTGCGCATAGCGCATGTGGTCAGGGATTATGGGCTGACCGAAAGGGACGAGGCGCCGGCGGACAGCCGGGCCGTGAATGGGTAGTGGAGAGGCGCGTTTCTTCCTTCTCCCCTTGCGGGAGAAGGTGGCCTCGCGAAGCGAGGTCGGATGAGGGGTGCTCCAGGGAACACCAGCGCCTCACTCCGCTGGAGCACCCCTCATCCGTCTCGGCGCTACGCGCCGATCCACCTTCCCCCACAAGGGGGGAAGGAAGAACTATGCATTCCCGATCAGCACGCCGGCCGCGAACACCAGCGCGCCGCCCAGCACCACCTGGAAGGCGGCGCGCAGGAACGGGGTCTGCATGTAGCGGTTCTGGACGAAGGCGATGGCCCACAGTTCGAAGAACACCACGATGGCGGCAACCGCCGTCGCCGTCCAGAAATGCGGGATGAGATAGGGCAATGCGTGGCCGAGACCACCGGCCGACGTCATGACGCCAGTGGTGATGCCGCGCTTTATCGGCGAGCCGCGACCCGAGAGCTTGCCGTCGTCGGAAGCGACTTCCGTAAAGCCCATGGAGATACCGGCGCCGATCGACGCGGCAAGCCCGACCAGGAAGGTCTGCCAGGTGTCGTGCGTGGCAAAGGCAGCGGCGAAGATCGGCGCCAGCGTCGACACCGAACCGTCCATCAGGCCTGCCAGGCCCGGCTGCACATAAGTCAGGATGAACTGGCGCTGCTCGGCGGCGGCCTCTTCATCCTTCACTTCGCCAGGCACATGCTTCTGCTCCAGCCGCTGGGCGAGCGTCTCGTGGCCCTGTTCGGCTATTGCCAGGTCGCCGAGAAGTTTTCGCGTCGAGGCATCGGTCGTGCGCTTTGCCGCCTCGACGTAGAACAGATAGGCCTGCCGCTCCATGGCCTCGGCCTGGCTGCGCACATGCTCGATGCCGAGCGGCCTCACCAGCCAGTCGGGCTTGCGCTCATAGTAGCCCTTCACATGTTCGCGCCGGATCAGCGGGATGCGCTCGCCGAAACGCTTGCGGAAGAGCTCGATCAGCGAGTCGCGATGGCCGTCCTCTTCCTCGGCCATCTCCTCGAACACTTTCGCCGATTGCGGGAAGTTTTCCGCCAGCCCGTCGGCATAGGCGCGGTAGATGCGCCCGTCATCTTCCTCGGATGAAATGGCCAGCGCCAGGATTTCCTGTTCGGAGAGCGATTCGAAGGGGCGGCGGCCGAAACCGAAAACACGGGAAAGCATGAGGAAAGGACCCTAGTTTAGAATTGTTCTAAACTAGGGTCTGCGGTGCTCCGGGTCAATCGCGCTGAAGTCTCGGGGTTCAAGAATTGTTGAAGCGCTTGAGCGGCGTCGACCCTTATCTATTGGCAAAGCTTCACCTATATAGCTGAACCTAAGACAAGAATGAGGATTTTGAGCGTATGACGAAGCCGCACCCCCAGCATTTCGACCCGAAACCCGTTCTCGATCTCATCGCCAGCATCGAGGCCGATCTGCAGCGCCTGAAGGGCCTGGTCGAGCAGCAGATCGAGAAATTCGACCCCGCCAACCCGCACAACAAGGCCCCCGACGGCAAGCTGACCGAGGAAGGGGTCGAGTGCTGCTACCGCATGTTCGACGAAGGCAAGTCGCGCTATTCGGTCGCCCAGCAGATGAAGATCTCATTTGCCGCCGCCACGCATCGCTTCAACAATTGGCGCAAGCTGGGCGGGACGAAGAGGCAGCGGACGTTGCTGGGGTGAGAACCCGCTTCGCCGCAGGCGAATTGAAAGGTCCGGTGGACCTTTCAAAGGTTTGAACCGGGGAGCTGCCGCAGGCAGCGGGCCCCCGGCTAAGCGCTCCGACTGCAGGAAGCAGAACATCGCAGACGTCGGCGGGACAGCACCCCCGTCTGTCCTGCCGGACAGAGGGGGGTGGCCGGCCGTAACGCTAGCCACACTTGGCACCTAGCTCACATCGCCAACTTTGTATCGGTCACATCTTTTCGTTGGCATGGCGCGGCCGTTTGCGTGCACCATGGCCGGATCACATCGCCACAGGATCCGCCATGACCACCTCTCCCGGCATCGCCGACATCCATGCTGCCGCCGCCCGCCTCTCCGGCCTGATCGTCGAAACGCCATTGATCGAATCGGCCGAGCTGAACAAACGCTTCGGCGGCCGTATCCTGTTCAAGCCGGAGACGTTGCAGCGCACCGGCTCGTTCAAGTTCCGCGGCGCCTACAACAAGCTGTCGTCGCTGAGCGAGGAAGAGCGCAGCCGTGGCGTCGTCGCCTTCTCCTCCGGCAATCATGCGCAAGGGGTGGCCGCTTCGGCGGCCATGTTCGGCGTCAAGGCGGTCATCGCCATGCCGGCGGACGCGCCGGCGATGAAGATCGGCAATGTCCGCAGGATGGGGGCGGAAGTGGTGCCGTTCGACCGCTTTCGCGATGACCGCATGACCGTGGTTCGCCCCTATATCGACAAGGGCATGGTGCTGGTGCCGCCCTTCGACGATCCGGCCATCATTGCCGGGCAAGGTACGATCGGCCTTGAACTCATGCGGCAGGCCAAAGCGCTCGGCGTCAGCCTCGACGCCGTCGTCATTCCCTGCGGTGGCGGCGGGCTGTCGAGCGGCATTTCAGTCGCGGTCAAGGACGCCTCGCCGGGCACCGCGGTCTGGGCGGTGGAGCCCGAGCATTTCGACGACACGCGCCGCTCGCTCGCCGCCGGCGCCCGGGTTTCGAACGAACCGGGTTACAGCTCGATCTGCGACGCGATCCTGACCGCCGAGCCGGGCGCCATCACCTTCGAAATCAACCGCAAGAACCTCGCCGGCGCCATCGCCGTCTCCGACAAAGCGACCGCACAGGCGATGCGCGATGCCATGGGCTATCTCAAGCTGGTGGTCGAGCCGGGCGGCTGCGTGGCGCTCGCGGCGCTGTCGTCGGGCGAGATCGAACTGTCCGGCAAATGCGTTGCCGTGGTGCTGTCCGGCGGCAATGTCGATTTCGGCACCTATGCCGAAATCATGGCGGCCGCCTGATCGCCCTATACTCTCCGGGGTGCCCACTATCGGCGCGGCCCGACGGCCTGCCATCCAACCCAAGTGGCTTGCACGTAGCGTAGCCTTTTCAGCGACCTCCTTGCGAGCGCCGGTCAGTCCAGCGTGCGCCTGAACCGCAGCAGCGCGGTGCCCGCGAAGACCAGCACGAACACGGCCAGCCAGCCGACCTCGGTGGCAATGGCATGGAAGTCGGCGCCCTTCAGCATCACCGATCGGGTGATGCGCAGGAAATGCGTCAGCGGGAAGATTTCGCCCAGCGCCTGGGCCCAGCCCGGCATGCCCCGATAGGGGAACATGAAGCCGGACAGGAGCAGCGACGGCAGGAAGAAAAAGAAGGTGAGCTGCATCGCCTGCATCTGCGAGCGGGCCATGGTCGAGATGGTGTAGCCGAGCAGCACCAGCGACAGCACGAAGACAAGCACCGACGACAACAGCAGCGTCAGGCTGCCGACGAAGGGGATATCGAACAGAAGCTTCGCCGCCACCAGCACCACCGCCACCTGCACCGCGCCGACGACAAGGAAGGGCAGCACCTTGCCCAGCATGATCTCGGCCGGACTGGACGGCATGGCGAGCAGGTTTTCCATCGTGCCGCGCTCGGTTTCGCGGGTCAGCGCCATGGCCGTCATCATCACCATGGTCATCTGCAGGATGACGCCGAGCAGACCGGGCACGATGTTGTATTGCGAAATGCCTTCAGGATTGTAGCGATGGTGCACCACCACCTGCAGCTGCTGTCTGGCATTCTCGGCGGCCGCCGGCTGCATGCCTTGCGCGCGCAGCAGCGCCTGGCTCGCCACCGTGCTCAGCGTGGAAATGGCGCCGCTCGCGGCCGAGGGATCGGTCGCGTCGGCCTCGATCAGGATCTGCGGATTGTCGCCGCGCTCGACTCGGCTGGCGAAGTCGGCCGGGATGGTGACGACGAAGGAAACGTCGCCGCGCGCCATCAGGAACTCCGCCTCTTCGGCGCTTTCGGTGACATGGTCGAAATGGTAGTAGCCCGTCACCTGCAGCGCCGAGACCATGGCGCGCGTATACTGGTCGTTGCTCATCGCCACCAGCGCCGTCGGCAGGCCCTTCGGATCGTTGTTGATGGCAAAGCCGAACAGAATGAGCTGCAGCAGCGGCACGCCGAGCATCATGGCGAAGGTGATGCGGTCGCGCCGCATCTGGATGAATTCCTTGATCAGCAGGGCACCGAGCCGGGCGAAAGAGAAGACGCTGTTCATGCCATATTGTCCTTCGACCCCGACATGAACTGGATGAAGACATCCTCCAGGCTGGTTTCGCCCGGCGCGACCGTCACGCCCTCATGCTCCTTCTCGACATCGGCAAGGGCTGCCTCGAGCTTCTTCCTGTCGGAACCGACGACATGCAGCGTGGCACCGAAAGGCGCCACCTGGTCGACGCCGGGGCGGCCATGCAGCTCTTCGCCCACCTTGGCGAGCCGTGGACCCTGCACCACGAACGTCGTCAGGCCGGCGTTTTTCACCACCTCCTCAACGGTGCCGGTGGCCAGCATCTTGCCATAGGAGATGTAGCTGATGCGGTGGCAGCGCTCGGCTTCGTCCATGTAATGGGTCGAGACCAGCACGGTGAGCCCGCCGCTGGCGAGGCGATGGATCTCGTCCCAGAATTCGCGCCGCGCCTTCGGATCGACGCCTGCCGTCGGCTCGTCGAGCAGCAGCAATTTCGGCTTGTGCATGATGCAGGCGGCGAGCGCCAGCCGCTGCTTCCAACCGCCGGAGAGCGTGCCGGCCAGCTGGTTGCGGCGCGTGGTCAGCCCGAGTTCCTCCAATGTCCTGGCGACATACTCCTCGACCGGTTTCAGCCGGTAGAGCCGCGCCACGAATTCGAGGTTCTCGCCGATCGTCAGATCTTCGTAGAAGGAGAATTTCTGCGTCATGTAGCCGACTTCGCGCTTGATCCTGAGCGACTCCGTGCGGATGTTGAAACCGAGCACCGTGCCTTCGCCTTCGTCGGGCGTCAGCAGGCCGCACATGATGCGGATGGTGGTGGTCTTGCCTGAACCGTTGGGGCCGAGGAAGCCGACGATCTCGCCTTCGGCGACCGACATCGTCACATGGTCGACGACGGTCTTGTCGCCGAACCGCTTGACCAGGCCGTGAACGTCGATGGCGTTCATTTTGCCGTTCCCGCAAGATCGACGTCGACGATCTGGCCGGGCTGCAGCGGGCCGGCGTCGCCCTCCGGCCGCGCCTCGACCAGATAGACCAGCTTCTGCCGGTTCTCGAGCGAATAGATCACCGGCGGGGTGAATTCGGGATCGGGCGAGACATAGCTGACGCGCGCCTTCACATCGGGGCCGCAGCCGTCGCAATGGACGCTGAGCAGGCTGCCGATCCTGACCGAGGCGAAGGCGGCTTCCGGTATGTAGACGCTGAGCTTGACCGCACCGTCAGGCAGCATCGAGATGACCGGCGCGGTCGGGCCGGCGGTGTCGCCGGGATTGCGGATGACGTCGTTGACGCGGCCGGGCGAAGGTGCGGCGAGCGTGCGCTTGGACAGCCGCCACTGAGCCTGCTGCAGGGCTGCCCGCGCCTGCTTGACCTGGTTGTCGGCGGCCTTGATCGTCTCGGGCCGCGCCGGCAGGCCGCCGACGGCGAGATTGGCCTGCGCCTGGCCGACCTGGGCGTTGGCGGTCTCCAGCGTCGCCGAGGCGGTGTCGTAATCGGCCTGGGTGCCGGTGCCGCGCTTGAACAGATCGGCGGCGCGGTCGTATTTGCGCTTTGCATCGTCGGCCTGCGCCTTGGCCATGTCGACCTGCGCCTTGAGTGCGGCGATCTCTTCCGGCCGCTTGCCGACCTGCAGATCGGCGAGCTGCGCCTGCGCCTGGGCGAGGCTTGCCTCGGCCTGCGCCACCGCGATCCTGGCGTCGGCGCTTTCCAGCGTCACCACCGTCGCACCGGGCGTGACGCGATCGCCGCGCTTGACGGCGACGGTCTCGACCTGCGCCACCTCGATCGGCGCCAGCAGCACATAATCGCCCTCGACATAGCCGACGGCGAGTGGAGCGGCGGGCGCACAGGCACTGAGGAGCTTGGCGGCAAGCGGCAAGGAGCAAAGGAAACTCATTGTTTTGATCCAATTGGGGGTTTTGATCCCATTTTAGGTTTTGATCCCATTCGGGCGGCCAGTATGGCGCTGAGATTGTCCGTCGTGACCGCCACGACCTTGGCGGCCTCGGCGGCGCCGATGTCGTGCCAGCCCATGCGGCGCTTCACCGCCTCGCGGCCGATGCGGAAATAGACGACCTGGCCGATCAGCGTGAACACGGTGAGCCGGGTCCGCTCGCTTTCGGCCGGCTCGCCGGTCGCCTGCTCCCAGAGATAACATAGCCGGCGATGCGTGGGCTCGAACACGCCGTCATAGATGCGGTCGAGCGCAGCGGTGGGATGCTGCAGTTCGCGCAGCAAGAATTGCACGATCTCGCCGGCGTGCGGCTGCGCCACGACGAAACCGACGATCCCCTCTATTGCGGCGAAAAGCTGCGCGCGCGCCGCCTCGGGATCGCCCGCCGGCGCGGCCTGGCCACTGGCTGGCGCCTGGCCGGCGGCCAGTGCCCGGCCGGCAACAGCCTGGACGGTTTCGACGATATAGTCGGCGACGGCGGCGCGGAGGCCCTCCTTGCCGCCGAAATGATAGGCGATCGAGCCGATATTGGCCTGCGCCTCGCCCGCTATCTCACGGGTCGAGGTGCCGTCGAAACCCTGCCGGCCGAACAGTTTCAGCGCCGCCTGCACGAGTGCTGCACGGGTCGGCTCCGGTGATGTCTCGCGGCGGGAATTTTTGGCGTCGGGCAATTTGATCATGACAGGGCTTTAATCAATCGATTGATTAAAGTCAACTTGTGTTCGGAGCTGTCTTGCCACCGCCCGCGCCAAACGCTTTAGTGCGCGGCCATGGGCAAGGAAGTCGAGCGCAAGTTCCTGGTCTCCAGCACCGCATGGCGGGAGCTGGCCGAGGCGGACATCCGCATCCGACAGTTCTATCTCGCCACGGCGCCCGGACGAACCGTCCGCATCCGCATCAGCAACGGCGCTTCCGCCAAGCTGACGCTCAAATTCGGCAGCGGCGCTCGCGAGCGCGACGAGTTCGAATATCCGATCCCGCTTGCCGATGCCCTGGAGATGCTGGACTTCGCCATCGGACGTGTCATCGAGAAGACACGTCACCATGTTAGGTATCGCGGCTATCTCTATGAAGTCGATGTCTTTGGCGGTGCACTGGCGGGACTTGTGGTGGCCGAACTCGAAACTCCGGAAGATGTGCCGGACGAAATGCTGCCTGACTGGCTCGGCCGTGAAGTGACCGGCGAGCAGAAATTCTACAACGCGTCGCTCGCCCTCGGGGGGATACCGGAGATCGCCGCATGAGCTTTCGCATCGACCCGCGCCTGCCGCTGACCGGCGAGGTCAGGCGCATCCTTGCCGCGGAAATCGGCAAGGCGCTCCAGCATCTGGATGCGGCGCGCAGCCGGCCGGAACAGGGGCTGCATAAATGCCGCAAGCGGCTGAAGAGCGCGCGTGCCTTGCTGCGGCTGGTTCATTCCGGTGACGAAACATTCTGCACGACAGAGAATCAATGCTATCGCAACGTGGCGGCGCTGCTTGCCGCCCCCCGCGAGGCGACGGCGCTGATCGAGACCCTCGACCGGCTGGCCGCAGCTTTTCCCAAGGAGAGCGCCGATGGCGGGCTCGACGCCGTGCGCGACAGGCTGGTCGCCCGTCAGCACGATTTGCATGAAGGCGCCGGCCTCGAAGCCGCGATCGGCGCGGCGACCGCTGCGTGCGAAGACGGCATGAAGCGAATCGAAAGCCTCGCCTTGCCCGACCAGCCGGAACAGGCAGCCGACGTGCTGGCCGAGGGCGCACGCGTCACTCTGCGCCGCGCCAAAAAGGCGCTCGACAAGGCCAGCGCGCGCGGCGAAGCCAATGATTTCCATGATTTGCGCAAGGCCGCCAAGACGCATGGCATGCACCTGTCCCTGCTGGGCAGGCTGTGGCCGACGCCGATCAAGGCGCGGCGCAAGGCGGTGGATGAACTGGGCGAGCGGCTCGGCGAACTGCATGACCTGTTCGTCATGCGCGCGCTGCTCGAGGCGGACGACGAGCCGCTGGGTCCGCACGAGGACACAAAGCTTCTCGGCAAGCTGTTGAAGCGCTCGGAGAAGAGCCTGAGGAAATCCTGCCTTGCCGAGGCGGCCGAGCTGTTCGGCGACAGCCCCAAGCGCTCGACACGCAAGCTGGCCCGCAAGGCGCGCGACGACCTGGCCAGCCCGGCGCCGCATGACGAGACGAACGCTTCCGCCGGCTGACCAAACGCCGGCGCGCTGGCACTCCCCCGCCGGCCCGTGCTAGTCACGCTCTACCATGACCGAGCCCGGCGACACGCTTCTGGATCGACTTGGCCGCTGGCTGGCTGGTCGGCTGCAGCAAGAATCCTCCGGCTATGAGCCCTATACCCCATCCGACGCCGAAACGCTGCGCCGCACGCTGGAGCCGGGCGACATCCTGCTGATCGAGGGCAACCAGAAGATTTCGGCGGCGATCAAATACCTCACCCAGTCGACCTGGTCGCATGCGGCATTCTATGTCGGCGACGCGCTGGCCGAACCGGAGGACGGAACCGAGCGGCGTCGGCTGATCGAGGTGACGCTCGGCGAAGGCTGCGTGGCGGTACCCCTGTCGCGCTATCGCACCTACAACACCCGCATCTGCCGGGCGAGCGGGCTGACACCGGAGGACCGCGATCATGTCGTCGCCTTCATGATCGGCAAGCTTGGCCTGAGATACGACCTCAAGAACATTTTCGACATGTTGCGCTACTTCTTCCCGACACCGCCGGTGCCGGTGCGCTGGCGCCGCCGCATGCTGGCCTTCGGCTCCGGCGATCCGACGCGGGCCATCTGCTCCTCGCTCATCGCCGAGGCCTATGGCCAGATCCACTACCCGATCCTGCCCGAGATCACCCGTGCGCCGGGCCGCGCTTCGGCGCAGTCGACCTACATGCGCAAGGAAATCCTGCACATTCGCCACCACTCGCTCTACACGCCTCGCGACTTCGACCTGTCGCCGTTTTTCCGCATCGTCAAGCCGACGCTGGAATATGGTTTCGACTACCGGCAGATGGTCTGGGACGACAAGGCTGCGGGCGCGGAGACGAGGGCCGCCGAATAGCAGATGCTAGGCCGGCATGGGGCGACGTGTCTTGGCGACCCGATCGTCGGGCCTTGCCCCGGCATCGCGCGGGTGCGGGCCGATCGGCATGATCGCGGGGAACGGCGTCGCGCCGAAGGCAAACGTGAATTTGTAGCCGGTGAGCCCGTCCTCGGGCGTCGTATGCTGGTCGTGATGGGCGAGCAGCTTGGCGCGCTCGGCCAACTCCTCGGCCTCGCGCCGTACCATCTCCGCCGTCTCCGGCCGCATCCGCCTGGAGAAGCTGACGAAGGTCGCCTCCTTGTCGATATGGGTGATGGCCCAGCCGATGAAATTCTTGTTGGTGATCTCGAACAGCGGCCTCAGCGGCCCTTCGAAATTCCACTGGATCGGCGTCTCGACCAGCAATCTTGCCGAAAGACCTCGGCCGAGCGCGATCAGGCCGAGTTCCTCGAGGTCGCGCAGATAGAGGAACATCGAGGCCTCGCTCAGGCCTTGCGAGCGCATGATGCCTTCGGGCGTGAACTTTTCCGACAGCATGACGAAGATGAACAGCAGCGCCGGCCGGCCGGCCAGCCTCTGTTCGATCTCGGGCGCGATGTGGTTGACCGGACCCGGCCCGCGGTTCATCGAGCCGAGTACGTTCTCCAGCTCGACGCCGGCGGCCGTGCAGATCTCCACCAGCCGGTCGAGCTTGCAGTTGCGCTCGTGGAAGATGCGCTTCACCGTCGGCTCGGAAACGCCCATGCGTTCGGCAAGCTCGCGATAGGTGACGCCCTTGGCCTTCAGCGTCCGCTTCAGCGCCTCGAAGATCAGACTGTTCATGGCATGCACCTCTTGCCGGCAGTTTCGTATCGATATTTGATACTAGCGGTAATCTGGCTTCCGGAAAAGTATCGAAAATCCTAGCTCTTGCCTGTCATCACAGGAGAACAGCCATGAACCGCCTCATCCTCTCAGCCTTTGCCGCCGCCATCGGAATTACCGCCGCACCCGTCGCCCGGGCCGGCGAGCTCTGGCGCGCCACGGGCCTCGAACAGCCGGAATCGGCGCTGTTCGACGCCGCCAACAACCGCATCATCGTCTCCAACATCGTAAGCAATCCCGGCGCTGCGGACGGCAACGGCTATCTCTCGGTGCTTTCCCTCGACGGCAAGACGATGACCCAGCACTGGACCGACGGCATGGACGCGCCCAAGGGCATGGCGATATCCGGCGGCAAACTCTATGTCGCCGACATCACCAAGGTCCGCGTCGTCGATCTCGCCAGCGGCAAGCTGATCGCCAGCATCATGGTGCCGAATGCCGTCTTCCTCAACGACATGACCTCGGACCAGACA
Organism: Mesorhizobium sp. 2RAF45; assembly: GCF_052115225.1. Lineage (NCBI taxonomy): Bacteria > Pseudomonadati > Pseudomonadota > Alphaproteobacteria > Hyphomicrobiales > Phyllobacteriaceae > Mesorhizobium > Mesorhizobium sp. 2RAF45. Next base: position 67,624 of record NZ_JBFRGG010000003.1, on the reverse strand, counting down.
GGCAAGGTCTATGTCAGCGACATGCTGGCCGACACGATCTACCGCATCGACGGCGACCGGCCGGAGCTGTTCCTCAGGGATGCGCTGCTGGCTTCGCCCAACGGCGTCTTCGCCGATGGCGACAGGCTGATCGTCGCCTCCTGGGGCAAGGGCATCAAGCCCGACTTCAGCACGGCGGAGCCAGGCGGGCTGCTCGCCATCGACCTCGCAAGCAAGGCGATTTCGCCGCTGCCCGGCGCGCAGAAATTCGCCGACCTCGATGGCGTCGTCGCCATTGGCGACACCATCTACGCCACCGCCTACATGACCGGCACGCTTTACCGATACAAGGCCGGTGGCGCACCGGAAGCGGTGGCGCATTTCAAGCCGGGCAGCGCCGACATCGGCACCGACGGCAAGTCGATCCTCTATGTGCCGCTCATGAACGAGGGCGAAATCGCGGCGCTGAAGCTGGACTGAGAGCCGGCGCCTCAGGGTCGATCCGCGCGACCTCTGGCTAACAGCCGTGGGATGGACCGTGCTACGACGGTCCATCCCACGGTGACGGTCAAGGAGGATTGCGATGGAAGACATTGCCATGGAAGACCGGGACATCCCCGTGGCTCTGGATCGTCACTGGGCCGCCTCGGATGCCGGTGATTTCGAGGCAGAGCATGAGATCTATCGGGAGGATGCGGTGCTCGACTATCCGCAATCGGGCGAGCGCATCCACGGGCGGCGCAACATCCAGGCCTCCCGCGCCGCGCAGCCCAACCGCAAGCGTTTTGCCGTGCGGCGGATCACCGGCACGGATGGTCTCTGGGTCACCGAATATGTCCTGACCTATGACGGGCGGCCCTCCTATACAGTCAGCATCATGGAGTTCCTCGACGGCAAGGTGGCCCACGAGACCCAGTATTTCAGCGACCCGTTCGAGCCGGGACCGTCGCGTGCGCAATGGGTCGAGCGCATGCCGTGAGCCATGGGGAAGATCATCCGCCGATCGCTCGTTCGGAGCTGCCTGATGATACGGCTGCGTTAGCCCGCTTCCTCATCGGCAAGCTGGTGGTGCGCGATTTGCCGGAGGGCATGGTCAGCGGCCGCATCGTCGAAACGGAGGCCTATGTCGTCGGCGACGCCGCCGGGCATGGCTTCAGGGGGATGACCCCGCGCAACCGTTCGCTGTTCCTCGAGCGCGGCCACGCCTATGTCTATCTCGCCTATGGCGTCTCCATGATGCTGAATGTCTCGAGCGAGGCGGAAGGAATCGGAACGGGCGTGCTGATCCGGGCGCTCGAGCCACTCGAGGGCATCGCCATCATGCGTCAGAATCGCGGCGTCGAGCGCTTGCGCGACCTGGCGCGCGGACCGGGCAGGCTGGCCGCGGCGCTGCGGATCGATCGGTCGCTCGACGGGCTCGACCTCTGCCGGAAAGGGCCGCTATGGCTGGCGAAGGACGGCCAAAAGGCCGGCGAGATCGGGCAGGGCATCAGGATCGGCATTACCAAGGATGCGGACCGGCTGCTGCGGTTCTATGTCAGGGGAAGCCCGTTCGTCAGCGGTCCGAGATCGCTTCAGAAATAACAGACCAGCCAGCTTTCGCAGCGCGCCGCGCTTAAGCTCTAGACGGCAATTTGCAGCGTCCCGTAACGCTTTACCTCAGCCTCGATCTCCCTGACCAGAGTCTCGAGCGCGGGGTTCCTGGGGGTGCGCGCGCGCCTGATGACATAGGCCAGGTCTGGCGGCTTGGGGAATGTGTTGTCGACAATCTCCATGTCGGGCTGCAGGTACCGCTGACTCAGGAGTGCCACGCCGAGCCCCGCGGTCACGCCTGCAATGATCCCGGCCGCGCTGGAGCATTCGAACACGGTCTCCAACACCGTATCCTCGTCCTGCCCGACGTCGATGCCCCAGCGCCGGTAAAAGCAATTCTCATCGAAGGAAAGAAATGGGACCGGCTTCCCGTTCGACAGAACCAGGTCGCGAGATTTCACCCAATGCAGCGTCTCGCGGAACAGGAGGATGTCGGCGGGGCGGACCTCGTGCTGGAATACCTGGATGATGGCGGCGTCAAGGGCTCCCTGGCTGAGCTGCTCCTGCAAGACGAGGCTCATGCGCACCTGCGTGCGGACGCTCACCTCCGGGTAGAGCCGGCGAAACCGGCCAAGAATGCGCGAAAGGTCCGTGCAGGTGGTATCCTCGGTCATTCCCAGCGCGATCTTGCCTTGCAAAGAGCTTTTCGACAGGCTCAGGACCGCCTCGTCATGGATGCCCAGAATGCGCCGCGCATAGCCAAGCAGGTCCCGTCCGGCCGTGGTGAACATCGGCGCGTTTGCTTTCCGGGTGAGGATTTCGCAGTCGAGACTCGTTTCGAGTCTCTTGATCTTGTGGCTGACGGCCGACTGCGACAGGCCAAGAATCTCGGCCGCGCGCGTGACGCCGCCGTGCTTCTCGATCGCGACCAGTGCGCGCAAGGCGTCGACATCCAAGCGGCGGCTCATCAGTCCGGTCATGACAATCCTCGCTCGAAACCAAAGAGACGCGCCAATTTCTGATCCTCCGATGCGTTTCAGGCAAGCCAGTATGGCGATTTTTCTGACTGCTTCATGATCGTATCGAAATTTGTCATGTGCAAACACGCGCTGGAGCCTTCAATGGTCTGAGCCACGTCGGCCATGCTCCGCTTCGGGGTCACGGGCCGGCTTGAACAGAGAGATTTCATGAAGCTCCCGCAAACCAGGATCCATCGCCTCGTGTGGCCAACAATGGCGACGGCGCTGGTCGTAAGCTGGAGTTCCGGCTTCGTCGGCATCCGCTACGCCAGCGAGAATGCCGATGTCATGCTGGTGCTGTTCTGGCGGACCTTGATGTCCGGGCTGATCCTCGTGCCATTTGCTCTCCTGATCGGACCGCGCGTCAACGCCCGTGCCCTTGTCCAGCAGATGGTCTTCGGCGTGGCGACGATGTTCCTCTATCTCGGCGGATTCGCGCTTGCCATCGGCCAGCGCGTGCCGACCGGCCTTGTCGCGCTGATTCCGATCTTGTCCCGCTCGCCATCGCGGCCTTGTCGCAGCCGGTTCTGGGACACCGATTGACCGGGAGACAGTGGATCGGAACGGCTCTCGGAGTGACCGGCGTTCTCATCGTTTCGCTGGACAGCCTGAGCCTCGGGACGGCCCCGGCCTGGGCATATTTGTTGACAGTCGCTTCCATGATGGTTCTGGCGCTGGCAACGGTGGTGCAGAAGCGGATGGGGACGATCAATATGCCCATTCATCAGAGCCTGTGCATTCAATGCCTGACGGCAGCAGTCCTTTTCGCCGCTTGCGCCGGATGGAATGGCGGGCTGATGCCGCCCCTCGATGCCAGGTTCGGATTCGGCATCGCCTGGCTGGTGCTGTTTTCGACCTTCTTCTGCTACGGCACGTACTACGCAAGCCTGCGCCTCTACACGGCCTCACAGGTCAGCAGCGTGATCTATCTCAGCCCACCCGTGACGATGCTCTGGGGCTGGTCGATGTTCGGCGAGCCGCTTTCGAAGGCGATGCTGGCTGGCCTTGCGGTGACGCTGTCCGGCGTCTGGTTCATCTCGTCGGGCAGCGCAGCGTCGAAGGACTTTCAGCTCAGTCAGCATCATGTCGGCTAGTCGCCGAGGCGAAATCGACCTGATGATTGATGGCGATCCACGTCAGTGTCGCTTCACCCATGGACTTCAAAGGAGGTAGTTTCATGAAACTCACAGAATTCAAAGCCCTGACCTTCGACTGCTACGGCACCCTGATCGATTGGGAGTCCGGCATGATCGCCGGCCTGAAGCCGCTGACAGAAAGGGCTGCCCGCAGCTTGAGCCGGAACGAGATCCTCGAGGCGCACGCCCGGCACGAATCCAGTCAACAGAAATGGACGCCGGGGAAACGCTACCGCGACCTCCTGCCGATCGTTTACAAGCGACTTGCGGAGGAGTGGGGTGTCGTCGCCACGCGAGAGGAATGCGTGGCGTATGGGGAAAGCGTGAGGGATTGGCCGGCTTTCGCCGACTCCGCGGAAGCCTTGCAGTACCTCAAAAAGCACTACAAGCTGATCATCCTCTCCAACGTCGACAACGAAAGTTTCTCGTTCAGCAACAAGAAGCTCGGCGTTGATTTCGACGCGATCTATACGGCGGAAGATATCGGCTCCTACAAGCCCTCCGACCGGAACTTCGACTATATGCTCGAAAAGCTCGGTACAATCGGGGTAGAAAAGCGAGAGGTCCTACACACCGCGGAAAGCATGTTTCACGATCACGCTCCCGCAAATCGCTTCAGCCTGACATCGTGCTGGATCTATCGCCGGCATGCGGATCAGGGCTTCGGCGCCACGATGAACCCCGGCGATGCACCGACGGTGGATTTTCGCTTCGACAGCATGGCCGACCTCGTGAAGGCGCACGCTGAAGAAATACGGGGCGCTGGCCTCTGAGCCGCCAGGCTGCCTATTGCGTGGCATCAACCGCCGGCGGAACCGTCAGTTGCGCCCGCGCATCGCTGATCGAAGCGGCATAGGTCACCAGCGGCCGCTTGACGCCGTGGTTGATCAGGGTGCGCCGTATCTGCGGAGAGGCACCCGATATGATGAAGCGCACACCGGCGCGCCTGGCCTTGTGGGCCGCGCTTTCGATGACATTGGCGGCCGTCGAATCGAAGAAAGGCACCGCCGAGCAGTCGAGGATGAAATTCTTACGCTGGTCGGCAATGCGGTCGAGCACGCCGCCGACGGTGGAAGCGGCGCCGAAGAAGAAGGCGCCCGAGATGCGGTAGACGACGGTGTCGACGTCGCTCGCCTCGCTGGCATCATAGGCGCGACCGCTGCTGTCGGCGACATCGTCCTGCACCAGATCCGCCTCGACAGCGATCGACTTGGCCATGCGGTCGATGAACAGGATCGAGCCCAGCGCGAAACCGACGACGATGCCTTCGGTCAGGTCGCGGAAGACGACGATCAGGAAGGTCGCCATCAGCACCAGCGCGTCGCCGCGCGAGGCGCGCAACAGCGTCGCGAAGGCCTGTTTCTCGAACATGTTCCAGCAGACCACCGCCAGCACGCCGGCAAGCGCGGCAAGCGGGATGTAGCTGGCCAGCGGCGCGGCCACCAGCATGAAGACCAGCAGGAACAGTGAATGCAGCATGCCCGAGACCGGCCCATGCGCGCCGGCCCGCACATTGGTGGCGGTGCGGGCGATGGTGCCGGTGACGCAGATGCCGCCGAACAATGCGGATGCGGTGTTGGCGAAACCCTGCGCCACCAGCTCGCAGTTGGAACGGTGCCGCCGGCCGGTCATGCCGTCGGCAACCACGGCCGACAGCAACGATTCGATGGCGCCGAGCAGGGCAAAGGCAATGGCGTCCGGCAGCACCGCGACGATCTTGCCCATGCTGAGCGTCGGCAGCGTCGGAAACGGCAGGCTGCGGGGAATGCCGCCATAGCGCGTGCCGATGGTTTCAGCCGGCAACGCCAGCAGCGCCACCACCAGCGAGGCAAGTCCGACGGCGATCAGCATGCCCGGCCAGCCCGGCCGCCAGCGCTTCACCGCGACAATGGTGACGATGGTCAGCACCGCCACCAGCGTCGCCGAGATGTTTACCGTGCCGGCCGCCTGCCCGATCGCCATCAATTTCGGCAGCAGCGGCCCCGGCTCCGGCCCCGCAAGCTTAAGCCCGAACAATTCGACGATCTGGCCGGAGAAGATGATGATCGCAATGCCGGCGGTGAAGCCGACCGTCACCGGATAGGGGATGAATTTGATGTAGGTGCCAAGCCTGAGATAGCCGATGGCGAGCAGGAACACGCCGGCCATCATCGTTGCCAGAAGCAATCCATCGACACCTTCGCGCTGGACGGTCGCCGCCACCAGCACGATGAAGGCTCCGGCCGGCCCGCCGATCTGGAAGCGGCTGCCGCCGAATGCCGAGATGATGAAGCCGCCGACGATGGCTGTGAACAGGCCGCGCTCCGGCGTCACGCCGGAGGCGATCGCAATCGCCATCGACAGCGGCAGCGCCACGATGGCGACGGTCAGCCCGGCCATGAAGTCGGCCTTGAACTGCGGCAGGTGGTAACCTTCGCGCCAGACCGTCACCAGTTTGGGCGTGAACAATTCGGCAAATGTCGGGCTTGCCGACCCTTGGGCCGACCCTTGGGCCGACCCACGAGTCGATTTGTGGGCCGACCTTTGGGTCGATTGATGCACTGCCTGCCGTGTCTGATCCATGGACTGCCTTCCGCACATGAAGGCGGCGGGATCGTCGGCAGGAATGTCGGCGGTCGCCGTCGCGACTTATGCCGGCTCAGCCCTGGGATCTGGCGGCACGGCGGGTTTGAGGCGCACGCCCCTGCCGCCGCGCTCGCTGGCCTGGTTCTCGCCGATCAACTCCACCCCGGCCTCGTCGAGCGCCTGGATGACCTTCATCAGCGTATCGACCACGCCCCGGACCACGCCATCGCTCGCTTCCATGCGCTGGATGGTCGGAAGCGAAACGCCTGCGCGTTCGGCGAGCGTCTTCTGGTCGATGCCGGCCAAGGCCCTTGCGGCACGCATCTGCGCGGCAGTGATCATCGGCCGGACCCCATGTCTGAGTCTGCAGGAATAAGGTATAATACCATTGTCATGATGTTTCAAGCATCAATATGAATGTCTGAGGCGTAAGCGCCTTCGCCTGATTGTCCATTTTTTCCGATACTTCCCGAGGATTGCAGGCTAGGGTGCTGCCCATCTGGGCAGGGGGTAACGCGGTGAATATTTTCAAGACCTTGATGACATCCGCATGCCTGCTTTCGATGGTTCTGGCTCTGGCAGGCTGTGGTGGACACCTCATCAACCGCTTGATCTGAGCGCAAGCCCGAGGGTGCGGTCAGGCGCCATCGGCATCGTCGCTCACCACCTTGCGGCGCTGCAACACACGCGCCACCAGCCAGCACAGCATCGCCCAGGCGAAGCCCGCGCACCAGCCGGCCAGCACATCCGACGGCCAGTGGACGCCGAGATAGATGCGGCTGACGCCGACCAGCACCGTCGTCAGCACGGCCAGCGACAAGACGTAGATCTTCGTCGCCCTGCCATGCAGGAAGCGCGCCGCGAGCGAACCAAGCGTGAGATAGGTCACCGCCGACAGCATGGCGTGGCCGCTTGGGAAGGAAAGCGACGTCTCGCTGACCAGATGCGAAACGAGCTCGGGCCGCGGCCGGTCGACGCCGACCTTCAGCAGGCTCGACAGCACCTGGCCGCCGGCCACGGCGACGAAGATGAGAAGTGCCGTCCCCGGCCGGCGGATCAACAGCAAATAGAGGATCGTTGCCGTCGTGATCAGCACCAGCACGCTGGCGCTGCCGAGGCTGGTGATGTCGCGCATCGCGCCTTCCAGCCACGATGGGCCGATCGGGATTGCCGGTTGGCCAACCTGGCGGAAGGCAAGCAGGATTTCGGTGTCGAAGGCGTGCGACGCGGTTGCCCGCGCCACCTCCATGAGCTCCACGAAGCCCCACAGGCCGCCGGCGATGACCAGGCCGGCCAGCAGCACCGGGAATTCGATGCGGTTGAGCAGGGTGCTTGCGGTGTCTTTCATCGGGCCGGTGTCGCAATCTTCATCTCGATCAACGCCCCTGCAGATAGGGCCCAAGCGTGATCAGCGCCACTGCGGCGATCGCCAGCACGATGCCGGTGGCCTGCAGCGCGTTGACGCGCTCGCCGAAGAACACCAGCGCCACGACGTTGACCGAGACAAGCTGGATGACCGCCGAGAGGCTGAACGACACCGACATGCCGAATTCGCGGATCAGCCGCAGCATGATCAGATTGCCCAGCGAATAGAGCGCGAGCGTCAACAGGATCTTGCCGAGGCTCGGCGCCAGTCCCCATTGCTTGGCGGCGGTCGCCGCCAAAAGGAAGATCACCGTCGAAAAGCCAAGCTGCAGCAGTCCCGAAAAACTCAACGTCCCATCCCCCTCGAAGCGGCTGCCGCCGCATGTGCCGCGGACCTTGTTTCCGAAGCGCCTCGAGACGTCAAGCGACCTCGTTCTAACGACAGGGTCTTGGCAACGGCAAGACTGAGGCTCAATGTGCGATGTCGCCCAGCTGTTCGATGGAAGGGCGGTCAGGGGATCATGATTCGCATTCTGCAGAATTTGGCGCGGCGCTGGAGCGAGCTTTCGCTTGCCCTGCAATTCCTCGTTGCCGGCGGCTTTGGCCTGCTGGCCGTCATGCTGGTGGTGGGTGCCTGGGTGACGTCGCAGATCCGGGACGGCGTCACCCGCAATTCGGCAGCCACGACGGCGCTCTATGTCGACAGCGTGATCGCGCCGCTGCTGCCGGACCTGCGCAAGAGCGAGGAGCTCAGCGAGTCCGTCAAGCAGGCGCTCGACGAGACGCTCGGCCAGGGCGCGCTCGGCAAGCGCCTGGTCTCGTTCAGGCTCTGGCGCCGGGACGGCACCGTGCTCTACGCGAAAGATGCAACTTTGATCGGCCGCCGCTTTGATCTGACCGACGATCTGCGGTCCGCCTTTCAGGGCAACGTCACCGCCCAATTCGATACGTTCGACGAAACCGAAAGCAAGGAGCAGGCCGCGGGCGTGCCATTGCTGGAGATCTACAATCCCGTGCGCGAACCCTGGTCGGGCGAGGTGGTGGCCGTCACCGAATTCTTCGAGGTCGCCACTGATTTCAAGGCCACGCTGGCCTCTGCCCTGCTGTCGAGCTGGCTGATCGTGGCCGGCACCACCCTGACGGCTTTTCTGCTCCTGTCGAGCATCGTGCTGCGCGCCAGCCGCACCATCGACGATCAGCGCGGGGCGCTGCGCCGCCAGGTGTCGGAGTTGCAAGGCCTGGTGACGCAAAACAGCGCCTTGCGGCAGCGTGTGCAGAGGGCGTCCCGCCGCGCCACCGCGCTCAACGAACGATATTTGCGCCGGATCGGTGCCGACCTGCATGACGGACCGGCGCAACTCGTGGCCCTGGCGGCGCTGCGCATGGACAGCCCGGTATTCTCCGGCGACGGCCATTGGGGCGAAAACCGCGCGACCGAGGTCGCGATGATCCGCAAGACGCTGGAGGATGCGATGCGCGAAATTCGCGGTATCTGCACCGGTCTCGTCTTGCCGCAGATCGAAACTGCCGCGGCAACGGACATATTGCGGATGGCGGTCGACGAACATCAGCACCGGACGGGAACGTCCGTGCTGCTCACGCTACCCAGGCATTTGCCTGAGCTCGGCACTTCCGAAAAGATCAGCATCTATCGTTTCGTGCAGGAAGGGCTGAACAATGCCTATCGCCACGGGCGGGCCAAGGATCAGACGGTGCGGGCCGGGATGAAGAATGGCAGGCTTTTTGTCGAAGTGTCGGACGGCGGGCCGGGTTTTGATCCGGCGCGGGTCGACGGGTTGGGGCTCGCCGGCCTCAGGGAGCGGGTCGAAAGCATTGGCGGCCAGTTCGAGACCTTGACCGGAGCGCAAGGCACGCGATTGGTGATCAGTCTTTCGATCGAGGAGCAAGCATGATTGGCGCTATCCGCATCGCTATTGTCGACGATCATCCGCTGTTTCGCGAAGGCGTGACGCGCAGCCTGTCGGAGATCGGAGGTTTCGAGATCGTCGGCGAAGGCGCGACAGCGCAGGATGCCGAACGCATCGCCTCGACGGTGCAGCCTGACATATTGCTGCTCGACATCTCCATGCCGGGCGGCGGCCTGTCCGCGGTTGTCAGCATCCTCGCCGACCATCCTGCCCAGAAGATCGTCATGCTCACGGTTTCGGAGACCAATGCCGATGTAACCACGGCGCTGAACGCAGGCGTGCAGGGCTATATCCTCAAGGGCGTCGGATCGCGCGCGCTCGCCGACATCCTGCGCAATGTGGCTGCCGGCGAGGGCTACCTTACGCCGACGCTGTCGGCACGGCTGCTTTCCGATCTCCAGTCCCCGCAACCTGCCAACGGCGTGGCGGACCGGTTGCGGCAACTGACTGAACGGCAGACGGAAATCCTGCGGCTGGTGGCGGAGGGGCTCAGCAACAAGGAGGTTGCCTTGCGCCTGGAGCTGCAGGAGAAGACGGTCAAGCACCACATGACCGGGGTGCTGTCCAAACTCAATGTGCGAAACCGCACGGAAGCGGCTCTCATGGTGCGCGAGTTCCGCGACCGGGACAGAAACCGCTCTTAGAGCAATTCCAGGAAAAGTGTGAAACGGGTTTCCCGGGCAAAGCGCATGGCGCTTTTCCCTTGGGAATCGCGGCAAAACAAACAGTCAGGCCATTGCGGACCCGCGCAAGGGCCGGACAAGGGAAGATCACCTCCGCCGGGGGCGGCGGAGGTGACGTGTGAAACCGGCCGTTGCCTGCTAGCCAGTTTCACAAGGCCTTTAGACGGCTGACATCGGCCGGCGTGGCCCGGCGGTCGATGATCGTGCGACCCAGCGCATCCTTCATTTTGAAACGGCCGTTTTCGATCTTTTCGGTGATGCCGTCGGGATGTGTGACCGTGATGTTGTTGCCGCTCACCGAGACCTTGTCACCGGTCGCGGCGTTGACATGGCTGACGCCTTTGTCGCTCTGTCCCTTGCCGGATGCCGAGTTGTCACCACTGCCATCCGTTCCGGAATTGCCGCCGTTTCCATTTCCGTTGCCGCTGTTACCGCCGCTGCTGTTGCCGCTGTTACCGCCGCTGCTGTTGCCGCCGTTACCGCCGCTGCTGTTACCGCCGTTACCGCCGCTGCTGTTACCGCCGTTACCGCCGCCGCTGTTGCCACCGTTACCGCCGCCGCTGTTGCCGCCATTACCGCCGTTGCCACCGCCGCCGCCGCCGTTGCCGCCATTGCCACCGCCACCGTTGCCGCCACCATTGCCGCCATTGGCGGCCTGTGCTGATGCGGCGTCGATTCCGGGGGCGGAGCCGTGCAGGGCAATTCGATAGGGAATGATGGTCAGCGCCAGAGCAGCCGCCGAAACGAGCGTCAGCCGGCGGCACCGGGCCGTGATCGATCCGTGCATCCTGATCTCCGTCGATTGAGCCGGCGCGCCCACCCCCAAGGTTGCAACCAGCAACATCGCCGAAAGATGTATTGGCCGGAAGCGACCTCCGACCGTTGCGTTTGTCCTCCAGGACTTTTGCAAGCGCAAGGTTGGACTAAAGTCCGATGTCACGGTGACAACCACCTCGCGTGGAGCGGCGGAGCAGGTATGATGTCACGAAAATGTGATCAGTTGGCTGTAGGGGTCGAAAGGCGACAAAAAAGATCCAGCCACTCCAAAGCCAGAGGCCCTTCGTGACCGAACATCGCTCTCCCGACGCCCGATTCCGCACCAGCCTGCTCGAGGAAAACGAAGGACCGGCCACCAACCCCACCGACAACCGCACCATGGGCGAGATCATCGCCGCGCGGTTCTCGCGCCGGGGATTCCTGAAGGGATCGCTCGCCGTCTCGGCGATCGCCGCGACCGTCGGCCCGCTGGCCATGATCGCCGCCGACGATGCCCGCGCCGCGGAAGGCTCCGCCTTCAAATTCGACGAGCTCGAGGCCGGGATAGACGACAAGCATCATGTCGCGCCGGGCTACGACGCCGACGTGCTGTTGCGCTGGGGCGATCCGTTGTTTGCCGATTCGCCGCAGTTCGACCCGACGAAACAGTCGGCCGAGGCGCAGGCCAGACAGTTTGGCTACAACAACGACTATGTCGGCTACATCGCGATCGACGGCTCGGCCGAGCACGGCCTGCTCGTCGTCAACCACGAATACACCAACCCGCATCTGATGTTTCCGGGCATCGTCTCGATCGTCGAGAAGGACGGGAAGAAGAAGGCCGAGGTCGCGCCGCTCTCGAAGGAGCAGGTCGATGTCGAGATGGCGGCGCATGGCGGCACCATCGTCGAAATCCGCAAGGTGTCAGGCAAATGGCAAGTGGTGCGGGACGGCAAGCTCAACCGCCGCATCACCGCCACCACCGAAATGGCGCTGTCGGGCCCGGTCGCCGGCCACGACCGCGTCAAGACCAATGCCGACCCGTCCGGCACGAAAGTGTTCGGCACTTTCAACAATTGCGCCGGCGGCGTCACCCCTTGGGGCACCTATGTGATGGCCGAGGAGAACATCCACGGCTATTTCTCCGGCGAATTGCCCGAGGGCCACAAGGAAGCCGCCAACTACAAGCGGCTCGGCATTCCGGAAGGTGCCTATGAATGGGGCGCGCATTACGACCGCTTCAACCTCGCCAAGGAGCCGCACGAACCCAATCGCTTCGGCTGGATCGTCGAGGTCGACGTCAACGATCCGAATTCGACGCCGAGGAAGCGCACCGCCATGGGCCGCTTCAAGCATGAGGGCGCCGAGTCCATTGTCGCCAAGGACGGTCGCGTCGTCTTCTATCTCGGCGACGACGAGCGCTTCGACTATGTCTACAAATTCGTCACCAAGGGCACGTTCACCGCCAACGACCATGCCGCCAACAAGGACCTGCTCGACGAGGGCACGCTGCATGTCGCCAAATTCGCCGAGGACGGCACGGTCGACTGGCTGCCGATCGTCTTCGGCCAGGGGCCGCTGACGGCGGAAAACGGCTTTGGCAGCCAGGCCGACGTGCTGATCGAGACGCGGCGCGCCGCCGATCTGCTTGGCGCCACCAAGATGGACCGGCCCGAGGACATCCAGCCCAATGGTGTCAACGGCAAGGTCTATGTCATGCTGACCAACAATTCGAAGCGCAAGGCCGACCAGGTCGATGCCGCCAATCCGCGCGCCGAGAATGCCTTCGGCCACATTATCGAGATCACCGAGACCGACGGTGATTTCACCGCCGCCAAGGGCAAATGGGAAGTGCTTTTGAAATGCGGCGATCCGTCGGTTGCCGATGTCGGCGCCACCTTCTCGACGGCGACGACGGCCCATGGCTGGTTCGGCATGCCCGACAATTGCGCGGTCGATTCGGCCGGGCGCCTGTGGGTCGCTACCGACGGCCAGGGCCCGAAGGCCACCGGCCGCACCGATGGCTTGTGGGCGGTCGACACCGAGGGGGCTGCGCGGGCAACTTCAAAACTGTTCTTCCGCGTGCCGATCGGCGCGGAAATGTGCGGCCCGCTGTTTGCGCCCGACGACCGGACCGCCTTCGTTGCCGTCCAGCATCCGGGCGATGGCGGCGAGGATTGGGAAGGCTTCGGCCGGCCGTCCTACTATGAGGATCCATCGACGCGCTGGCCGGACTTCAAGTCCGAAATGCCGGTGCGGCCGTCGGTCGTCGCCATCACCAGGCAAGGCGGCGGCAAGATCGCGGTGTGATAATCAGGCGGCTGGAGCACGCAGGGGATTTGACCGAGCGCTGCGTGCCGGACCGCCTCCCCAACGTCGATGGATGTTTCCGCCAATCGCCAAGGTTCAAGCCTCGGGAAAGATCGGCAATTTACTGGTGGCGCCCTAACGCGCGTCGAAACGGATTCGTGCGACGCGCGTTAGGTCTTTGTCTTGTGCATGTCGTACTCCCAAAACCGGAGCCGCTTTTGGGCGAGATGCATTGGGTCGTTTCCTGGAGCCCGCCACCATGTCGAAGTCAGTCTATGACCGGGGCCTGCTCAAGCCCGGCGACATCGCCAGGCTGCAGCGCGTCTTTGACGAAGTCTGCCTGCGGCGCACAGCTCAGCCCGATTCGCCGGAAGCACGCGAGATCGCGCTCACCCTGCTCGCGCTGCACAATGCCGGCATGGTCGACGAGGAGATGCTGATGCAAGCCGTCGGCTTCCGCCGGCTCGAGCCGAAATCGGCGTGAGGCGTCAGGTCGCTAGAGCTCTTTGTTTCGACGCAATTCCCAAGGGAAAGCGCTCACACTTCCCGGAATTGCGCTAGCGGCCCGCGCCGGCGATCCGCCTGGCGATCGCCTTGCCCAAAATGGCGGCATTGGCGAAGCAGCCACGAATGCTCGGCCGCATACCGGTGAACCACAGGCCGGGCAGTTTCGGGTCGGCTTCACCGCCGTTGAAGAGCGGGACACCCTTGCCGTCGAGCACGCCGAGATCGCCGACCATGCGCTCCAGCCCGGTGCGGTAGCCCGTGGCGGCAATGACGATATCGGGATCGATCAGGCGACCATTGGCCAGGATCACGCCATCGCGGGTGAATTCCCGTATCGCCGGCACCACGGTAATCTTGCCAGACTTTATGGCGTCGACGGCACCGTCATCCGCAGCAATCGCGGTGTAGTCCGAGGCCAGGCGGCTGGCGCCGCCCGACGGCGCGGGCGGCATGCCGAATTTGGTGAGATCGCCGAAAACCAGCCGCTGCGTCGCGGCCATCACCGCATCGGCAACGCGCAGCGGCAAGCGCGCCATGAGCGGCGAAAGCCGGTGCACGGCGATCTTGCCGATCCGCTTGGGCAGAAGCGCGGGGCCATTACGGGCCGACAGCCAGAGAGAAGCCGTATCCACGCCGGCCAGATGATTGAGGGCATCGAAGCCCGAATTGCCGGCGCCGACGACCAGCACCTTCTTGCCGGCATAGGACTTGGCGTCGCCAAAATCCGCCGAATGGATGATCCGGCCCGCGAAGGCCTGCATGCCCACCCACTGCGGCGTGAAGGGCTCCTTGTCACGACCGGTGGCGACGATGACATGACGCGCCAGACGCGAGCCGGCGCTGGTGCGCACCAGCCAATGGTCGCCCTTGAACACGAGGGTCTCGACGGCAACGCCGAACTCCACAGGCAACTGGTTCGCCTCGCGGAAATCGTTCATATGGCGGATGACGACGCTCTTGGGTGGAAAGGCTGGCGTACCCCCGGGAAAGGAAAGGCCGGGCAGCGCCGAGAGATCGCGATGGGTGTTGAGATGCAGCTGCTGGTGCCGCCGATGCCAGGGTTCGGCCAGCCGGCTCTCCTGTTCCAGGATCGCCACCGGCACGTCGGCCTTGATCAGGGCCTGCGCGACAGCCAGTCCGGCGGCGCCGGCGCCAATGACAATCGCCGGCTCGATCGCCGCCACCTGCTCCACCTTCGATCTGGTTGTCGTATCTGCCATTCGCTCTCAAAATCCATTCAACCGCCCGCCCTACAAGCTCGCAGGACGCTGTAACCGTTTGATCGCGCGCAAACCCAACAGCGGATCGGTGCGCTCAAGTGCCTTGCGCCGCCAGGGCGCAAACAACTCCCGTCGCGCAAATGCGGCTAAACCAACGACATGGAACGGAATGCCCCGCTTCCGTCCGAAACCATGCAGCCCTATATGGCATATCAGCGGCATCGGCGATAATCAGGTCGCGGCAATGTGATTGATTCGAGTTCCGAGGGGCTGGCGGATCTCGTTACCGACGCAGGAATTCGAAACCGAAGCGATTTCGGCTTCCCGTGAAAAATCAAGGCGCCGTGGTGCGTCTGGCGTGCCGAAAGGCACGTCGCGCCACAGACGGCACGCGGAATCCGGACCATGCCCTCCTTGCGGATCTATTTCGACAAAATCCTCGAGGGTGCCTCGCCCAGGGTCGAGCGCCAGGCATTGACGCATGTCGAACGCCTGGCGATGGTCCGTCGCCATGGCGACTTCTCGCTCGCCTATTCGACTGCCGTACAGCGCAAGCTTTCCTATTTTGGCGACGCCGACGGCTACATCGCCTTCGGCACCAAGATGAAGCATCATTTCGCGCTTGGCGACCCGGTGGCGGCGCCGGCCCGGCGGCCCGACTATATCAGGCGCTTCGTCGAGACCGCCGGCGACCCGTGGTTCGTGCAGGTTGGCGAGGAGACCGCGCGCGTGCTGGCCGGGCTCGGCTACAAGGTCAACCGGCTGGGCATCGACACCCGCCTCGCCCTGCCCGAGCATGACTTTTCCGGCAAGCGCAACGAGACCGTGCGCTATTCCGAGCGCTGGCTCTTGAAGAAGGGCTTTTCGTTCGAGGAAGACAAGCGGACGGTATTCCTCGACGAAATCGCCCGGCTGTCCGAGAACTGGCGCGGCGACCGCATAGTCAAGCGCTGGGAGATGGGTTTTCTCAACCGCCCATTCTACGATCAGCTCGGCACCGACATGCGCCGCTTCGTCCTGCATGGCCCCGATGGCGAACTCATCGCGCTGCTCGATTTCGATCCGTTGTTTCGCGACGGCAAGGTCATCGGCTACACCACCGCCTTCAAGCGCAAGCACATCGATGCCTCGCCGCACGCCGAGATCGGCCTGACCAAATTCGCTGTCGGCCGGTTTCGCGAAGAGGGCATTTCGGCGGTCACGCTCGGCCTGTCGCCGCTTCTCGACGTCACCCCCAGCGGATTTGCCGAAAGCGATTTCTGGCGCAACACTTTTCAGCGCGCCTACTCTTCGCCATGGGTCAACCGCCGCAGGTTCAACCTGCAGGGCCAGGCGGCATTCAAGCGCCGCTTCCATGGCATGGAAGAGCCGGTCTACATCGCTTTCCGCAAGGGGACCTATATCGAGATGCTGGGCCTGCTGCGGCTGGTGAAAGCAATCTAGGGACCCGGCGCGGTCCTGGCCAAAGCCTTTTCATTCGTCATCCCTGCGCCGTCGCTCCGCCCCTTGCCTTGCCCTCGAATGACGAATGCCGGGTTGTCGTGGAAGATACTTCCGCACCTTTGCGCCAATTCGCAAAATCATTCCTCTACTAAATTTATAGAACTACCTAGCCTTGTCCCAACCGGCGAGGGCGTTTCCCGGCGCCGATCCGCAGCCAAGGAGAGGGATCATGTTCAATCTGACGAGACGCGTTTTCGGCATCGGCCTGCTCGCCGCGACCGTCGGCCTGTCGTTCGGCGCCGCCGCGCAGGAGCTGAAGCAGCTCAACATCGGCTACCAAAAGACCGGCCTGCCGGTGATCGCCCGGCAGCAGCAGGTGATCGAGAAAGCGCTCGCCGACAAGGGCGTCACCGTCAAGTGGGTGGAATTCACCGCTGGCCCGCCACTGGTCGAGGCGCTCAATGTCGGCGCCATCGACGTCGGCTGGACCGGCGACTCCCCGCCTATCTTCGGCCAGTCGGCCGGCGCCAACATCGTCTATGCGGCGGCATTGCCGTCCAATGGCGATGGCGAGGCGATCTTCGTCAAGCCGGCCTCGCCGGTCCAGTCTGTCGCCGACCTCAAGGGCAAGCGCGTCGGCGTCGGCAAGGGCACCTCTGCGCATAATCTGCTCGTCGCCGCGCTGGAAAAGGCCGGCGTTCCCTTCGACCAGATCACGCCGATCTATCTCAGCCCCGCCGATGCGGCCGCCGCCTTCGCCAGCGACCAGATCGACGCCTGGGCGGTCTGGGATCCGTTCTTCGCCATCGCCGAAACACGCTACCAGCCGCGTGTGCTGGCCCGCTCCAGCGAGGTGCTCAAGGTCAACACCTATTTCCTCGCCAACAAGGATTTCGCCAAGGCGCATCCCGAAATCATCACCACCACCATCGCCGCTCTCGGCGAAGCGGCGAAATGGGCCGACCAGAACCGCGACAAGGTGGCCGAGGCGCTGCATGAGGTGACCGGTGTGCCGCTCGACGCCCAGACCATCGCCGCCAACCGCAGCAAATTCGGCATCTTTCCGATTACCGACGAGATCGTCGCCAGCCAGCAGGCGACCGCCGACCGCTTCTACAAGCTCGGCCTGATCCCGAAAGCGGTCCGCATCTCAGACGCCGTGTGGACCGCGCCAGGCAACTGATCTTTTGTCTCGCGGCGCCGGGTGAGACCGCCCGGCGCTGTTGCCGTTTGTGCCTGTGTATCCAGGGAGATCCGCACGTGACCGCGCCAGACATGACCGCTCCAGCCAACCCGCTCGATTTCTTCTGGTTCATCCCGACGCATGGCGACGGCTCCTATCTCGGTTCCGAGGAGCAACAGCGACCGCCGGAGTTCGGCTATTTCAAGGAGATCGCACAGGCGGTCGACAGGCTCGGTTTTCCGGGCGTGCTGCTGCCAACCGGACAGAATTGCGAGGATTCATGGATCACCGCAACGGGCCTGGCGACGCTGACCGAAAGACTTAAATTCCTAGTGGCGCTGCGGCCCGGCGTGACCCTTCCGACCTTCGCCGCGCGGCAGACCGCGGCACTCGACCGGCTGAGCAATGGCCGCCTGCTGCTCAATGTCGTGGTCGGCGGCAATCCGACCGAGCTCGCCGGCGACGGCGTCTTCCTGCCGCATGATGAGCGCTATGCCCAGGCGCATGAATTCCTGACCATCTGGCGCGGCCTCGTCTCGGGCGAGCGCGTCAATTTCGACGGCAAATATTACCGCGTCGAAAATGGCCGCCTCGACCTTCTGCCAAGCCAAGAGCGGCCAACGCTCTATTTCGGTGGATCGTCCGACGCCGGCCAGGATCTCGCGGCCGACCTCGTCGACATGTACCTGACCTGGGGCGAGCCGCCGGCACAGGTGGCGGCAAAGCTCGCTTCCGCGCGCAAAAAGGCGGCGCTGCGCGGCAGGAAACTGCGCTTCGGCATCCGGCTGCATTTCATCGTGCGCGAAACCGAGGACGAAGCATGGCGCGCCGCCGACCGGCTGATCCGCCATGTCACCGACGCCCAGATCGAGAATGCGCAGGCCCGCTTCCTCAACCAGATGGACTCGGTCGGCCAGCGCCGCATGGCCGAACTGCATGGCGGCCGCCGCGACAGGCTCGTCGTTTCGCCCAATCTGTGGGCCGGCGTCGGCCTGGTGCGCGGCGGCGCCGGCACCGCCCTTGTCGGCACGCCGGAGCAGGTCACGCAGCGCATCCGCGAATACCAGGCGACCGGCATCGACACCATCATCGGCTCCGGCTACCCGCATCTCGAGGAAGCCTACCGCGTCGCCGAGCTCCTGTTCCCGCGTCTCGGGCTCGGCACCAGGCGGCAGCGGGCGCATCGCGACATCGCCAACGAATTCTCGGTCGGCTTCCATGGCCCCGCTCGCCTGCAGGCCTCCTCATGAGCTTTTCCGCGCGCCTCCACGCAAATGCCATCGGCTGGGTGCTGCCGGTGCTGGTGATCGCCGGCTGGGAAGCCGCATCGCGCGCGGGCGTCGTGCCGGCCAATGTGCTGCCGGCGCCAAGTGCTGTCGCCGAGGCCTTCTGGCGGCTGACGCTTTCGGGTGAACTGATCCGCAACATCGGCGTTTCCACGGCACGCGCGCTTGCCGGCTTTGCCGTCGGCGGCTCGATCGGCTTCGCGCTCGGCCTTGCCAACGGGCTGTCGCGGCTCAGCCGCGGCCTGACCGACACCACGCTGCAGATGATCCGCAACATCCCGCATCTGGCGCTGATTCCGCTCGTCATACTGTGGTTTGGCATCGACGAGGAAGCAAAACTGTTCCTGGTGGCGCTCGGCGTTTTCTTTCCGATCTACGTCAACACGCTGCTCGGCATACAGAGCGTCGATCCGCAGTTGGTCGAGATGGGCCGCGTCTACGGCATGGACCGGCGCGCCCTGTTCTTCCGCGTCATCCTGCCCGGCGCGCTGCCGGCGATCTTCGTCGGCCTGCGCTATGCCTTGGGCATTATGTGGCTGACGCTGATCGTCGCCGAAACCATCTCGGCCAGTTCCGGCCTCGGCTACATGGCCATGCAGGCGCGCGAATTCCTGCTGATCGATGTCGTCGTGCTGTCGATCCTGATCTATGCGCTGCTCGGCAAGCTCGCCGATAGCCTCGCCCGCCTGCTCGAGCGGTTGTCGCTCGGCTGGCA
Organism: Mesorhizobium sp. 2RAF45; assembly: GCF_052115225.1. Taxonomy (NCBI): domain Bacteria; kingdom Pseudomonadati; phylum Pseudomonadota; class Alphaproteobacteria; order Hyphomicrobiales; family Phyllobacteriaceae; genus Mesorhizobium; species Mesorhizobium sp. 2RAF45. Next base: position 47,996 of record NZ_JBFRGG010000003.1, on the reverse strand, counting down.
TCCCGCCTTCCATAACGGATGAGGTTTTCGATGCCAGCCGCCAGCCTGACCTCCGTCCGTTCTTTTGTCGCAGCACCAGTGCCGGCGCGCCCGACGATTTCTGTCGAAGGACGCCGCGCCTTCGCCTTCAAGGGCGTGGAAAAACGCTTCGGCGACAAGATCGTGCTCGACGACATCGACCTTGATGTGCCGGCCGGGCAATTCGTCGCCGTCATCGGCAAGAGCGGCTGCGGCAAGAGCACGCTGCTCAGGCTGCTGGCCGGGCTCGACCGGCCGACATCGGGATCGCTGACGCTGGGCGCCGAGGAAGAGGGCCACAGCCGCACGCGCTTCATGTTCCAGGAGCCGCGCCTGCTGCCCTGGGCGAGTGTCGTGAAAAATGTCGAGGTCGGGCTGACCGGCATCGCTGCCGGCCAGGACGCAAGGCAACGCGCGCTCGACATTCTGGGCGAGGTTGGCCTGGCCGACCGCGCCGACGAATGGCCCTCGGTGCTGTCCGGCGGCCAGAAGCAGCGCGTGGCGCTGGCCCGCGCGCTGGTCGGCCAGCCGCAGATCCTGGCGCTCGACGAGCCGCTCGGCGCGCTCGACGCGCTGACCCGCATCGAGATGCAGCAATTGCTGGAACGCATCTGGCTCGCCCAGAAATTCACCGCCGTTCTGGTCACGCATGATGTCGCCGAGGCGGTCGCCCTCGCCGACCGGGTGGTGGTGATCAGCGCCGGCAGGATCGCGCTCGACCTGGAGGTGCCGGTGGCCCGGCCGCGCCGGCGCGGCTCCGCCGAGCTCGCCCGCCTCGAAGGCACGATCCTGGACCGGCTGTTCGGTTAGGGGTGTCGGGGGCGGCGCGAACCTCGAGACGGCGGCGCGACAGCGCCCACGCTCGTTCTGCAACGCAGTCTAGCGCCACTCATCACCCCTACCGGTTCGCCCACACCAGCCCGGCCAGGCCGAGCAGCATGGCGACTAGACCGATATAAAGCCATTGCGACTGGCCGGTCATGAAGCTGCCGCCGATCACGCCGATGCCTTGCAGCGCCCACACCGCGCCGACAGCCAGCACAATCAAGGCCAGCAGGTTTTTGGTCAGTCTCATTGACGGATCTCGCTTTTCAAGTCGATCGTTTGCCGCGCAGTGAGCGTGATGAAAGAGCCAAAGGAAGGCCCCCAATCACGTCGGATTCTACTTGGATATTTATCCGATATCTTGTCAAAGACATCTCGCATATCGGCCCGAAGATCATCGGAAATGAATCAAATCGCGCCGGAAAATCCCTGACAGACTGTTACCTTCTGACTCCAAACGTGTGATCTCGCCACGGAACGGACAGATGCTTGCCGCATTTCCTGCCTTATTCGGCACCTAACGGCTGGGGTCTGTCAAAAACGGAGCCACCCCTCAAATATGAAGACCCTAAACCAGACCGCGCTTGTCGCGGTAACGATCGCTGCTGGCCTGATGGTCGGCGCTTCGGCCACTTCGGCAACCGCCGCCGGCCAGTGTGGCCGTGCTTCCTGGTACGCGCTGCACTCGCGCACCGCATCGGGCGAGCGCATGAACCCGTCGGCGTTGACCGCCGCCCACCGCACGCTGCCGTTCGGCACCAAATTGCGGGTCACCAACCAGAACAATGGCCGCAGCGTCGTCGTGCGCATCAACGATCGCGGCCCGTTCATCCGGGGTCGCGTGCTCGACCTGTCGAAGGGCGCCGCCGGCCAGCTCGGCTTCATCGGTTCCGGCCATACCTCGGTCTGCATGGCGCGCGTTTGATATGATTTTCCCTGGACCATGATCTTCTTCCGAAAACCGGAACCACTTTTCGGGATCATGGTCTGGTGTCCGGCAGCAGGGCCGGACACATTTCCTACACATTTCGGCACTGCACATTGAGCCGGCTCGGCCGTCCCAGGCGGATTTGCAGCGCTTTGGACGAAAGAACCATTGGTCACGCCACGTGACGTATTGCATCGCAGCAATTAGTTGTTAACTTCGCCACGAGACATTTGAGGCTCGGCGCTGCTCGTCGTCCCTTCGGTCGCAGCAGCAGCGGGGTTGTCGATGTTCTACCAGCTCTACGAATTGAACCATGCAGCGCTGCAGCCGGCCCGGCTCTATGCCGATGCGGTGCGGATGTTCTATTCCAACCCGCTGAACCCGGTCTCGCACACGCCCTGGGGCCGTTCGATCGCGGCGGGCGCCGAACTGTTCGAGCGCACCACGCGCCGCTACGGCAAGCCCTCCTTCGGCCTCGACAAGACCGTCGTCGACTGGAAGAGCGTCGCGGTCACCGAAAAGACCGTCTGGTCGAAGCCCTTCTGCAATCTCGTCCGCTTCGAACGCGCCGTGCCGGCCGGCCGCAAGCCGGATCCGAAGCTGCTGATCGTGGCTCCGATGTCGGGCCACTATGCGACGCTGCTGCGCGGCACGGTGGAAGCAATGCTGCCCCATGCCGAAGTCCACATCACCGACTGGGTCGACGCCCGCATGGTGCCGCTGGCCGACGGCAGCTTCGATCTCGACGACTATATCGACTATATCGTCGACATGTTCCACACGCTGGGTCCCGACACCCATGTGATGGCGGTGTGCCAGCCTTCCGTGCCGGTCCTGGCGGCGGTGGCGCTGATGGAGGCGAAGGGCGATCCCTTCGTGCCCTCGACCATGACGCTGATGGGCGGCCCGATCGACACGCGCCGCAACCCGACCGCGGTCAATCTCCTGGCCGGGGAAAAGGGCATCGACTGGTTCCGCGACAATGTCATCATGCGAGCGCCCTGGCCGGTGCCGGGCTTCGGCCGCGAGGTCTATCCGGGCTTCCTGCAGCTGTCGGGCTTCATGAGCATGAATCTCGACCGACACATCATCGCCCACAAGGACTTCTTCATGCACCTTGTGAAGCATGACGGCGACAATGCCGAGAAGCACCGCGACTTCTATGACGAGTACCTGGCCGTCATGGACCTGACGGCGGAATTCTACCTGCAGACCGTCGACACCGTGTTCGTGCGCCATGCCCTGCCGAAAGGTGAGATGATGCATCGCGGCACCAGGATCGATCCGTCTGATATCCGCAACGTCGCCTTGTTCACGGTCGAGGGCGAGAATGACGACATATCGGGCCTCGGCCAGACCAAGGCGGCGCAGGATCTGTGCGTCAACATTCCGGCCGACAAGAAGGCGCATTACATGCAGCCGGCGGTCGGCCATTACGGCGTCTTCAACGGCTCGCGCTTCCGCTCCGAAATCGTGCCGCGCATCGTCGACTTCATCACCAGCTATGGCCGCCAGAACCGCGTCGCGGTGAAGCCGAAACTGGTCCGCACCGCCAAGCGGTAGGCCATTCCGGGACAGATCGGCTGCAGGGCCGATTCTGTTGCACAATAGACGCTGTCCCTGCCCGCGGGTAACCATGCCGCAAATCAGTCCGTCGTCGTAATTGACACGGACTGTCAATCGCCCTTAACGTTTCGTTAATAACAGGGTGAGCGGGGACAATGAATTCCTCAACAATGGCGAGAAGGCTGCGTTTGTGCGTGGCTGCGGCCGGTCTGGCAGCCACGGGAAGCTGGCCGGCAATGGCTGCCGGAGCGATGGCGACCGGGGGCATCACCTCGCAGCCGATCGGCCACTATGATTTCTGCAAGCAGCACCCGGGCGAATGCTCGATCCGTCCGAGCAACCTGGCGCCGGCCAGGATGACCAATGGGCTGATGAGCAAGCTCGCTAGCGTCACCGCCAGGGTCAATGCCGCCGTCAAGCCGATGAGCGACATGGACATTTACGGCAAGGACGAGGTCTGGGCCTATCCCGACAAGGGCGTCGGCGACTGCGAGGACTATGTTCTGGAAAAGCGCCGCCGGCTGTCCCACATGGGCATCTCGCTGGCCGACCTGCTCATCACCGTGGTGCGCAAGCCCGACGGCGAAGGCCATTCCGTGCTGACGGTGCGCACCGACAAGGGCGACTACGTGCTCGACAATCTGACCGACAAGGTCAAGGCCTGGGACCAGACCGGCTACCGCTTCCTCAAGCGGCAGGCGATCGACAACACCGGCCGCTGGGTCTCCATTCGCGGTGGCCAGCAGGTGCTGGTCGGGTCGGTGGAGTAGGGGCTGCGGCTGCGGTTTTAGAGGCGCGGCCGTTCTTGCGAGTCCCATGGGCGCTGCGGCCATTGTAGTCAAATAGCAGAGGTCAGCGCCGCCCCTCATTGCCCTGCCGGGCATTTCTCCCCGTATAGTGACGGGGAGAAGATGCTGTCATCGCCGCTTTCGCCAATCACCAACGCCGCAAGACAGCGTCAACCGCGCGGCTGTTCCTCCCAGTAACTATACGGGAAGAAGGTGCCGGCAGGCGGATGAGGGCGGCGCCAACATAGACAGCCACCCACCTCACGCATCCCTCCCGAAAAATTTCCACACCTCTCCATGAACCATTTCCGTCCGCCCGGCGACACACAGCCGTGAACGACGAAAACCCAACCATGGAGACTTCAAATGACTGCTTTCCTGCGCAACACCCTTCTCGCCTTCGCTGCCGTGTCGGCCCTGGGCGGATCCGCAATGGCCGACCAGACGGTCAGCTGCGTCCACACCAACCTCAATGATCTCTGGGCCGGCCGTTGTTGCGGCACTGCCGGCGCGTCGGACTGCCTGGGCGGCGGCAACAATGGCCACGACCATGGCGACCCCGGCACCAAGGGCGGCAACCCCAATGGCAGCACGGCCGGCAAGCCCTGATCCCGCCACAGTGGCCCGCCGGCTGCCGCCGGCGGGCCCTGTTTTGCGCTCCGGCAGGCCGTCGCGAAATCCGGGTAAAACCTGCTACTTCAGCCGGCCAAGCGCGGCGCGGATCGAGGCGGTGATGCGGCGCAGCTCCGCTTCGTCGAGCTTCTCGATGTTCTCGGCCAGGAGATTGGCGAGCTCGGTGGCGGCGGGATTGAGACCCGACGTGTCTAGCCGAACACGCGGGTGCGAGGCTTCGGCCAGCCGCGCCAGCTCCTCGGCATCGTCCCAGATGATGTTGAAATAGCCGATGATCTTCTGGATCAGCGTCCAGGTCGGCGCGCCGCGCCTGCCATGCTCGAGCGCCGAGAGGTAGGCGGCGCTGACGCCGATTGCCGCGGCCATGTCCTTCTGGCTGACGCCGCGCTCGCGCCGCAGCGCCCGCAGCCTCTCGCCGAACGGCGTCATGCGGCCTGCCCTCCAGCCCTCATGAGCGTGCCCGCCGCAGCCTGATATAGAGCGCGCCCGCGCCGCCATGGTTGCGTGCGGCATGGTCGTGGCTGGAGACCAGCGGCCGGAAGGCCGGCGTCGACAGCCAGGCGGGCACCGCGCGCCGCAGCACGCCGTCGCCGCCGGAGGACGACCCCTTGCCGGTAATGACCAGGACATAGCGGATGCCGCCGGCATGCGCCCGGTGCAGGAACGAGAACAGCAGCGAATAGGCCTCGTCCTGTGTCATGCCATGCAGGTCGACGCGGCCCTCGATCGGCAGCCGGCCTTTCGACAATTTGTCCAGCGTCGGCTCGTCGAGGCGATGGGTGACATGCTGCACCTTCGGCTTCGCCGCGCCCGCCGCATTGGCGGCGGGCTGGGCCGCCTGCGGCGCCGCCGGCTTGGCCTCGATGGCCATGTCGGGAATGTCGACCGAGGCCCTGCCCTTGAGCGGCTTGGCCGTGCGCGCCACCAGGTTCCACAGCACCCGGTCGTCTTCGCTCAGCCTGTCCGGGCGCTTGCTCATTTGGCGCCCCCGGCCAGCGCGCGGGGCACCAGCGCATAGAAATCGGCGGCGTTGCGCACCACGCCGGCGATCTCGCCGGCGGCATCGCCCGAGCCGGCGAAGAGGTCGCCGCGCGCCGGGCCGATGATGGCCGAGCCGGTGTCCTGCGCGATCATCAGGCGGCGGAACGGTTTTGCGTCGAAGGCGGTCAGCGTCGGCGCGTCGATGTAGAAGGGCGTGCCGAATGTGTGCAGCAGCCGGTCGACCGCGACCGAGCGGCCCGGCGTCAGCGGCACCTTGGCGGCGGCGATCGGGCCGAGCGCGGCGTCCTCGACATCGGCCTCGCGGAAGAAGATGTAGGAGCGGTTCTGCCACAGGATCTCGTCGATGCGCCGCGGATGTGCCTTGAACCAGGCGCGGATCGACTGCATCGTCACCTGCGCCAGCGGGATTTCGCCGAGCTCGCTCAGTACCTTGCCGGGTCCTGTGAAACGCTGGCCCGACTTGGCAGCGTAGGTGACGCGGCGCAGCCGGCCGTCGGTCATGGCGAGCCGTGCCGCGCCCTGCACATGGATGAAGAAGGCGTCGACCTTGTCGGCCAGCCAGGCGATCTCCAGCCCTTGGCCGGCAAGCGCCCCGCGCTCGATAGCGCCACGGTCGAAATACTCGGCCAGTCCATCCGTCGTCCGGCGCGCGAAGGCGAGGTAGGGATCCATCCCGGCGGGCCGGTTGGCGTCGTCGACATCGACGAGATCGGCCGGCCGCGACAGCAGCGGCACGACGAAGCGCTCCGTGCGCACCGGCGAGGCCTCGACCTGCGGCTCGTAGAAGCCGGTGACGAGGCCGGCGCCGCTCTCGGGGCGGACCAGCATGGGGACAAAATGGCGCTCGAAGAAGGCGCGGGCTTCCGCTCGGGTCGCAGGCGAAGCGCCGCGCGCCTCCGCATAAGCCGCCGTGAAGGCGCCAAAATCGACGCCGAGCGCGCCGCTGCGATAGGGTTTTACCGGCGCATGGAAGGCGGAACGGCGAAACGCGGCGAAGGCCGGCACAGCGTCGTCATCGCCCCAGCCAGGCAGATCGTCGAAGGATTTTTCGATGAAGAGAGGCGATAGCGACACCGGAGCCCCGTCGCTTTAAAGCGCGTCGTGTTTGAAGAGGGTCATGCGACGCGCTTGGAGTCTTGATTTTGCTGCAAGTCGTTGTCCCAAAACCGCTTCGCACCTTTGGGCGACATGCATCGGGGCTCAGTCTTCTTCTTCGGTGGCGACGAGCTTCCAGTTCGGATCGCGCGAGCGCGTGTCGCGGGCGAAGGTCCAGACATCCTTGACCTCGGCCACGGTTTCCGGATCGCCGTCGATCACCGTGCCGGCCTTGTCGCGCGTCGCCGAAATCAGCTCGCTGATGATGCGCAGCGTCACATGCGCCTCGCCGCCCTTCATCTCGGCCGAGACGATATCGGCCTTGTCGATGCCGACGAAGGAGGACTGGATCTTTTCCGACTTGGCCTCGCGCTCGCCGATTGCGGCGACGAAACCGTCGAACACCTCGCGCGACAACAGGTTCTTCAGCGTTTTGCGGTCGCCATCGGCATAGGCCATGACGATCATCTCATAGGCCATCTTGGCGCCGTCGATGAACCCCTTCGGGTCGAAGGACGGGTCATTGTCCTTGATCGCGCGCAGGCCCTTGTTGAGATCGGTGTCGGGCTTGGCGAAGGCGTCGATCGCCGTATAGGCGTCGGCCGGCGCCGGCTCGCCGGGCAAACGCTTGCGCGGCAGCGAAACGACATTTTCGGGCTTCTGCGTGGCGTCCTTGTCGGTGCGCGCCGCCGAGTAGGGGTCGAAGGGCGGCCGCTCGCTACCGGTCCGACGGCCCAGCACGTTGCGCAGCTGGAAGAAGATCACCACCGCCGCGATCAGGAAGAAAATCGTGCCGAAGTCGAAGAAGCCCATATCTTCCGCCAATCAATCCCTGCCTCTAGGCCGGACCATCCGGCCAACAGGCCGCGGTCGCATAGCGTTCAACATTCAAAGCATATAGAACGCAAGGTGCAATCATTCAAATTAAAGGCAGGCATACCTATCTAACAGCCTCAGTGCCAGCGGCGATTGGCCGCCAGGGGCCAAAACAATCGAAACGACCAACAAGGTTGGCAAGACTTGCGCATTTCGCTGCTTCCCCTTTTTCTTCTCGCCCTGCCGCTCATGGAAATCGCCGGTTTCGTCATCGTCGGCCGTGAGGTCGGCGCGCTGGCGACGGTCGGCCTGGTGCTGGCCTCGAGCATCGCCGGGGTGCTGTTGCTCCGCCACCAAGGGTTCGGCGTCATGGCGCGGGTGCGCGCCGAGATGGACGCCGGCCATGATCCCAGCCGCCACCTCGCCCACGGCGCCATGATCGTGGTCGCCGCGATCCTGCTGATCATCCCCGGCTTCATCACCGACATCATCGGCCTGCTCCTGTTCCTGCCGCCGGTGCGCGACCTTGCCTGGCGCCGGTTCAAGGGCCGCATCGTCGTCGCCACCGATTTCTCGGCCGGCGGTTTTCGCCGGTCGCGCGACAGGGTCATCGACCTCGACGACGGCGACTATTCGCGCGAGGACGATTTCAAGCGCGGCCCGGATCATAATTCGCCGTGGCGGCGGCTGAAGGACGACTGAGACTGCACCGATATTCAGGTGATGCCGGTCTGCAAAGGGCGGCTTCCTGCGCTTCCGGTGCTCACGTACTTCAAGTACGCTCCGCTCCGGTTCTCGGAAACCACCCTTTTCGCCTCGGCCTGACCTGAATCTCGATGCAGTCTGGGTCCGCTCCGGTCACAAGGCGGCAAACCTTGTCTTGTCATGCCGACCATGGTAGCGAACGCCCGATTTCAATTCGGTCAGCAAGGCTGCCCAGGGGAAAAGGATATAAGGCTCATGGCCAGCAATGATGACGCGCCGACCGGCGCAGCCAACGGCAACGGCAATGCGGCGCAGCCGTCGCTCAACGTGCTTGCCCAGTATGTGAAGGACCTGTCCTTCGAAAGCCCCGGCGCGCCGAACTCGCTGCGCGGCCGCGACAAGGCGCCCGGCATCGCCATCAACGTCAATGTCAACGCCAACCCGCTTTCCGACAAGCAGTTCGACGTCAATCTGACGCTGAACGCCAAGGCCTCCTTCGACCAGGAAGTGCTGTTCAATGTCGAGCTGGTCTATGGCGGCGTTTTCGCCATCTCCGGCTTCCCGCAGGAGCACATGCTGCCGATCCTGTTCATCGAATGCCCGCGCTTGCTGTTCCCCTTCGCCCGCCAGATCATCGCCGAGGCCACCCGCAATGGCGGCTTCCCGCCGCTGATGCTCGACCCGATCGACTTCGCGCAGATGTTCCAGCAGAAGATCGCCGAGGACCAGGCCGCGTCGAAGGTTCAGGTGAGCTGAACTATATCTAAGGAATGCCTCGAAAAACCCGGCCTTGAGCCGGGTTTTTTGTTGGCCACGGCCGGCCGGGTCCCCGTTGCTTCGCGGCGTCCCGGCGTTTGCTGCCTTTCATCGTGCCCCAGGCACGACGAATTCACTTCGTGGACCGGCACTCACCCTGCGGAGCAGCGCACAACTGCTGCGGATTCCAGAACACTCCGCTACGTCACCCCGCCCTATCATGGCCGCCTCAGGCAAAGGCGTCCCGGCGGTCGTAGCCGCCCCGCGTCGGCGATCCGCCGGGACGAGCCTGCTTCCGTGCAAGCCCCAAAACCCCAGCGCTTTTGGGCGGCCTGCACCAACGACAAAGGGAACGACGATGAGATTCATGCTGACCGACCGCAAATTGCATCCGCAGGCCAAGCCCGTCGCCGAGGATTTCAAAACCGGCGGCATCAGCCGCCGCGAATATCTGGCGCTGATGGCCGGCCTCGGCGTCAGCGCCGCCGGCGCGTTTGCACTGGGCGGCCTCGCCCCGACACCTGCCCGCGCCGCCGAGCCGAAGAAGGGCGGCACCTTGCGCGTCGCCATGAACGTCAAGGGTTTCAAGGACCCGCGCACCTTCGACGGCGTCGAAATGTCCAATGTCGCCCGCCACTGCAACGAATATCTGGTGCGCTGGAACACCGATTTCTCGTTCGAGCCCTGGCTGCTCGAAAAATGGGAGATGAGCGACGACGCCAAGACGCTGACGCTGCATGTGCGCAAGGGCATTTCCTGGTCGAACGGCGACGCCTTCAACGCCGACGATGTCGTCCACAACCTCACCCGCTGGTGCGAGGCCGGTGTGGCCGGCAATTCGGTCGCCGCGCGCATGGGCGCGCTGGTCAATGCCGACACCAAGAAGGCGGTCGATGGCGGCATCGAGAAGGTCGACGACTACACGATCAAGCTTAACCTGCCCAAGCCCGACATTTCGCTGATCGCCGGCATGGCCGACTATCCCGCGCTGATCATGCACCGCTCCTATGGGGGCGACGGCGATCCGATGAAGGCGCTGGCCATCACCACCGGCCCCTGCGAACTGGTGAAATGGGACGCCGAGACGGGCGCGGAGGTCAAGCGCAAGGACAAGCCTTGGTGGAAGGGCGAATTCTATCTGGATGGCATCCAGTGGATCGACTACGGCTCCGACCCCAACGCCATGCTGTCGGCCTTCGAATCCGGCGAGATCGATACCGACCATGAAACCGCCTCCGACGCCGTCTCGCAGACCGACAAGATGGGGCTCAAGAATTCCGAGATCGCCACCGGCTCGACCATCGTCGCCCGCTTCAACATCGGCAACGCGCCCTATGACGACATCAAGGTCCGCCGCGCCGCGCAGCTCGCCGTCGACAATTCGGCCGTGCTGGCGCTCGGCCTCGGCGGCCGCGGCAAGCCCGCCGACAACCACCATGTCGGCCCCATGCACCCCGAATATGCCGATATCGGCCCGGCCAAGCGCGACGTGGAGGAAGCCAAGAATCTGCTCGCCGCCTCCGGCAAGCCGGACCATGAATATGAGCTGATCTCGGTCGACGTCGAATGGCAGAAGAGCACCGGCGACGCGATCGCCGCGCAGATGCGCGAGGCCGGCCTCAAGATCAAGCGCACCGTGCTGCCCGCCGCCACCTTCTGGAACGACTGGAGCAAATACCCCTTCTCCTGCACCGAATGGCTCGGACGCCCGCTCGGCGTCCAGGTGCTGGCGCTGGCGTATAAATCGGGTGCGGCCTGGAACGAAAGCGCCTATGCCAGCAAGGAGTTCGACGAGTTGCTCGACAAGGCGCTGGCGACGCCGGACGCCAAGGCGCGCAAGGAGATCATGGCCGGCATCGAGAAGAACCTGCGCGATTCAGGCATCATCATCCAGCCCTACTGGCGCTCGGTGTACCGGACCTATCGCGAGGGGGTCGAGGGCTGCGAGCAGCACCAGGCGCTCGAGCAGCATTTTGAGAAGGTTTGGATCGAGGGGTGAGGCGCCGACGCTTCTTCCCTTCTCCCCTTGTGGGAGAAGGCGGATTGCCGCGAAGCGGCAAGACGGATGAGGGGTGTTCCAGCTTGACGCGACGTCGACAACGAATCGAACCAGAAAACACCAACGCCTCACTCCGCTGGAACACCCCTCATCCGTCTCGGCGCTAGCGCGCCGATCCACCTTCCCCCACAAGGGGGGAAGGAAAGGCGCGCTCCCCTCACCGCCCATCCCGCACCAGCGTCCAGATCCACCCGATAAAAGTCAGCACCAGGAACGGATAGCCTGCCGCCGGCAGCGGCGACGAGGTCGGCAGCAAGGGCGCGCCCCACAGGATCATGCCGGCCGAGACGACAAACAGCACGGCGGCGACGAGCGCGGTAAGCCGCATCCACAGCGCGAACGTGCCCGGCGCGCTGACCATGACCAGCCCCGCCGCCCAGAGCGAAATGCCGCCGACATAGGAAGGCACGCTGGCCTGTAAGCCCGCCGCATTGCCGGCCAGCAGCAGGCTCTCGCCGGCCAGGAAGGTCAGGAAGCCGGCCGCGACGCAATCATTGCCCAGCCGCTGGTATTTCATCGCCAACAGCGCGGTCGCCACCACGAGTGCTGTGCCGTCGATCGCCCACAACGTTTCGCGCAGCGCATCGCTGGCGACGAAGGTGCCGGCCAAGCCAAGAGCGCCGCCGATGGCAAGGCCGATCGCGGCGACGGTATCCAGAGTGGAACGCATGTGATTTCTCCCCCCAAGCTGCGGAGAGGATACGCCCAGGCGGGGCGTTCTCAAAGTGCGACTGGCGCAAACGAAACAAGACCAATGGCGAATTGCCCGCGCAAGCTTCAACAGTCACACTGCCGTTCATAGTCATGAGGGCAAGCATGGCGTCGTTTGGAATTTGGACAGTCCGGGTCCTTAGAAAATTACCACATACGGAAGCCTTCGACGCGCATTTAACGCGATGCGTCTTTGCGGAGGTACTGTTTGACGAGAACTTGACTCTCTTCAAGATACTTGGTTGGGCTCGTATTGAGCGTGGCGAAAGCCACGTTGATATGAGTGACGAGGCTGTTCAACCCGCCGTGTTTGCCTGCTGGATCCCCGAGCACAGCAACAGCGGTGAAGTCGGCAAAGTTATCTACATCCAGAACGGGTCGCAGGCGGTCCACTAGCTCCTGGGGCCTCTCGCCTGTCTTCAGTATGAACGCAAGATGCCGTTTCTCATGCATGCATGGTTTGGCGGAAGGGCCTAGCGCTCGTCGCAAAGCTTTAACTTCCCTATCGCAGTGCTCGATTTCGAACCTCAGGAAGACCTGAAGCAGGAGGACATGCTTGTAGGCCATTGAATTGTTGCCTTTACGAATCGTGGGGAGGAGCCCGATTATGCCGGTGATTCCCCTGCGGCAACAAGTCGAGATGAAAGGATACGCATAGTTGCGCGGGCTTTCTGGGGATAAAGCCGCTCGATCCGGCGAAAAGATCAAGACATTTCTGGTCAGGAGTGACTGTGCAATTCGAGTTTACTGATCCCCAGACCGAATTTGAAAGGGCCATTGGCGGGTCGTTTTCGATTAACGCCCTTGGGACCATTCAAGCGGGAGATGGGATCAAGTTCCGCGAATTCGTGAATCGATCTGCGCCGCCGCCACGAACAACTGTTTACATCGATTCGAGTGGCGGCAACGTCGAAGAAGCGATGTTAATCGGGCGAACGATCCGAGATTGCTGGTTCTCGACTTCGATCGGCAAGTACCTCCTCAACACCAATAAAATCTCTGATATTTCACACATTATGGTGCCTCGCATGTGGTTACCAGGTAGATGTATGAGTGCTGCAACCCCGATTTTCCTGGGTGGTCGGCTAAGGTACTTTCCGCAAGGGTCTGAGTTTGGAGTTCATCAATTCTCATTTAAAACCCGTCACCAGACGACGTTGGTCAGTCACAAGTATTATCGGCGAAGATTGCCCGTTTTTTGGTTGACATGGGAGTATCCCCCGACTTCCTTGAATTCTCATCTTCGGTTCGAAGCAACTCAATACTCATCGCAGACGAAGACAATCTAAAGACACTCGGCGTAGTAACTGGTGGCGAAACCGGTACCAATTGGACGGTGCAGGCGCGGGCCAGCATGATTTATGTGCGCGGAGAACGAGATTCGCTCTTTGGTCACCACAAGGTTATGCTTGGCCACACCAAGGGAGCGGGTTTCTTTTTCTGGGCCGTTATCGAAGCTCAAGGCAGGGAGGACGAGCTGACTACACTCGGCCTTGTTGAGATCGTATTGAACGGTGAGGAAAAAAAGATCGATATTTCAAATAGATGTGAGCGGATAGTGAGCGGCATCTATGTGAACGTCTTTGCTAAGATCACACAAGAAGAGGCTCGGGCAATTGCATATTCGACAAGTTTCGGGATCCACATTCGATTTTGGTCGGACTCCCCGATGTTTCTTGGGATAGCCCCAGTGCCGACAGCAGGCGGCGCGGAGCAGTTGCAAACGATCTACAACGTATTCGTCAAAGACGAAGAAACCCTTCCAAAATCGTCATGAGCTTTGCCGCAACCCCCGGGGCGGGACCCGCTGCCTGCGGCAGCTCCCACCCGGACTTGCGCTCGTATCGACCCACCGGGTCGATACGTCCGGCCGTAGGCCGGACCGCTCAATCGCCCATCTTCAGCGCCTGGATAAACGCCTCCTGCGGGATGTCCACCTTGCCGAACTGCCGCATCCGCTTCTTGCCTTCTTTCTGCTTGTCCAGCAGCTTGCGTTTGCGCGAGACGTCGCCGCCGTAGCATTTGGCGGTGACGTCCTTGCGGAGCGCCGAGATGGTTTCGCGGGCGATGACCTTGCCGCCGATGGCGGCCTGGATCGGGATCTTGAACAGATGGTGCGGGATCAGCTCCTTCAGCTTCTCGCACATCTGCCTTCCGCGCTTTTCCGCCGCCGTGCGGTGCACCAGCATGGAGAGCGCGTCGACCGGCTCCTCATTGACCAGGATCGACATCTTCACCAGGTCGCCCTCGCGGTAGTCGGTCAGGTGATAGTCGAACGAGGCGTAGCCCTTGGAGATCGACTTCAGGCGATCATAGAAGTCGAAGACGACTTCGTTGAGCGGCAAATCGTAGGCCAGCATGGCGCGCTTGCCTACATAGGACAGGTCGGCCTGGATGCCGCGCCGGTCCTGGCAGAGCTTTAGAATGCCGCCGAGATAGTCGTCCGGGGTCAGGATGGTGGCGCGAATCCACGGCTCCTCGATGGCCGAGATCTTCACCACGTCGGGCATGTCGGCCGGGTTGTGCAGTTCCTTCACCGAGCCGTCATTGAGGAGCAGCCGGTAGACGACGGATGGCGCGGTGGCGATCAGGTCGAGGTTGAACTCGCGCTCCAGCCGCTCCTGGATGATTTCCAGGTGCAGCAGGCCGAGGAAGCCGCAGCGATAGCCGAAGCCGAGCGCCGCACTGGTTTCCATTTCATAGGAGAAGGACGCGTCGTTGAGGCGCAATTTGCCGACGGCGGCGCGCAAATCCTCGAAATCGGCGGCGTCGACCGGGAACAGGCCGCAGAACACCACCGGCTGCGCCGGCTTGAAGCCGGGCAGCGCATGCGCGGTGGGGCGTTTGTCCTCGGTGATGGTGTCGCCGACGCGGGTGTCGGCGACTTCCTTGATCGAGCCGGTGAAGAAGCCGAACTCGCCGGGGCCGAGCTCGTCGACATTGATGCGGGCGGGCGTGAACACGCCGGTGCGCTCGACCAGGTATTTGGCGCCGGTGCCCATCATGCGGATGGTCTGGCCCTTCTTCAGCACGCCGTCGATGATGCGCACCAGCACGATGACGCCGAGATAGGCGTCGTACCAGCTGTCGACCAGCATGGCCTTCAAGGGCGCTGTCGCATCGCCCTCGCGCGGCGGCGGCAATTGGTGGACGATGGCCTCCAGCACATCGGGAATGCCAAGGCCGGTCTTGGCCGAGATCAGCACGGCGCCGGAAGCGTCGATGCCTATCACCTCCTCGACCTGCTCGCGGATGCGCTCGGGCTCGGCGGCCGGCAGGTCGACCTTGTTCAGCACCACGACGATCTCGTGGTTGTTGTCGATGGCCTGGTAGACATTGGCGAGCGTCTGCGCCTCGACGCCCTGCGAGGCGTCGACGACCAGCAGCGAGCCCTCGCAGGCGGCCAGCGAACGCGACACTTCATAGGCGAAGTCGACATGTCCGGGCGTGTCGATGAGGTTGAGGATATAGTCCTCGCCATTGTTGGCGCGGTATTTCAGCCGCACGGTCTGCGCCTTGATGGTGATGCCGCGCTCGCGCTCGATGTCCATCGAGTCCAGCACCTGCTCCTTCATGTCGCGCAGCTCCAGCCCGCCGGTGGACTGGATCAGGCGGTCGGCGAGCGTGGATTTGCCATGGTCGATATGGGCGACGATGGAGAAATTGCGGATGTGGTCGAGGGGCGTGCTCATGTCGCGCGCTTTAGCAGGGGTGGCTTGCGGCGGCAAGGCTTGCGGCGCAAGGGCGGCGCCTTCGATCACAAAGCGGTGAGCCGCGCCAAATGCCGGCCGCGGCGGCCGCGGATGCTTAAACTTTGATCGATCGCGTTAGACCTTGGTTTGCTGCCGCGTGGTATATGCGGCATCACTAATATCCGCGGGGTAAAAAAATGCTGAAAATTGCAGGCGGGTTCGCCCGCTCGCGCAGCGGCTCGATGATGCCGCTGTTTTTCCTGAGCCTGGTGCCCTTGATCACCGCCGTCGGCTTCTCCGTCGACTACACCAATGCCGTCGAGACCCGCTCCAACATGCAGGAAGCGCTGGATGCCGCGACGCTGGCCATCACCACGCTGCCGCCGAGCACGACGCAGCCGGTCCGCCAGCAAGCGCTGCAGGACAATTTCACCGCCAACAACGGCCAGGGCACCACGACGCTGGTGAGCTTCAACGTCGCCGCCGACGGCACCGTCACCGCGCAGACCTCGGCCAGCTTTGCCATGCCGACCAATTTCATGACCATCGCCCGGATCAACACCGTGCCGGTCGCCGTCGCCTCGGGTGTCAACAAGGCGCCCGGCCTGGTGCAGGCGACGTTCAAGATCGACAAGGTGTCAGGCTACTGGAACAAGACCATGACGCTTTACGGCACGGCCTTCAGCGCGACGACGTCGCAAAAGCTGATGACCGCCAGCTATGTCTACTCGCCCTACACCTATTCATACAAGGTGAACGGCAAGTCCTATTCCATGACGGAACCGAAGGGTTACGGCACGACGACGATCTCGCTTGTCAATGGTTCGACATCGACGATAGTCCAGACGCAGACATGCTCGACCATCGGTGCGACGGCCGCTTTCACCAGCCCGCCGTCGGGCGCGATCCTGAGCGCCGGGCAGTACGACAGCAACAGCGGCAAGACGGTCTATTTCCAGACCACATGCGTCACCACCAACGTGCCGGCCACCGGGGCCGGCGCCGCCGTCGACGTCAGCCAGATGGGCCAGCTTTACCTGCAGATGGATGTCACGACCGGCAACAAGGCAACGTTCAAATCGAACGACGCCACCACCTCCGACCACCTCTATCTGGGCACCACACCCACGCCCTTGACCGAGGTCGCCGCGGGCAAGCTCATCGACATCTTCAGCGTCGTGCCTTGCTCGCAGACCAGCTACCAGGCCTGGGAAGACGGCGGTACAACCCTTCCCGCGGATTATACCAATGCCGACTTCGTCTACAACATCTCCGGCAAGTGCGACTTCAACCAACGCCCGTCGCTGACGGCGCTGACGCAGTGAGGGGCGCTGCTGATCTTCCTTCTCCTCTTGTGGGAGAAGGAAGGGCGGGCGAGGCCAGTGACTCGGCCTCGGGCGGTGGATCGCCGCGCAGCGGCGAGACGGATGGTTGGACGGAGCGCTGGGTCTGGCTAATCTGGCGCCATGCCGCATCAACCCGTTACCTCAGCCAAACGTAGATTTGCTCGCTCGCTCCGGCGCGAGATGACGGAAGCGGAAGGCAAGCTCTGGCAGGAGCTGCGCGACCGCAGGCTCGACCGGATAAAATTCCGCCGCCAGGCGCCTATCGGAAAATACGTCGCCGATTTCGTTTGTCCCGAAGCTCGACTGATCATCGAGATCGACGGCAGCCAGCATGCGGAGTCGGACACGGACCAGATCCGCAAGACCGAACTCGAGGCCAAGGGCTTTCGGGTTCTGCGTTTCTGGAATGACGATGTCCTGAAAGACCTCAACGCCGTCTGCGACACGATCATCGCCTATGTAAGGGACACCAGTCTGCAACCCTGGCGGTGATGGCGCGCCTTTCCTTCTCCCCTTGCGGGAGAAGGTGGATCGCCGCGTAGCGGCGAGACGGATGAGGGGTGTTCCAGCGGAGTGAGACGTCGGCATTCCCTGGAACACCCCTCATCCGACCTCGCTTCGCGAGGCCACCTTCTCCCACAAGGGGAGAAGGGAAGACCAGGCTCAATGCGCACTCAATCTTGATTGGCACGGTATTGGCGGACAGGGTCGGCGGGGCCTAGCCTGGGGCACGTCAACTCCTGGAGAAGAACCCGATGCCTGATTCCGTGCTGCGTGTGTCCATCCTGCGCTGCGATGCAGCGAAGTTCGCGTCGTTGCGAGAGATGATGGTGGACGCCGAAGCAGAGCTTCGGCCCGGCATCGAGGCACTGCCGGGGCTGCTCGTCTTCTACGCCGGCGCCGACGAGGCGACATCGTCGCTGATCAACACCAGTATGTGGGACACGCTGGAGCACGCCAGGCAACTCGATACGTTCCAGCCCATGCTGGATGCGGGAAAGCGTTTTGTCGCCGAAGGCGCAAGGTTCGAGCGGCCGATCATGCACTACACCTCGCTGTGGCGTTTCGGGCCGCTCGCGTAGGCGGTAGTAGCTCCCCCTTCTCCCCTTGTGGGAGAAGGTGTCGCCGAAGGCGACGGATGAGGGGTGTTCCAGGGAACGCCAACGCCTCACTCCGCTGGAGCATCCCTCATCCGACCTCGCTTCGCGAGGCCACCTTCTCCCGCAAGGGGGAGAAGGAAGAGGCGCTCCAATCACAAACCGGTGAGCGCTGTAACGAAGCGGCAGATGGCGGCGAAATGGGGGAATGACCGGCGCATCTCAGCGCCCCCCACGGAGCCCGCCCTATGCCGAGATCCTCAAAGTTCATTGCCCTGTCCAGCCTGGGGGCGTTGGCGCTCGCAGCCTCGCTCGGTGCCGCCGCCGCGCAGCCGCTCAGCGTCGTCGAGCTGTTCACCAGCCAGGGCTGCTCGTCCTGCCCGCCGGCCAATGCCAATCTGATCAAGGTCAAGGACCAGCCCGGCGTGCTGGCGCTGTCCTTCAACGTCACCTACTGGGATTATCTCGGCTGGAAGGACACTTTTGGAAAGCAGGAATTTACCCAGCGCCAGGTTTCCTACGAGCCGCCGCTCGGCCATGACGGGCCGTTCACGCCGCAGGTGGTGGTCAACGGCCATGCCGATGTCGTCGGCGCAGCACCTGGCGAGATCGAGCAGCTGATTTCCGCGACGGGCAAGACCGGCGGCCCCTCGCTGTCGCTCGAGGGCGGCAAGGTGACGATCGGCGCCGGTGCCGCACCGGGCGGCAAGGCCGATGTCTGGCTGGTGCGCTATGCCAAGGGCGTCGTGCAGGTGCCGGTGGCGCGCGGCGAAAACACCGGCCGCACGCTGCCGCATGCCAATGTCGTGCATGCGCTGGAAAACCTCGGCAGCTGGACCGGCGGCGCCACCGCCTATGCGCTGCCGGCCGCGCCCGGTGGCTTGAGCACCGCCGTGCTGGTGCAATCGCCGGGCGGCGGACCGATCCTGGCCGCCGCCACCAACTGATTTTCTTTCTCTTCGCGCGGGGCCGCATTCAGCGGCAACGCATCACCCGGCCCGCTTGCGCGCCAAAACCCAAGGAGACTCTCAATGACCAAGTACCTGACCCTGCCGGCGCTCGCCTTCGCGCTCTCGGCCGCCGTTTTCGTCGCCGGCGCCCGTGCCGACGACGCGACCAACGCCATGAAGCCCGCCAATGCGATGGCCACCGACGCCATGAAGCCGGCGACGGATGCGATGAAGCCGGCGGATGCCATGAAGCCCGCAACCGACGCGATGAAGCCGGCCGACCCGATGGCCACCAATGCGATGAAGCCCGCAGCGGACGCCATGAAGCCTGACGCCGACGCCATGAAACCGGCGGCGGATGCGATGAAGCCGGCCACCGACGCGATGAAGCCAGCGCAGTAAGCAGGTCAGCTGCCCCTCACCCAGCCTCCGCTTCGCTCGCCTGACCGTTCCGGGGCGAACGGCGCCAACTTTTCTTCTCCCCCTCGGGGAGAAGGTGGCCCGAAGGGCCGGATGAGGGGAAGTGCCGGCGGCGGGAGCCGCCGCACGGCAAATTGAGACCTCTTGGCGGCTCACGTCGTATATATTGGAACAACAACAGGAGATCAGAACATGACCGGTATCGAAAAGACACGGCCGTTCTTTACCCGCGGCGCGCTGGCCGTGCTCGGTTTTGCCGCGGTGGCGGCGGCCGCCCTATGGCAGACCCCGGCGCGCTCGGCCGAGGACGCGGTGGTGATTCCACCGCCGGCAATGGACGAAAAGGCCGCCCCGGGCAGCGAGACGGCGATCTTCGCCGGCGGCTGCTTCTGGGGCGTGCAGGGCGTGTTCCAGCACGTCAAGGGCGTCAGCAAGGCCGTCTCCGGCTATACCGGCGGCGCCAAGGATGACGCCGTCTACGAGACCGTCGGCACCGGCCGCACCGGCCATGCCGAATCCGTCGAGATCACCTACGACCCGTCCAAGGTGACCTACGGCCAGCTGCTGCAGGTCTATTTCTCGGTCGCCCACAATCCGACGCAGCTAAACTACCAGGGACCGGATTCCGGCACCCAGTACCGCTCGACGATCTTCGCCGAGAACGACACGCAAAAGAAGATCGCGCAGAGCTATATCGAGCAGCTCGACAAGGCCAAGCTCTACCCGGCACGAATCGTCACCACGATCGAGACCGGCAAGACCTTCTATCCGGCCGAGAACTACCACCAGGATTTCCTGACGCTGAACCCGACCTATCCCTACATCGTCTACAACGACCTGCCCAAGGTGGCGAACCTGAAGCAGCTGTTCCCGGCGCTGTACAGCGACAAGCCGGTCCTGGTTCTGTCGGCCAGCAATTGAATTCAAAAAGGGGCGCGCATCTTACCTCCAAGGGTGGATACGCGCCCCTTCTATCCAGCCGGTTACATGGCCTTCATCGCGTCGCATGAAACATCAGGGTTCATGTCGGCGAAGGTGCCTGTCGGGTTCTTCTTCCAGGCCCAGACATGCAGCTCGTAGAAAGGCCCCAGGCCATACCGGTTGGGCGCGCTGTTGAAGTTGAACAGCTGTCCTTCCAGCGAGGCCGGACCTTTCGAGGTGATGTATTCGACGGCCACCAGCTTGAGCTTGCCGTCCGCCATCGGCTCGTACATCACGGCCTCCGGCTTAGCGAGGTCGACGGCGTCGTCCTTCAGGTAGGCCGCATTGACGTAGTGAATGCCCATGGCGCCGCCGGTGATGCCGCTGGCGCAAGGGATCGGCGCATAGCCTTCGGCGGTGGCCTTCGCCACATCCTCGAAACGGCTGTCGGCTGCCCGCACCTTCTCATCCAGCCTACCCGTGTCATTGGCATTCGCCGCCGTTGCCGCGATCGACAGGATCGACAGGTTGATGAGGTGCCTGGTCTACACATGAATGTTCATTTTCTCTCCTGGTTTGTTGATTGCGCGCGGGGACAGCCGCCCCCGCCGCGAAGTCGGGTCCGGGCTGGGCGCATCATCTGTCCGACCGGGTGAAGTCCCAGTATTGCGGCAGCTCCACGAGCTCCGGCAAGCCGATGTCGCGTCTCAGATAATCGTCCTGCGGTGGCAATCCGCGCCGGCTCGAACGCCAGGGTGCGAACAGCAAGGCGGCAAGCTGCCGGAAAAGCCGGCCCAGCAACGGGCCTCGTCCGACCGGTCTCGAAGCCGCCGACACCTCGCTGGACGCGTTGTCAGGCAAGCCGCCATCGCCGCGAAGGGCAGTTGGATGCGCATTGCCGCGATCAACGGTAAAAGTAAGGGTCAAGAACTCGCACCTCCGTGATCTTGTCGACCGGAAGCGCGTTTTTCTGGGCAGTGCTGCGGATCGCTTCGGGCGAGGGCGCATCATAGATGCAGAAGCTCTGCTTCTTGTCCGGCGAGACGAAGGATTGCACCCAGGTCACGCCCTTCTCGGCGTTGCGCATGATGACGCCGCCAAGCGCCTCGGCGCCGACATCGTTCATCGGCACGCTGAGGCCATCGGGAAATGTGCGTTCAACCACATAGCGAGGCATATTGGTTTTCCTTTTTCCATGGTTTCACGCTCGATTTGAGCGCGCCAGGACATTGACCACGCTCGCCATGGACGCGCATCGGAGCCTTTCCCTATGTTTTGTGGGAAGATTCCCTATAATGGCGACGTTATGTGTGAGGTTGCACCGAAATGTGTGGAGGGTCACATTGTCGGTGATGGTCCCGGACGCTTCTGGCGGACGTCCAGGGAACCGCCGAAACACAATCCTTTCTGGGCGTATGATGATGCTTCTGGAACGGCAGACACAGCTGGCGCAGCTGGATGAACTTCTCGCAGAGGCCGCGAATGGCCGCGGCCGCGTGGTGGCGCTGTCGGGCGAGGCAGGCGCCGGCAAGTCGGCGCTTGTCGAGGCCTTCGTTGGCGGAGTTGCCGATGGCACGCGCATCTTCCGCAGCGCCTGCGAGGATTTGTCGATCCCCGATCCGCTCGGCCCGCTCTACGATCTTGCCCGCGAGGCGCAATGGGCGATGCCGCAGGCGATCGACGCGCGGCAGGGGCAGAGGTTGCCCCTGTTTTCCGACGCGCTGGGAGTCTTCGAGGCAAGGAGCCAGCCGACGCTCCTGGTCATCGAAGACCTGCACTGGGCCGACGACGCGACGCTGGATTTCGTTCGCTTCCTCGGGCGCCGCATCGCCAACACCCACATCCTGCTCGCCCTGACGGCGCGCACCGACCGCAGTGAAGGGCAGATGCGCGTGCGCCGCGCGCTCGGCGAAATCCCTGCCGGCAACGTCGTGCGCATCGATGTGCCGCTGCTGAGCGAGGCGGCGGTGCTGTTGCTTGCCAATGCCGCCGGCCGTGATGGCGATGCCATCTACCGCGCGACGGCGGGCAATGCCTTCTTCGTCACCGAGCTTTTGTGCGCGGACAATGAGATGACGCCACCCGCCAGCGTGCGCGACGCCGTCGTCGCACGGGCCGAACGGCTGTCGGCCGGCGCCCGCTCGATGCTCGATGCAGTTTCGGTGTTTCCCAGACGCGCCGACGCGTGGGCCTTGCAGGGTCTGTGCGGCGTCGCGGCTGCCGGCCAGCTCGCGGAATGCGTGTCGAACGGCCTGCTCGACGATCTCGGCGACGGCTACGCCTTCCGTCATGAGATCGCGCGCCGCGCCATCGAGATGATGCTGACGACCAGTTCCAGGAGATTGTTCAATCAGCGTGCGCTGTCGGCGCTGCTCGAGAACGGTGGTGTCGCCACAGCGCGCCTCGTCCACCATGCGGTCGAGGCGTACAATCTGCAGGCGGTGCGTGAGTTCGCACCGATTGCGGCGCGGGAGGCCTCCCGTGTCGGCGCCCATCGCGACGCCGCCGGCTATTACGAGGTTGCCCTGCGGCAGGCCGATACCTTGCCTCAAGACGAGCGCGCCGGCCTTTACGAGCAATATGCGTTCGAGTGCCATTTGATCGCTCGCATAGACGAGGCCATCAAGGCGCAGGAACAGGCACGTGTGCTGCAACAGGCGCTTGGCAACAGGCTGAAGGAAGGCGACAGCCTCAGATGGCTGTCGCGCTTCGCCTATCTTCTGGGGGACCGACAGGCAGCCGACATGTTCGGCGCCCAGGCGGTCGCATTGCTGGAAACCGTTCCGGCCAGCGCCGAACTCGCCATGGCCTATTCGAACCTTTCGCAGCTTGCGATGCTGGCCGAAAGGCTGGACGAGACCTTGTCGCTCGGCGCCAGGGCGATCGAACTCGCCGAACGGTTGAACAGGCCGGAAGTCGTTTGCCATGCTCTCAACAATGTCGGCGCCGCCGAGCAGTGGCTGGACCTGAGCAGCAGCAGGCTGCATCTTGCCCGCAGCCTCGAGATCGCGCTGGAGCAGAATTTTCAGGAACATGCCGCGCGCGCCTTCACCAACTGCGCTTGTGGCGAGATGAACCAGTTGGGCTACAGCCAGGCCCAGTCCTTCCTCGATCGCGGCATCGACTATTGCGTCGAGAACGATCTGGCGACCTGGCGCGATTACATGCGTGGCGTGCGGGCCCAGTTGTTGGTGCGCAACGGACGCTGGGATGACGCGGCTGCCGAGGCGCTGGATGTGATTGCCAACGACCGGGCGACGGCGCTGGTGCGCTATCCCGCGCTCGTGGCGCTGTCGCGGCTGAGGGTCCGCCGCGGCGACCCCTCGGCAGAGCCGCTCCTGGCGGAGATGAAGCGGTTTCTGGAGAAGGGCGCCGAACTGCAGCGGCTGTTGCCCTACGCGGCTGTGATGGCCGAACTGGCCTGGCTGGGGGAGGCGGACAAGGACGAGGCGCTGCGGCTGATCGACCTTGCCGAGGGCATGTCGCCGACCCGGGCGGTGTTCGCCGAACTGGCAAGCTGGCGGCAGATGCTGGCGCCCGATGCAGATGCGGGCGACACATCAGGCATGGCCGCGCCCTACCGGATGCTGCTGGCCGGCGACTGGCGGGGAGCGGCCGCGGCGTGGGCCGAACTCGACGCGCCTTACGAACGCGCCCTGGCGCTGGCGCAGGGCGACGAGGCGGCACAGCGGGCGGCGCTGGAGATCCTTGAGGCGCTCGGCGCCCGGCCGGTCGCGAGCCATGTGCGCGACATCATGCGGCGAAACGGCGTCATCGGCATCGCGCGCGGACCGCGCCGCACCACGCGCGCCAACAGCGCCGGCCTGACCCAGCGCCAGATGGAAGTGCTGCAGCTGATCGAGCGGGGTCTCTCCAACAAGCGCATAGCCGAGCATCTCGCCATTTCGCCCAAGACGGTCGATCACCACGTCTCGGCGGTGCTGGGCAAGCTGGATGCCGTCTCACGCGGCCAGGCCTCCGCGTCCGCGCGCGCCAGCGGGCTGATCTGAAGGCGGCAGGCCAGTTTGAACGGCCGGCCCCTCAATCGTAGGTCAGATCCGTCGCCTTGCCGCCGAACACCCGGTAGGCATAGAAGGAATAGAAGATGATGATCGGCAGCACCACCACCGTGCCGACAAGGATGATGGCCAGGCTTTCGGTCGCCGACGCCGCCTGCCATATCGTCAATCTATCGGGCACCACGAACGGGTAGAACGACCAGGCGAGGCCGGCAAAGCCGAGCGCGAAGATGGCGGCCAGCGTCAGGAACGGCGTCAGCGCATGACGGTCGTCGGGCTTCGGCAGATGGAAGGTCTGCCGCCACAGCCACAGGAACAACAGCGCCGACAGGATCGGCAGCGGCGACAGATAGAGAATCTGCGGCCAGACGAACCATTTATCGAAGATGCGCGGGCTGGCGAAGGGTGTCGCCAGCGACACCGCCGCCATGCCGAGCGCCGTCAGCACCAGCGCGGTGCGCAGCCAGCGCACCGCCTTCTTCTGCAGCTCGCCTTCGGTCTTGTAGATCACCCAGGCGGCACCCATCGCCGCGTAGGCGGCGGCCAGGCAGAACGCCACCAGCACGCCGAAGGCCATGCCGCCCAGGCCGACATCGAGGCCGAGCACATAGACGCCCAGCATATAGCCCTGCGCCAGCGAGGCGATGACGGAGCCGAGGAAGAAAATGCGGTTCCAGCGATGCTTCTTGCCGCTCGGCACCTTGGCGCGAAAATCGAAGGCGACGCCGCGCAGGATCAGCCCGACCAAGAGCACGAAGACGGGAATGTAGAGCGCGCTGAGGATGACGCCATGCGCCATCGGGAACGCCACCAGCAGCAGGCCGACGGCCAGCACCAGCCAGGTCTCGTTGGCGTCCCAGAACGGACCGATCGCCGCGATCATCGTGTCCTGTTCGCCGTCCTCGGCCACGGCGAACAGAATGCCGATGCCGAGGTCGAAACCGTCGAGAATGACATAGATCAGGATGGCGAGGCCCATCAGGCCGGCGAAGATGAGGGGGAGAGCGGTGGGCCAGTCGAAGGTCATTTTTCTTACTCCCCAGCCGCCGGCTGCGACATGGCTGCTTTCATGACGCCCGGCAGTGGTGATGAATCGCCATCCTTCGCCGCCTTCAGCGCCAGATGCACCAGCACGCCGAGATAGGCGAGCAGCAGCAGCACGTAGAGGATGAGATAGACGGCGAGCGTCAGCGCGACATGGCTGCCCGCCACCGGGCCGACGGCATCGGCGGTCTTGAGCACGCCGGTGACCAGCCAGGGCTGGCGGCCGATCTCGGTCGTGTACCAGCCGGCCAGCGTCGCCAGCCAGCCCGACAGCGCCATCGGCACCATCAGCATGGCGAGCGGCTTGGGCAGGCTATGCCGGCGCTTGAGGAAGAAGGCGGCCGACCAGGAGACGGCGAGCATCAGAAGGCCGGTGCCGACCATGATGCGAAACCCCCAGAACACCGGGAAGACCGGCGGATGATTGCCGGGATAATCGTTCAGCCCCGGCACGACGCCGTCGGTCGAGTGCCGCAGCACCAGGCTGGCGCCGTCGGGAATGGCGATCTCGAACCGGTTTTCCTTCGCCGCCTCGTCGGGCAGCGCGAACAGCACCAGCGGCACGTTGGGGCCGGTGTTCCAGTTGGCCTCCATGGCGGCGATCTTCTGCGGCTGGTGCTCCAGCGTGTTCAGCCCATGCTGGTCGCCGGCAAAGATCTGGATCGGGATCAGGATCGCGGCGGTGAAGACGCCGGTGCGCAACGCCTTCCACATCGATTCCGAGCGGTCGCCATTGAGATAACGCAGCGCCGACAGGCCCGATACCAGGAACGAAACCGTCAGACCCGATGCCAGCAGCATGTGAACGAGGCGGTAGGGCATGGACGGGTTGAAGACGATGGCCCACCAGTCGACGGCATGCGCCTTGCCGTCAATCATCTCGAAGCCGGCCGGCGTCTGCATCCAGGAATTCAGCGCGATGATCCAGAAGGCCGACAGGGTGGTGCCGCCGGCGACCAGCACCGTGGCCAGCGTGTGGACGCGGTTGGAGACGCGGCGGAAACCGAACAGCATGATGCCGAGGAAGGCCGCCTCTAGGAAGAAGGCGGTGAGGATCTCATAGGCCAGCAGCGGTCCGGCGATGTTGCCGACATGCTCCATATAGCCCGGCCAGTTGGTGCCGAACTGGAAGCTCATGGTGACGCCGGACACCACGCCCATGGCGAAGGACAGCGCGAACACCTTCACCCAGGTGAAATAGGCGCGCATCCAGGCGGAATCGTTGGTCGCGTTGTAGCGCAGCTTGAAGAACAGCAGCACCCAGCCAAGTGCAATGGTGATTGTCGGAAACAGAATATGAAACGAAATATTCGCGCCGAACTGGATGCGCGACAGTATGAGCGGGTCCATGGCGGGCTCCGGCTGCTATTTGCTGGCGGCAGCGTATGCCCGTAATGCGAGTTGGTCAAAGCGGCGTCCTGCCGCGAGGCTGAACGCCACAGGACAATTTTACCGGTTCATGCGGTACATCTCCAGCCGTCCCGACACTGGCTGTCCAGAACTGTCAGCAGCGCCATTGACTTGCGGTTGCACGCGACGACATTCGGCCTATATCAGGGGACCTCTTTCAGGCAGCCGTTTTCAGCCCATGCCCTCCATTCTGTCCATTTCCGGGGTCTCCAAGACCTATGCCACCGGTTTCACCGCGCTCAAGGAAGTCAATCTCGACATCCAGCGCGGCGAGATCTTCGCTTTGCTCGGGCCAAACGGCGCCGGCAAGACGACGCTGATTTCGATCGTCTGCGGCATCGTCAACCGCTCGACCGGCACCGTCACCGTCGACGGTCACGACATCAGCAAGGATTACCGCGCCGCGCGCAGCCTGATCGGCCTGGTGCCGCAGGAACTGACCATCGACGCTTTCGAGAGCGTCTGGGCGACGGTCAACTACAGCCGCGGCCTGTTCGGCAAGCCGGCCAATCCAGGCTTCGTCGAGAAGGTGCTGCGCGACCTGTCGCTGTGGGACAAGAAGGACGCCAAGGCGATCACGCTGTCGGGCGGCATGAAGCGCAGGCTGATGATCGCCAAGGCGCTGTCGCATGAGCCGCGCATCCTGTTCCTCGACGAGCCGACCGCCGGCGTCGATGTCGAGCTGCGCCAGGACATGTGGGAGATGGTGCGCCGGCTGCGCGAGGATGGCGTCACCATCATCCTCACCACCCACTATATCGAGGAAGCCGAAGCGATGGCCGACCGCGTCGGCGTCATCAACCGCGGCGAAATCATCCTGGTCGAGAACAAGGCCGAGCTGATGCACAAGCTCGGCCGCAAGCGGCTGGTGCTGGAGCTGCGCAATCCGCTGACGGCGATCCCGGAAACCTTCTCGCGCTATGCGCTGGAGCTGTCGCCGGATGGCGGGCAATTGACCTACACCTATGACAACCAAGCCGAGCGGCCGGGCGTCGCCTCACTGATCCGCGACCTCGAGGCATCAGGCATCCAGTTCCGCGACATCGACACGCAAAACAGCTCGCTCGAGGAGATCTTCGTCAATCTGGTGAGGAGAGAGCCATGAACCTGCGCGCAGTCTGGGCGATCTACCGGGTCGAGATGGCGCGTGCCTTCCGCACCGTGCTGCAGAGCATCATCTCGCCGGTCATCTCGACATCGCTGTACTTCGTCGTCTTCGGCTCGGCCATCGGCTCGCGCATCACCGAGATCGACGGCATCAGCTACGGCGCCTTCATCGTGCCCGGGCTGATCATGCTGTCGCTCTTGACGCAGTCGATCTCCAACGCCTCCTTCGCCATCTATTTTCCGAAATTCGTCGGCTCGATCTACGAGCTTTTGTCGGCGCCGGTCTCCTATCTGGAGATCGTCATCGCCTATGTCGGCGGCGCGGCGACCAAGTCGATCATCCTCGGCCTGATCATCCTGGCCACCGCCTCGCTGTTCGTGCCGCTGCAGATCGAACATCCCTTCTGGATGATCGCCTTCCTGGTGCTGACGGCGGTGACCTTCAGCCTGTTCGGCTTCATCATCGGCATCTGGGCGAAAAGTTTCGAGCAGCTGCAGCTTGTGCCGCTGCTGATCGTCACGCCGCTGACCTTCCTCGGCGGCAGCTTCTATTCGATCCACATGCTGCCCGGCATCTGGAAGACGATCACGCTGTTCAACCCGGTCGTGTACCTGATCAGCGGTTTCCGCTGGAGCTTTTACGGCAAGGCCGACGTCTCGGTCGGCGTCAGCCTCGGCATGACGCTGGTCTTCCTGGCCGTCTGCATCGCCATCGTCGCCTGGATCTTCAAGACCGGCTACAGGCTGCGGAACTGACGCAGTGCTAAAGTCGTCGTCCTGGGGCAATTCCAGGAAAAGTGTGAGCGGTTTTCCGTCCGGAATTGCTTCAAAACAAAGAGTTGGAGCGATACAGGGAGCGAAGCTCCCTGGAGCTCTCACTGCGACCAATACTGCCAGGCCCAGTAAAAACTTTCGTCGCGCGGCGGCAGGCGGTCGCGGCCGGTTGGGAATTGGACCGACGCCGGCGAGCGCTCCTGGCTCGCCGCCTTGTCGTCGGAGGCAAGGCCGAGCAGCCAGGCGCCGAAATGGGCGAACAGCACGGCGGTGGAATGGGTCATCGTCACTCTCCTGCGCTTGCGGTTGATCATTCCCGTCCCGCCCACGGGACGAGCGCGCGCTCGATCCGGCGGATGGTGAATTCGAGCACGAAGGCGATGGCCGCGATCACCAGAATGCCCATGATCACCACGTCGGTGACCAGGAACTGCGCCGCCGACTGGATCATGAAGCCAAGCCCGCGCGTCGCCGCCACCAGCTCGGCCGCCACCAGTGTCGACCAGCCGGCGCCGAGCGCGATGCGCAGCCCGGTCAGGATCGAGGGCAGGGCGCTCGGCAGGATGACGTGGCGGACCACCTGGCGCGTGGTCGCGCCGAGCGAGCGCGCCGCGTCGATGCGCTCCTGCGAGACGCCGCGAACACCCGATGCGGTCGACAGCGCCACCGGCGCCAGCATGGCGATGGCGATCACCAGGATCTTCGATGGCTCGCCGATGCCGAACCAGATGATGACCAGCGGCAGATAGGCCAGCGGCGGGATCGGCCGCAGGAATTCCAGCAGTGGATCGAAAATGCCGCGCCCGACCGTGCTGATGCCGATGGCAAGACCGACCGGCACGCCGACTAGGATGGCCGCGACGAGTGCTGCAAACACGCGGCCCAGGCTGGCGACAATGTGCTGCAGCAGCGTGGCGTCGACGAAGCCGTCGCGCGCCACGACGATGAATTTGTTCCACACCGCGACCGGCGAGGGCAGGAACACTGGCGACACCAGCTGCAGGCGGGCCGACAGCGCCCACGCCGCCAGCACCAGCAGTATGGTGACCGCGCTGATCATGCGGGCCGAAACCCCTTTGCGTTTCGGGCTGGGCCGCGACCACGGCACCGATAGGCCGTCGGCCTCTTCGGTCCTGTGGCCGGCGCGCTCGGTGTAGGAGGAGATGGTCATGCCGCTTCTCCCTCGAAGATGGCATCGCTCAGTTCGCCGCGCGCCGCGGCGAAGGCCGGGTCGGCCTTGATCGCGCGGATGGCCTCGCCCGCGGCGTAGCGCCTGGAAAAGCCTGGCTCGAAGCTGCGCACCACACGGCCGGGGCCTGGCGCCAGCACGACGATGCGGGTGGCGAGCACCAGCGCCTCCTCTATGCCGTGCGTGACCATCAGCACGCCGGCATGGCTGGCCGTCCAGAGATCGAGCAGCGTCGTCTGCATGCGCTCGCGCGTCAGCGCATCGAGCGCGCCGAGCGGCTCGTCGAGCAGCAGGAATTGCGGCTCGGCGGCGAGCGCGCGGGCAAGGCCGACACGCTGGCGCATGCCGCCGGACAGCTCCCAGATGCGCTTGTCGCCGGCGTCACCGAGCTTGACCAGCGCCAGAAGTTCGTCGGCGCGCCGCGCACGCTCGGCCGGCCGGACACCGCGCAGGCGCAGCGCGAAGGCAACATTTTCGCGCGCGGTCAGCCAGGGAAACAAGGCATCGTTCTGGAACACCACGGCGCGATCCGAACCGGGCGCCGTGATCGGCCGGCCGTTGATCGTGGCATTGCCGCGCGCCGGCGTGACCAGGCCGGCGGCGACATTGAGCAGTGAGGTCTTGCCGCAGCCGGAACGGCCGACAAGGACGACGAAATCATCCCCGGCCACATCGATCGACACACGCTCGACGGCAGGTGCCGGCTGGCCGTCATAGTGGATCGAGATCTTGTCGAGCACGAGATGCGGCATGGAGCCTCTCAGGACGTTCATTGAAACTCGCCTGCCCCGAAAACGCGCCTCGTCCAGCGATTCCGGGGCAGGTACGCGGCGTCAGGGAAGGAGATCCGCGCGCGTTCAGGTGGCGCCAGGCGCTCAGTTCGAGGCCAGCGCCTCGGTGACGTATTTCGATGTCACATATTTCGAATAGTCCGGCAGCACGGCATCGACCTTACCCTGCTCCTTGAGGAAGGCGGAGGCCGCCGCGACCGCCTTGACCGTGCCGCCGCCGAGGAATTTGTCGGAGGCCTGCTCTTTCAAGGTCGGGAAGACATAGCCCTTCAACAGTTCCGGCACCTCTTCCAGCTTGGCGCCGGTGAGCTTGGCGATCTTGCCGGCCTGCGGCGAGGACACCGACCAGGCGTCGGGCTTGGCGAGGTACTCGGCATAGGCCGCACCCGTCACCTTGACGAAGTCGCGCACGGCTTCCGGGTTCTTCTGCGCAAAATCGGTGCGCACGATCCAGGCGTCGAAGGTCGGCGCTCCCCAGGCGGCGACCTGCGAGGAATCCACCACCACCTTGCCCGTCGTCTTGATCTGGCCGAGCGCCGGATCCCAGACATAGGCCGCATCGATGTCGCCGCGGGTGAAGGCGGCGGCGATTTCCGGCGGCCGCAGATTGAGGATCTGGACCGACTTCGGATCGACATTCTCGTGCTTGAGCGCGGCAAGCAGGCTGTAATGCGTGGTCGAGACGAAGGGCACGGCGACCTTCTTGCCGGCGAGGTCGGCGACCTTCTCGATGCCGGCGCCGTTGCGCGCGACCAGCGCTTCGGACGGGCCGATCAGGCCGACGACGAAGATGGTCTGGATCGGCAATTCGCGGCTGGCCGCCGCCGCCAGCGGGCTCGAACCGACATAGCCGATATCGACCGAGCCGGAAGCGACCGCGGCGATGACATCGGCGCCGGAATCGAATTTGCGCCAGTCGATCGCGGCCTTGGTGGCCTTTTCATAGGCGCCATCGGCCTGCGGCAGCTTGGAGGGTTCGACCACCGTCTGGTAACCGATGGTGATCTTCAGGTCATCGGCCAAAGCCGGGCTGAGAAAGGCGGCGCCGGCGAGGGCAGCCGACGACAGAAGTAGAATGCGTCGCGAAATGGTGGACATCAAAGGGCTCCATGAAAACAGAGAAAACCGGATTGCCCTATGATAGTCCGCTAATTCTATCGGCCTTGTAGAGTTAAATCCTTCCAACGAAGGTGGGTTTGTTGGAAAAAATCCGCCGAAGAGAGGGCGCCGAGACGGAAAGGTCGGCTGCAATTGCCGTCATCGCCCCTCCATATGAACGGGAAAGGGTGCCCCGCGAACGCCAGACTTCGTCATCCGAGGGCGAAGCAAGGAGCGCAGCGACGCGGCGCAGACCATAGGATCCGTGCCGTGACTTTCGAGCGCCGCTGCGGTGCATAATTCTGCTCCGTTGCGCCCTTCGTCCAACGTCACGGAATGGATCCTCGGGTCTCCGCGACGCCGCTACGCGGCTGCTCCGCCCGTGGATGACGAAGGATCGGCTATTCAACAACCGTCGGCGCCGCCCCCTACGAACGACAATTTTTGCTTTTGCGCTTGCCACGCAAATCCATACCGCAAACAGCCACGGAATTGACAAGCCATTCCGCGTGTTCGAGGGTAAGTATAGTATCCTTATCGACATGAGGGATTGGAGGCGACGATGAGCGAGCACCCCACCACCATGATCGTTCACGGCATGCGTCGGCTGAAGGCACCACATCAGTCGGCGCGCGACACGGCGGACCTGCGGGAAACCATTTGCCGCCTCTTCGCCATCGAGATGCATTTCTGTGCTCTTATTGGCACAAAGGCCTGACAAAATGGCTATTGCGGCTTGAAAACGAAGCAAATTCAACGTTTCTCGGCTTGTACATCATGTCACTAGAATTTATGTGTCATGAATGCTTGGACGCGGCGGGGAGGCTCGCCAGGCGTTTCGCAACGGATGGCCTCGTGCCATCGCATGACAGAGAAACGTTCGGTCAATGCTCACCAAAAAAGGCAAGTACGGCCTCAAGGCGCTGGTCCACCTCGCGCATATGCCGGCCGGGCAACTGGCCTTCGTCAACGACATCGCGACCGGCAACAACATTCCGAAGAAATTTCTCGACGCCATACTGGGCGAGCTGCGCAATGCCGGTTTCGTCCAGAGCCGCAAGGGCAAGGATGGCGGCTACCGCCTGGCGCGGCCGGCCGACGAGATCAAGGTCGGCCATGTCGTGCGCGTCCTCGACGGGCCGCTGGCGCCAATTCCCTGCGCCAGCCGCACGCAATATCAGCGCTGTGAAGACTGCAACGAGGCGACATGCCAAGTCCGACATCTGATGCTCGAGGTCCGGCAGGCGATCGCCGAGGTGCTCGACCAGCGCAGCCTCGCCGAAATGCGCGACATCGTCCTCGACGACCTTACGGTCGCGAGGGCTATCGACGAGCTACCAGTGAAGGTCCAGGCCTGACGCCTCCCGTCCTGCGGAGGCGCGCATGAGTGGCCGCGCGAACTCGATCATCATCGTCGGCGGCGGCGCCTCGGGCGTCGTGATGGCCGCGCATCTCCTGAAATCACCCAATCCGGATCTGCGCGTCACACTGATCGAAAAGCGCCCGCATTTCGGTCAAGGCATCGCCTATTCGACGCTGCTGTCGGCCCATGTCTTGAATGTCAGCGCCGCCGGCATGAGCGCCTATGCCGACGACCCCGGCAATTTCTGGCGCTGGTTGCAGGGACGTGGCCTTGTAGACCAGGAGCAGACGCCGCAAACACCCTTCTACGCGCCGCGCAGCCTCTATGCCCGCTATCTCGGCGAGCTGCTCGACGAGCTCGAAGCGCGCGAGCAGCCGACCGGACGGCTGCGCCTGATCCACGAAGAGAGCCTGTCGATCACGCCGACCGCGTCGGGCGTCGAGGTGGCGCTTGCCAACGGCACCAGCGTCGTCGCCCATCTGGCCATACTCGCCACCGGCCATGACGAACAGCCGGCGCAAGGCCATGCGATCCGCATGGGCTCGGAGGCCGACACCGCGCTCGACGCCGAAAGCCGCGTCATGGTGCTGGGCACCGGCCTCAGCATGGTCGATGCGTTCCTGGCGCTGGAACAGCGCGGCCACACGGGCGAGATCGTCGCGGTGTCGCGGCGCGGCCTGCTGCCGTCGCCGCACCGCAAGGGCAATCCGATCAAGCTCGACGTCGCCGACATTCCGCTCGGCACCCAGCTTTCCTATTTCGTCGGCTGGTTCCGCGACCTGATCCGCGAGAACCAGAAGGCCGGCATCGACTGGCGCGACGTGGTCGATGGTCTGAGGCCGTTCAACCAGAAGATCTGGCAGAACTGGCCGGCTTCGGCCAAGCGCCGGTTCGTCGAGCACACCAAGGCCTGGTGGGACATCCACCGCCATCGCATGGCGCCGGAAGTCTACGCCAAGGTGACGCAAGCCGTGCAGGCCGGCCGCATCCGGCTTGTCGCCGGGCGCGTCGTCGGCATCGTGCCAAGCGAGGCTTTCAGCGTCGACATCCAGTCGCGCCACAGCCAGCTTGTCGAGACTTTAGACGTCGCCCGTATCTATGATTGCTCGGGCATCGTGCGGGACATTTCGACCTCGTCGAACAGCGTGGTGCGCTCCCTGGTCGACCGCGGGCTCGCGCGGCCGGATCCGATGCGCATCGGCCTCGACGTCTCGGCCAATTGCGAGATCATCGCCAGCGACGGCACGGTCTCGCGCAAGATCCTCGCCGTCGGCCCGCTGACGCGCGGCACCTTCTTCGAGATCGACGCCATTCCCGACATCCGCGTCCAGTGCGCGCGGCTGAGCAAGCAGTTGCTGGGATAAATGCCGGCTGGCGCTCAGCCGCCTAGCGCCTCGCAGACCAGGCGCGCGGTCTCGGCGCCGGAGAAATTCTGCTGGCCGGTGATCAGATTACCGTCGCGCACGGCGAAGCCGCGCCACAGCCCGGCCTGGACATAGTTGGCGCCGATCGCCTTCAACTCGTCCTCGATGCGCCAGGGCATCAGGTGCTTGCCGCGCTCGAGCGCGCCCATCTCCCACGTCGCCTTGTCGGCGAAATCCTCCTCGGCATTGGCGAAACCGGTCACGGTCTTGCCGGCGGCGAGCAGCGCCCCATCGGCGCGCCTGGCGTAACGCAGGATGGCGGTGCCGTGGCAGAGTGCGGCGGCCACCTTGCCGGCCTCATGGAAGGCGACGAAGGTCCGTTGCAGGTCGGTCGCGCTCTCGTAAGAGAACATCGGCGCCTGGCCGCCGGCAACCACGATCGCGTCAAAGCTGCCGACATCGATCTCCGCCGCCTGCCGCGTGGTCTCGACCAGGGCCGCGAGTTTCGGGCTCGACAGGAAGCCGAGCGAGATGAGATCGGTTTCGGAATAACCCGAGGGATCACGCGGATCGCTCAGCGCGTCGGCCTCGCATCTGCCGCCCTCGGGCGAGAAGATTTCCACCGCATAGCCGCGCTCGGTGAAGGCGAACCAGGGATGCTTCAACTCGCTCCACCAGAAGCCGACCGGCCATCCTGTCGTGGTCGATATGGCCGGATTGGCGATGACGATGGCCACACGTTTCGGCTTGCGTGCATTGACCGGATTGGCATCCCTGACGCTCATCTTCGCTCTCCCTCATGAAACTGTCGCCGACAAAGCCGGGCCCGGCAATCTGGCCACATGGCCGGGCAAAATCCGCTTCCGTCGCGGCGGCGCCTTGCCTACGATGGTGCCATGACACAACGCGGTAGACTCTATGGCTGCCCGGTCGAGTTCGCGCTCGACGCGCTCGGCGGCAAATGGAAAACGGTGATCATCGCGCGCATCAAGCAAGGGCCGCTGCGCTATTCCGAACTGCGCCGGCTGATCCCGTCGCTGTCCGACAAGATGCTGACGCAGCGCCTGGCCGATCTCGTCGAGATCGGCTTCGTGGTGCTCGAGACGTCGCCCGACGGCAAGGCGCGCTACGCCTTGACCGAGCGCGGCCAAGATCTGGCCGCAGCGCTCCAGGCGCTCTACGACTGGGGCAGCGTGCATGGCCGCGCCGAGGGTGTGCGCTTCCGCAGTGATATCGAGGCGGCGGCCTAGCAACTTTTGTCCCTCACGCCGCATCGGCAAGCGCGCCGCAAAAGCCGGCGACATCGGTGATGACGGCCTCGCCGAGGAAACGCAGCGTCGCCATCGAGCGGTCGCGCGCTTCCTGGTTGCCGAAGCCGCAGGCGTCTTCGATCACCACAGCCGTAAAACCATTGTCGGTCGCCTGGCGCACGCTCGGCTCGATGCCGATCTCCATGGCGATGCCGGCAAGGGCGACGGCGCGCACGCCGCAATCGCGCAAGGCGAAGCCCAGGGCGGTGGAATCGAAGGCCGACATGGTCAGCTTGTCGAACACGGCTTCGTCGGCGCGAGGCGCCAGTTCGGGGACAATTCTCGTCGCTTCGGCGTCGCGCAGGAACCATGGCTCTACCGCGTCGGGACTGTCGCGCCGCTGCCAGGCCATGGCGGTGCGCAATTGGGTGGCGCCCATCCATTTGCGCGGCAAGGAGAGATGGCGCGTGAACGCCACCCGCATGCCGGCCGAGCGGGCGGCTTCGAGCACAATACCTGTGCGCTCGACGATATCGGCCGCGCCGGCGACCTGGCGGCAGATGCCGACCTGCATGTCGTAGACCACCAGCGCCACGCGGCTGGGATCACACCATTCGGCCAGGTTGGCTGGAACCTCTATGCCTTCGCTCGACCGGATCATGCCGCGGTCCGGTCCCAGGGTTGGGCGATGTCAACGCCGGGGTCGAACAGATATTCGAGCGGCAGCGGCGCCGGATCGAAGGCGAGAAAATGCCACTCGAGCAGCCCGGCCTTCGACAGCGGGAAGTCGTCCGTATAGCGCCTTGTCTCCTCGACGCTATCGAGCTCGAAGACGATGATGACGCCGCCGAGATCGGCGCGGGCATAGTTTTCGCGCACGATGCCGGCCTTCCACAGCCGCCAGACATTCGACACCTCGTCGCGCAGATAGGGTTTCAAATCATCGAGTGTGACGCCGGGCTTGAAGTTGTCATAGGCGATGATCTTCATCGGCTGTCTCCTCTTGGCATGTCAGGATCGCGCGGCCTGCTTGTTTCGGCCTGCATCCCGTTCGGCTAGCATGTCGAAAATGGCGGCTTCAACGAACGAGATGGTTCATTGAACGAGCCGGCCGGTTGCCCTTTCGTGGCGCGTGGCATCCAGCGGAGAGGAGACAACAATGGCCATCGAGCGGCTGAACCCGAAGGGCATGCACAGCAACCCGGCCTATTCGCAGGGCGTGGCGCTGCCGGCCTCGGCCCGCATCATACTGATCGGCGGCCAGAACGGCATCGACGCCAATGGCCAGATCGTCGGCAAGGGCGACATCGCGGCGCAGACCGCGCAGGCGCTGGCCAATCTGGCGATGGTGCTCGATGCCGGCGGCGCCAGGCCGGAAGACCTCGTCCGCCTGTCGATCTACATTGTCGGCGACGCCGACATCAGGCCGGCCTTCGGCGCCTGGATGGCATTTTGGGGCGATCGCGGGCCGCCGCCGGTGGTGACAGGCATACGCGTGCTCGGCCTCGCCAATCCGGATTTCCTGATCGAGATCGAGGGGCAGGCGGCGATCGTGTAGAAGCCCTGCTTTGGTGCCATGGGGGATGAGCAGCTGCCGCTTGGAATTTCATTCCTCGTCTGGCCGGCTGATTGGCACGTTCTATCTTCTTTCCCGCGACAAACGGCTGGAAAAGAGGCTACGCTGCCGCTCTGCCCCCGAGCCGGTTGCTTGATCAGGGAGCTTCGATATGAGCGAGCACGGAAAAGCTGCGCCAGGCAGCCCGGATGGCCAATCCTCGCGCCTGCGGCCGCCTTACAAGTCGGTTCTCGATCTGATCGGCCAGACGCCGGTGGTCGAGCTGACCAAGTTCGACACCGGCAAATGCCGGCTGTTCATCAAACTCGAAAGCCAGAATCCCGGCGGCTCGATCAAGGACCGCATCGCGCTGTCGATGATCGCGGCGGCCGAGAGTGAGGGCAGGCTCAAGCGGGGCGGCACCATCGTCGAGGCGACCGCCGGCAATACCGGCCTCGGCCTTGCCCAGGTCGGCATCCCCAAGGGCTACCGCATCGTGCTGGTCGTGCCCGACAAGATGTCGCGTGAAAAGATCCAGCATCTGCGCGCGCTGGGCGCCGAGGTGCGCATGACCCGCTCGGATGTCGGCAAGGGTCACCCGGAATATTATCAGGACATGGCCGAGAAGATCGCGGCGGAGGTGCCCGGCGCCTTCTATGCCAACCAGTTCGCCAATCCGGCCAACCCGCTGGCGCATGAGACGACCACCGGCCCGGAGATCTTCTCGCAGCTTAACAGTGATGTCGACGCGGTGGTCGTCGGCGTCGGCTCGGGCGGTACGCTGACCGGGCTAGGCCGCTACTTTGCCGAGGTGTCGCCGAAGACCGAAATGGTGCTGGCCGATCCGGTCGGCTCGGTGCTGGCGCCCTTGATCAAGACCGGCAAGATGGAAGAGGCCGGCAGCTGGACGGTGGAGGGCATAGGCGAGGATTTCGTACCGCCCAATGCCGACCTGTCGCTGGTGAAGAAAGCCTATTCGATATCAGACAAGCAAAGCATGCTGGCGGTGCGCGATCTCCTATCGCGCGAAGGCATTCTGGCCGGCTCGTCCTCGGGCACGCTTTTGTCGGCCGCCTTGCGCTATTGCCGCGAGCAGACGGTGCCCAAGCGCGTCGTCACCTTCGTCTGCGACAGCGGCAACAAATACCTGTCGAAGGTGTTCGACGATTTCTGGCTGGCCGAGCAAGGGCTGGCCGAGCACGAGCAGCATGGCGATCTGCGCGACCTCGTGATGCGCTCGCACCGCACCGGCGACACGGTCTATGTCGGCCCGGACGAAAGCCTGCTCAACGCCTATGGCCGCATGCGCCGCTCCGATGTCTCGCAGCTGCCGGTTCTGGAAGATGGCAAGCTGATCGGCATCGTCGACGAGAGCGATATTCTGGCGAAAGTCGACGGCCCCTATGACGGCCGCTGGGAGCGCTTCAACGGGCCCGTGCGCACGGCGATGACCTCCAATCTGCACACGCTGCAGGCCAGCCAGACGCTGGATGCACTGCTGCCGGTGTTCGACCGCAACGAGGTCGCCATCATCTTCGACGGCGACGAGTTCGTCGGCCTGATCACCCGCATCGACCTGATCAACCATTTGAGGCGCGCACGATGACCAGCCACACACCACCACCATCGGGCAAGAACCGCCTGGCCTTCTCCACGCGCACCATCCATGGCGGCCAGAGCCACGACCCGCTGACCGGCGCGGTGATGGTGCCGATCTACGCGACCTCGACCTACGGCCAGCAGTCGCCCGGCGTGCACAAGGGGTTCGAGTACGCCCGCAGCCAGAACCCGACGCGCTTTGCCTTCGAGCGCGCGGTGGCCGATCTTGAAAGCGGAACGGCCGCCTTCGCTTTCGCCTCCGGCCTGGCGGCGATCTCGACGGTGCTGGAGCTGCTCGACAGCGGCGCCCATATCGTCGCCACCGACGACATCTATGGCGGGTCCTTCCGACTGATGGAGCGGGTGCGCAAGCGCTCGGCGGGTCTGCAGGTCTCTTTCGTCGACTTCACCGACCTTGCCGCCGTGGAGGCGGCGATCCGCCCGGAGACGAAGCTGCTGTGGGTCGAGACGCCGACCAACCCGCTGCTGCGCATCGTCGATCTCGAAGGTGTCGCCGCGCTGGCCAAGCGCAAGAGCGTCCTCACTGTCGCCGACAACACGTTCTGCAGCCCCTATATCCAGCGGCCGCTGGAACTGGGCATCGATATCGTCGTGCACTCAACGACAAAGTATCTCAACGGCCATTCCGACATGGTCGGCGGCGTCGCTGTCGTCGGCGACAACAAGGAAATGGCGGCCCAGCTGAAATTCCTGCAGAACGCCGTCGGCGCCATATCGGGCCCGTTCGACAGTTTCCTCGCGCTGCGCGGCCTGAAGACGCTGGCGCTCCGGATGGAGCGCCATTCCGACAACGGGCTAAAGATCGCGCAGTGGCTGGAAGCGCGAAAAGATGTGCGCCGCGTGATCTATCCAGGCCTCGCCAGCCACCCGCAGCATTCCATCGCCGTCCAGCAGATGCATGCTTTCGGCGGCATGATATCAGCTGTGCTCGACCGCGATCTCGCCGGAACCAAACGCTTCCTCGAACGCACGCAGTTGTTCACGCTGGCCGAAAGCCTCGGCGGCGTGGAGAGCCTGATCGAGCATCCGGCGCTGATGACGCATGGGTCCATTCCCGCCGAGAAGCGCGACGAGATCGGCATTTCGGATTCGCTGGTGAGGCTGTCGGCGGGGATCGAGGATGGCGATGACCTGATCGCCGATCTGGAGCAGGCGCTGGGGGGATAGGGGAGGGTGGGTTTCGCTGCGCATCCGATCGTTGCTCAACCCGTTGCTAGTGGGGACTATCAGCTTGGAGCAGCAAGCGTCTAACCTGCCACCGCGGACGCTGCCGCGTCGTGCTTCGCCTTCTCGATTTCCTTGTTAAACTTCTGAAATGCATCATCCAACGCGCCGGAAAAAGCAGTTGTAAGGTGCCGAAAGAAGACCGCCCACTGATTGAAAACTGTTGAGCCTACACCAGCATTCTGAGAGATCGAATGTACGATTCCGTTCCGGAGTTCGTAAAACTCGGATACGCGCCGCTGAAGGGTTATATTGAACTGATCCTTCGATGGAGTATTCAGAGCATCTCGAAGCGGTTTGGACTTATGCATCAGTTCTCCAAGCTTTGTTATACCCACTCTGCCGCAAAGCTCTGCCATAGTATCGAATCTCATATTGTTTTCGTGCTCAGACACCAGTTTTGCTTGGAACGACAGCATGTTGGTGCCGATCGGGTAATCGATTAACGCGTGTAGAACGGGCTCTGCCAAACCGGCCCATCCGGGAAAACCTTTTGGTTTGATTCGTGACAATTTTCCCGAGCCGGATCTCCAGTAGGTATCTACTAACTTATCCTTGAATTCACTCTTCAGAAACGCATATTCGACGATCACACTCTTGGCATACTCCTCCACCTGTTGCCGAACATACTCTTCAAAATGTGCAGCTAATAATACAATAGCTGCGGCGGCCATAGTATTTTTCCCGCCCGCTGGAACCAGAGGTAAAGCGGCACCAGCCACAAGAGTCGGAGCAAGGGCGTCTTGGAGCGACGACACGTCAATCGTCTTGACTAAAATCTCGAGGATAGACGCCTGCCTGTCGAATTCGGAGTCGGCAACTTTGAAATCAGGCATTTTGGATGCAAGCCTTAAAAAGCTGCTCCATGGCAGATATTCTCGCTCGGATGTCGGCTGCCGTGTTGGCGCGTCCTGTAAACTGCTCAATCTTCTCCGGGCTATCCAATGCAGCCCAATACGCAGCTTGAATCGCTTGTTTTGCAGCGGCAAGGTCATTTCGCTTTGCCCAGAGTCGGTCAATCGCGATCATTACCGCATCGTACATACTCTCCGATCGTCGTTCCGTGTCGCCGGGCGATAGGCGGAAAGGCGCTCCATCGAAAAGTGCGTCAGCGAAGATCAGTCTTTCGGAAAATTGCTTAGAAATTATGCTCCCTTGCGCGGAAGTCATGTCTAGGTTGGCCTCCATGCATTTATCGAGGATAGAACGCATTGATCCCTTGATGCCCTTGCCGTTCTGAAGAGCAAAGTATCTAAGAACAATCTGGCAATCGCCCATGGTCTGGTAGAGAGCATTTTTCTTTCTCTCAGGACTCTCATAGTCTGCCTCGGTGTATTCCGCGCTGTAAGGGGGGATTCCCCAAATGTTGGTAAAGGCCGGAGTTCTTGTCAAACTGATGATGGTATCATTGAATACACCAGAATAGACCGCATTGCGAATCTCTTGGGCGTTGAGCTTTTTTCCGCCTGTATTAAGTCGCTCGAAAACAAATTTCTTTAATTCAAGCACACGATTTGTGTTGGCGTCCCTCAATGAGGCGCGAGATTCTTTCAAAAGCACAATGGCGGAAAGCGAGGCCCTCTCGAGTGTACGTTTCGTGCGAGGTGGGAGAGTCGCATAGGTGCGGCCCACTAATGGCGCCAGAACGCCTAACGACGACAATTTGAACTGATTGGCAAAGAACTCGCGAATCGCGAGAAGCCTTTGCTGGCCATCCATTACCTCATATCGTGCAAAATCACCTTCAAATAGAAAGATTGGCGGGACAGGTATGTTTAGCAAAAACGATTCAATCAGCAATGACTTCTGTTTATTCGTCCATCTTGATCGCCTCTGGTATTCTGGCCTCAAGTTTACGGTTTTCGATTCGTCGACGACGTCTTTTATCTGTGGCAATAGAAAATTATTTGTTTGATATATGGCTCTGAATGGCGAGTCGACGATTGATTTCTCGATCTCATCCACCGTCTTAAATGAAATCACATTGAAATCGGCATCAGCTTCTTCTGCGTCATCCAATTCCTCGAATAGCGGATCGTCATCTTCATCTTTGCTGCCTATTGAACCCACTATGTCGTCTCCCTTGTGGTAGTAGCGGCTAAAGTGCGGTGTTATGCAACAAATGGCTCTCGCAGGACAGGTGCCGATCGTCCCTCTCTTTTACGAGTCGTACTTCAACGAACGCCGACGCTATCCTCGTCCTACGTCGGCCGCTAGATAGCTGAGTGCACTTGTGCGGCTCCAGCAGGTACTATCGGTAGGTTGGCCCAGCCGGAGGCAAACGACGCCATGAACAACCCGCGCGAACCCGAAAAACCCACCGAACCCCTGACCTTCGCGGTGCTGGTGTTTCCTGGCTTTCCGATGATGGCGTTCAGTTCCGTCATCGAGCCGCTGCGCGCCGCCAATGTTCTGGCGAAGCGGCAATGCTATCGCTGGATCATCGTCGGCGGCACGAAAGGGGCGGTCGAGGCCTCGAACGGCGTCGTCATCCAGCCGGGGTTCTACGCCGAGGATGCGCCGAAGGTCGACCGCATCGTCGTCTGCTCGGGCGGCGATGCCGACCATCTCGTCGCCGAGGACGCGGCAAGCTGGATCCGCCGCAGCCTGCGCAATGGCGCGCATATCGGCGCGGTGGCGGATGCGGCGTTCTTCCTGGCGCGCGCCGGCCTGCTCGACGGCCATGCCTGCACCTTGCACTGGACCAGCCAGGCCGCCTTCACCGAGGCGTTCCCCAACATCGAGCTGCGCCGCGATCTCTATGTCATCGACCGCAAGCGCTTCACCTCGGCCGGCGGCGTCGGTAGTCTCGACATGATGCTGGAGATCATCACCCGCGACTATGGCGCCGAGCTTGCCGCCGGCGTCGCCGAATGGTTCGTGCACAGCCAGCTGCGCTCCAGCGTCGACCGCAAGCTGATGCCGCTGAGACTGCGCACCGGCGTGCAGAACGAGCTGGTGCTGTCGGCCATCGCCATCATGGAAGACGCGGTCGAGGAACGGCTCGGCATGGCGGAGCTGACGGCGCGGCTCGGCGTCTCCTCCGACAAGCTCGAGCGCAGCTTTCGCTCCGAACTCGCCATCTCGCCCAATGGCTACTACCGGCGGCTCAGGCTCAAGCGCGCCGCCGACCTCTTGGCGCATTCGACGCTCGCCGTGCGCGACGTGGCGCTCGCCTGCGGCTTTGCCTCGATGTCGAGCTTTGCCCGGGCTTTTCGCGAGGAGCATGGCCATCCGCCGAAGCTGGCGCGACGGCACTAGAGTCAGAACTCAACCCTCTGCTTGTAGCCAACGGGGCGGAGAGGGATGCGCTTAGTTCTCGACGATAAAGGTACCGTCTGTGTCTTGGTAGACGAACAACTCGACGGCGTCGTGTTTTTGGCGGTCGATCGAAATCGCGACGAAGTCATCCCCACCCAAGTGGAGCGTAATCCTTTCATCGGTGGATGTAACGCGTTCGATATACGAACCGCCTGCATTGTCACGCATGTGCAGCGACACTTCTGTATAGACGGTAAGCCCAGTGCCGTCGGAGAAAAGAACGCTGATCCCGAACCCCGGCTCGCTCCTCTCAACGGAGCGGATCGATTTGCCGATCATTCTTTCGCTGAAGGTTTGCACAGCACTCTTCCCATCGGTGCCAATCGCGGCTTCATAGCTCCGTCCGGCCAATTCACATGCAAACAATATCCGCGAATGACGCATGGCCCGCAATGGGCGATTGGCAGTAGTTCAGTCGCTAGCCCTTGGGGGAGCCACTGCGGCCTCTAGAGCATTTCTATCACTCGGTGATGGCCGTCAGCAAAAGATCGAAGTCGATCGCTCGGTTGATGGGCACTGGGTCTAGGGTGTAGCGGCATCCCGCACAACATATACGGTTTTCCGCACAATGCCTCCGCCACTCCTGCGCCATGGTCTGGGCTCGCAACCGACCCAAGGCCGAACCCCATGAGCATCGTCGTATTCGACCCCGACAGCACCGAGGACGTCGACTTCAAGGACCGCATGCGCCACCCGGCGGCGGCTGATCCGGCCGGCGGCATGTGGCTGTCTGACACCGAGCCATCCTTCATCGACGCCGATGCCTTGCGCAAGGGCCGGCTGGCCAAATTGAGGGGCTGGATGCGCGACGCCGGCTATGGCGGGGTGGTGCTGTTCGACCCGTACAACCAGCGCTACGCCACCGGCTCGCGCAACATGTTCGGCTACTTCCTGCGCAATTCGACCCGTTACTTCTTTATCCCGACCCAAGGGCCGATCGTGCTGTTCGAGTACCCGCAGAGCTACCATGTCTCGATG
This sequence comes from Mesorhizobium sp. 2RAF45, assembly GCF_052115225.1. Classification (NCBI taxonomy): domain Bacteria; kingdom Pseudomonadati; phylum Pseudomonadota; class Alphaproteobacteria; order Hyphomicrobiales; family Phyllobacteriaceae; genus Mesorhizobium; species Mesorhizobium sp. 2RAF45. The sequence goes on along the minus strand of NZ_JBFRGG010000003.1, from coordinate 3,561 downwards.
GTGCTCGACACGATCGACGAGGCGCGTCCGTCCAAGCTGGTGTGGTCGTCGGTTTCGGGCCGCGACGACGAAACCGCCGGCCCCTTCGCCGACGAGATCGCCGAACTCCTGAAGAAGCATGGCGGGGGTTCGATGAAGCTCGGGCTCGACCGCTGCAGTCATCTGCAGGCGCTCGCCCTGGAAAAGCGCGGCTGCGAGGTCAAGGATTGCCAGGGCGAGATCCTGGCAGTGCGCGCGGTGAAGACCCCAGAGGAGGTCAAATGCCTGCAAGTGTCGATGGCCGGCGCCGAGGCCGCCGTCTATGCAGTGCGTGAGGCGATCAAGCCCGGCGTTTCCGAAAACGATTTGTTCGCCATCATGTATGGCGAGGTCATCCGCCAGGGCGGCGAGTTCATCGAGACGCGGCTGTTGACCTCAGGCCAGCGCACCAATCCCTGGTTCAACGAGGCGAGCGGCCGCAAGATCCGGCCGGGCGAGCTGCTCGCGCTCGATACCGACACGATCGGCTGCTACGGCTATTATTCGGATTTCTCGCGCACCTTCCGCTGCGGGCCGGGCAAGCCGACCGATTACCAGAAGTCGCTCTACCGCATGGCGCACGACCAGGTTCAGCACAACATCTCGATCGTCAAACCCGGCATGGCGTTTCGCGAAATCGCCGAGAAGGCGTGGAAGATCCCGGACCGCTTCGTCGACCAACGCTATACTTCGGTGATGCATGGCGTCGGCATGCATGGCGAGACACCGTTCATCGCGCATGCCATGGATTACGAGACCTATGGCCGCGACGGCCATATCGTGCCAGGCATGGTGGTGAGCGTGGAAAGCTATATTGGCGAAAAGGGCGGCCGCGAGGGCGTCAAGCTGGAGGACGAGATCCTGATCACCGAGACGGGCACGGAGCTTCTGTCGCGCTTTCCCTATGAGGACGAGTTTTTGGCGTGAAGGCTCCCATCTCCATCAAGCGCGGCACGGTGGCCGCCGTGTTCATAGACCTGCAGGAAGAGCACCGGCAGGACAAGCGCTACCTCGTCGAGGGCTTTGCCGGCATCCTCGCCAATGTCCAGCGGCTGCAAGAAGCGGCGCGCGCCAATCACGTGCCGCTCCAGCACTGGGCCTATATCGTCGATCTCGACAAGCAGGACCGGCCCTTTCATCCGCTCGGTGCCGACGGCAAGTCGGCCTTCTCAGACAAGAGCGATCCGCTGACCGAGATCTGCCGTGAGGTAGCGCCGGCCAGGGACGAGGCGCTGCTGATCAAGGCCGAGGCCAGCGCGTTGCGCAGCGGTCCGGCGGCCGATCGGCTCAAGGCCTGCGGCATCGAATGGCTTGTGGTCGCCGGCGTCTGGACCGAAGCCTGTATCGACGCCACCGTAAAGGACGCCGTGGCGAAGGGATTTCGCGTGCTGCTGGTCAAGGATGCCTGCGGCAGCGGCAGCGCGGCCATGCACCAGACCGGCATCCTCAACCTCGCCAACCGGCTCTATGGCGGCGCGGTCACCGACACGGACGGCGCCTGCCGGCTGCTGGCCGGCGAGACCGTCACCGCCTGGCAGGTCGAGGGGTCGGTGCCGCTGCGCTTCACCTTCGACAATGCGGCGGCGCTCTACGCCGATCTATGACGGCAGACCGACACCGCGGCAAATATGAAACACGGCTCGACCCGGCGCTGTGGGCCTATATCGACAGCGTCAACGCCTGGTACCCGCCCGAGGTGATCGGCCTGCCGATCGACAAGCAGCGCGCGGTCTATGACAGGATGTGCCGGGCTTTCCATCAGGGCCGTCCGCCGGGGGTCAAGGCCAGCGATGGCCTGGTCGCCGCTTCGGGCCACAGCATCCCGATCCGCCACTACCAGCCCGCCGGCAAGGCAGCGCGGGCCATGGTGCTCTATTTCCATGGCGGCGGCTTCATCCTCGGCGGGCTCGACAGCCATGACGACATCTGTGCCGAGATCTGCGCCGGCACCGGCTTCGACGTGGTGTCGGTCGACTACGGGCTGGCGCCCGAGCATGTGCACCCCGCCGCCTTCGACGATGCGATGGCCGCCTTCGCATGGGCGGCGACGTCGGGCCTGCCGCTGGTGCTGTGCGGCGAGAGCGCCGGCGGCAATCTGGCGGCGGCCGTGGCGCAGGCGACGCGCCAGCATATCAGAGCCGCGATCGGCCAGGTGCTGATCTATCCCGGCCTCGGCGGCGATGAGGCAGCCAGCTCCTATGTCGAGCATGCCGAGGCGCCACTGCTGTCCGTCGGCGACATCGCCTTCTATCGCAACGTCCGCTCGGCCAAGCGGCAATCGCCCGACGACCCGACCTTCTCGCCGTTGCGCGACAACGATTTTTCGGGCCTGCCGCCGACGGTGATCATCACGGCCGAGTGCGACCCGCTATCGTCCGATGGCGAAACCTACCGCGACCGCATCGTTGCGGCCGGCGGCAAGGCATGGTGGCATGAAGAGAAGCGCCTGGTGCACAGTTTCCTGCGCGCCCGCACCACGGTGCCGGCCGCGGCGGAGGCGTTCGCGCGCATCATCGCGGCGATTGCATCGCTGGGGCGGAGCGAGTGGCCGTATTGAGTGTTTGTCCTACGACGCCGCAACGCTCTTTTCGGAGGAATTGGCTTTCAGCCAGAGCGCCTTTTCGCCGAGTGTCGCGACCATGGCGGCATGCGCCGCGCGCTCGGCATCGGTCAGGCGCGCCGGCAGCGGCCTCGGGCGCTCGGCGACGATGATCTCGATGTGGCGGACATTCTCGCCCTGCGCCGGCGCGGTGGCGCTGTCGAGGATGAGCGCCGCCTGCTTGCCGCCGATCAGTTCGATGTAGACCTCGGCGAGCAATTCGGAATCGAGCAGCGCGCCGTGCTTGGTGCGCTTCGTGTTGTCGATGCCGTAGCGCCGGCAGAGCGCATCGAGCGAATTGGGGCCCATCGGGTGCTTGCGGCGCGCCAGCGCCAGCGTGTCGACGACACGGCCTGGGTCGACGACGGGATGGCCGAGCCGGCCGAATTCGACATTGAGGAAGCCGATGTCGAACGTGGCGTTGTGCGCGACCAGCTTGGCGCCGTCGGTGAAGGTCAGCCATTCCTCGGCGATGTCGGCAAAGGTCGGCTTGCCCGCGAGATCGGCCGCGCTGATGCCGTGCACGGCCTGCGCCTCCTCATGGATCGCCCGGCCCTGCGGGTTGATATAGTAGTGGAACGTCCTGCCGGTCGGGAAACGGTTGACCAGTTCGACGCCGCCCAGCTCGATCACGCGGTCGTCGCGCGAATCAAGGCCGGTGGTTTCCGTATCGAAGATGATCTCGCGCATCGAATCAGTCCGTTCTAAGCAAGCAGAATCATACAGCGGAACAAAATGGCAATGGCAATGCCTGTTTTCTCTTCTCCCCTTGTGGGAGAAGGTGGATCGGCGCGTAGCGCCGAGACGGATGAGCGACTATCTGAGGTGTCAAGTTGCATTTGCGAATTCGTTACGCGCGTCGCGTGCTTTTGCATTGAGAATGACGAGCAGCTTGCGGGCGAGCGCAATGCGGATGACCATTTTCTCCTTTCCGGCAGTCTGCA